>DPDG01000084.1 GCA_003526375.1 Lentisphaeria bacterium
CCACAAATTCTGGTGAAGAGGCGAAAATTTTTACCCTCATAGAGCTCCTCATCGTGGTTGCAGTCATTGCGATTCTTGCGGCGATGCTTCTTCCGGCATTGAACAGCGCCAGAGAAAAGGCAAGAGGCATTTCCTGTCTCAACAACCATAATACCATTGGCAAGGCAGTGCAGATGTACGTTTCTGATAATCAGGATTATTTTTTCCCATACAGCCATTGGACCGGAGGTGTTTCGGGAAGTGGTTCCCAGATCATCTGGTGGAATCGGAAAAGCGGTTTCATCAATGAGTATCTTCAGGTAAAAGAGCCTGATACTAACGTGGGATACATTCTCGGACGTGACAGCGAAAGTTACGGATATGACAGACGCTCCCGGTTTGCCTGTCCGTCCCAGGAGGCGCGCGTCGATCAGACTTTTACGATCAACTATTTTTACGGACTTGATTCCGTTCTGGTCACG
This sequence comes from Lentisphaeria bacterium, assembly GCA_003526375.1. GTDB lineage: Bacteria > Verrucomicrobiota > Lentisphaeria > Victivallales > UBA1829 > UBA11452. The sequence continues at coordinate 462 of DPDG01000084.1, forward strand.
AAAATCACACGCTATCGACACCCCTCCCGGACGCTGAGGACTTCGGATTATCAGGATACGCAAACTGTCGGCGGCTACAATTATGCGGAGAAAGTGCCCGGTTCCTTCCGGCATAAAGGTTTTGCCAATGTTTCTTTTGCCGACGGGCATACCGGAACCCTTGCGCGGACTTATGTTCTGGCAAGGTCGAATGCGTATCATATACTGTTTCATCCGACCGGTATTTTTCCGGATACGGGGCAATTCAACGACTGGTGACAAATCCGGTCATTTCATTATAAAACTACAGAAAAAGGAGATGGCATGAAAAAAATCGGGCTCATTACTGCAGTACTGCTGGCTTCGCTGGCTCTTTCCGCGAGAGAGGTGGACATTAACGGCGATTTTCAAAAGGTCACAAAATGGAAGACCGCCGACGGATGGTTCAACACGGATTCAAATGGCAGGGCGGAGATCATAAAGGAAGGAGAGCGGAACTCAATCCGGATTACGTTAAAGGAGAATGCGGAGTATGATACGTACCGCCGGCTGGCAAGTGTCCCGGTGAAGGCGGATGATCTGGTGACAATCCGCATGACTGCTTCAGGAAAGGGATTTCTCGGCTGCGGCGTTGCCTGGACAAAGAAAGGCGCCTACACGGAAAATGACCAGAAACGGTACCGGTTGACTTCCGAGCCGAAAGAATATGTTTTTACCGGAAAACTTGGTGAGCGCAGTAAAAAAGGCATGGACGGTTTTACTGTAACAGCAGTTTTGACGCCGGAAAAGCCGGGAGACGGCGGCTGGGTTCTCAAGATCGATTCGGTTAAACTGGATGTCGTTCCTGCAAAGTAACTGGAGTTTTTCCATGAAAACAATCTTTGCGATCTTATTGGGGATGCTGGCTTACGGCATTTATGCAGGAGGACTTCCGCGTATTAATGAAACAGGAGGGCAGGCGGAAAATATTGCCGCATTTGAAATTGTTGTTCCGGAGAAAATTCCGCTTCTGAAGTTTGCCGCAGGAGAATTACAGACTTATCTGGAAAAAGTGACCGGCTCGAAGATACCGGTTGTTGCAGAACAGACCGGAAAGGCTTTTGCCGTTGTTCTGGGGGACAATGCCGCGGCAAAGGCTGCGGGGCTGAATGTGGAAGAACTTGCGGACGAGGGATATTTCATCGTCCGGAAAGAAAATGCCATCTATATTCTCGGCAGGGACGATCCGGCGAAGTCCCCGGAACAGAATCCGTGGAGCCATTGTTACCGGCGGGGCACGCTTTCCGGAGTCTATGATTTCCTTGAACGGTTTGCCGGGGTCCGTTTTTTCTTTCCCGGAGAGATTGGGACGGTTGCCGTCAGAAAAGGGGTTGTGACTCTGCCGCAGAAGATTCATATTGTGGAACGTCCTGATTATATTGCCCGCAAATACATTTCTCCGAATGGTATCTGGTATGAAGAAAATGACTTGTACAACGGTGTGCGGGGATATGGCATGAATTATGTCCGTCTGCGCATGGAGGAGCAGTCCATTTCGTTCGCACACGGATTGGGGCACCGCAGCTATGACAAGCGTTTCGGAGAGACTCACCCGGAATATTTCGCACTCCTTCCCGACGGCAGGCGCTTTATCCGGGAGACGGATTCCGCGACGAGGCACGCTCCGCAGCTTTGCCTTACCAGCGGAATCACCGAGGAGATTTATCTGGATGCGAAATCTTATTTCAAGGGGGAGAGCGCCGATGTCCGGCAGGCATACTGTTCTTATGGAAAATGGTGGCTTCACGGAAATGGTCTTCCGAGAAAATACTATTCCGTCATGCCGCATGACTGGCTCTACTGGTGCGGATGCGGAAAATGCCGGAAGATCGCGGAACCGGGGCGCGACCAGACGCAAAGCCGGCAGCAGGCTGTCAGTGACTTCATCTGGCAGTTCACGGCGGACATTGCGAACCGTCTTGCTGAAGAAGGAATCAAGGGAACCGTTACCCAGATGGCATACTCTCCGTATGACAGAATACCGAAGTGTGCAATTCCGGGCAATGTGGCGGTCCAGCTTGCAGTCATGGGGCCCGGAAGACATGATCAGGCATATCATGACGGGCAGATCCGGCGATGGAGTGAAAAGCTCGGCGGGCGCAAGCTCAACGTGTGGGTCTATCCGGGAAAACATATGGGGAAAGCCGCTTTTGTTGGAATTCCCGCCATGCTGGCAAGATCTACCGCCGAATATTTCACGAAGCGCGGGAGTCGGCTCAATGGCGTGTATTATGAATCGGAAACCGATTATTTCATCTTCAATTACCTGAACTATTATGTTTTGTCCAAAGTGACATGGAATTCGGAAACCGATGTGGATGCTTTGCTGAAAGACCATTACAGAACCATGTTCGGAAGCGCCGCGGAACCGATGCAGGAATTTTTTGAAACGCTGGAAACGCTGTGGACGGAAAGAGTTCTCGGAAAAATTCGCGAAACCTCGTATGGACCGTCTCCGGAACTTCCGAATATCCGTGACTTCTGGACGAAAATCTATACCCCGGAGCAGTTGGAGCAGTTCAAGCGGCTTTTTCAACGGGCGGAAAGGCTCGCGGTGAAAGAGCCTGATGCACGGAAACGCATTGTTTTCATGCGTGAAAAAATGCTCGGCCCCATCCTTGCCGAAGCAGAAAAATACCGGAAGATTCAGCAGTCTTTCGGTTCCTGGGAGTGTTCCATTCCCGGCAGGGTTTATCTGCGCCCTTACAAAGGGGAAATTGCGGAAGTGAAGACTGTTGTGACTTTGTCCGAGGACAGCAGCCGTTATGTTTTCAGGTATGAGTGTGAAGAACCGGAAATGAGCAGCATCATTGCCGATGCGAAAACTCCGGATGCGCCGAAACTGTATGCGGATTCCTGTGTGGAACTGTTTCTGAATCCGTCCGGCGACCGCAGAAACTATTTTCATTTTGCCGCCAATGCAAATGGCGTCCTTTACGATGCGAAGTGTACGTTGACCCCGTCCGGCATTCAGACGGATGTAAACTGGAACAGTGGAGCGCAGGTGCAGGTGACACGTTCGGAAAAAGCATGGATTGCGGAGTTCCGGGTTCCTAAAAAAATGCTGGGGAAGATCGGAGAGGATGGTTTTCCCGTGAATTTTGCCCGCCATCGGGCTCTCGCAAATAAAAAATCCGAGATTTATTATCAGTGGAGTCCGGCTCCGGGCAGAAGTTTCCACGCCGTTGAGGATTTCGGCGTCATGAGGCGTGCCGGAACTCAGAGACGCAACCTGATTCCTGACGGCGGGTTCGATGTGGTGAAGCAGTCATCCCGCTTCGGTTCCTGGAGCTTATGGACATCGAACAAAAGTGGAAATGACAAGGCGGAACTGGATGACAGGATTTTCATCACAGACGGGAAAAGCATTCATTTTGCAAATGTGACAGGCGGGAAAATGAATGTCGTCAACTGGATTGGCGGCATAAAACCGAATACAAAATACCGCTTTTCATGTTTTATCAGAACCCGGGGGCTCAGATTGTCCGGAGATTCCAATCTGGGAGCGGGCGTTTATATCTCGGACAATGCCGGGAAGTTCACTGTCCGGGGGTTTGGACGCTATATCGGAACGAACCCGTGGTTCCGCGAGTGCGTGGATTTTACCACACCCCCGGAAACCGGCGGCAGAGTTGCCGTCGGACTTTGGATATGGGATGCCGCCGGAGAAGCATGGTTCGATGATGTAAGGCTGGAGGAACAGCCGTAAAACTGTGGCAGCCGGGAGCATCCTCCCGGTTCTCCTATTTTTTCCCGTTCAAGGTTTTGCCTAACTTGACCACAAGGGCGCGGTAAGCGGAAATCGCCTTGATGTAACAGAGCTTTTCCACAAGAGTCAGAATGACATAAATGACTCCGATCATTGCCACGGCAATGTAGTTCTTCACGACAATCGCGGCAACAATGAAAAGCGCAAGAAACAGAATGGCGACGATTACCGCCGCCTGTTTCTGGCGTCCTGCAAGCGAAGAATCGCCGCTGCGGAGCATGAGACGCTCCTCCAGCGGAGTGAATTCCATTTCTTCCATCGGATTCTTATTCAAAATAGGTGGCTCCTGAACTGGCGGATTCGCAAACTCTCACTTTGGAGACTTTGACGGTTTCCGTATTGATTTTTGCGGAGAGTGTTTTGTAGATATACATGGCGATATTTTCGCTGGTCGGATTCTTTGTCCTGAATTCTTCATGCTCATTCAGGAATTTGTGGTCGAGCCCGGCAAGAATCACATCCAGTTCTTTCTTGAGAACCTTGAAATCCAGTGCAATCCCGACCTCGTCCAAATGTTCCGAACGGATGAATACCTCCACCGTCCAGTTGTGCCCGTGAAGATTCGAGCAGTCGCCGTTATATCCTTTCAACTGATGCGCCGCAGAAAATTCCCGGCGGATGTCCAATTCAAACATGATGCTGTTCCTTTTTCTGTTTGTTTTCCATAACTCTGCGGCATTGGCGGATGTTACTGCCGTTCCAGGCGTGCGCGTGCCCGTTTGAGTGCGATCTGAAACGCGGCGGCGAAACTGCCGGTATCGGCGATGCCTTTCCCGGCGATTTCAAACGCGGTGCCGTGATCCACGCTTGTGCGGATGACCGGCAGTCCGAGCGTCGAGTTTACGCCGCGATCAAACGCAAGCATTTTGAATGGAATGTGTCCCTGATCGTGATACATCGAAATGATTCCGTCGAAACGGTCCAGAGTGCTTTTGATGAAAAGTGTGTCAGGGGGGAACGGGCCTTCCACCTTCATACCCATTTCCTGCATGTGCATTACGGCCGGTTTTGTCACCAGCTCGTCTTCCGTCCCCATGTTTCCATTCTCGCCTGCATGCGGATTGATCGCGGCGATCCCGATTTTCGGTTCAGTGATTCCTTCGGCACGGATTGCGTTTTCCAGAAGGCGCGTCGTTTTGATGATCCGTTCCCGTGTGGCGAACTTCGGAACGTCTTTCAGCGCGATATGAGTCGTGACAAACGCAACGCGCAGGTTTCCGGCGGACTGCATCATGGCGAAATCGTCCGTTCCGCAGATTCCGGCGATCAGCTCCGTGTGTCCGGTGAAAGGTATTCCCGCCAGATTGACTGCCGCCTTGTTGACCGGCGCCGTTACAACGGCATCGACTTTTTCCGCCAGTGCGTCCCGGGCTGCCGCGCAGACCGCTTCGTATGCTTCTCTGCCGCATTGCGCGGAGAGTTCCCCGAAATGAAAACCGCCGGTTTTCATTGATCCTGTCGCCCTGACCGGATACCGGAAATCCTGTCCGGGCAGGAAACGCTTTGCCGCGTCCTCAATAACCTCCGGGCATCCGTACACAACGATATCCGCCCCGTCCTGAAACTCCGGATGCGCGGCAAGCATACGTACAATGATTTCGGGACCGATTCCCGCAGGGTCCCCCATTGTCAGTGCGATCAGAGGTTTTCGTTCCATAATGACTGCAATACATATCCCCTTGCACCGTCCGGAGGGAACCGGACAGTGATCCGTGGATATGCGATATGCTCTTTCAGAATGTTATTTGTTCTTGAGAGCGATGTACTGCGCCTTCTTTTCTTCGAGAAGAAGCCCGACTTTGTCCGTGTCGATCGGAAAATAATTTTTCTCTTTCAGATAGTCGAGAAAATCGAGCCAGTCCTGATGGTTCCATGTGGCGTTGTGTTTTTTCACAAAGTTCATCGGGATCGGGGACTTCGTGAGTTTCTTGAGGTTGCTTTCAGGTTTGGAGAGTGCTTTTGCCATTTTCGTTACCCCTTTCGGATTTGAGTTGTTTAACAACAAGGGACCTTTCTATGTGAAATTTGACTTCATGCATTTGACATTTCCGGTCAAAATCCCTGTTCATTAATTTACATCCATTCCCGTTTTTTTCAAATCACTGTTTTTTTTGCGCAGAAAGCTTGCGTAATTATGAATGTTATGCTAAAATGAATGGCAGATCTCTATTTGAAAACCTTATGCGGAATCTATATTTGCCATGTTGAAGAAAAAAATATACGCAGTGATCGGCTGTCCGGTCTCCCACTCTCTTTCCCCGGTCATGCACAATGCCGCCCTGAAAGCGCTCGGACTCGATGCGGAGTACATCGCGGTGCTGGTTCCAAAAGAGGAACTGGAAGCCTTTACGCTGGATGCGCGGAAAAACCTTGCCGGCTTTAACATCACCGTGCCTCATAAGAATGCGGTCATTCCTTTTCTGGATGAAATTTCCCGTGACGCAGAACTTTCCGGCAGCGTCAATACCGTTACCGTGTCGGACGGAAAGCTTTCAGGCGTCAGCACGGACGGCTACGGGCTTGAGGCGGCGCTTGCGGAATCGTTCCGCTATGTGATCAGGGACAGCAGCGTCACGTTCATCGGATGCGGCGGCGTGGTCAAGGCTCTGACGTTTCATTTTGCCCTGCACGGAATCAGAAAGATTCATTTGTTGAACCGTACCCTTGAGACCGCTGAAAAACTGGCTGCAACTTTGAAAGAGGAATTTCCTCTGTTGAGCGTGGAAACCGCTTCCATCTCCGATGACGAGAAGGTCGGAACGTTTCTGAATGACTCGCGCCTCGCCGTTCAGTGCACCAGCCTCGGACTCAAACCGGAGGATCCGTCTCCGATCCGCCCGGAGCTTCTGCCGCGGGATATTTTCTTTTACGATACGATCTACAAACGCACGAAGCTGTATGCCTATGCCGAGGAGCACGGCATTCCGGCAGCGAGCGGGCTTTCGATGCTTCTGCACCAGGGGGCGAAATCGCTTTCGATCTGGACCGGGCTCGAAGCGCCGGTTGAAGTCATGCGCAAGGCGCTTCTCGACGCTGCACGGATTTAACCGCGGAGACGGGGGAATATTCCCCGTCCAGCTCTTTTTACAGGGAGGGCGGCAATGATTTCCTGACCTCATCCTGACCCGTTTCCAACTTTTTCTGATTGCAAAACGGCACTTTTTGCTGTATAGTATTGTCTTAACGTTCTCAAAATAATCACTGAGGAGAATACTATGCCTTCCATGAAAGATATCATCAAGGAATCCTTCCGCAAACATCTGATGTTGTCGCTCGCGAAAAGTCCCGAGAGAGCAAGCAATCTTGACCGTTACCATGCGCTTGCCCTGAGTATCCGCGACCTGATGGTGGAGCGCTGGATTGCCACAAAAGATACCTATGAAGTCAAACAGCCGCGCACGGTCTATTACATCTCCCTTGAGTTTCTCATGGGGAGGACTCTCGGCAACGCCATGATCAATCTCGGCGTTTATGATGCCGCAGTCGAGGCATTGAAAGAACTCGGGCTCAAGATCGAACTCCTGCGCGATGAGGAAGTGGACGCCGGGCTCGGCAACGGGGGACTGGGGCGCCTTGCCGCATGTTTCCTTGATTCCATGGCGACGATGGAACTCCCCGCAGGCGGTTACGGTATCCGTTACGACTATGGAATTTTCCGCCAGATCATCCAGAACGGATATCAGGTGGAAGAACCGGACAACTGGCTCAGCCGCGGTAATCCGTGGGAGATCCGCCGTCCGGAGCTTTCCCGTTCCATTCAGTTCGGCGGCAGAGTGGAGCCGTATCCGAATGCGCGCAATAAATACCGCCGCCGCTGGGTCGATACGCAGGAGGTCCTTGCGATGCCCTATGATACGCCGGTCCCCGGTTACGGCACGGATACCGTGAACACGCTTCGTCTCTGGTCCGCCGAATCCCAATACGGATTCAATCTGTCCAAATTCAATCAGGGGGATTACATCAGCGCGAATCTGGAAGGTTCCATGTCGCAGAACATCACACGTGTGCTTTACCCGAACGACAATAATTACGAGGGAAAGGAACTCCGTCTCAAACAGCAGTATTTCCTCGTTTCCGCTTCTTTGCAGGATATTATGGGGCGCCTTCATATGAACGGCATCGACATCCATGAATTTGCGAAATATGCCACGATTCAGTTGAATGACACGCATCCGGCGCTTGCGATACCCGAACTGATGCGTCTGCTGATCGACATTGAAAACTTTGAATGGGACGAGGCATGGCAGATCTGCACCGAGACTTTCAACTACACGAACCATACTCTCATGAGCGAGGCGCTTGAAAAGTGGTCTGTGGACCTGCTCGGCAAACTTCTGCCGCGGCATCTCGAAATCATCTATGAGATCAATTTCCGTTTCCTGCGCCAGGTTTCGACACGTTATATCGGTGACAACGACCGCCTTTCACGGATGTCTCTCATTCAGGAACAGCCGGAAAAGATGGTTCGCATGGCTTATATGTGCGTCGCCACCAGCAAAAAAGTCAACGGTGTCGCCGCGCTTCATACGGAACTGCTCAAACACGGTCTTTTCAAAGACTTCAATGATTTCTTCCCGGATAAATTCGTCAATGTGACGAACGGGATCACGCCGCGCCGCTGGCTTAAAAAGGCGAATCAGGGGCTTGCCGGACTCATCACATCGCGGATCGGAGATGGCTGGGTGAAGGATCTTTCCGAGCTGAAGCAGCTTGAAAAATTTGCGTCGGATTCCGGGTTCCTCAGGGAACTTGCCGCCGTCAAACGCGCCAATAAGGAACGGCTTGCCGCTTATCTGCAGGATGTCTGCGGCGTGAAAGTGAATGTGGATTCGATTTTCGATGTTCAGGTCAAGCGTCTGCATGAGTACAAACGCCAGCTCCTGAATGCCCTCCACGCCATTTCCCTGTATCTTGACATCAAGGACAATCCGGGTGCCGATATTGTTCCGCGCACGATTCTTTTCGGCGCCAAGGCTGCGCCCGGATATTACATGGCAAAACTCATCATCAAGTTCATCAATTCCGTGGGCGAGGTCGTCAACAGCGACCCCGAGGTTGCGGACAGGCTGAAAGTCATTTTCATGCCGAATTACCGTGTCTCGCTCGCGGAAAAAATCATTCCCGCCGCGGATCTTTCCGAGCAGATTTCTCTTGCCGGAACCGAAGCGTCCGGCACAAGCAACATGAAATTCGCCCTGAACGGCGCTCTGACGATCGGCACCATGGACGGTGCGAACGTCGAAATTCACGATGCGGTCGGCAAGGACAATATTTTCATTTTCGGCATGAATGTGGATGAAGTGAACGCTCTCCGCAGTTCCGGCTACAATCCGTATGATTTCATCAACCGGAACGAGAAACTCCGCCGTGTGATCGGGCTGATCGAATCGGATTTCTTCTCACCCGGCGAACACGGCATCTTCAAGCCGATTCTGGATTCGTTCCATTATGATACCTATATGACCGCCGCCGATTTTGAATCCTACGATACGGTTCAGAAATCGGTTTCCGAACTTTACCGCAATCCGGAGGAGTGGAACCGCCGCTGCCTGTTCAATATCGCCAATATGGGCATGTTCTCCAGCGACCGCTCCATTCAGGACTACGCGACAAAAATCTGGAATCTCAAGCCGGTGAAAGTTGAAATGGAGAATTCCATCGTCATGGAAAACTCCTGCTCCTGCGGGCTTCCTGAGACCGGAACAAAGAAGAAATGAGTCTGTTCATGGCAGAGAAAATGAAGAAAACAATCTATTTGAGCGGTCCGATCATGGACGAATTCCACGGCGCTGCACGCGAATGGCGCGATGCGGCGAAGAAACTGCTTTCGGACGAGTTCCGCCTGCTGGACCCGATGCGGCGGCAGTTTGTGGACCGCCAGGTGGACAGTGCAAACGAGATTGTCGAGTTCGACCTTCAGGATGTCCGCGATGCGGATATTATTCTGGTCAACTACAACAAGCCTTCGATCGGCACCTCGATGGAGGTATTTTACGCGGCATACTGCAAGGGAAAATTCGTCGTGACGTTTTCTCCGTTCCCGTTTGAGGAATGCAGTCCGTGGATCGTGAAATTTTCAACGAAGATTCTGCCGTCTCTGGAGGATGCCTGCAGATATATCAGGAACAACTTCGGTCCGTCCTGTGCGGATTAAGCGTGAACAAGGGAGATTCAAAATGAAATTGACGGATGAAATCGTAAAAGCGCTTCAAGGCTGTATTGAAGAAGGGTTCGAATCGGTTTCCGATTTCGCGAAATTTGCGAATGTCAGCGGAAACACGATTACAAAGTATCTGCGCAGGGAGACGGATTCGATCAAGGAGGACACCTGGAAAAAGATTCACCCCCTGATCAAGAATTATCTGCCGAAAAAGAAGAAAAGCGATGTGCACAAGAAACCGCTTGAACTCACTTCGGATGAGAAGATTCTTCTCGACGCTTTTGCCGATCTGACGCCCGATGTCCAGCGCCAGAAGCTGATGGAGATCATCGACCTTGCCAAGAAGTTCAACCGCAGAAAAGCGGAAAAGTAACCCGGACAGTTTGTTTGGGTTATCCTCCGGCGATTTATGCTGCCGGAGGATGGATTCTCCGGTATTGCAGGGAATGACTTGGTTTCATTATTGAATCCGGAACAGGCAGGGGAGGGGGCTGAGACTGCCTGTTCATACGGAAAAACAGTTTGCGTTGTTTTTTACTTTTGCAATTCCGTTCTTGTCGCTTTACTCATTCCCAGCAAAGTCAGTCCGGCAATCCTTCCGCCCGGCAGGACTTTTATCTGTAACTTTGCTTTGCCCGTATTTACTGGTGTTTCCACGGCAAAAACAAAGTTCGTCATGGAGTCGGGAGAAACATTCCATATTTTCCATCCGTTTTGTGATGTCCTGTTGTGATAAAACATATCTCCTCCTGTCAAACGGAATTTGTTTTTTCCAAGCGAGAACTCTATCACCACAGGATCTTTCAGAAAATTTCCACGCCGTTTTTCGACAGGGAGCGGCATCCAGAAAAACAGTATGGCTTTCTCAGGCAGAGCCAGTGAGACTGTTTTGGTTTCGATCTTTTCCGGAAGTTCATAAAAGGTGATTCTGCGTCCCGGTCGTAAGGATTGCATGAAATCGGCAGGATGAGCCTCCCGTTCCATCAGGACATGATGGGATGAAACGACATATCCCTGATCCGGGATCGCCATATTGCCGCCTTGCTGTTCTGCGGCACTGAAAGAGAAACGTCCTGCCTGCAGGATTCCGTTTCTGACCGGAAATTCATGACCGAAGCGATTGGTTCCGGTTGTTTTCCCCTGTTTGCAGGTGTAAATGGAGAATCCTTTCCGGCGTACCGGAGGGTTGACGCGGTACCGCCCCAGCGGGACATATTCCATGGAATCTTCCGGCACCATGATGATATGGGGATTTGTCCCGGCAAGCAACTCCTGTTCCGGTATTTTCCGCAGTGGTTTCGACAAACCGAAATAGACGGGGGCAGACAGTTTTCCGGTAAGATAACAGATGTTGTTCTGCGGTTTTGAAAAGCATTTTTCGAATCGGCTTTTCAGGAAATCCGGGATGGGTATGTCTGTCACGCCCGGAAGCATTTCGGGCTGTCGGCTGAAAGCATAGTTTCCCAGAGCGAAAAGGCGGTTGGAACATGCCTGATGGAAATGATGAGTTCTTTCGACAGCAGGTTTGGGATTCCAGAAATATTCCGCATTCAGGACGAGCCCGGTTTCATTTCCCCTTAGTCCGAACAGACCGGAACAAACCTTGGTGATTCCCATCCTGTCTGTGAGTTGAGTCAGTCTGCGGACGTTGTCGGGATTTGTCCAGAAAGTTACGCAGATGTCATGCCCGGACTTTCTGATTTTCTCCAGAAGCGGGTATTTCAGACTTGGAATATAACTCCAATATTCAATGAGGACCTCTGGATCGATTTTATCAATGATATCCCGGCTCCCATTGGCTTCCTCATAATATAATTCTCCTTTACGATAGCATTTCTGAGATGCAAGCATGTCATGGTAGATAGTGGTTCTGATATTCTTTTTCAGAAGAAATCGGGCTGTTTTATTGACAAATTCAGGATAGAAATCCTCATATTTTCTTCCCATCTTCTGTTCCAGCAGGGAAAGCCCCCGGTGAAATTCATCCGTTCCTATGCTGCAATATTCAGGATGTTTGAAAAGTGAGCAGTATTCATCCAGATAGTCAAACCACAGCTTATAAAAATCCGGGTGGGAAAGATCCATGATCAGTTCATCAAAATGAACCATTTTTCCCCGGTAAAAAGATTTTCCGCCTATCACAGGAAGTCTGGGAGCGGCTTTGACATGCCCGATACTGTTTGTTGCCGGCAATGCTCTCAATCCGCGATCTTCGGCATATTGAATCAATGCCTGTACCGATTTGACCGGCCATGCCGGATGCCGGGTGAATTCCGGATGTCTCCGGCTTTCCCATCGTCCTCCGAAAGCAAGCCATACATGATTATATCCCAGTTTTGCCGCAATATCCAGTTCTCTGCGGATTTGCGCTTCCTGTTCAGCGGAATAGGGTCTTCCCAAATTGGTGTTGAATGTTACGGCACGGAACGGAAAATGCGGTGCATCTGTGATGGTAAGTACCGGGAGGTGAATCGTCCCGTTTCCGTCTCTTGAGACCGGCGGCAGCGCTATAATGCAGAGCAGCCTTCCAATGGCCCGGAACATGCCGGACCTGTTTGCCGCCTTCAGAATGATATTCCGTTCCGCATCAATCGCAAGTGTATAGGCCTCCGGGTTGGAGGGAAGTTCCGAAGCGGGACATTTCTTCAATACCAGACGGAAATCCCCGTTATTTCTTTTCTGTGTAAAAACTGCATTCAAAGCCCATTGAAATTCCCTTTTTAAGAAATCGGCGGTTCCTGCGGAGATTCCCCAGTTGTCCTCAAAATAAATATGAGCAGTGCCGGAAACGAACTTTTCCGATTGTGTATATTCGCGAGGCAGCGGCAGAAGATATGGCTGAACCGCATTTTGCACGTCGGACGCCGTTGAAGCCAGTTGGAACAGCAATGCCGCTGCCCAAAAGATCAGATGCTTTTTCATTTCAGAGACCTCCCGGTATTCCGCAGGAACCCATACCATAATGCGTTTGAGGCTGTGCCATTGTCAGGAATTGATTTATCCCGCAGGGCAAGCAATTCTGCATAGCTCATTTGCGAGGTATTTCCGCCGACATGAAGAATGTTGGTTCGTCCTGATAGCGTTGGCTGGATGGTAGATCCGTCATAGCGGTTCCGGGGATCTCCTTTCCCATGGCGATAGGAGAATTGCGCAATTTTGAAACATCCCGTTCCGTTTGTGATACCGCTGTCTCCGACCAGCAATGTTTGAGAGGGATTTTTCACCATGGCTGTTTTCCGTGCGTAAGTATATTTTTCATCTGTTTGAAGTGCATGCCCGGTAAGACAGCGGTTGATGATATAATGCGTTGTAGTGTAAGAGGTTTCTTTGGCATTACCGAAGTTGAGAGGTTCTCCCGGACAGGAAAAGCTGTCACTGTTTTGTCTTGAGACATCCGCATTGCCGTTTGCAAGGACAAAGTGCCGGAGTCCGCCATAACCTTGCCCGTCATCAGCTCCGCCGAGGATTCGGAACCAATAACTTGCGGTATCAGCCGCTTGCCGTTCCGGAATGATCCAGTCTTCAAAGTCCATGGAATACATTGCAATGCCTTTGCCGATCTGGGATAGTTTATTGATGCAGGAAATGCTGTATGCCTTTTGCTGTGCCTGTCGCAGGACGGGCAGCAGCATTGCTGCCAGAATAGCAATAATGGAAATCACGATGAGGAGCTCGATCAGGGTAAAAATTCTTATTTTTACCCTGCGAAGTAAGAATCTCGAACAGAGAACAGGGAAGTAAGAAGTAGAAAAACAATTGAACAATCGAACATTAGAACAATTCAACAATTGAATGAAGAAAGGAAAAACAAGGCAGGGGGTGAATTGACGCTGCCGGGACGAAACATCCTGTTTACAACTTTTCCTCATAAAGAACTTGATCCTTGTAAAAAAATTATTCTTCACTTTCATAACTGCTGTTTTTCTCCTTTCGTTTACAACTGAAGCATGGCGCACAAAGTGTCGCCATGATATTCTTGAAAATAACGTTCCTCACCGACTGTGACGATCGCACGCCGTTCATCTAATTTTGCGGGGTGGAAATTTCCCATTCCAGCAGCTTTGTCTCCTTCAGGGATCATGGGAAAGACAATCTGTTCACTGCTGCGGACCAGATTGAAATCATCATTGACTTCCGCAATATAAAGCGGAGCGCGGAAACGCCAGATATGGCTGTTGGTTCCGGCGTTGCGGGTATAGATCAGAAAAAGCCGTCCGCCAAGCTCCAGGAAATGCTGTTGAGTGGTGGAGGTTTCAAGAATATTTCCATCGTCAAAGCTCCATGGCGTAAGCTTTTGCCATGTCAATCCATCTTCGCTTTCCGCACGATAACCACAGCCGTCTTCCGCTCTCATTGTCAGGAGACAACGGTCTTTCCACCGGATAATCGAAGGTTCCAGCAAGCCCCGGCGGAATGGAAGGTGCAATGTATTTCCCCGGCGGATACAGGTGAGCTCTTTTCCGTCATAATGAAATAATGCGGAGAAAACATTACGTTCGCGGATGCCGGATTTGCCGCAGGTAAAGGGGATCAGCGCTTCATCCTCTCCCTGGAACAGCCTTTGAGAGCTGCCGCAGGAATAGATCATGCAATTTTCGCATTCCGGAATTTCCAGCTTTTTCCGGGTTATGATCCATTTGCCTTCGGAGTCCTGTATGCCCCAGACCGGAAACCGGTTCAACTGTGGGCCGGTGTTTGCACTCCAATCTCCGAGAGAATCGAAAAGCGCGCCGTCCTTGTAATAGACATTATGTCCGATGGCCAGTATCGTTCGGGTCGGGGCATGGTATTCCGGGACGACGTCGCATATTCCTTCGTGTATTCCGTTGCCGAGCGGTTTCCATTGACAGCCCGGAACCGGCTCGGGATTGCTCCAGCTGTGTCCGCCGTCAAAGGAAACGCTCTGGTGCAGAGGTCCGTAAAAATCACTGCCCCCGATTCTTTGCAGGGTCATGAATATATGCCCGGGATTGTCCGTAACGCATGCGCGGGGATGGAACCAACTGATTTGATCACCGGAGCGGTTTGACCAGATTATTTTTGATGAAATGTTCATACTGCCTCTTTATTTTTTATGTATAATTATAATGCAATTTTTCTTTCCGGCAAGGGTTGAAATGTATCATTTCTTATACTAATGTATCATTACGATGGAAGGAGTGATTCAATGAACCGGCAAATGCCATTGGAAGATGCAAGGGAATTTTTGACGGAATTCAGTTTTCCGCAATCCCCTGAACTGTTGATGACACTGAATTCTCCGGCGAAAGCCGGCATACACGGAATTCCCCGTTTGAATCTTCTGTTGCACGGGCAAGTCGATTTTCTCAATTTTGACGGGAAAAATATCATGAAAACTCCTCTTCATGCTCCGGGAATCTACTATTGTGCGGCCGGCGGCTATCAGTGGATGGCTTTGCCGGAACAGGAACGGGAAAGCGTCTCCTTTTGTTACTTCGGCTCTTATATCAGAATTGTTTTTGTAAAACGGTCGGGGGAGAAATCCTGTTGCCATACCGATGTCCCTCTTTCGGAAGGCGGCTTTATGCTGATACATGCCATTGAGAAGCTGTATGAGGAGAAAGCCCCGGCTGCAATCCTGACTGCACTTTTCCGCCGGCTTTTTGAAGTGACGGTACACGCTGTCAATACGGCATCTGATGCCCCGAATTCCAGAGTCAACTGGCGCTGGATGATGATCAATGACTACTTGCGGGAACATCGCGGCGAGAAATTTTCCAGAGAGGATGTCGCTGAGCACTTCCAGCTTTCCCCCGGAACCATTTCACGCCTGGTGAAAGAAAACTCCGGCATGGAATACTGCAAATTGCAGATGAAATACAGATTGGAATTCGCTTGCGAACTGTTACGTTGTTCCATGCTTACTTCAGAGGAAATTGCAGACCGTTGCGGCTTCAATTATGCCAGTTATTTTCACCGCAGTTTCAAAAAAGCAATTGGCAAAACTCCGGCTCAATGGAGAAAAGAAGCAAAATAGTCCGTTGCTGCCGGGGAAGATGATTACGGAAAACGGGACTTTTTTCCTGTTGTCCTGTTCCGTTCTCTGCTGCTGATTCAGAATTCCGGAGACCGCTTTGTTTTCCTGTTTTTTCATATTTTTCCAACTGCTTTCCAATCAAGATAAAACATATCGTTATTCTTTTCACAATGATGTCGGCATATGTCTTCTGCAAGCGGCTTTTTTCTCGAAAAATTGACGCTTTTTTATTTGTAAAAGGATTCACAGCAGGGTATATTATCCGGATTTATATTTCCGGAACAAAAACCAATACTCAATGGAGGTAAAAATGGTTAAGAATCTGAATGCGGCCCCGAACCATCCGAAGATGGTGGCATGGGTCAACGAGTGGGCCGAGCTCTGCGAGCCGGACGCCATCTACTGGTGTGACGGTACGAACACAGAGTATTACGGGCTCTGCGATGAAATGGTCAAATCCGGTCTTGCGACCCGCCTGAACAGCAAACTGCGTCCCGACTGCGTTCTCTTCCGAAGCGATCCGTCCGACGTGGCGCGTGTCGAAGCCCGTACTTTCATTGCTTCCGAGAAGGAAGAAGATGCAGGCCCCACAAATCACTGGATTGATCCCAAGAAACTCAAAGCCGAGATGACGGCTCTCTACAAAGGCTGCATGCATGGCAGAACCATGTATGTCATCCCGTTCTCCATGGGACCTGTCGGTTCCAATATCGCCAAGATCGGCGTTGAGATCACGGACTCCGCTTACGTTGTGATCAACATGCATGTCATGACCCGCGTCGGCAATGCGGTTCTTGACGTTCTCGGTACGGACGGCGAGTTCGTTCCCTGCATTCACTCTGTCGGCAAGCCGCTTGAAAACGGCGCGAAAGACAACGGCGTCTGGCCGTGTGCTCCGATGGAACACAAATACATTGCCCAGTTCCCCGAAACCAGAGAAATCTGGTCATACGGTTCCGGATACGGCGGAAACGCCATCCTCGGCAAGAAGTGCCTTGCTCTCCGTATTGCTTCCGTCCAGGCGCGCGATGAAGGCTGGATGGCGGAACACATGCTCATCCTCAAGCTCACCAATCCGGAAGGCAAAGTCAAATATGTTACCGGCGCTTTCCCGTCCGCCTGCGGAAAGACCAACCTTGCCATGCTCATTCCGACAATTCCCGGCTGGAAAGTCGAGACCATCGGCGACGATATCTCCTGGATGAAGTTCGGCAAAGACGGCAGACTTTATGCGATCAATCCTGAAAACGGATTCTTCGGTGTCGCGCCCGGAACCTCCATGAAGTCCAACAAGAACGCGATGCTTTCCTGCGCAAAGGAAACCATTTTCACAAACTGCGCCCTGCGTCCCAACGGCGATATCTGGTGGGAAGGCATGGACGTCGAGCTCGAACCCGGCGAGAAACTGATCGACTGGAAGGGCAATGTCTGGGAAATGGGGCAGACCGATGCCGAAGGCAAACCGGTCAAGGCCGCTCATCCGAACGCCCGTTTCTCCGCCCGCGCCAAGAACTGCCCGGCTATTGCTCCCAACTGGGAAGACCCTGCCGGCGTTCCGATTGACGCATTCCTCTTCGGCGGACGCCGTCCGTCCACCCTGCCTCTCGTTTACCAGGCTCTCTCCTGGGAACACGGCGTGATGATCGGTTCCTCCGTCGGCTCCGAAGTGACCGCTGCCGCTCTTGATGTCAAGGCGGGCACCGTCCGCCGCGACCCGTTTGCGATGCTTCCGTTCTGCGGCTACAACATGGGTGACTACTTCAAGCATTGGCTCGATATCGGCAAGGTTGCCGGGGC
This sequence comes from Lentisphaeria bacterium, assembly GCA_003526375.1. Taxonomy (GTDB): domain Bacteria; phylum Verrucomicrobiota; class Lentisphaeria; order Victivallales; family UBA1829; genus UBA11452. The sequence continues at coordinate 18,204 of DPDG01000084.1, forward strand.
GAAACTGCCGAAGATCTTCTGCGTGAACTGGTTCCGCAAGACTGCCGACGGCAAATGGCTTTGGCCCGGATTCGGCGATAACAGCCGCGTTCTCAAATGGGTCTTCGAGCGTTGCGACGGTGAAGGCAAGGCAGTCGAAACCCCGATCGGTTATATGCCGACCGTGGATGCGATTGACCGCACCGGCATCGAAAACGAAGTGACGGAAGCCGATATGAAAGAGCTTCTCTCCTTCGACAGGGAAGGCTGGCTCAAAGAACTTGAAATGATCAAAGAACATTACAAGAAATTCGACAGACTTCCGAAAGAGCTCACCGCTCAGTTGGAGGCTCTGGAAGCCAGACTTGCAAAATAACTTTGCTGGTTGACTGAATAAAGGAAGCCGGGTTGTTCCGGCTTCCTGTTTTTTCACTGAAAAAAATATAGATATCGTATGCGCCCAGAGATCAACGTTCTTGAGTTGGAGTCGGTTGATTCCACCAACACTTATGCCAAAAATAATTTTGATGAACTGCCGGACGGCACTCTTGTCGTCGCCGAGGAACAGACAGCCGGGCGCGGCAGGCTGGAACGCAAATGGATTTCCCCTGCCGGAAAAAATATTTATGCGTCGCTGGTGATGAAGAATATCACAAATCCGTTTTATGCGACGATTGTTTCTTCTCTTGCCGTTCTTGATCTGCTTGGAAACACGGAGCCGCGGATAGAGTTTTTCATCAAATGGCCGAATGATATTTATACCGCCGACCGGAAGATTTCCGGAATTCTCTGTGAATATACGGTGGGGACGGGCGGTGTGAAAGGTGTGATTGCCGGAGTCGGCATCAACATCAATCTGGATCGTGCGGAGATTCGTGCCATTGACCAGCCCGCGGCATCGCTGAAATATCTGACCGGACGCGATTATAATGTAAAAAAATTGGTTGAAGAACTGGCATATAGCCTGAAACGGTATTATATTATATACTCCAATTCCCCGGAAGAACTTTTTGCCGAATGGAAACAGCGTAATTTTGTAATCGGCAGAAGGATTGAAGTGGTGGATGCCGCAGGTTCGGTGAAGCGTGTATTTGTAAAGGATATTGCAGGAAACGGGGAGTTGCTTGCCGAAATGAACGGTTCTCTGTTCCGCTTCAGTTGCGGTGATGTCCGCATCACGAGGGAGTCGCTGGATTTTCAGCGGCTTGATGTGAGCCGTGGCGTTTTTTCTTGAAATCAAAAGTATTCATAATATAGAAACCCAAAACAACATAAAGAGACAGCAAAATGGAACTGATTCTTGATGGAGTGAAGCTGATGGTCATCGGCATGTTGACGGTGTTCGTCTTCCTGCTGATCATGATTTTCTGCATGAACCTGATGGCGAAGATTCTGGCGCCCCTGGCCGCAAAATTCGAGAAGCCGCAGGAAAAACCTGCCGCCGCACGCAATGACGACGACGCGCTCCGCGCCGCCGCTGCCGCCGCCGCATTCAATGCCAATTCAAAATAATATCAAATAAACAGTTTATAGAAAGAAAGCTAGAGTATGAAAAAGATCAATTACATGGATTGCTCTTTCCGTGACGGATTCCAGTCCTGTCTCGGCGCACGCGTGAAAACAGAGGATTTCCTTCCCGCCCTCAAGGCGGCAAAAGAAGCCGGAACCACCTATTTCGAGATCGGCGGCGGCGCCCGTTTCCAGTCTCTCTATTTCTATTGCCAGGAAGATGCATTCGATATGATGGACAAATGCCGCGAAGTGGTCGGCAGCGACATCAATCTCCAGACTCTCGCCCGCGGTGTGAACGTGGTCGGGCTCAGCTCCCAGTCCCGTGACATCATCAACCTGCATGCCGTCCTTTTCAAGAAACACGGCATCACCACGATCCGCAACTTCGACGCCTTGAATGACGTCCGCAATCTTTCCTACTCCGGCCGCTGCATTGCCAATGCCGGACTCAAACATCAGGTCACTGTTACTCTGATGGGACTTCCTCCGGGACTTGACAACGGTTATCCGCACAGCCCCGCATTCTACATCGACAGACTCAAAGAGATCCTCAAGGACGGTGTTCCGTTCGATTCTCTGGCGTTCAAGGATGCTTCCGGGACGACGACTCCGCAGACGGTTTATGAAACCATCAAGGAAGCCCGCAAGATTCTTCCTTCCGAGGTCAGAATTCAGTTCCATACCCATGACACCGCCGGTATGGCGATCTCCTGCAACATGGCTGCGATCGAAGCCGGCGCGGATACCATCGACCTTGCCATGGCTCCGCTTTCCGGCGGCACATGCGAAGCCGACATCCTGGTGATGTGGCAGAAACTCCGCGGCACGGATTACACGCTTGACATTGATCCCGAAAAGATCATGAAGGCCGAAGATGTCTTCACCGAGTGCATGGAAAAATATTTTATTCCGCCGGAATCCATGCAGGTCAGCCCGAAAATCATCTTCTCGCCGATGCCCGGCGGCGCTCTTACCGCAAATACGCAGATGATGCGCGACAACAACTGCCTCGACAAATACGACGCCTGCATCGAAGCGATGCGCGAAGTCGTTGCCAAAGGCGGATTCGGAACCAGCGTCACGCCGGTTTCCCAGTTCTATTTCCAGCAGTCCTTTGCCAATGTCATGCAGGGCAAATGGAAAAAGATTTCCGACGGTTACGGCAAAATGGTGCTCGGTTACTTCGGCAAGACTCCTGCGGAGCCCGATCCGGAAATCGTGAAGATCGCTTCCGAACAGCTCGGTCTTCAGCCGACCACCGAGAACGTGATGGATATCAATGACCGCAATCCCAAGCTGGGCATCGAAGCTCAGAAAAAGATTCTGAACGAAAACAATCTCCCGGTGACGGATGAGAATATTTTCATTCTCGCGGCGTGCGGCGAGAAAGGTCTTGCATATCTCAAGGGCGACAAACCCATGGGAATCCGTTACAAGGAAGAGAAAAAGGCTGCAAAGAAGGACGGCGGTCCCGCCGCTTATACCGTTACAGCCGGAGGCAAGACTTTCAATGTGCAGGTCAACGGCAGCAAGGTGACAGTCGACGGCAAGCCTTTCGACGTCAATGTTGCGACAGGAGCCGCCGCGGCTGCCCCGAAAGCATCTTCCGGTGCGGCTTTTGAAGTGACCTCCCCGATTCCCGGAACCGTTACCAAGATCATTGCTCCGGAAGGTTCCAGTGTGGCTGCCGGAGATACGGTCGTCATCATCGAAGCGATGAAGATGGAAACCGAGATCAAGACGGAAAAAGCCGGACGTGTTTCCAAGATTCTCGTGAATGTCAAAGACGTTGTAACAGCCGATCAGGCAGTCGCTCTGGTCGAGGAGTAATTCTGAACATGAAGAAATTAACGACACTTTTTCTGACTTTGGCGCTTCTCGCCGGCATGAGTGCAGTGTTCGGTGCGAATGCTGCTGATGCCGTGAAGAAACTGCCGAAGCCGGATTCTTATGAAGCTCTCAAGCTGGACCCGAAACACGGAATCGGTGATAATCTGGTCGAACTGACCAAACGTGACAAGCATACCCTTTTCACGGATGAGATGAAAGTGAAGCTGAAAACTGAGGCAAGTTATCTGAATGAATATGAGGATGACCTGTTCCAGTGGTTCCGGCTTGCCGACGGACGTATCGCCCTCGTCTACAAGGATATTGTGAAGGACGTCAAAGGCAATGAGGTCAAGGCGAAACCTGCCACGATTTATTCTGTTTCCATGCAGGCGAACCAGAAGATTACTCCCGGACGCGAGATCATGGTTCTTTCGATTCCCGGACGCAGCAAAGCCAAGGTCAAGAACATGGGCAACTTCCTGCCTCTCGTCCTGAACCCGGATCTTCGTCCTGCGGGAATTCTGAACCCCGGTGCGATTGTGGCTTATTTCGCGCCGGAAATGCTGGTCCATGATTCCGTCAAGGAAGGAACCGCTTCGCAGCGGCTCGGTTCCATGAAGGAATTGCTCGTCGGTCTCTGGGAGAGCACCGGTATTGCGGATATTATCCAGCAGACCCGTTCCAACTTCTCCTCGACATGGATTCTCGGTCTCGGCCGCGTGCTGATGATGGCGGTCGGGTTGCTTCTGATCTATCTGGCGATTGCAAAAGGTTTCGAGCCTCTCCTGCTTCTGCCGATCGGTTACGGCGCCGTGCTTGCGAATATTCCGCTTGCCGGAATTTCCGGTCCTGACGGACTCCTCGGCATGGTCTATAACGTCGGTATCGACACCGGTGTATTCCCGCTGCTGATCTTCATGGGCGTCGGCGCCATGACGGACTTCGGTCCGCTGCTTGCCAATCCGAAGTCCGCGTTGCTCGGTGCGGCTGCCCAGTTCGGCATTTTCTTCGCTCTGATCGGTGCTCTGGTCCTTGCGAAGATGGGAATTGAGTTCGACCTGAAGGATGCCGCCTCCATCGGTATCATCGGCGGTGCGGACGGCCCGACGTCGATCTTCCTGACCAGCAGACTGTCGCCGAAACTTCTCGGCGCGGTTGCCGTCGCGGCATATTCGTATATGGCTCTGGTGCCTATCATCCAGCCTCCGATCATGAAGCTTTTCACGACCGAGGCGGAACGCAAGATCAAGATGAAACAGCTCCGTCCGGTTTCCAAATTGGAAAAGATCTGTTTCCCGCTCCTGATTACGCTTCTGTGCGCGTTCCTGCTTCCCGATGCGGCTCCGCTGATCGGTATGCTGATGTTCGGCAATCTGATGCGTGAGTGCGGTGTTGTGGACCGTTTGAGCGATACCGCCCAGAATGCTCTGATCAACATCGTTACGATTTTCCTCGGAACGGCTGTCGGTGCGAAACTCTCTGCCGACCAGTTCCTTACGAAACAGACGATCGGCATTCTGATTCTCGGAGCGATCGCGTTTTCCGTCGGAACGGCTGCCGGAGTGATTTTCGGCAAGATCATGAACAAGCTTTCCAAGGACCCGATCAATCCGCTGATCGGCGCGGCCGGTGTTTCGGCTGTTCCCATGGCGGCGCGTGTCGTCAACAAGGTCGGTCTCGAATCCGATCCGCGCAACTTCCTTCTCATGCACGCCATGGGACCGAACGTGGCGGGCGTGATCGGTTCCGCTGTCGCCGCGGGCGTTCTGCTCAAGGCGCTCGGCGGACTCTGATTCAGGAACGGTTGCTTTCAGACGGGATACTCCCAGCGGGGTATCCCGTTTTTTTATTACCGGAGGAGACAGGATATCATGCGGAATCCGTTTTCAGAACCGATTTCGATTTCAGAGTCTTTTTCCCTGCCGTCGCGTGCGATCCTTTCACCGATGGAAGGGATCATGAACAGAAATTTTTTCTTCGATGCGGCGCGGTCACTGGGGCTGATTGATTCCTGGATGCCTCCGTTTCTGGGAGTTCCGCGCGGAGCCGCGCCTTCATCCAAGGCGTTGAAACGACATCTGGGGCATTATTTTGATTCCGGAATCCCCCTGACCGTCCAGTTGCTGGGGAATGACGCGGACTCGCTGGCTGAAACAGCTTTGCGGCTTTGGGAATACGGGGTAAGCTCCGTCAACCTGAATTTTGCCTGTCCGAGTAAAACTGTTCTCGGCAGCGGTTCCGGCGGCGCCCTGCTCAGGGAACCGGACTGTGCGGCGAAAATCGTCGGGGCAATCCGCAGATGCGTCCCGCCGCTTTGCCTGAGCGTAAAGCTTCGTTCCGGCTTTTCTTCTCCCGGAGAGACGGAAGAACTCGTCAGGCGAATTTGCGATTCGGGGGTTTCATGGCTGTTATTTCATTTCCGGACCGTATCGGAGAATTATGCGGCGGTGAACGGAAAGGAGGCGCTGCAACGGATCCGCAATGCTGTTCATGCCGCCGGCGCCGTTCCTGTTTTCGGGAACGGGGATATCCAGGCCGCGTCGGATGCCCGTATCATGCGGGAGGAGAGCGGATGTGCCGGCGTGGCTGTCGGGCGCGGTTTTCTGAAAAATCCTTTTCTCTTGCGGGAGATTCGCGGCGCGGAGCCTGATTCCCATATGCGGAAATCTTTTCTGGCTGAACTTCTCCGCCGTGCGGAAGATGCTTCAGGACGCGTGAAATATGATTTTTATATCGAGTGTATTAAAATGGCGTATGGCACGGGTTCCGGGGAGTTTCTGTGCGCAATCAGGAAAAGAGCTGAATTTTATTCCTCAAAAAACATTTTCTCCGGTTGAATTTTACAATATTCCTTGCTAGATTATTTCAAGGCACAACAAAGGTGTGGACAGGGAGGAACAAATGGCGTTTGCGCCCGTGAAACTGATTCTTCTTTTCACCTGGTTTCTTTGCGGATTGTATGCATTGAAGGCAGGAGAGGAAAAGCTTGGAAAGCGTCATGGCGCGCTCAAGGAGTATTATAACCTGCTGGCTGTTTTTCTCGGGCCTGTCGCAATCGCCTACTGTTATCTGCGCGGGGATGCGTGGAATTTTATCATCGGCTTGTTCAAGGCGAAGCAGAAAGATAAGGCGAAACCGGAGATTCCGGTTGTAATCGTGGATGCCAAAGGAAACCGTCTTTCCGATTCCGTCGATGTACATGACGCACTGACTTTTCTGAAACAGTTGATCTATGATGCCGTAAAGAAGCAGTGCAGCGATATTTTCATTGATCCTAAGAATGAATCCTATTCCGTGCGTATCCGTGTGGATGGCGCAATTAAGATTTACAATATGCTTCCTTCGGATACGGCGCTTGCGGTCATCAGTACCGTGAAGGTTGCCGCGGGAATGGATATCGCGGAAAAGAGACGGCCGCAGGACGGTTCTTTCAGTGCTCTGGTCGAGGAGGACCAGCCGTCGTTCCGTGTCGCCTCGGTGGGGGTGTTCGGCGGCGAGAAGATCACGATCCGGGTCATGGCATCGGATATGGGGCAGCGCAAGCTGGAATCCATCGGGCTTTCAAAGGAACAGTACAAGATCATTTCCTCGGCGATCCGGCTGCCTTCCGGGATGGTGTTGATGTGCGGTCCGACGGGGAGCGGCAAGACTTCGACTCTCTACGCAATGCTCGGTTCCATTGATTACAATATGAAGAATGTGATTTCAATTGAGGATCCCGTTGAACATGTCATGCCTTCCATCAGCCAGATGGAGGTCAACATCAAAGCGGATATCACATTTGCTTCTCTGCTCCGCAATGCCTTGCGCCAGAATCCCGATGTGATCTGCGTCGGAGAAATCCGCGACGAGGAGACCGCCGAGATCGCCGTGCACGCCTCCCAGACCGGGCATCTGATTATCGCCACGCTGCACAGCAACGACAATATCGGGACAATTGACCGTCTGATGAATCTCGGAATTCCGCTCCGCTCCATCGCGGCGACTCTCCATGTGATCATTTCCCAGCGCCTGATCCGCAAGCTTTGCCCGCACTGCAAGGCGAAAGCGGAGCTGACCGCGGAACAGAAGGCTTTTATGGAGCGTTACGGATTCCCGACGGACAATATTTATGCCCCGCGGGGATGTCCGAACTGCGACGGAACAGGGTATCTGGGGCGTCAGGCATTGTTTGAGATTCTTGTAATGGATGCCGGTCTGCGTGCGGTTCTTGAGGCTCCGAATGCCTCGAATACGACGATTCAGGAATACGTGGACAGCCATCAGAATACGGCAAATATCGCAGGGCAGGCGTTGACCCTTGTCGGCAGCGGGGTTACGTCATACGAAGAATTTGAACGCGTAACCATCAATATTTAAGGCGGACGGACATTATGGGAACTCTTATTATTCTGGGTACGGCGATCCTCGGAGGACTGGTCTGTTCAAAACAGACCTTGTACCAGTCCTGGATTTTTCTGGTCAATCTTGCCTTTTCCGTATATCTTGCTCTGCTGCTGGCGCCGCTGGTGAGAGACCTTGCACAGCCGTCCCTGAATCTCAGCAGGGAGCTGGCGCCATACCTGACTCCGGCGGCCATGCTGGTGTTGTTTCTGGTGCTGATCATTCTTCTTTACAAGATTACGGATGCCGTTATTCCGAAAGATTTTGATGATTTCCCGCTGCCCGGACTCGCCGATAAGATCGGGGCGATGGGATTTGCCGCGTTGTCCGGTGCGATTCTCGCTGCTTTTCTTGTGAGCTGTTTCTGCCTGATGCCGTTCTCGCAGAATATTTTGCCGGACAGGACCGCTTTGGCTGATTCCGGACGGGGTATGCTGTCCGTGATGGTCCGGACGGTAAACGGGTTCTCATTGCAGGGAACTTCATTCGAGGCGGAGCGGACATTGAAGGAGCTTGCAGCATATACTCCGCCGCCTCCGCAGACACAGAATAAGAAAACAGAGCCGGTTTCTCAAAAAGATGAGGCGCCGCCGGCAAGAAAGAGGAAGATCGAGAAAATCGACGGCAAGCCGGTGGTTGTTCCGGAAAAGCCGGTGAAGCCGGACGGCGGCAACCGGAAAGCTGAACCGGAGGAGACTTTGGAGAGTCTTGCCGGTTGACGGTTACTTTTCTCCTATGACGAAGAAGCGGATAGCGGAATTTCTTTCCGCCTGCAGCGCCAGCATCTGTTCCACACTCTGTTCCGGTGACTGGTATAACAGAACCCTTGTCCGTGACATCGGTGTTGCCGTCGTCTTGCCCGCTCCCATTGTCATGAAGCAGAAGATATTGGCGGTTTGGAACTGTCCCTTGAAAAAATTCAGATAGCGCCGGAACTGTTCCAGAGTCGGTTCATCAATCAGGACGACCAGAAATTTTTCTTTCAATGATTCTCCGCTTTGCAGCGGACGCAGAAGATACTCCGAATAGGCGATTTCCCCTGCGAGGTTTCCCCGCGTGAGCGGATTTGCGGGTACCGGGCAGGCGGAAGTATTGCTTTTCCATTCCTGAAATATTCCGATTGAATCCGTGTCTCCCATCAGAATCAGGGAAACAGGGGCGGCTTTGATCCGCCTCAACTGGTCCATCTGGAACTCTTTCCTGAAAAGTGAAGCAATGACATAAGAGTCCGTCGGGGAATAGATGACCAGCGCCTCCGCGGGAATGGCCTGTGCCGCAGTTACGAAGACTACTCCCAGGTCCGGCGGATTCATCTTCGGATATTGTGCATTGCTTTGGATTACGACGATGACGGTCAGAAGACAGAAGACCAGCAAGGAAAAACACCGCAGGCGCTCCGTGAGACTTTCAAAAATCAGAGCAGCGGGGAAAGCAAGGATCGGAATCAGAGGAATGTAAACCCGGAAATCGCCGGCTTTGAATATCAGGGCGCTGCAGAAAACGAGCGCAGTGGAGAACAGTCCCATGAGCGCGATGCGACGCTTGAACGGATCTTTCAGCAGAACTGATACCGCGAGAACGGCAGGTATGGTTAATGTGAGCGGCAGTTGTGTGACCGTGTTCCAGACAAAGGTGAGGAACTTTACCGGCGAAGTCACCGTGTTTCCGAAACTCTGCCCCTGGGCAAGTGTTCTGTAATTCAAACCATACCAGAGTATTACGAATACAGCAAAGAAAAAGAACGCGGTCAGGAGCTCCTTTCTTGCCAGCCATTCTTTCATGTCCGTCAATTTTCTGAAGTCCGTGAGCAGACAGACATAGGAGAGCGCGAGCGCCGTTACGAAGATGACGCCGCTTGTGACGCTGAGGCATGTGGCGACAGCCGATATCAGAAATAAGGCAGACCAGAGGATGCGTCTGTACTGTGATGTCCGGTCAAGCTCAAAGAAGATCAGGGAAAGCATGACGCCGGCAGTGAACAATGCCTGCAACTCATAACCGCGCGCCGTCTGGGAATAATGGATCAGGGGGATGTTCAATGCCAGCAGGAGCATTCCGAAACAGGCTCCGGCTGTGGAGCGTGTCAGGCGGCGGAGCGCAAACCATGACCCGCCCAGCAGGAAGAGCCCTGCCAGCAGGGCAGGCAGACGAAGCTGGAGCAGTTGATGCGCACCTGCGATCCGGACGGAATATTTGATGAACAGGGTGTTCAGAGGATGGTTGTTCGGGACGGCAAGCTCGGTGAAGATTTCCCGCAGCGGCAGTTTGACATAGTGTGCAAAAGTCCAGATTTCATCATATTCCAGGTTCCGTGTCCGGAGCCCGTAAAGCCGCAGGGCAATTCCGGAAAGAACCAGCAGGAGGGTGATTCCCAGAATCAGGCAGTTTTCCTTTTTATCGTTTTCCATCCTGTTTTCCCTGTTTTTTCAATAGATTCAGTTCTTTGCCGTCATGAAACCGGACTTTGAATTCCTGATACTGCCACCTGCCGGAAACCATGGTTCCATTCACAGACAGAAGACCGGATTTCTTCGTGCCGCTGATTTCCTGTTTGAGCCTGATTGCCCCGTTTTCTCCGCTTTCCCATGCTTCCAGTTCGCGGATATTTCCAGTCTTCAGAGGAATGCCCGCCGTCTCCTGCAGGACTCTGTCTGCCGTCAGATTTGCGAGAGCGACCTTGTAAGCATTGGACTGCACCATGTCCGCAAAAATTTTCTGCTGAATGTCCGGGTGATAGCGGAACCCGGCAGAATATGCTGCCGCCGCCGCAAGGATCAGCGCAAGCAGGAATCCTGAAAGAATCCAGAGAACTTTACTTTTTTTCATACTTCTCCTTTGAATTGGATTTTGACAGATAAGGCTCCAGAATTCGCTGAACGGTTCCATCCTGCGAAAGCGCCGCGAAACGTGAAGTCAGGAGCCGGAGCAGTTCCGGGTCATGCCTGCGCAATGCGAAAAACAGATGCGTGGAGCTGGTTTTGATTTCTGCATTCCTGACCGTCAGATTTTTCCGTTTATGTTCCGGTATGGAAATGTTGCAGAGAAAAACGGCGCGTTTTTCCGGTGCCTGTTCCATCTCTTTGAAAATGTTTTCGGCGCTGACCGGACGTTTCAGAAGTTTTGTCTGCACCTTTGAAATGAAAAAAGTTTCCGGCGCGGAATCCGGGTAGAGCAGCTCGCTGAATACCGGTGATTTCCCGCCGTCGCCTGACTCCGACGACTCCTTGAATTCCTGATGATGAAGAATATGGAATGAAAGTTCAAGAAAGGGTACCGCCGGAGTCAGATAGGCAGCTTTCAGTTCCTGTTCCGTAAAAAGCCCGCAAATGATATCCGCGTGCCCCGCCCGGAGAAAAGAGAACAGGGTTTCCGGCGCGGCTTTCACGACACGGAACTGATATCCGGTATTTTTCAGCAGTTCCGTGATGAGTTCCAGTTCCATCCTGCTGAGCTGCGTCGGAACGAACCCGACAACAAGAGTGCGGTGTTCACGGATGGTTTTCATGCGCTGTTCCGCGATCAGCTCTGACGGATCGGGGAGGGGGGGAACCTGTTCCTTCCCGGATTTGCACGCGGAGAACAGGAGCGGAAGCAGAAAGACGGAAAACAGAATGGCTGATGTTATTCTCATTGAACCTCCGCTTCCGGTTCCTGTCAGCGTTTCATCAGATCGCGGAACTGCCGGAACAAATAGAACGGGTCATGTGGTCCCGGCGCGGCTTCGGGGTGATACTGGACACAGAACATCGGTTCTTTTTTGTGGCGCAGTCCCTCGACGGTTCCGTCATTGAGGTTGATATGTGTCACTTCGACCGTATCGGGCAGCGTTGCCGCATCAATTGCGAAGTTATGGTTCTGCGATGTGATTTCGACACTTCCCGCAAGGAGATTCTTCACCGGATGATTGCAGCCGTGATGCCCGAATTTCAGACGGTAGGTTCTGCCGCCGCATGCAATGCCGAGGATCTGATGCCCCAGGCAGATTCCCATGACCGGAACTTTGCCGAGCAGGCTCTTTGCCGCTTCCGCCGCATACGGGAGAGCCGCAGGGTCGGCGGGGCCGTTGGAGAAGAATACGCCATCCGGCTTGAGCTTGAGCACTTCTTCCGCCGTAGTGTGGGCGGGAACCACATGCACGTTCATGCCGCAGATGCGCATGGAGCGCAGAATGTTCCATTTGATGCCGAAGTCATAGGCGACGACATTGAGGTCCGCCGCCGGAAGCTGTTCCGGCATTCCCCAGGAACGCGTCTTGGAGAGATCCGGGTCCCAGTCGAAAGCTCGCTCGCAGGTGACTTTGGACGCATAGTCCTGATTGTCGAGCCCGCACCATGCGACAGCCTTTTTCACCCCCTCTTCGGGAGTGATTTCCTGTCCGGAACAGTGCATAAAGCCTTTGATGGTTCCTTCCCGGCGGAGTTTGGTTGTCAGTGCGCGTGTGTCAAGTCCGGCGATACAGGGAACATTGTGTTTTTTGAGAAACTCCGCGAGAGATTCTTCAGAGCGCCAGTTGCTCGGTTCATTGTATTCGTGAATGATGAAGCCGTTCAGGAAGAGCCCGCGCGATTCCATATCGGCGGCGTTGATGCCGTAACTGCCGATTTCAGGATAAGTCATGGTAACGAACTGCCCGGCGTAGGAGGGATCGCTCAATATTTCCTGATATCCGCTCAGGCCTGTATTGAAGACGACCTCGCCGACTTGATCGACGGGTGCCCCGACGGAATATCCCTGCATCACAGTGCCGTCGGCAAGAGCCAGAAATGCTTTTTTTTCACGTTTTTCGCGCCAGTTGTAGTTGATCTTATCCATAAGTGCTTTCCTCAGCGGTTGGTTCCAGTGCGGTATAAATCCGCTTAATATACATCTTATTCCGTAAAAAAAAATATGCCGTTTTTATTTTTTGCGAAATTTAATGATTGCTGTGAGGCGAAATCATTGCCTTTCCTGCGGTATGTTCTGAATACAAAAGGAAACCGCAGAATCTTTTGGGCTGGTAAAAGATTCTGCGGTTTTGGATATCATTCCGGGATGGGTGTGCCGGAATGCAGGTGGCTTTGTTGAAGAGATTGTTTCCCTTCTTTATTGTCAGTTACTGTAATCTCTCTATATAACCGGAATATTACGGGAACATTACAATTTGGTAATGTTGGCGTTTTTTTTCAGCAGAGAGGCAGGCAGACCGTGAAAATAGAACCTTTTTCTGAACTTGCAACATGGATTTTGCCGTGGTGGGCTTCCACAATTGCGTGGACGAGAGAAAGTCCGAGGCCGTTTCCGGGAAGGGTTCTGCTTGAGTCTGCACGGTAGAACCGTTTGAAAATATTCTCAAGGTCCTTTTCCGGAATGCCGCAGCCGGTATCGCAGATTCTGATCTCAGCCATGCCGTCTCTGGCTGACAGGTCAAGCGTGATGAAACCGCCTGCGGGAGTGAATTTGATTGCGTTGTCCAGCAGGTTTGCCACGATGCGCTGTATCTTTATCTTATCCGCCGAGATCATAACCGACTCCTCCGGCAGGTTCAAACTGAACGTCTGCCCCTTTTCTTCCGCAAGGAGCTGGTAAAGATCATAAGCCTGTTCCAGAAGTTCATTGAGTGAAAGTTTCGATTCGGATATGGTTTCGAGATTGGATTCCGTGCGCGTGATTTCCAGCATGGTATTGATCATTGCCACCATTTTTGTGCACTCCTCGGCGACATCGCATGCCATCTCCCGGTAATGTGCGAGTTCCTGCGGCCCGCTTACCGTCACTTCCGCCATGCCGCGCATTCGCGTCAGAGGCGTCCGCAGGTCGTGCGCGATATCGTCTGTGATGTGTTGAAGTTCCGTAATGAGCTTTTCCGTATTGGCGTTCATGCTGTTGAACGCCCTGACCAGATCGTCGATCTCAACGCCGTCGTGTTCCACGGGAACCCGTTTGCTGAAGTCGCCGGACTGAATGATATGCTGTGCCGCGGCGTTGAGCCGTTCGACTCCGGCAATGAACTTGCGTGCAATGAGCCAGCCGCAGAGGGTGCCTAGACAGAGAATGGTTCCGATTGTGGAGAAAAAAATCAGAGAGTAAAGTTCCAGGCGCCGTTGCATGTAGTGCAGGCTGCGCCCGATTTCGAGGATATTGCCGTCAAAGAGCCGTTCTGTCATGACGCGGAACGGGGGATTGCCGGAAACCGTATAGAATCTGGAGGAGAGATCCGGCATGATGTTTTCAGGAAATGCCTGCGGGAGCGGAGATTGTGCAATGACGCGTCCCTGCGGGGTCAACAGCCGGAAGAAGAGATTGCTGCTGCCTTCTTCCGCCACCATGTTCTGGAATCCTTTGCGGACCAGCGGGAGGTGATCCGCCGTCTGAACCAGACGTGTGAAAACGGTTCCGCCGGATTCCAGGCGCAGTTCATAAAGTTTTTCGTCCGCATAACCGATTACCGTGTAATAGTGAAGTTTTCTTCCGCCGCGCTCAAAGGCGAGGAGCGGTTTCAGGTTCGGAATACGCCTCTGCATTGCGTCCATCGCTTCGTCTGGCACTTTTTCCAGTGAAACTTCCCTGTCGAACCGTTTGAATTTATTATTGGTCAGATAATCGTAAAGAACCCGGTCCGCATAGCTTGTCAGCTTGTGGTCTGTCTGTCTGAGCATGCTGTTTTTCAGATAGATGAATACAAGAAGAAAACTGATTGCGGCGGAAAGGGCAAACAGTACGGCATACCATAACGCGACTCTGAATTTGACTGTTTGAAAAATCTTCCTGTCATTCCAGGACATAACCGAATCCCCGTACCGTATGGATCAGCTTCCGTTCAAATGGTTTGTCGATTTTATCGCGCAGACGGCATACCCGTGCTTCAACGACGTTGGTCTGCGGATCGAAATTGTATTCCCATACATGTTCCATGATCATGGTCTTGGAAACGACGCGCCCGGTATTGCGTACCAGATATTCCAGAAGCTGAAACTCCAGAGGCTGAATGTCGATTCTGACATTTCCGCGTGTGACCCTGTGGCTCAGGAGATCGATTGTCAGATCCGCCACTGTGAGCGTTGTCGGATCGGAAGCCGTGTTTGCCCTTCGCAAAAGTGCCTGAATGCGTGCGAGAAGCTCGGAAAAGGAGAAAGGTTTTGCCAGATAATCATCGCTTCCGAGCTGAAGTCCGCGTATTTTATCTTCAACGGCATTCTTTGCACTGAGAATGATAATCGGAGTCGTAATTTTTGCCGCACGGATTTTTTCAATTACGGAAAAACCGTCCATCACAGGAAGCATGATATCAATGACGGCGAGGTCGAACTCCTCGGTTTTCGCCTTGAAGAGTCCGGTTTTGCCGTCTTCGGCATGAACCGTGGTAAACCCTGCCTGCTTCAGCCCTTTGAGGATAAAAGCCGCAGTGCGTGCATCGTCTTCAATCAAAAGAATTTTCATAAGTCACTACCGTTGTAATTTGAATCTTTCGGAAAATATAATCCGGCAAAGCGGAAGTTGCAAGCCGGATCTGATTTGAATTCAAATCCGTTTTCCTGTTTTCTCCGGCAATATGATTGAAAAATAGAGAACTTTCCGTCTTTTGGTGCTTGACATTCCGTAATTCCGGTCTATATTTACGCATCCAAGCTTTTATGGGGTATTAGCTCAGTTGGCTAGAGCACCACACTGGCAGTGTGGGGGTCAGGAGTTCAAGTCTCCTATACTCCACCATGACTTTTCCGGCAACTCAGACGAGTTGCCTTTTTTATTGTCGTTCCGCCCCGAAAATCGAGCTCAACCCCTCTTTTCGGAGTGCAATCAGAGAGCCGCGAAAACCCCGTTTTTCTCTAAAATCGGGAGATCCTCTAACTTTTTCAGATTTAGAGGGGGACTTGACCCCCTCCCTTTACTTTGGCCTTTTACCTCCCTGCTATCTAGTTTTTCAAAAAAAATTGCGATTTTTTTGATATTAGGGGTTGACTTTTTGTTAAATATCTAGTATAATATCTAGACAAAGGAGGTTTATATGGGTCACAAAACAAAAGTACAAAGCATCAAGCGCAAAAACAGTGAACAATTCTACATCAACTTCCCGATGGCATTAGCTCATGCGCTCGAATTCGAAGCGGGCGAGGAGGTCGAATGGATCGTTGCGGAAGACGGCCAACTGCTGGTACAACGCTTATCATCTCCCAAACGCACGGCAGTAAAAAAAACGCCGGTGATCCGCCAGAAGGAGTGAGCGGCAAATTCTGGAATTTTTGGCAACAGTGTCGACCGGCATTTTCACAAAAAAGATGTTGGGAAAGAGCCGGCCGCCTGGCTTTGGGGATTTTATTGAATATGGGACGCCACACAGTGAGTCGTTCAATCAGCGCAATCGGCGACGAGCAACGCGACTGGAGTGCGCTCTATCGCCTTTTTGAACGTAATCGCATTGATTTGAGCAAAGTTCAGAAATGTATTCTTGACCATCTGATGAAGAAAGAGAAAGCAAAGGCCCCGTTGCTGGCTTTCATAGACGACACCTTACTGAAGAAGCGGGGAAAGAAAGTATCCGGCACAAGTTGGAAGCTGGACCCGTTAGGACCAAAGTTCACGCATAATTTCGTTTGGGCGCAGCGGTATATGCAAATTTCTCTTGGGTTTCGGGAAAAAGATAATCATTGCCGGGGAATTCCGGTTTTGTTCAAGCACTGTCCGGTCCCCCGAAAACCAGGCAAATTCGCTTCGCCCGAGGCTTTTCCGGAATACAAGGCGCAACAGAAACAACATCGTCTTCCAGTCAGAGCCGCTGCGTGTATGGAAGAACTGCAAAGCCGCCTTCCTGAAGACCTACAAACTATTTTCATTGGCGACGGCGGTTATAGCAACCGTACTGTGATTGATGCCGTCAAACGAATCAATTGTTATATTGGTCGTATTCGCAAGAATTCCAAGCTTTTCTCAATTCCGGAAACGCAAAACACAGGGAAAGGCCGAAAACGGTATTACGGTTCGGCCTTGCCGTCGCCCGAGGACATCAGGCTGGATGATTTCGGCTGGCAAAATGTCAAGGCTTCCACCGGCAACGGCGAACACTCCTTTAAAATCAAATCCATTTCCCCGGTCCGTTCCAAAATTACCGGCGGAAACAATATCAAAATTCTGATCGTACAACCGCTCCGCTACCGGCTGTCACAAAAAACCAGGTTGCTTTACCGTGACCCGGCGTACCTGATCTGTACCGATCCTCAAATACCTGACGCTGAAATTTTGCAATATTATCTGTGGCGTTGGGAAATTGAAGTCAATTTTAAGGACGAGAAAACCATTTTCGGAATTCATGAACCGCAAGTACGTACTGTCAATGCGGTTGAATCGCTTCCGGAATTCAGTGCGCTGATTTATGCGCTCTTTCTGCTGGCGTCCAAAGAGACATTTGGCGATGACAACCGTTTCAGCTATCCGAAATGGCGCAGTCCGAAAACCGTCTGGCGCCCATCCACGGCCAATTATCTGGCGGCATTTCGAACCGACATTCTTACGCAAGGCGCCAATAAAAGTGGCTTCGACGCCTCGCTCAAGGAGAACGCAATGCCACTTTTATTCAAACCCGCCTGGCAAACTGTCATTTATAATGCCGCCAGATGAGGAAAATCTCATGCCGACATCAAAAAATCGTTTTCAGGCCAAAAGGCCAAAGTAAAGAGAGGGGGACTTGACCCCCTCCGATTTTGAGTTCAACTTCCAACCCCGGTTTGCAAAAAACTATGCTGCCCGTTTTTTCAATAAGTGCGAAAAATCGCCGGGACGCGTCCTGCTGTTATCCGGAATCAGGTCGACATGTCGACTTAAAATCGGAAACGCTGTTTTCTTTCCCAAAATGATTTTTTCAAAATATCACTTAACTTTTACTGCCTGATGGTGTATCTTGGTATCAACAATATTGTAACGAAATACGCGGAGGCGACAATGATCAAAACTTTGACGAAACACGGCAACAGTGCCGCGCTGGTGATCGAGCGTCCGATCCTTGACCTGCTCGGAGCTACCGCCGATACTGCTTTTGAGGTGGTAACGGATGGGAAAGCCCTGATTCTGACGCCGGTCAAAGACGCGACCCGACATACCCGTTTCCGTCAATCGATGTAAAAAGTCGGCAAGCACTATGCAAAATCCTTTGAGGAACTTGCCAAGTGAAGCATGAACCGCTGTTCCTGCCTTTTGCGGAGATCATTGAAATCCATGATTGTCAAATTGAGCATTTCGGCGGGGGCGAAGATCTCCGCGATATCGAACTCCTGAAATCCGTGACCGGGATACCGTCCGCCACCTTCAGTGGAGAGTATCTTCATCCGACCATCCTTGAAATGGCGGCGGCCTATCTCTATCACCTTGTTGAAAATCATCCTTTCGTGGATGGAAACAAGCTGGTCGGTGCGATGGCCGCGCTCATTTTCCTTGACCTGAACGGATACGATTTTGATGCTTCCGATGCCGAGTTTACGGACATGGTATTAAAGGTCGCCGGCGGGAAAATGCTGAAAGCGGAAATCACGCTGTTCTTCCGTCAGCATACCCATTCCCGCAAATAAAAAAATCCGTACCAGCCGGGAGAGACGGATACGGATGTGGTTCGGGGTTATTTCCCAAGGAAGAGTTTGCGCTGCTCTTCCCAGCTGTCGGGGATGCCGCGGCGGAGTTTGTCCAGCGTGAGACTGACCGGCTGGCGGTTTTCCCATATCGCCTTCACGATGTCCGGTGCGAGGTTCGCCAGCTGGAGCGTCCGGGCCACGAAGGAACGGTCCATGTTCAACGCCTGGGCGATCTGCCGCATGGTCGTCGCCTTGCCGGAGATGATCTGCTCCATCCCCTGATGTGCCTGGATCAGCGCCGTCTGGATCGGCAGACGCGGTCCGTCTGCCTGCTCGTCAGCCGAGAGCAGTTTCACCTGTCCGGCATACCGCCGCAGCTTGCAGGGGACCGTCAGGACGCACTCCAGATCCACGCTTCCGGAAGAAACACTGAAGTCCGCTCCGGCCTCTTTCAGCAGACCGGCTATGCCTTCGGCGCGGAACACGATCCGTACCTCATTCTCGAAGACCAGTACCCGCTGGATGAGCGCATGGATGAGTTTATAGCGCTCCACCGGGAACATTGCACTCCAGAGGGTCGCGATGTTCTCCAGCGCCTCTCCCGCCTGCCGGGTGTCGAGCGCGTTCCGGAGTTCGCCGCCGCAGATCTTCGCCAGCATGGTCGGAGTTTTGAGGAGCGCCGCGATCCGGTTCAGCAGAAGCTGTTCCAAAGTCTCGGCGGGAACGCGATGCAGCGGACATTCCCGATGGGCGCGTTTCTCGTCCACGTGGCAGATGTAATAGCGGTATCGCCGACCATTCGGCTTGGTCACGGTTGCGACGAACATCGGCGCGTTGCAGTGCCCGCAGTAAATGAGCCCGGCAAAAGGTTTCAAATCCCGCCCGGACCGTTGGTGACAGCTTTCGGAATTGGCCTTGAAGGTCGACTGGACCCGTTCCCAGAGTTTCACCGGAATGATGCCCTCATGTTCCCCATCATAAACTTTGCCGCGATACCGCAGTTTGCAGATGTAGATCGGATTCTGCAGGATGTCCCGGATGACGGCGATCGACAGCGGACGACCGCCGTGGCGAAGTCCTTTCTTCGACACCCATTCCCGACCCCGGATGCCCTTTCCCACCAGAAGCCGCTGGACCGCCTTCGGCGAACTGGTCCGGAGATATTCGTCATAAATCAGACGGACGATTTTCGCTTCTTCCGGTTTGATGACCATTTTCATGTTCACCGAATCGCCCCGATAGCCGAGCGGGAGCAGTCCGCCGACGTATTTTCCTTTCTTTTTCGAGGCGGAAAGTTTGTCCCTGATGCGTTCCGCGATGACCTCGCGCTCGAATTGGGCGAAGGTCATCAGAATATTGAGCATCATCCGCCCGGATGAGGTGCTGGTGTTGATCTCCTGCGTCACCGATACGAAGGAGACGTCGCATTTTTCGAACTCCGTCTGCAGCTCGGCGAAGTCCGTGAGACTCCTGCTCAAACGGTCGATCTTATAGACCACCACAATGTCGATCAGTCCGGCGCGGACATCCGTCATCATCCGCTGGAGCGCCGGACGGTTGATGTTGCCGCCGGACCAGCCGCCGTCATCGTAGGACTCCGGCAGAGCCTGCCAGCCGTTGGAGCGTTGACTGGCGATGTAATTCATCGCGGCATCCCGCTGTGCATCCAGCGAATTGTAGTCCTGTTCCAGGCCCTCGTCGTGGCTCTTGCGCGTATAGATCGCGCATCTTTTCGGTTCGATTTTCACTGTTCACCTTTTTTTGATCCCGAAGAATTCATTGCCGTTCCAGTTCGTGCCGGTGATCGCTCTGGCAACTCCGGAGAGCGAGCGGTAGAGTTTCCCCTGAAACTCATATTTTTCGCCGCGCACCGTGACCTCGTATTCCCGCCCATGCCACTCGCGGACGATTTTCATTCCGTCGCGGAGTGCGGCAAGCGACCGCCGTTCGGGAGCGGTATCGGGAGTAAGCACGGCCTTCAGCGCCGGATCGAGACCGCCGTAGACGATCTCCTGGACCCGGTAGGTGAGCCGCCGTCGCAGAAACTCCTGGCTGGAGTTGGGCGGTTCGCTCCCATACAAGTCGCGCCATTTATCGCAGAGCTGCGGACGGCTCATCCCGGCGAGAGCCAGCAGTTGCCGCCGCACCGATTCATCTTTTTGTGTCTGGGTTTCCATAATAGTCCTTTCTTGTTGACGTTGTTATAGTTAAGCATGGGTTTGCGATACATCCAGTGAAGTATTCCACTGTTTTGGAGAAATCTCGCTTTTCCCGGTAAAAATGCGGATCAGGATGGCGCGGATGATTGCCGCGGCGTCATCGATCGAAGTGGTGATTTCTTTCATAAAATTCCTTTCGTTGAATAAGTTGCGATATTTTCTCCTTGTCGACTTGCTATGTGTGGAAGTCGCGCTTTATTAGTCGTGAAGCGCGGAAATCCGCACATAACAACCCAAGTGCCAAGGAGATGAGAAATGGGCGAAAAACATGAGTTCAAGGTCGGCGACACGGTACTGCTGAAAGTCGGACGCAACGAGGTCCAGGTGAAAATCCTCAAGTCGATGGCGGGAGGCAATGCCATCATGGTGAAGAGCCTCGCCAGCGGAAAGGATTTCATCATGCCGGTCAGTCGCCTCAATGTCCCGACCGTCAGTATCAAGCCGGTTGAGCCGAAGCAGACAGCCCCTAGACCCGCACCCGTTGAGACGGAAATGGAAGATGCTCCGAACCCCGCCCAGAAGTCAAAACCGGCCAAGAAGATGTCGCTGATGGATGCGGCGGTCGCCGTTCTCCGGGAGAGCGGCAAGCCGATGAACACCCGCGAGATGGTGAAGGCGGCAGCCGAAAAAGGTTACTGGTTTCCGACCGCCTGCCGGACGCCGGAGCAGACCCTTTACGGTAGCATCTTCCGTGAGATCAAGACCAAAGAACAGCCACGCATCGTCAAGAGTGATGTCAGGGGAAAATTCCAACTGCGCTGACCGAAGCCTCACGTTAGGCTTCGGCTCAAATCCATATGTCATGGAACCGTCATGACCGTGACGGTTTTTCTTTTATATCGTCGGCAAGCAAGTCTACTTATTTGGTAGAGTCCTTCCGCGCGCCCATGGAAAATTTCCCCGCAGGGGGGAACCGTCCGAGTCATGAGATCTCGGATGGGGAGACCGGCGAATAAGAAATTAAAAGCGATTATCCTCTATATACCCATTGGGGAGGATTTTTCCGTCTTCGGATACATCTGCTTCTTTCTTCTTAACGTGCTGTTTAACATTCAAATTATCAGCAGGTTAATGTTAAGAAAGGCGATTTCTTATTTTTCTTAATCGTTCTTAATTTCTCCTCACCGATCAAGAATGGAGTTCTTAACTTTCGAACGCAAATACATTTCCGGGCGGATTCAGAATGAAATACCGTTCGCCAACAGAGAGCATTCTGCCTTTATCCGAGATCGTTTTCGCTCCTTCCGCCCTGATCCAGTTTCGGTCTATCATTTCTTCCAGCGCCTCGGCGCGTTCTGCCTTACTCGTTCCGTGGCTGGCGTAGTTGGATATGTCGCTCCAGCGTGCGCCCATTGGGAATTTCATGATCGCGCTCAGAATCCGCCGAAGCATGTGTTCCCGGTTTTTCGCGTATTCACCGATGTCCATGACATTGGAAAGCAGTTTTTCCGCATGGGCGAAAAACCACAGAACCAGTTTGCCTGCGCCATCCCAGCAGCGGTCGGTCAATTCGACCTGTCGGGTCTGTGTGGCGATGTCGTGTGTAATGGAGAGCATGATCGCCAGCCGGGGTCCATATTCATTGACCAGCCGCCGCCAGCTTGCATCCAGCCGTTGGGGGACTTCCCGCTGAAACATCAAGGCAATGTCGTTCAGATAGAGTTCCGGAACGGCTACTACTCCTTCTTTGCGCCGGAAATGATCCAGACAGATCACGATTTTTTCCAGTACGCGGTCACGGTCAAATATTGCCGGTCGCCCGAAAAAACGCGGCATCAGCGCCATCATGAACCGCCCTAGAAATCCGGAAGAAATGTCGGTCTGTTTGACGTAGCGTTCCAATACACCAGGCTGGATATTGGCATAAATATTGGGGTAAGCATAATTGCATTCCCGCGGGGGACCTCCGTTGCGCCGCGACAAGTTGACCTTGAAATAGCCCTTGGAGAAAGTCTCCGTAAGCATCGACGCCGCTTTGCTCAGGTAGTGCTTCGGGTCCAGATAATTCTGCATCTCCGAAATGTTCAGCAGCCCGTTGGGGATATTCACCAGCGCATCCAGAATTCCTTCCGCGCTGCCCGAGGTCCCGAGATTCCAACCGTAGTGATCCATCGCCAGATCCAGCATATTGCCGATGTCTTTTCCGGATGCCGAATTACCGACAGTCAGCGCATAGATATTGCAGAACTGTCCGCCTGCAGTATCAATCCGAAGGCGTGCCAGCGCTGGTCCCCGCTGGATGACATAGAGCAAATTGCCATGACCGGGATCAGATCCATTCGCTCGTTTTTCGCTGAGGGCACATCCGCAGCTGACAATCGCTTTCAGAATGGCCACCTCCAGCAGCAGCGGCGGAATCGTCGCACACGAAAACAGATTCACCAGATCGCCGAGAATTGTGTCATCCAGTACTGCCCGGATGTCGGCATTGTTCACTTCCTCCCACGGCCGCACCACCTTTTTCTCCGGCGGCACGATCAATTCGATCGACGCACTGTCTTCCTGTTTCACCTGACCGTATCCGGCCTGAAGCAGCGAGGACGCCGCAGCGGAAAAGTCTCCGCCGTGTTCCAGCAGGGAATAAACATGAAATGGCGAGTATCCATGTTCAAGTTCAAACGGCGCGGCATTCGATGAAAACACATAGAACACGCCGTCCTTGAGCGTGGCCGAATTGCCGCCCTCGGTCTTGCCGGGCCGCCGCCAGTATTCATTGCCGTCCGGCTGAATACCGAGCGAAGTCCAGCCATGTTTTTGCAGAACAGCGCGGATGTCGCCACGGGCGTTGAAATCATCGCCGGGGCGGTTCTCGGGATGTTCATCCGGGCATTCGGTCGGTTTGGGCATTCCCTGTTCCGGCTTTTCATTCATCTTCCACGCAGCGTTCAGCAGAGTCTCCCGCTCCTCCTTGGTCAGCATCGGCAGATGAGCGTAGTCTCCCTGGACCAGTGTGTAACCGTCGCCAGGAGCGCAGAGGATCAGGCCGCCTTCGCCGCGGGTCTCGATCAGTGTCGTCTTTTTGCCGTCCCAATTCCCTTCGGCAAGTTTAATGTTGCCGCAGACCTCGTCCTGACAGCGATACGCCACATGGTATTCCCCGGATTGCGTCTGTTCGATGACCAGCCGCTCCAGCAGGTCGACGGGAATGGCGTCTTTCCATTTGGAATAGAGTTCGCCGTGATTGTCGAAATCGATGACTTCAAGATTGCCGGATACCTTGCCGCAGACAAGGCACTGTGCTTCGCGCAGCTCGGCAAACCAGCGCCGGACTTCATCTTCGGTCGGAAGCCGTGTCTGGAACTCGTTCCATTGCGGCAGACCGGGACGTTTCTGTGCCTTGTTTGCGGGCAGAACCGACAGACCCGCCATGAGATAGGCTTTTGCTTTTTCCCGTGAAACAGACATTTTTCCTCCATCGTTTCATTGTTGTGAATGGTTATCTTTTTGACGGCCGCATATTCAGCAGGCCAGTCGCTTCAGAATGTCGTCGATTTTTTCCATGACAGATTTTTTTATCAAGGCGAGTTCCGCATCCGAATACCGGACCGATGGGTAATATTTCAGCTCGAAGTCCACTGCTTTTTTCATTGCCAAAAGAATCTCATCGGGGAAATTTTCCATCCGGATTTCCTTTATGAGTCGCAGCTGTTCCTCCGGGGAGATTTTTACATCTTCTGGGAAATCATCTTTATTCCCGGCAGTTTTTCCGTCCAAAATCCCTTTGGGGGAACTGAACGATTTGTTCCTTTTCAGCTGGTCCGCATTCATCATTTCAACTTCATTACGCATTACATTACCTTGTGGTTGTTTTTGAAAATTATTCGGGGGTCTTTGTCAAACAGGGATGCAATATCGTTGATTTCTTGCAATCCCTGCTTGACAAATTCGACAGAATCGACAGAATTGCCGATTCCTATCCTCAGGCGTCGGAGAAAACGCAGTGGAGGATGTTCCCGATGCGGATCACCATGAAGGATTCACTCCGTCCGCTGTTCTGGATCCGTTTCAGAACGTCTTCGAAATACGGCGAGAGCTGGTATCCTTTTTCCAGCACTATGACAATCCGGTCCGGTTGGATGGGATAAATCTTGACCTCGGTCATTTCCCTGGAATACTTTTTCTTGAATTCTTCCACGCTCAGGTCATCCCATTTGCCGTCATGGAAAAATCCAACAGACTCCACGGTGTCGCTGTTCACCGGGATATGGTCGAGGGAACAATACCATTCCGCCGAGGCTGCACCCTGTTTGTGACCGATTGTTTCCATGCCCCGGCAGATCTCCTTCTTCTCGCCGCTCTTTTCCACGAAGTCGTTCCAGGTGAGAAGCGGAATACTGTTTTTTACCTTGATGCGGAAAGCGCCCAGCTTTTCCGCGTGTTCCCGCAAGCCGCCCTTGATCTTCATAACGGTGTTTTCCCAGACCGGATTCGCCGACAGCCAGACGGCGGTTGCCTGTCCTTCATAATACTTGAATTCTTTGAAGATGACTTTCGTTGTCAGGATGGCGACGATTTTTTCCCAGCCCGCAGTGTAGTGATAGAGCGCGGGACGGGTCTGATTTTCGTTGCCAGTGGTGCTGACAGTGCTGGTGACGATGGTGCTTTCGTTCATGTTTTGCTCCTGTTTTTGAGAATTTTTTTATGTCGATGAAGAGAGTGGACAGTAGATGTCCATTTGCCTGTGATATCTTATATTCGCAAACAAAGGAACACTTACCGGCGAGGTGCGTCATCAGCTTCGTGCCTTGCATTCACAGGATAGGGGAAAGTTATGTTCGGTTATGTTTGGAAATCCGGTTTCGGAAAACCTGTTTGAGCACGAGACCGTTCCTGTTTGAGGCGGGAAAATTTTTGAAAAAAACAGCCGCGTTATGTTTTGCGTTATGTTTGGAAGGGACAAGAGATGTTTTTTGAGGATTATGATGCCGGTTTGGAAAAGCATTGCAGAGAACTGGAGAGCGGTGCGAGAGGCATAACCGGGGCGGAAGAAAAGGAATTGTTCGGCAAGTTTTTCGGACAGGATCCGGAAAAACTGGCCGCGGAGGCATTGTCCGCCCGAGATCAGATCATCAATGCGAATACGGATCTGGCGGTTGCCCTGGCGACCAAGTATGCCTATTCCCGCGAAATGCCGAAGGGTGAACTGGTCTCCGAGGCGACCTTTGCGCTGATCACGGTGGTGAACAAGTATAATCCCGAGGTGAAATCCGGGTCTTTCCGCTCCTATGCCGCCTCCGTGATCATACATGCGTTGAAGAAATACTGCTGGGAACACAATCGGATTATATCCATCCCCCGGGATGAAGTCCGCCAGATGTATGCCATTCATAAAGCGGAAGAAAAACTTGTTGCCGAATTTCAGCGGAAACCGACATCAGCGGAACTCGCGCAAGAGTGCGGAATGACGGAAAAGCATGTGAGAAGATTGCGGCGTATTCCATTTGACGTCGAATCCTATGATCGGATAATTGCCGGAACGGGGGAGAAAGTTGAGGAAATCGGTGATGACGAGAAAGAGCCGCTGACGCTTGCGGTTCAAATTTCAAAGGATGAAGAAGGAATACATTTTCCTCCCAGCACACGCGTCACGTACGGCGATTCTTTGAGGATGCTGCGTTGGGAACTGAGAAAACTGGATCGATTCCAGTATAATGTGATCAAGTATCGTTTCAATCTGGGGCGGTTCCAGGGAATCACAGCTTTGGAGGAGCCGCCTCTTTCTGTACAGGACATTTGCCTCGTTCTGAATTGCACCCGCGGTCTGCTGATCAGGACCAAATACGCGGCTTTGCGGAAACTGCGGCAGGAGATCATAGCCCGTTTCAAGGAAGAGTTCGGCGTTGATCGAATCACGCCCGGATTGCAGGAAAAAGTCTTGGCGGCGGAACGCGCCGACGAGCGGGCCGGTCAGTTTTGAAGCTCGGTATTATTTTTGATTCTGAAGATGAACATGTTAGTTTGAGGTCACAAGTGATCTCAAACGGAAATGAGGAAGTTATGTCCGGTCGTGTCGGCAGACGCTTTCGCCCGGTGGGAAATTTTTATTGGGTGGCAGACGGTTTCTGTATGTCTTCCATTACGCTCTGCGCCAGCATGATTGCCTTGGGCATGGAAATAGGATGTTCGTTGCTCAACTCCAGCTGAAGCAGCTGTGCGGCGGCTGGAAGAGGATACAGAAGTGCGTTGTATTTTCCCCGGCCCGCCGGAGTATATCCCGATTGCTTCTTCCTCATCCGTTCATTGAGATTGGTGATTTCCTGTTCGTAGTTGCCTTTCCCGCAATCGCTGGTGCTGTAATAACGCCGGGCAAGCCGCTTCAACGACACTCCTTTCTTCTGATCGGTGGTCTCGGGGCGTGTTCCGCGCGGATGTGTCTGTTCAGGGCATCAATCAGCTGCGAAATGTCCGTCCCGGTCTTTTTTCCAAAATATTGTTCTTCCAGATGAGGTAGGATATGGGCGGCGTCCATGATCAGGGTGACGACTTCAAATGCGACCGTCCATAAATCATGCCCGTTTTCGGGACACCAGGAAAAACCTTCGTCATCATACTGTTTTTTTATCGGGAAGTAAAGCCGTTCCTGACATCTCGCAAGCGCCTGGTAAAATGTTATCAGCGGGTCGTTGCAAATTCCTTTGAGGAAGTAAAATATAGGATACGGGCCGGTTTCCGTTTCGATGTCCTCGCAAAAGAGCTTCGGGGCTGCATAATGTTTGCGCAGAACAGCACGATATTCCGGACAATGATGCCCGACGGTTTGCAGAAGATGCGGAAAAAAGCGGCAGATGTTATATTCTATAAAATTTGAAATTTGGGAATCATTTTTGCCAATAGCGTCCCGGACGAGTTTGATCCCGTTGAGGATTTCGGGATCGTTCCGCCAGGAAGTATCTTTGCAAAAGGGGCAGTCCGCGCAATCCCTGTGGACATCGATCAAGCCAATGGTCGAGGTCGTCAAGTAACCGGTTTTCTGGTTGCATCGCATCTTCAGCCATGCAGCAACGCAGAGCGGTTCTTCGAATTTCCGGATCGCGGCAATGCATTCCTCAAAATCGGCGTTGACATCCAACTGATCATTTCTGAGATGAAGCTGAGCTGTTTGAATTTGCGTCACCAGATATTTGATGAAGCAGGACTCATCACGATCAAAACAAAATAATCCGCCATCATTAAATTTCATCTTTTTTCCCTCCATTCGAATGGTAGATCCGGCTGATAGCAGTACACCTTCCGCGGCGGTGTGTATGTTTCTGTTTCTTTTGATGACCGATGGAACAACGCTAAAATTTTCTCCCACATGATGCGGCTGCCTTTCATTTTCGATTTGATTTTTGTTTCTGACCATAATATATTATGAGCAAGTAGACATCTTGTATCCACTCTGTGAATCCGTGATACAAAAATCGAAAAAAATTGGAGATACCCCGTATGCCGCTGCAAAAATCCCAGATGCACCGCCTGATGCGAATTGCCGCACTGCTCAAGGAAAACCGTTACCCGAACTCGGAAACGCTGGTGAAGGAATTCCGGCGCATCGCCGTGGAGGAGGAATTGGAGATCGACTGCGGGAAAAAAACGATCCTGCGGGACATGAAGGTTCTGGAGGAAGAATTTCACTGTCCTCTTGCTTTTGACCGCGCCCGCAACGGCTACTATCTTCAGCATCACGGCTGGGATTTTATTGCCCCGGCCCTACTGGACGAAAACGAGATGCTTGCAGCCGTCATCGGAGCGAGGATTGCGGAAGAAATCTTCCCGGCTCCCTTGAAAAACAAGATCCGCAATGCGGTGGACTATCTGCTCCAGAACAACAATCCCGACTTTCTGGACACGGCCAACATGGAAAGTCTGAACATTCTTTCCGGACTGTATGCGAATCTGGAGCCCGACATTTTCATGACGGTCTTTCAGGGCTGGCTGACCCACCACTGTGTCAGAATTGACTATGCGGACTGGCGGGGACAGATTTCAAAACGTGTCATCGAACCGCACACGCTGGTCTTTTTCAACAATTCCTGGTACAGCAAAGCGTTTTGCCATGAGAAAAAACAGCCTCGCACGTTTTCTCTGCAAAGAATCAAAAGCGCGGAACTTCTGAAGGGGACATTCGAGCCTGACAAGGAGATCATCGCCTCGGTCAATCCGGATGATTTTTTCAGCTTTGAAAAAGTCCAAAACGTAAAGCTGCATGCGGACAAATACGCGCTTGATCGCCTGAAGGCATTTCCTTTGCACAGCGGACAGGTCATCCATGATGACGGCACGGTCGAAATCCCGGCAGTCGCCAAAGAAGTCCTGTTTCCGTTTCTTTTCTCCCAGGAAGGAAATGTCAAAATTCTGGAACCGGTTGCCCTGAAGAAAGAATTCAAAGCAAAACTGCGGAAAATTCTCGACAACTGCTGAGAGGGCATAATCCGATCCGAAGACCGAGACGTCTTTGAGGTTTCCGGAGAATGTCGCGGCGATTGGCGGTCAGGCAGGGTGGCAAATTGGCCCCGGATTTTTGAAAAAATCGGGTATTTTTTCTGGACCGACGTCTGAGGTCTCCTGTTCGAATCCCACATGGCAGCCGTTTTTCAGAGTCTCTGAAGTGTCTGAGTTCACTCTGCTTTTTCGGGCATATGCCGTTGAACTCTTTACTGCATAAATCGTTGTGACAGAAACAACCTCTCTCCGAAAACACACAAAAGCCCCGAAACAGAGAGTTTTCGAAGCTCCCAGAGATGTCAGATGTGTGTTTCCGTCCCGGCAGAAGCGGGGGGCAGAGAATCTTCAGTCTCCAGCGAATCGGGAGAAAGTGCGATGTCAGTCAAGCACTTTGCGGCAGAGTTTGCCGATCTCCCACGCGATACTCTCGTATATGCCGCAGGGATGGAACGCATTAAGCTCGTCTACCAGTGTCTGCGCCGTCCGGGGCAGCGCTTCCGCCAAGCGGGACAGTTCCACCAGCACCAGTTTGGGATTGAGATCGCAGCGCAGGGCCAGTTCTGCGAAGTGGTCTCTGGTCAGCACCCCCATTCGTGTTTCGCCGCCGATGCTCATGGCAAAACGTTTGGCAATGGAGTCGTAAACCATCGTCGAGAGCAGGTCATACGCCGGGGCGAACGACGGCCGACCGTTCCGGTAGAGCACGGCGTAGTTCTTGGCGTGGGCGTCGCAGTTGCCGGTGAGAAAGTTGAAGATGAGCAGCCGGATGAAGCTCAATTTCCCCGCTGCGGGCATTTTGATCTCGGTCATCCTGCGCATGCACTCCTCCACGCCCGGACCGCCGTCCTCCTGATACTTGTGTTTCGGCGGCACGTTCAGCAGCTGGCAGAAGTCCTCCTGATGCAGGCGCACGGTAATGTCGTCCACCGTCTCGCGGTCAAAGCGTGTCACGGTATAAAACGGTTCGTCATTCAGCGTCAGAATATCGCACTCCGCTGCCTGGATGCCGCACTTTTGTGCGAGCCTCATGCAGAAGAACTCGTTGAACACGCTGTCGGGGAAGTTCGGAATCGCCGGTTTGATAATGTGCGTGGAGGGCGTTCCGTAAAGCGGCAGGGAGATTTTTCCGTTGCGGACGCAGGCTACCAGTTTTTCCTGCGACCCTGCGCCGGAGATGCGGACCCCTTCGTCGCCGACGTCCAGCGGCCGCTGACCGAGGTTGTCCAAGATGCGGTATGCTTCATCACCGGAAAGGTCGCGGTAAACGGGATTTTTCAAAGATTGCGGCGTCTGCCCCGCCGGATAGAATGACACCGCACCTGCGCAGTCCGCGCCGATCCGCTTCAGCATCCCGAAGGTGTTGTCCTCGGAAACATGGAGGATCATCGCCACCGTGGCGCGGATACGCTCGTCGGGCAGCAGATTGGAGAAGAAGTTCTCCACCGCGGGATCGTGGAAAACCTCGTCCGTCAGCGGCAGATTCTGCGACAGCGGATAGGCGTCGGGCGAGCGCAGATACTCTGTCGAGTAGGCAAACGACATCGCGCCGTTGTCCTGCGACAGCGTCCCGATGCGGTCCGTGTTCAGAAACACATGAAGTTCATCGTGGATGTCGGACATGCCTCATCACTCCTTGTCGTAGGGGCTGCGGATAAGCATATCGACGCCGAGCGTTTCGAGGACGCGCAGCATCTTGCCGATGTGACACGTCTCCTTGCCGTTTTCCAAGTCGCTGATGAAACGGACGCCAGTATTCGCCAGCCCGGCGAGCTGTGCCTGCGTGACCTTCTGCGCCCGGCGCAATTCGCGCACCTTTCGCCCTAGCGCCGCGCAATCCTGAATCGTGTCCTGGCCCATGATCCAACCTCCATTTGTTACCGTTCGGGAATAATATACCACGTTTTTCTCAAAAGTCAAGCAAAATTTTCCCGAACGGGAATTTTTACTATGGCTTTACAATATGACCGGGAGTATGCGGCTCATAAGAAAAATCTTCCGGAAAAAGTGCAATAAACCGCTTGCTTACGCTCAGATGTCGGTTTCTATATAACAGCGCACCACCACCCCGCGGTATCGCCAAGCGCCCCGTCCGGAACCCGCTCGCAGACCGGGCAAAGTCTGCGGCCTTAAATCAATCCCCGACTTCAAAGTGCCATTTCAAAGTGCCAAATTTGCACTTTGAAAGACGTGGATGAGCACAGACCTCTGGAGTTTCCCTGATATCGGGCTGCCGTTCCCGTCGCGATCCGCCACATCCGGATAATGACGCGGATGCGAATTGTAACGTATTTCGTTGATTGGCAGCCGACATTGTTGGAAAATGCCCGGTTTTTGAATTGAATTTTTACGTTTGGAGCAGTATATTATTATGGTTTTGTGTGTCGTGTTCCCCTTTGGGGAAGATGCGCGAACCGGCAAAAATTCGGTGCTGACAATGAAATTCGTCCTCAAACAATACGATACGGAGATGATCTCCTTCGACCTGCGGTCGGAGGGGCTGGACTGTTTTGTCTGTTTTGTCCCTGTGATTCTGCAACGCATCAGGAAGTCGAGCGCGGATGGAAAATGAGCACATTCGGAATAAAATGTCCTGGCTGCGAAATTCTCCTGGAAGCCGATGAAAACGATATCGGAGCCAAAGTCGAATGTACTGAATGCGGTCGACCTTTTATTCTCGCGCGGAATCCAGATCCCTCTTCGGCTGAGACCGCCAACGATACTGTGACTTTTACCTTCGATGCCTTCCCGAAAGATCTGGACTACAACCAGCCGTTGTTCCTGACAATGCCCAATGGCACTTTCCCGGTGGAAAGCTGGAGCAATGTGCTTGAAAAGTGTTTTTCCTATGCGTTTGCGAATAATGCCGCGAAAGTGGGAGAATTGGTGGACATCAAAACTCCATTTCGCAAGGCAGTCCTCATTTCTCGGCACCCCGAACGGCTGCGAAGGGTAAAGGAATTGGGCGGTGATCTTTATATGGAAACTAATCTCAGCGCCCATGGGATCGTTAAAAGTGTCTGCGGACTCATGGCTTACTGTGGATTCCCGGTGAAGGCGATTTCGGTAACCTACCGGGTCAAGTCTTCCGAGCCGCCCGCTCCGGAAAGCAAAGTCGATGCGCCCGTATCGAGTTCCGAATTCAGCAAACCGCTGGATTTTTCCACGTTTACGACCGGGATCACGATCCCCGTCAGGGTGCATGAAGCATTTTTGAAGCACTTGTCGGTTAAATTGGAACGGGGAAAGTCTCATCCCGTGACGATCATGGTCGGGGACAGCAGTTTTCAGGTCTCGATCAACAACATCGGTTTCTCCGACCCGAACCGGAAACAAGTCCTAGCGTTTCTGTGGCGGAAGAATTCTCCGCTTGCCAAGAGCTTTCAGGCAACTTTCACTGCGGCGTATCAGCAGCTGATGGAAGATCACGCCAATCGGACTGGGATCGACACGGCTCTGACCGTTTCCTGCGGTGAACAGCCAGATGTTTTCAAAATTGCCATGGATACGCCGTTGGTCGAAAGCAAAAAGCCAGACGCGCCCGTTCAAGCCGAAACGGTCGCCCCGATCTCGCTGGAAGCAACTTCCCAGGATGGCATCCATGGAGTTCGTATTCAAGAAAATTGGATTCGGTTCGACTTCACAAATGCACCGTCATTTGAAAGGACTGTACCCGCATATTGCTGTATCGACGGGAATGTGTTCGAAGGAAGAAACTGGGTAAGGATACTTGTGGCGCTCGTGGAATTCGAACTTGCCAAAGGGAATCCGGCATTGGAGGATCTTTATGAGAAATCTCTGTATGGCAAGAAAACAATACGGCCATTTTTGATGAAAAGCAGAATCGAGGGGAGTCGCAATTGTTCAGAACTTTCAAACGGATACTGGATTAATGTCGGATGGTCTATTCCGTTTTTAATGCAATTCATACAAGCTTTTCTCCTGCATTGTGGCTATGATGAGAAACAGGTCGTGATATACGGTGTGCCTAAAGCGAACAATTCTGCAACGCACGAAAGTTCTCAGACGAAGAAGACTGAAGTACATGGGGTTGACATGGAAAAAGCTGAGACCTTTTTGAAAACGGCTGGATTGCGAGGGGCTACTGTGCAGGAATTGATCGATGCGATCCAGCCCAGTGCCGTATTCTGGTCAACAAAAAACCTGCTGGATGAAAACTTGAATGTCATCGCCATGCCCGATAATCGCTATGTGCACGCCGACTGTTTTGTCGATCTGGATGAAGCAGAAGATGTTTTTGGGAAAATCCTCAGCTCCCATTTTGCGCGATTTGACGGATACAGCAACAATCAGCTTCTTTTTGGCGCGGCTTTACAAGAACTTTCAATGTTCCTGAATGATAATGACTGCGAAAACATTAATGTGGTATATGCCATTGCCCGGTACCTGTTTGAGAAGAAGGCAGCAGGTAAAAAATATAAATTCGCTCCACCACACATCTTTGAGACCGAACCGGATTATCCACTGAACCTTAAGGGCCTGATGATCCGCCTTGCGAGAAGCAACGGAGGTATCCTCCATGAGGTTGATGCAAAACATTATCTTCAAAAGACCATGCTTACCTATGGGAGTATAGGGCAACTGCTGCAGGTTGGAAACGATAAGATGTTCCTGATGTATGACCGTGACAGGTATTTGTTGAGCGAAGTTATTGGAATTGACGATGCATGGTGCCGCCAGATGCATGATCGGGTGGATGACTTATTCCGCAAGGCCGATGTGGCGTATGTGATCCCGAGGGATATCAGTGAGGCATGGCTCACCACCTTGCCGGTTTTGCCGCTGGGACTCGCATGGACACATCTTCTGCTTCAGGAAATACTTGATAAGTACCCCGCCATCGGATTCAAGTCGATTTCAGCCGGTCTGAATCAGGCGTATCATACATTGGCAGCAGCTTTTGTTTCAATTGATTCTCCTCTGCAGACTTTCCCGGATGTGGTAACGCTTTTCATGGAGGAACACCATAAATTGCCTACACGCATGTCCGGCGAGGAGTTGCGGATCGAATTAAGGGACAAAGGAATGCTGGAAGCCGGTGAAATGATCTATTCGATTCACAAGGCGCTGAATGACTATCGTTTCGCATGGACGGATGAAAATAAAACAGTGCTGATTCGCGGGAATAAATAAGCGATAAGCCTAAGGGATAGAGAGTCAAATATGTATGGATATGAATGGACGGACAAGAACGGCATATACCGGTTGTCCGTTAACAGCAAAATTGAAAAAGAGATCCGGCCGGTTTTCAAAGATGAGCTGGATTATTTCGGCTTCAATGAACACTGGTCATACCCGAATACCAAGGCTCCGCTGCTTTGGGCAGAAGGAATCCGCCGCTATGTAATGAACGGTGTCTGTGTAGCGGAAGCTGTCGGCGGCGGATTTTACACCAAACCGGAAATAAAAATCTATCAGAACGGTCTGAAGCTGAAACCGATAAATGTCGGTGCACTTTGGAAAGCAAATGAGCGGCTGATGCTGGGCCTCGAAAAAACGGCAATGGATTTTATCCGCAACACTTATGATACATATGAAAAAGCGAGCATGGCTTTTGCTGTTGCCTTCAGTGGAGGGAAAGATTCTCTGGTTCTCCTTGATCTTGTATCCAGAGCACTTTCTCCGGACAAATTCTCCGTCGTGTTCAGTAACACCGGCATGGAACTTTCCACGACCATTCAGACAGTAGAAAAAGCGAAGAAGCATTGGGCATCACTGAAGTTTTATGAAGCAAGAAGTCATCTTAATCCCGCTGACAGCTGGCGAGAATTTGGCCCTCCGGGACGCCGAATGCGCTGGTGTTGCGCTGTCCACAAGTCTGTTCCGACCATTCTGCTTCTCCGGAGAATAACCGGAGATTACACCGTAAAAGCTGTTGTTTTTGACGGTGTCAGGGCAGAAGAAAGTGCGGCAAGAGCCGAGCGTGATGAAATCAGTGTCGGCGCGAAAAATATAAACCAAATTAACTGTAGCCCAATACTGAAATGGAATTCATCTGAGTTATTTTTGTATCTTCTGAACTATGGAATTTTGTTAAATGATGCGTATCGTGTAGGCTTTAATCGTGTAGGCTGCACAATTTGTCCTCTATCATCAGGATGGCGGGATAGTATTAGCAATCATGTTTACCCCGCCGAAATATCCCCATTGCTGAGCCAAGTAGAAAAATATACTGATGGTATTGGTATTAAGTCTTCTCAAAGAAAAAACTACATTGAGCAAAATGGTTGGCGCACTCGAATGGGCGGTCGCGGTCTTCCGAATGGGGGCAACCGGTTTGAAGAAATAATAGCAAATGATCGAATTACGTTTAATTTTTTGCGAAAGACTCAAAATTGGCTTGATGTGTGCCCGATCCTTGGTCCCATAGTATATCATGAAGGGGATACGTTTACTCAGCTGATTGACAGGCAACAATTTCTCTTCCAGGTAAATAATAAATCTGTTTCTTATTGGCCTTACTCAAAAATGGATAGGTTTATACTCAGCCATTTACGAGGTGTTGCCAATAAAACTGCTTATTGCTTTGGATGCAAAGCATGTGAGGTTGAATGTCCTGTTAATGCATTTGCGATCACAGAAGAAAACAAAATCTATATAAGAGAAGAAAAGTGTATTCACTGTAGTAATTGCATTGAATTCACAAACGGGAAAGGTTGTTTAGCCGCAAAATCACTTTCCGTAACAAGAGGAGCAAACGGCATGGATTTAAAAGGAATGAATCGTTATCAGACCTTTGGTCTGCGGCGTCCGTGGCTTGAACATTTTTTTGCAAACAGAGAAAATTGTTTTACCATGGGGGTATTGGGTAATCGTCAGTATGATTCACTGAAAGTATGGCTTCGCGAAGGTGGTCTCCTGACCGCATCCAGCAAAGGTGAAAAATCAGGGATTCCGACTCCGCTTTTTGACAAGATCCAATCCCTCGGAGCCGGCAATCCTTTGACCTGGGCGATTATTTGGACCAATCTTGCATGCAACTCCATCATTGTAAAGTGGTACATGTTGAATGCCGCCGCAGGGGAAGTTTATGAGAAGAACGACCTGATTTTTCTGCTCGGTGATGATTATTCCCTGTCCACCCGTGATAATGCCGTGACTGCTCTGCTTGAGACGTTTCGCCATAGTCCCATAGGAACTGTTTTGAAGCAGGGTATTCCCATTCCCAGCGGCAGCAGCTATAAGTTCTCAAAGCAGGGCTGGAACACTCCGGATGCAGTCGCTGTTCTTTATGCTTTGTACATGTGGGCTGAAGCCACGGGGCGCTATACCTTTACGCTGAGTCAGATGGCCGCAGCCAGAGGCAATGCGGATGTCAAGGGTGTCGACCCGGTTTCCATCTTCGGTATCGCTCCGGATCGGTTTAAGGATATTCTTCAGGATATCGCCCTGCAGTTTGACAAATACATCCGCACAACTTTTGTGGCGGATCTGGATAATGTTCAGCTTTTCCCGGAATACAAATCCATCGACATCTTGGATTTGATCGCGAAGTAAGGAGACCGTGTTATGGCGAAGTACAACACCTACATTGAATTAAGCCCCCATTATGAATCTGTGGTGGATATTGATTCCGAATCCCGATATCCCGACATGTGGCAGGATTACATCGTCCATGAGGACATGCAGAAAGCCGTAGAATGTATCTGTGATTCTTTGCGATATGAAGATAAGGATAAGCGGCGTTCCTTTTGGATCCACGGTACTTACGGGACCGGCAAAAGTTACGCAGCCATCGTGCTGAAGCATCTTTTTGAGGATAGCATCCCCAATATCCATAAATTTCTGTCAAAACAAATGCTGATCCCATACAGGGAGCGTTTCCTTTCAATTCGTGAGAAAGGTGATTTTCTGGTGATCTGGAAGAGCCAGGCAACAGATATTCGTAACGGCACTCAGCTCATGATGACAATGGAGCATGCTATTCGTAAAAAATTGAAGGAAAAATACGGAGAAAAAGCGTATTTCGGCAAGAATTCTCTGATTGCGGCGGCCCGGGATGCCGTAGAGGATTCCGACATCAATTGGGATGAGCTTTTTTCAAATCCGACCTATGCGCTTTCTGAAGAATACAGCTCGTTTAGGGAATTTCACGATGAGGTTTTGAATGGGAATCTGAAGGCCGCAAATATCGTGGCTCGCATCTATCGCGATAAGGGCTGGGGGTTCTTTACTTCACTGCAAATGTTTAAGGACTGGGTCGCAGATGTAATCGAAGGCAACCATCTTCAGGACACCGGCATTATCTTTATTTGGGACGAATTTACCTCTTATCTTCGAAATAATTCTACAGATGATGTATTGCAGCCACTTTCGGAATTTTGTAAAGAGCAGCCTTTCTTTATGTTTCTTATCGTTCATAAAGCAGTAAGCTGGTTAAGTCAAATCGGCGAGGAGGTTTATGAGCAAATCATTCATCGTTACCACTCGCTTAATTTCCATGTCAGTGAGAGCGCGGCCTATGAGTTGATCGGCAGTTCTATTTTGACTCGTGCCGGAATGGAGGAGCAGTGGAATGCGGAGCGGGACAAACTGATGAAGTCGATCAGTAAAAATTTTGCTGACTTCGACAACTTGGACATAAGTAGTAAGAAAGAGCGGCTCCGTCAACTTTGTCCTCTGCATCCGATGACGCTTTCGCTGCTGGCCATCGTGGCTCAAAATTTCGGAGCGTCCCAGCGTACGCTGTTCCGTTTTATGAAAGACCCGAAAGGTGCCGAACAAAATGTGGGGTTCATCTATTACATAAACCACTTTGGCCCGGATGACTGGCGTTGGCTGACGCCGGATTTCTTGTGGGATTACTTCTTTACCAAAGAAAGTGATTTGCGCAGTTTTTCTCCAGAAGCAAAAAGTGCTTATCAGCATTACATAACCAAGCGGGAATTCATTTCTGACGAATATCATTTGCATGTGTTTAAGGCCGCCATGCTTCTGCTTGCCGTCATGTCTTCGGGGAACGTCAGCAACCTTTATAGTCAGGCCACAACGCAACGTAAGGTTCCCTCGACCAGCAACACGCTTTATAAGTGCTTTGCCGGCCAGTTGAACAAAGAAGATGTGGAGATGTATCTTTCCGATCTTGAGCAGATTGGTCTCATACGTCTTGATGCCATGTCCAATGGCGACAAACGGCTCCAAATCCCCTACAGCGGAAATACTGATGTGTTTGATGTCCGCAAGGGTATGCTGATGAAGAGGTATTCCCGTTACGAACTCTTTAAGAAAAACGGTATTTTTGCCAAGTCGATGGAAGCGAAGATTTGGGATAAGACCAATGCGTCCTACGGCAGGATGTACATTGCGGCCTGTGATGCAGGTACGAATTCGACCAATTTGAGGTTTAATGAGATTCAGGATGAGCTTAAAAAGTATCCTTATAAATTCGGAATCCTTGTAATCACGATCTCAGAATCGAGTCAGTTCGCTGCGATGCAGGACAAGGTTAAAGCTCTTGCCGGGCAGGACACAACGGGACGCATGGCGGTCTATTTAATGAAATCTCCGCTCACAGACGATCATTTGGACCGTTGGTACAATGCCATGACACATTCCGAGCTTGCCGCAGAGGAAGGCAAGAGCGGTGATTCCGAGCGATATAAGGATGAGGCGAGTACGATTATTGAAGAATGGTCCGGCTCCGCTAAGGACGATCAGCTGATGGTAGTTTGTGGTGACAAGGTCTACCCATCGGAATACGGCACAGATTTCTTTGCTCCGAAGTTGGAGAAAGATATTTTGTTTGGCTCCATATTTACAGCCGCGCCCGAATTGATTGTAACAACCAATACGGCTTTTAAGAAAAACCAGCAGAGTACAGCCTTGGCAGGCATACAAAAGAAGGTGCCTAATACGCAGGTTGGAAATATTGTCAACGGTTTGAAAACGGCTGGAGTGTGGGAAACGGATGGGCTTGAGAAGCTTGCCCAAAGTTCCGGCAATAATGGCGCTGTTGCCATTGCAAAAATTGCAAGCTTTATTTTACAGCGTTTTTCGCAAGGGATGCAAATTAAGCTGGATGATTTTGTGCAAGAACTGCACGGAGCTCCTTTCGGCTACTACGATAACATGACTTGCGGCTATATTCTCGGTTTTCTGCTCAGATACTATGTCAACAGTGAGTTCAGTTGGAATAAAGGAGACAATAATCCCTGGCCACTGAATGAACAAACTCTTGCCACCATGATTACGGCCATTTGTAAGGAGGATGTCGTCAATAATTATCTTTCTCCCGGTACTGAAATTTGGCAGAAATTCAAGCCCTATGTGCAAAAGGTTTTTAAACTTCAGGACGGTGAAGCGGTCAATGAAACTGAAGCCCGCAAATATATGTCCAAACAATGTACGGAAAAAGCTGGTGTTCCATTCTGGGTTCTCAAGTTTGTGACAGAAGAAAAATTCGGAGGAGCGGCAACAAAACAAGTCGCGAACGATATTATTGATCTCTTCTGCGACTTCATGAACGAGAACGGTGATCAGGAGCAGGTGATGAGCAGTATCACGGTGAAGTTTACTGGCCGGGGCTCGTTGCGAAAAGTCCTGACCGATCTTTATTTTGACCAAAATACAGTTTATGATGCATTCAGTTCCTTCATTTCTCAGCGGTGCCAACAATTGCAGGCGTTGCGAGAGAACATTGGTTTGACCAGTCATGATCTCTTCGATGCTATCCATCAGATGATGCAAGGTCAGGTTTCCACATGGACTGAGGATCAAGTCGGAGAAAAGCTTGCAGAACTCTGCGTCGAATATCGTGCGGTTTCAATTCTGAATGGTGCTCTCAATCTGAAACGAAAGAGCATTAAGGCCTTGAGCAATGATATTGAGAATGCCTTGGGAAATATGAAGATACCTGGGACCGTGATCGAAAAGCTGGATTACGCATGGCTTCCGGCGCTAAGGGCCATGTTACAGATAATTGCCTCACAATGGTCCAAGATTGAATTGGCCGACCGTGAAGCTTATGTGCAACTTCTGAGCAATGATGCGCAAACAGTATGGAGTAACATTACCTCGTCCAAAACAGTTCTTCAGCGTTACATGGAGAAGCATGATTACAACTGTAGTGAGGACGAACTGGATGGTATTTATGCCGCGCTGAAACCGGTTAGTTACAACTCCCCCGCCTCTGACTTTGATGCCAGAATTGATACGCAACTTAAGAAGATCGCATATAACCGTAACAAAGTGCGAATACAGAAACTTTGGGAATCTCAGAGCGGGTTTGAGTCTGTTGCGAAATGGTGTGATAATTTTGCTGTACCGATCCAATGGGTCGTAGAAGATGAATTACTGCCGCATATCACCGTTTTGAAAACGGTGCAGGATGGCCGACTCTCAGACAGTATTGCGCTTCATAACGCAACGCAGTATTTCGAGAACCATACTGTCAGTGTGCTGAAAGACAAGGCATTCATAAAGACCCGCTTCATTGCACAAATCGGCGAAAGCTATCGTGCCGCATTTGAGGCATCCGAAACAGTGCTGGTTTCTCGTCTGAAGACAAATGCAAAGTTGTCCTCGGACGTTTATCTATGGGCAAACAAGGTCGCGGAAATCCGCAAGATCATTGACGCATTCCTGCTGGATAAATATTGCGGAGAAGCAAAAAAGAAAGTTAAGACCATGCCTGAAGCCAAGTTGCGTGAAAGGGTCGTTAAGCTACTGGAAGAGAATCCTGATCTTTATACCCTGTTTATGAGTTGACGAAGGAGGGGAGAGCCGTGGTAATCACTGAAATTGAGGAAAAGCTTAGTCAGGAACGGGGCTTCGGGTCCCGCTTCCCAGCCCGGATTATATTTGCCGAAAGTCTTGAGTCCTATTCTTTGCTCGAACGCCAGCTGAAGGCCATCTGCGATATCACGATCAATGTTGCAGATTTTTGTAGTGCCTTGGATACAGTTCCTCAATTTGACCGGATCAAAGCGATACTGGAAGAACACGAGGGGAAACAGATATTATTGCTTTCTGTTGGTGAGTATCTCCGTCTGTGTATTAACCGTGAGTTAAATGCAGAACGTCGTCAATTTCTCTCATTTTGGGAGACGCAACAGGCAGAAACATCGAGGACCAGAATCATCATGCCGATGTTCAGTTGTCGCGACATCTTCGACCGAGTCGCAGGTGCTATAGACGAGCGCCAGCAGGATTATATCTGGGTTCTTGACAGTGTGCCTCCCATTGAGCGTTATACTGTTTCCGTTTACTCTCCTCAATTTAAGGATGCAATCAAGCCCGACGCCAGGAATTTGACAGAATGGCTGCGTGATTGGCAGAAATTCCTCCTGAAAGATACATCCTGTTCAATAGTGACCAATCAAGAGAGAAATGCTGAGATCTCCTATGGCACAGTGAGTATCAGACTGATCAATAGCCCGTTTGGCTACCTGGCGGGTCTTTTGGCAGAGGGAACTGCTCTTGTCGAAAAGTGGGAAAGCAATGAATTTTGGAGTCAAATGGTCAATTATACCTCCCATTTTCACGACGGGGTTTCTTTTGCAAAGATAGTTCTTCATTCCCTGAATATCAAAACATTTGACTTCGTTTCGATAGTGACAAGATGGACTACCTTGAGCAAATTCCAAAAAGAACTCGTGTGGCTTTGGTATCGTGTGTTTCCGACAGAAGAATATTATTCCTATGCTTGCGAAAAAGCGGATTCTGCAGCGGATATCCCGGCTAAAATCAGAGACGAAATTCTACTGGTAGCCAGCAGGAGTCCTATATGGATCGAACAAAGGATGGCGGCAATGAAGGTTTTGAATTTTCCTTCATTTGACGATGCTTATTTTGCGAAACTTGACAAACTTCCTCTTGCAGAAACGAAACTTCAGCTTTTGACCTATCAAACGCATGAGGAAAGAACCTTTGCCGTGAAAGTAATCAGTAATCTTTTGCGGAACGGAGCAGAGTCCGATGCCGTGGCTGACACTATTTCCGATGCTTATCCTGCGCTGGCAAGTTATATGAAAGATAACACTGGCTGTGACGAAGCATTGGATAAATATATGCGGTGGTACCGAAAGAACAAACTTATCAATCGGTATCCAGGTGATTATCCCGTTCCGATGACCTTTGATCGCTTCGATGCCCGTTTTAAGTTGATGCATCAGATGGAAGGCAAAGATTGTGTTGCTTTCTGGATCGACGGTTTTGGTGTGGAATATGCTCCGCTCTTTCTGCATGAGCTGAAAGCGAGAGGAATAGAACCTGATTCGGTAAAAATTGCAACGGCGCTTCTCCCGACAGAGACGAGTTATAATCACCAATGGGATGAGAATGATCCAATGACGCTGAAGTGGGATCGCTTGGATTCATGCTCTCATAAAGGTATGCCGGACGACAAAAGTTATTATTCTTGCATTGTTCACCAACTTGCCGTTTTTGCCGAAGCCGCCGAAAAAGTCGAAAAACTTTTGGAAGAGCATAACTATGTGATTATCACAGGGGATCATGGTAGCAGCCGTTTTGCAGCGCTTGCATTTCATGATTCCAGCGTTGTCCCTGTGGCGCCCCCTCGTAAATCGACGATTAGGAGTTTTGGACGTTTTTGTGAACTTGATGAAAAATCCATCGACATGATTCCACTCCCAGATACCAGCAAATTGATTGCTACAATTGGTGGCAAAACAGTTCTGGTCATGAACAACTATCAACATTTTGCTGTAGGTGGCAACATCGCTAGCGGGAATGCAGAAGACAATGATGTTGTCGGCGAAACCCATGGAGGAAATACGGCGGAGGAGCGTCTTGTTCCCGTCTTTGTAGTAAAAAAAGGAAAAAAACTTGTGCCGATTACTTGCAAACCGAAAAATCCATATGTGACCAAGAAAAATGGTCATGTAGAAACAATATTCTCATTCAGTCAGTCGATATTTACTCTTGAGGTCGCTCAAGGGAGCAAAAAAGCCGTTTGCACAGAAATTTCGGCAGGGGAATGGCAGATTGCCTTGGATAATGTGACAACAGATGTAATTATTCTTTCTGTTATTGCAAACGGGAGACTCTTACCCAATGTCACGCTGAAAGTTAAAACCTCGGGTATCAGCAAGAACAGTGATCCGTTTGGAGATATGGGATCATGAGACGGAAAAAAGTTGAATGCTGCGAGTGTCGCAAGACGTTAGTAAAGGATGAGGTTGCTTTGTGCAAAAAGTTACTCGCCACCGATACGGCAGTTTTTTACTGTATTGACTGCCTGGCTGCATATTTGGAGTGCACAAAGCAAGACCTTGAAATCAAAATACAGGAATTCAAAGAACAGGGTTGTGCCCTGTTTTTGTAAATCAGGAGAAAATTATGATGTTGGAAGATAAAATTCGCGATGTCTTCGGCGACATGGTCGTGCTGAAAAATCCGGAACGGGCTGAATTTTTTAAGAATTTGAGCCTGCCTTCATATATGCGAGATTGGCTGGTCATGAAGTTTTCAAATGAAAATGGGGAAATTGATTACGACAATGTACTCAGCTATATTCGGCAATATATCCCGAGTCGAGAGGATTATGAACAATTCAAGTTTGAAATGGTTAATGGTGAAACCGTTCGTTTTCTTGCAAGATTACGTGTTGCTGTTGACATTAAAACAGGAAAGACCATGTTTGAATTGCCTGATTTTGGGGGAGCCAAGGCTGGTGCTGCTGGTGAGGTTACTAATGATGTTGTAAATAGATGGAAAGATACGCTTCTTAAAGAAAGCGAAAATTGGGGGGTTCTCGAGCTTATCTGGGGAAAGGATAGGGCAAAGGGAGTAGTAAAACTCATTGGATACAGCCCATTTTGCCCCTATACTGTTAATTTGGACTATTATAAAGATGCAAGGAATTCATTTACGACAGAAGAATGGATTGATCTTCTTATCGCGGCTGCAGATTATAACCCGGAAGGTTACGAATCCGAAGCTCAAAAACTCTGTTTCCTCAGGCGACTGCTCCCCTTTGTGGAAAAGCGTATCAACCTCATGGAACTTGCGCCTAAAGGGACTGGGAAAAGTTATGTGTATCAAAAAATCAGCAAGCGAGGGTGGTTGATAACAGGAGGTACGGTCTCTCGTGCCTCTCTTGTCTATGATAAT
Source organism: Lentisphaeria bacterium (assembly GCA_003526375.1). Lineage (GTDB taxonomy): Bacteria > Verrucomicrobiota > Lentisphaeria > Victivallales > UBA1829 > UBA11452. The sequence continues at coordinate 62,179 of DPDG01000084.1, forward strand.
GCAAAAAAGACCGGAGGGCTTATTACTCGTTTCGACTTTGTCGGGTTTGATGAAATTCAGTCCATGTCGTTTGTGCAGCCAACGCAGATTCAGACCGCACTGAAGGATTACATGGAATTCGGCGAAGTTAAGGGATTCGACGCATCTGTTGTTGCCGGGGCAGGAATCATTGTGCTTGGTAATATTGATGCCAGCAGATTTAATACCAATGAGAATATGATGGTGGAAGTCAGTCCGATTTTCAAGGAATCGGCTTCATTGGATCGCTTTCACGGTTTTATTCCTGGCTGGGAACTTCCTCGTATGCACCAAGGTCTTGTCGCCAATGGTTGGGCTCTGAATACTGAGTATTTTGCGGAAGTTTTGCATCTCATGCGTGATGATCTGAGTTATGCTACAATTGTTGACGATTGCCTTCTTCTTCCACCAAAACCAGACCAGCGTGATCTGACTGCCATTACGCGGTTGTGTACCGCGTTTATGAAGTTGATTTTCCCGAATGCAAAATGCAAAGAAGATATTTCACCAGAAGACTTTATAAAATATTGCCTGGAGCCGGCCAAAGAAATGCGCAGCGTGATAAAGAAGCAACTTTGCATTATTGATCCAAAGGAATTCAATGTTCCTGGGAAGAAAGATATTCCTGATATTCGCTACAAGTATTGAGGTGAGAATCTTGGCAAAGAATTACATTTACGCCGATAATGCGGCGACCACCAAACTGGCTCCCGAAGCACTCGAAGCCATGATGCCGTTTCTCACCGATGAATACGGCAATCCGTCCAGTTTGTATTCCTTCAGCAGATCCGCGAAAAAGGCTTTAGCTGATGCCAGAGCTGTCATCGCCGAATGTATTGGAGCATCTCCGGAGGAGATCTTCTTCACCAGCGGCGGAACCGAAAGTGATAATTGGGCGATCAAAGGTTTTCTGCCGTATGGGAAGGTGATTGCATCTGCAATTGAGCACCATGCTGTTATGAATTCTCTTGCTTATTATGACCATTTTCAGCATGGTCCGGGCAAATTGCTGTCGGTAGACAAACGAGGAACTGTCTCCTTCAAATCGTTAGAAAATGCTCTTTCCCGCCGGGTGGCATTGGTGTCGGTTATGCTGGCTAATAATGAAATCGGAACCATCGAACCGGTCAGGGAACTGGCTGCAATGACTCATGAGTATGGCGCGGCGTTTCATACTGATGCCGTTCAGGCCGTCGGTCATATTCCCGTAAATGTCGGAGCTCTTGGTGTTGATTTACTTTCCGCCTCGGCACACAAATTTCATGGGCCCAAGGGAATCGGGTTCCTTTATTGCAAGAAAGGAGACCCCTTGGAAAGATTTCTGGATGGCGGACAACAGGAAGCCGGGATGCGCGCAGGCACGGAAAATGTTGCTGCCATCGTTGGTATGGCGACTGCGTTGAGACTCTGCTGCGAAAGAATGAACGAAGTTACTGCCCGTTTGACCGAGATGACCAGCTGTTTCAGTAAAATAATCAATGCCAACATTCCTGAAGCAACATTCAACGGAGACTCGGAACATCGTCTGCCGGGTCACATCAGCCTGTCCATCCCTGGTATTTCAGGAGAAGCTCTGATGCATGTCCTCGATTTGAAAGGTATCGCCGTATCGACGGGTGCAGCCTGCGATTCCCGTTCGACCAAAATTTCAGACGTGTTGAAAGCGATCAGGCTGCCGGTGAAACTGGCGAAGGGGACCATCCGAATCACTTTGGGAGCGTATAATACCGTGGATCAGGCACAATATATCGCCGACAAAATCGTTGAATACTTCAGGAACGTCTCAAAATGAAAACTTATAAACAAATAATATCCGAGGTCGGGCAGATAGGTTATGAGTATGCTGCAGACATTGAAAGATGGTATAAAGAAGACGGATTACCTCTTGACGAAATGAGTCATTCTGAGCTTTTTGATTATTTTACAGCTGGAGGAGACGCATTCCCGGAACAAGCTTGGTCTTGGGCTGGAGAGTATGAGTGGATTAATGATGACGGAACAATTCATTATTTGGATGAATGTGGTAATATTAAAGATGGCACTGCTGACGAGTTGGAAGATACCTTTAATACTGCAATCAGACGGTATATAAACGAACACTATTCCAAGCTTATGGTTGCTGATGATTATAAATTGCGAGTGGAACATAATTTTGTAGGTAATAAATTCAAATGGCTTTATGCAAAATATGCTTACGGCTGTAATCCAAATCATCATTGTACAAACGCAATTAGGGGAAGATATTCAAAAAAGTTCTCGAGAAATAACCCCGACTTTACCCCCGGGAGCACTATAATTCTAGTGTAGCGTCTCTTAAAT
>DPDG01000026.1 GCA_003526375.1 Lentisphaeria bacterium
GAATCACCTGCACCCCGGCAAACAGGTTTGCCGTTCATTATTTTTTCACCGGTACACGGCAAAGTCGTTTCAACAACTCTCAAATGTTCGTATTTCGGATTTGAAAACTTCACTTCCCGTGCTATTGTGATAACCATTATTAAAGAAATCAAAGGTTAAGATAAACAAGGAAAGAACCGATGCCCAACATAGACGTATATCTGGAATTTCTGATCGAGCAGAAAGCATCCGATATGCACATGAGCAGTGATACTCCCGTGGCATATCGCATCGACGGTGAAATGGTATTTACGGACACGCCTCCGCTTTCAAGCGACGAGATCGAGGCGCTTGCATTTGAAATCATGCCGCAGCGAAATATCGACCAGTTCAAAGCATGCAACGATACTGACCTTGCATACTCTCTGCCCACCGGAGACCGCTTCCGTGTAAATATTTTCCGCGACCTCCACGGCGTCGGCATCGTAACCCGACTCATCCCTGCAAACATTCTGACATTTGAACAGCTCAACCTGCCGCCCGTCATCGCGGATCTCTGCACTTTGAGCAAAGGGCTCGTCCTCGTCACCGGACCGACCGGTTCCGGTAAATCCACAACGCTTGCCGCCATGGTTGACTATATCAACAGGAACCGTACCGACCACATCATCACCATCGAAGACCCGGTCGAGTTCGTGCATCCCAACAAGAAATGCCTGATCAACCACCGCGAAATCGGACGGCACACCAACAGCTTCGCCGCCGCACTGCGAGCCGCACTCCGTGAAGACCCCGACATCGTGCTCGTCGGAGAAATGCGAGACCTGGAAACCGTGGAAATCGCGCTCGAAACGGCAGAAACCGGACACCTTGTGTTCGGAACACTGCATACAACCACGGCAGCCAGTACCGCGGACCGTATCATCCAGCAGTTCCCCGCGAACCGTCAGGAACAGATCCGCGCCATGCTTTCCGGCTCGCTCAAGGGAATCGTCGCGCAGACCCTCTGCAAACGGAAAGGGAGAGGACGTATCGCCGCCCTCGAAATCCTCGTCGTCACCGCGGCGGTCAGCAACCTGATCCGCGAAAACAAGATCTTCCAGATTCCGTCGGTGATCCAGACCGGGCACAAGCTCGGCATGAGATCGCTCAACGGCTCCCTGCTGGACATTGTCCAGCGCGATATCGTCACGCCGGAGGAGGCGCTCTTCAAATCCATCGACCGTAACGACTTGAGAAAGATGTTCGATGAAAACGGAATCGAATACGAAGCATCCGTCACGGATGAGGAACTCATGTAATCCGGCAAGTCCCGTAATTCTGCACTAACAAAGGACCCCTCACAATGAGCAAGCTGCCTTCTTCCGAACACCGCGATCATCCCACACTGACCATTCAGGACGGCTACGGGCAGAACCGTGAAGCCGTCATGGAGCGCAACAATATCGTCATCGGGCGGGAACCGGACTGCGACGTCGTCATCGGCGATCAGAACGTATCGCGCCATCATGCCGTGATCTCCCGTGAAGAAGAAGGTTTCTTCATCAAGGACCTCAACAGTGCAAACGGGACTTTCGTCAACTCGCAGCCTGTCACCATGCAGCTCATCAAGCACATGGACATCATCCAGATGGGCGGGGCAATGCTCGTATTCAATGATCCGAACAACCCTGAATTCGCCAGGAAAAACATTGAAAACAAGTGGACCGCCGAGAACTTCAACACGGAGACACTTCAGAAAATCATCCGCCAACTGGAAGACAATATCGCGCGCGTATTCAAGGGAGACTCCGATGTGATCCGCAATATCATCGTATGTCTTTTCGCGGACGGGCATCTGCTGCTGGAAGACGCGCCCGGTGTCGGAAAAAGCCTTCTTGCGCAGACACTTGCAAAATCCGTTCAGGCACAGTACCGCAGAATTCAGTTCACACCGGACATGCTGCCGTCGGACATCACGGGAACCAACATCTTCGATGAGGCGACCGGTACGTTCAAGTTTCTGCCGGGACCGATCTTCGGCAACGTGATTCTTGCGGACGAGATCAACCGCACAACGCCGCGCACACAGTCGAGTCTGCTCGAATGCATGTCGGAATCCTCCATCACGATCGACGGCAAGGGACATGTCCTTCCGAAACCGTTTTTCGTGATCGCAACGCAGAATCCGGAAGACTATCACGGCACCTATCCTCTGCCGGAGCCTCAGTTGGACCGTTTTCTCATGCGTCTCAGCATCGGCTACCCCTCGCCCGAAGCGGAAATGGAAATTCTCAGTTCCCAGATATCGGGGCACCCGCTGAACAGCATTTCCTACGTCATCAAAAGCAATGACGTGGTTTACTGCCAGGCACAGGTCAGGAAAGTGAAAGTATCTCCTCAAATCAAAGAATACATCATCCGGATCGCCAACGCCACGCGGGAACATCCGGCGCTTGCCAACGGATGCAGTCCGCGCGCTTCGCTTGCGCTCATGCGTTGCAGCCAGAGTCTCGCCGCCTACTCCGGGCGCGACTTCGTCACGCCGAAAGATGTGCGCGCCCTGCTCAAGCTCGTCATCGGGCACCGGCTGCGCCTGAAACTGCGCAGCCGCAGCGAATGGAAAAGCGTGGATCACGTCCTGGACTCCATTCTGGATTCCATCAAGCTGAAAAACGAGGACCCGTCCTGATGATCATCGCAATGCCGACAAAAAACGGCATTCTGCTTCTGCTCGCCTCGCTTGCCGCCGTCGGAACCGCGATCATGAATGTCGGATTCGCCACAGCCATGATCGCGTCCCTGCTCTGCGCTCTGACGATCTCCTGCTTCATCATGGCGCAGTTCTCGCTTCACGGCATCACAATCACCCGGGACAGGACCCACGACGCGGTCTGCGGCGGAACGCTCCAACTGCCCGTCATCGCGGTCAACAGGACTTATCTCTACCGTATGCCGGTCGTCGTCAGCGAGAAACTTCCGTTCTGCCGCGGCGGCTCTCTTGATGCGGTGATCCCTGCTCTCGCCCCCAGAGGCTCCTGCCGCATTGAACGGCAGCTCACACCGATGAAGCGCGGCCATTTTCCGCTGAAAACTCTCCGGCTTGTCAGCGGCGATCCGTGCGGGCTGTTCCGGAAATCCCGGAAGTTCCACCTGCCCGCCAATGTGACGGTCACGCCGCGGATCGAGCCGCTGGAAAATCTCCGTCTCCGCCACGATCACGCATCCAGCATTGATCAGGAAGGCAGGCCGCTCGGACGCGCAGGCAGCGGCATGGATTTCTTTGGAGTGCGCCCCTACCATCCCGGCGATGAAATGCGCGCGATCCACTGGAAAAGTTCTGCGGCGAAAGGCTGTATCATGGTCAAGGAATTCGAGGCGACGACGATCGACAGGATCACTTTGATTCTGGATACCGATGAAAAAAACGTCGGATTCGACGATATTGAAAACAATTTTGAATTCCTGATTACGGCGGCGGCATCCATCACGGATTATCTGAGCAAAAAATACTGCGCCCTCACCTTTTTTGCCGGCTCGGATGAGAACGGCATTCTGCGGGAAAACGGCGATGCGGCGGGAATCCGGATCAAAATCATGGAGGCGCTGACCGATCTTCTGCCGTCGAAATCCAAAGTGGAGGAAGTAATCGCGGACGCCGCAGAGAACCTTCCCGACGGATCGGTGGTCTATGTCCTGACGATGTCCGCGTCGCGCGAATTGTCGGAGCTTCTGAAACTCATGGAGGCGCAGAGGTTCTCCGTGCAATGGATTTTCGCCCCGAAACAGCATTTTCCGCCGCGGGAGTCGGATGAACCCAGGCGCATGTCCGTGGTCCGGGTGAAACAGGATGACGGGGATATCAAGCCGTTGACGGCGTCATACCGCACCGATCCGGTACAGCTTCTGAGGAGTGACGATGTTCCGGAAGAAGAATAAAAAAGAGGTCATAGTGGACCGTTCCGCGATGCTCCGGGCTCCGGCGCATCATCCGCTGCATTTCCTCTATGCGCTCCTGCTCGGACTCTCTTTTGCGGGTGCGCTGTGGCAGTATGGGCAGCCGCAACTGACGATCGGGCTCCTGATCGCAGTCATTCCCTGTTCCCTCGTCGTGTTCATCCCTTACAGCATCTATCCGTCCATGCTGCGGATCGTGGTGAACTGCCTCATCTTCGGCGGCGTCTGCGCGTGGAGCCTGTTCCGCATGAAACAGGGGACTCTGCCCGACAAATCCATGCTGGAATCCCTTGCGGCGGCATCCCTGATCTTCCTGATGAACGGACAGCGGCGGGACCGCTCCTACCTGCTTTTCATCAGCATATTCCTGATCATCTACGGCGCGCTGATCCCGCGTATGCTCTATCTGTGGCTGCTGTTTCCGTATTTCATCCTGCTTCTCGTGCTCCTCTATGTGAACCGCCCGGAGTCTCTCGCCGGCAGGCAGGTCACGGGAAAACGCGCCGGATCGCTTCGCCGGAGCTGGCCTTACTATCTGCTGAGCCTGCTGCTCGGACTTATGGTTTTCTGGTATCTGTTCGGGATCATGCCGCTTACGAATAACGACATCCCCGGCATGTTTGAAGTCTCCTTTCTCACGGAAAAGGATTCCGCTCTGCCTCCCGCACTTCAGGAGTGGATGCACAATGACAAAGTAAAACAATCCGCGGCAGGTCAGAAAATCATACGGAACGGCAAACCGGACACGATCGAATCCAGCGGTACGCCGATCCGCCTCCGGAATCCGAAAGGGGAAACGAAAGCGGAGGGCGACGGCGGCGGTTCCTCGCAGGGCAAAGACCTGCTGTTCTATGCAAAAAGCCCGCTGAAACTTTATCATCTGGCACAGCTTTACGATGTCTACGACGGAGAACAATGGACGACATCCACGCGCCTGAAGCGTGCAAAGCTCAACAGCGGCAATGAAATTTCGCTGTTTCACCAGATCAACCAGAATTATACCATCGTAAAATGGATCTCGCCCAAGCTCTATGCGGCATTCGTTCCGCTCTCTTATCAGACGCAGGATGCGAAACTGCTCCCGGTACGCATGCATACGACCTATTTCAATGCGGAACTCGCGGGAAAAGAGTATCCGGCAACCCCGTTCCGCTATGCCGCGACATCCGCGGTCGCATTCCCGCGGACACAAGAAAAAGCTCCCGCTCCTCCGCCGACGCCGCCACCTCGCCCTCACCGGCGCTGGAATCCGCCGCAGGACAAAGACGGAAAGATTGACCCTCAACGGGAGGAAAGGCGCAAACGCTTCCGGCAACGCATGGCAGAACGCCGGAAACAAGCGGCAATTCAGGCGCAGAAGCAGGGAAAGCAGACGACAGCACGGAAGAAAAACGCCAAGACTCCGGCAGCAGTACAGGCTGCACTTCCGAAACCGGCGGGGAAAGATTCATCTGCGCAGACAAGGCAGATCAAAACAAATCCGGTGAAACAGCCCCCCAAACGGAAGCATCCGCCGCGCGATCCCTACTGGCCGGAAAATATCCCGAAATCCTATTACCTGCAATTGCCGAAAAAGAAAATCTCCGCAAAAGTCAGGGAACTGGCAAAGAATCTGACGACAGGGCTTGAAAGCCCCTATGAGAAAGCCGTGGCGCTGCGGGATCATCTGCGGAACAACTATAAGTATGTGCTCTATGCGCAAAAAGTCCCCGAAGGAAAAGAGCCGGTGGATTACTTTCTGTTCACGCTGAAGGAAGGACACTGCGAATATTATGCATCCGTCCTCGCCGTTCTCGCCCGTTCGGTCGGACTCCCCGCCCGCGTCGCCGTCGGATTTTCTCCGGGAAATTACAATACGATGACCGGGCTTTTCGAAGTTCATGAATATCACGCGCACGCATGGACGCAGATCTTCATCGACAAAATCGGCTGGCTCACATTCGACGCAACGCCGCCGCAGTATGTGCGTTCGGAAACGCGCCCCATCGGAATCGGCTCTCTGCGCGATCCCTTCGGAGACGAGTGGCGCATCACTCCGCCGGAGATGACGGAACACACCCTCGGCTACATCCGTTCCGACATCATCCGCGAAGCGCGGAAAGAGGAAGATGCCTCGGTCCTCGAAAAGGCATTGATCCAGACCGCCGTCGCACAGGAGGCGATTCAGAAAAACATCAAGAAAACTTATCAGAGCGCCAAAAAGCAGTTTGACAAAAAGAACCAGGCAGGCATTCTGTTCAAACTCCAACTGGCGCTGAACACCCTTCACGGCAAAATCACGAAAACACTGCTTTACATCCGCCACTCATGGATCGTGATTCTGATGGCGCTCATCATCATACTGGCTTCCGGCTCCATCTTCCGCCGCGCGGCAAAACTTCTGGGCAATCATTACAAGAGAAAGAAAATGGAACAGTTCATGCAGACCGCCCGGCAGGAGGTCAGGAGCAATCCGGCGAAATCAATCCGCGCCGTTTATTTTGCACTCCGGCTCTCTCTGGAGCTTGCCAGACTTCTCCGCAAGCGCAACATGGAGCTTCTGGACTATGCGGATTCGCTGGATGCAAAGGATCATGAACTTGCGGAAAAAACATACCGGGTTTTTCTCGTTTTCTACAAACTGGAGTATGGCTCCTTCGTTCCGGGCGCCGGCGATTCGGAAAGAGTTCTTGCACTTTTTGAGGACATTCAAAAACGCCTTGAAATCCTCAAAGACAGAAAAACCTGAAAGATTTTCCATTGTTTTTCATACCCCGGTCCGCGGGTCGGGGTATGAAAATAAAAAAAGGCTCCGGGAATCAAAGTCCCCCGACTTTGATTTCCGGAGCAGAAGTCCTGCCGATATTTCATCCATCCCCCCTGGTGCGGGATTCTCATTGATTCTTTCCCCCCGGAAGAACCACTTTGAATCTCTGCCGATGAATCCGGCCTGAAGATTATTGAAGACTCTTTTCCGTCTCCCCCCTCATGTCTCCATCAAAAGGATTTCCTTTGCGGCTATCCTTCCCCCCTTGAGACATGTAACGGAATTTTGTCCCCGCTCTTGCAGACTTCGTTAGTATCTTCTTTACTTACTGATTCGTAAGAAAACCGTTTTTTATGCAAACGGAAATTATTTTTTCTGATTTTTCTTTTTGCTTTCCCCGGAATCCGGAAGAAAGGCTCCGGAAATCAAAGGTTGAACCACTTTGATTTCCGGAGCAGAAGTCGCGCTTGATTTCATTCCCCCCGATATTTCAGCTCTGTTTCCTCCCCCCGAAAGAACCGGTGCTGAAATGATCATGAATTCAAGCCGGGCGCCATAATTTTTCCGTTCCCCCCTTGATATCCTATCTGAACTGCCTTACGGCTGTCCCCCCCGGATACCTGCGGAAATTATTTCTATGAGCCTGCAGACTTCGTTAAGAAAGATCGTTTACCTACTGATTCGTGAAAAAAAGCCTTTTTATGCAAAGAAAAAAATTTTTTTGATCTTTTTCTTTGGAAGACTCCGGAAATCAAGACTCCCCCCTGTCTTGATTTCCGGAGCGGAAGCCCGCCGTATCATCTCTCCTTTGACCGGTGAAGTTTCCCCCCGAAAATATTCACACAGTCTGATGAAACGGCCTGTCATGTTTTCCGCGCATCCGTTGTTTATCAAAGCATTTCCCCCGAATTGCTTTCCCCCCGCACCGAATGCCGACCGTAAGTATTTTCCAGTCAGCGGACTTCATATATATTTCATCGAATCAGCCGTAAAATAATTTATTTTCAAGGAGCATCGGAAGAAGCAGCGGCATCGAAGGATGTTTCGTTGTCTCTTCTTTACCTACTAATTCGTGGCGAAAACGATTTTTATGCATGGAAAAGAAAAAAATTCGATTTTTTTTTGCAGGATGCAAAAGAACTGACTCTCCCTCCCCGCAGGCAGCGGGGCAGCGGAATGATGAAAGCCCCAAATCATAATATGGTGCAGTCCGTTGACCTGCTGCAATCCAACGATAAATGGGGGCGCCGCAGGCGAAATCTCCATTAGAGAAGTTCTCGCCAATGAGCGGTCTGGACTGCTCCGGTCAGTGAATTCCTGCGCTGTATTCATCCGTCTCAAAACCGATCTGACGGTCGGGGGATGGACCCCAATTAAAATAAATAAAAAACCATTCAGACATCTGAATGGTTTTTCGTTTTCAGATTTGAATGTCACACGGGATTACTGATTCAAGGGAACCAGAGAATCCGTATAAATCCGCCTGACGGCATCCCTGTCCGCCTTGTTCGGCGCAAGAGAAAGCAGGAAGCCGAGAGAAGGAGTCGTAAATGCAAGCTCCGTCAGCTTGTCGATATCCCCGGCGGTAAAACCTTCGTCGGAAAGTTTCTCCGGAGCACCGACCTTCACCAGCCATTGTTCCACGCCCTTCGCAGCCTGTCCGGCTTCCGCGGGATCCCCTTTCAAACCGGGAACAAGCGGCGCCAGCACATCGGCAAGCACAATCGATTTTGCGGAATAAATATGCTTGATCACCGCCGGCAGCAGCATGGAAAGCCCGAGCCCATGCGTCAAATCCGGTTTGACTGCACTCAGCGGATGTTCCAGAGCATGCGTGTAATGAAGCATTCCGTTGTCGAACGATGCTCCCGCAAGCATGGAGGCATACAGCAGATAGTAGCGCGCCGTCAAGTCTTTCGGATCTTTCAGGGCGACGGGCAGGAATTGTGCGACCAGCGCGATGGCCTCCCGCGCGAACGTTATGGAAAGCGGACTCGCAAGGGTGCTTGTCACCGCCTCCACACTGTGATTGACGGCGTCGATGCTGACAAAACGCGTCTGTCTTTCCGAAAGCCCCGTCATAAGCGCGGGATCGTCAATCGCCCAGGTCGGGTAAATGCAGTCGGCGACGATTGCAGGCTTATATTCTTTTTCAAGAATCGTGGCGACAGCGACGCGGTCCACCTCCGTTCCGGTGCCGTGAGTCAGATTGATCGCGATGACAGGAACCGCTTTTTCCGGCGTGAATTTGTATTCATAGAGCTGCGCGGCGTCATACTGCGGATTTTCGAGCAGAATCGCCGCGCTCTTTCCTGCGTCGGTCGGACTTCCTCCGCCGATACAGAGCACCGCTCCTGCGTCAATGGTCCTTCCGAGAGCCACCGCTTCATCAATCTGAGCAGTAGTCGGATTCGGAGTCACCTTGTCATACAGCACATACTTGATCTTGTGCTTTTCAAGTGCGGGAACAACATATCCCCATGCTCCCGTCGCCTTGTATGCGCCTCTGCCGGTCACAACGAGCATACTGTGAACGCCGCGTTTTTCGAGTTCCGCCGCAATGTCTTCGATCTTCCGGATCGCGCCGCAGCCGAAATACACGAGTGTTTTGAGTCGAAGTTCTTTGACTTCATGGATGTCCAGACTGTTTTGAAACATAATTTTCCCCCTTTATGTTAAATGGTTGCCGGTATTCAGCTAAAGTAACGCATTTTTCCCGGATGTCAAGAAAATGATTTGTTTTTTTATATTGTGATGGAAAAGAAATTTTCTAAAAGAAAAACTCCGTTTCAAAAAAACAAATTCCGATGTCAGATTCCATATTTCACTTCACTCCCGCTTTTTCATGGCCTCCATTGCCGCTGAACAAAATCTTCTTTTCCCGACGGCATCCGTAATTTCATAAACAGACGGCCCGGTGAACCCCCAGAAAAAAGTAAGAAACTTATGGACTATGACAACCTGTCTCTTCTCAGCAGATATTCTGACGGAATAAAAAACTTTTTTCCCGCGCTTATGAAGTAACAGTGGTGAAACACTGTCAGCATAAATTGCAAACGGCAAACTCCGTGTGACGGCATATTTATCAGACGAAGATGATATGGCTTTCACGGAAATTTCCAAAGGTTCCCGCAAATCCACATCTCCGCAGGAATAAATATGAATCTCTCCGGGAATGAATGCACAAAACAGTTCCAGAAGATCATACCCCAAAGTAAGAAGCAATCCACCGCCGATACACAAAAACATAATTTTCCGTATCTTTTTTACCTGCCGAGAACAAATAGGAAACCATGACATATCCTGCCCCTTTCAGCTTCTCCCGTCAATGTAACATATTCTTTCCACATTTCAATATTTCGGTCTGTATATTCTTTTCCCTGGAAGTAAAAAAGTTCCCGGAGCTTTTCCACCTGCTGAATTCACTTTGTTCTCATAGACTATGACATTGCATCCAATCGTATTTGCAATATCCTGCGCAACAGCAACACCATACTTGCCTTCCCCTCCGCGACACATTCTTAACTCTAAAATCGCATTGTGTGATAACACTTTTTTCAATCTTTCAAGTATATTCTTATTCCATTTACATCGTAAATTTTGGATTTGTTCATCCCCTTTCTCATTTGTAGGAAAGTTTCCACCTGCACCACTGTGATTCGTAATAACCAAATGTTCAATACTGTGAGGCAAATATCTTTTTTCGATTTGATTTAACAGGTCATTGATTCCATCAAAGCTAGTGCTACCCCCAGTATATCAGGTCGCCCAGGAGACCCTTTTACATGAAATTGTATTTTCTGTCCTTTTCCACGTCTTAATTCTGGATAAAAATGTTTATACGGTTTAACTTGATTTACTTTTGATTGCGTAGCAAGTTGCTTATCACTTTTATCTGGATGGGTTCCATAAGTATACCCAAAACGACATCTAGGGATTATTTTACCCTTATTAGGATAATTACTAGAATTTGGGTAATCGGCAAGTAAGATTTTTTTATGCACCCATATTGTGGTTTTATATCATGTTCTATAGCATCATTTATTAAGATTTGAGGAGCTATATTCAGTGTTTTTGCAATCTGATATACTTCGCTGCAAAGTTTTTCACATTCAACATTTCCACAACTTCTTCCAGGAAAAGCCTGTTCAAGAGCCACCTTTTTATCATTTTGTTTGATCTTCTTGAATAATTCTTCATTCATAGTTTATGTTTCCTTTCTCTATACTTTTTACTGTTTTTGATATATACACGCCATCACTAAAATACAAGCGTCAAATAAAAAAGCTCCCTGAAACATACTATTTTTCTGTAACCCAATCATGATATTCCAGCTAAAAGAGGGGGAAATGAGCTCAAAAATAAAAAAATGTTATTTTTTTGTTGATACCACTAATATGTCAAATAAAAACTTTATCAGATAAAGCAAAGTTATATAATTAACCAAGCGAATTCCATGGAGGTATTTGCAATGATTACGATCGCAATATAAAAAATAGAGGTTTCAAGAAGAAAAGAACTTCTCATTGACGACACCCTGAATATAAAGGAATCCTGCAAACCATTATGGAATGCAGGATTCGACATGATATCCGATACCGGGTGTTGGAAACGGATGCACAGTCGGTCACTTCACCGGAAGCAACTGAAACCATCTGGTTTCTCCTATCTTCATTGTCAGCTCAATCCCGTCCGCACATTCGGCAATCACGGTGTTGTCATGCATATCAATCACTTTCGAAGGACGGCGGAAAGAAAGACGCTTTTTCCCGCCGTTCAATGCGTGCATTGCATGAATCGTTATAAAATCATCATTGGCATACACGGCATCACCGGGTTGTGCCGCCGTCCATGCGCCCCCGGCAGATGCGATACGGTTCAGAAACGCATCCGATAAAACCGGAACCGCAGAGTAAACAATCCGGTAATTTTCAAAATCCCTGACCGCCACGGAAACACTGCTGCCGTCGGCAAACGTCGCCAGCGGCTTGCATGTCTTGTCATCCACGGCAAATACCGGAACCCCGTCCTGCGGGAAATCAATTCCCATGAACGCATAGGTCAGGGGAAGCGCCAGACGGTCGCCCGTTCCTTGCAGCAATTCATGCTTCACCGGAAGCGTATAAGCTGCCGGCATGCCTTTGAAATCCTTCAGCCGGATTCCCGTGAGAGCCTCAATCGCCTGTCTGGACTTCTCCCGTTCTCTCCCGTTCAGTGCATTGGCTGTATAAGGCTTTTCCAGGTCAATGATACCGGGCGTTCCGATGAAGATCAGGGTATTGCCGTCACGCTTCAAGCCTTCGATGAATTCACGCTGCGCCGCATTCATTGCAATACAGTCGATGAACATATAAATCTTGTGCCGCGGAATCTCTTTCACACCGGCGTCACTCATCAGATACAGCCGGTAAGGAACTCCGGAGGTGTTCAGCTGGACCCGCTGTTTGGTAATCCCGGAGCGCATGATTTCGGAAGTGCGCAGGGTATGGTAAAAATTACTGTTCTCGCTGACGAACACTCCCATATCCGCTTTCGGAAGTCCTTTGCTCCGCAAGTCCGTGCCGAACCCTTTCACCGCCTCGGCAATGCCGCTCATGATCCGGTCATCCCGGAACCATTTCCCGGCGAGGTCATACCACCATGTTCCCAGACCGAATGCGATCATCATACCGCTCTCCCTGCGAACCATGGCATTATGTTCCTGCGGCGATTCCGCACGCCCGTAGGCGAAGTTCTCCACCGGGGAGTTCGGTCCCGAACACCATGATCTCCAGTCCTGCTCCGTCAGATACATTTTGCCATGCAGAAGAGTAGAGCCGAATATATTGCGGACTCCGCCGGAATAGCCGCCTTTGCGGATGCGGTAATCGGCAGGTCCTGCAAGATAATCAATATACGGAGACTCCAGATACCGCTTCAGCGCGCCATGATTGTAGACCGTTCCGCTGATATCTTCGTAATACGTTCCGATCAACGCATTTCCTTTTGTCGCCTCCCTCATGGTCTTCGCCAGGGAAAGCACCGTTTCCGCCTGTCCCTCGCTGGCGAAACGGTTATGATCCGCCACCTGCTGGGAATCCACAAGAAAATCGGAAGTCCAGATCTGCTTTACGGTCGGGCGCTGCGCCGTCTCAAAGGTGACGGACGGATCGTTCCACGCTTTGCGCAGCAGTTCCACCCTGTTGCCGTAACGGCGGCGCAGCCAGTCGCGGAAACTCGCCATTCCCGCAGGCGAATAGTCGGCGATATGCTGATTCTTCCAGCCGTAGTCCCAGTCGAAAAACTGCCCGTCCGAGAATCCGCACAGATGATACCCGATGACCGCCTTTCCCGCATCTGTCGTCTGCAGATACTCCACAAGCTTCCGCAGAGCGTTTCCGCTGTCCCGCCGGAATTTTTCCGACACAAGACTCGGTCCGAAACGTTCTCCTTTCCCCGGCGCTTTGCCGCCGAAACGGATCGTGTGGAAATCGACCACGGCTTTCTTTCCGTCCTGGTCGGCTGCGACATGATCCGGGTTCTCATGTCCCCACTCCACATACGGTTCGCATCCCAGATACAAGATGATATTCGCTTTCGGGTCCACGCAAAGAATGCGCCAGAGCCACTTCTCCAATTCGGAAAAATCATAAGTATCCCTGCCGGTCCAGAAACCGCTCCCGTAAAGATTCCTTCCCGAGGAAACCGACAACAGGAAAGTATGGACTCCGGCACGGCGGAAATCTCCATACTGCGATAAACGCGGATTGAACCAGCAGCCATTGTAAAACGCCGGAACGAACGGTTCCCCGTCAAGGGTGAAACGCGGTCTGCCGTCTATGACTTCCACTCTCGCCTTCGCACGTTTCCGCTCTCTCACAATCCTGCGGATTTCTTCGGTAAGCGGCGGAATCACTTCCTCCTCCGGTTCCGTGTAATGAGGCAGCGGATCAATACCGCTCACGGAATCACATGCCCAGGTCGGGCTCAGCGGACGCGGCGACGGCGGACCGCATTCAAGACGTGTCACGGTAAAATCGCAAGTCCCGTTTTCCGCGACAATTTCGACTCTGGCAAAACGTTCTCCGTCAGCAGGTTTGAAGCGGAGCCGCATCCATTGCCATTCTCCGGCAGGATAACGCATGTCAAAAGGTATGGAAACATAAGTTCCGGAATTATCCACGGCACGTCCCTCTGGCGCTCCGGAACCTGCAAAGAAGCGCAGGCGCAAATATATTTTTGCGTAGGAACGGGCGTTCAGCCTGAATTTCGCGTTGATCTGCCGTTCTGAAACGCCTTGCAGCGGAATCAGTTCCGATTTAAGAACCGCAGCTCCGGCAGACGCGGAAGAACGAATCCGGAAATCGCCGTTTTCCGGTTCACGGACCACTTCAGCCTTTTCGCCGTGCAAAGTCCATTGATATTGAGCCAGCCAGTTCGCCAAACCGCTCTCAGCGCCCCCTGCCTCCAATCCGCCGCAAAGTACCATGACTCCAACTCCGAATGAAAGAATTTTATTCATTACAACTTCCTCAACTCAAACCGATTTGTTCCAATGCCGATATATCATCGTCAAATACGCCTGAGTTCGATTTATATTTTACAGAAACGGAAACAGCCCGCAGACCTGGCTATTCCAAGACTTGCGTGCAGGCTGAAAAACTGCCGAGTCCGGCACTGCCTGCAATCCCATCAATATCCAGGCATAGGTCTGGGACCTTGAAAACGAAGCAGTCCTCCCTCACGATTGCTATATTTCAACGACCAGTAATACGGACCGCCATACTGGTCATAACTGTCAAACCTCGCTTCATTATATCTGACCGATTGGACATGCCCATCCAGGAAAGCGACATTCATCTTGCCATTGTGCCGGAAATCGGTAAACAAGAGACCAAAGGAATACTTGAAGGTCTCTGTATTATGGGAAGTATCCATAATCAGAAATGACAGAGAAGGGAACTTGCACTGAGTGACTTTCACATACTCCAGATAAGTCCAGATCTGATGCGGACCGGCGCTTAAGTTCTGAGCATACCCCAGTACTCCCACTTTCCTGAAAGGAGAATTACCCTCGGTGGCAGAGGAACCCAATATGAGTTTCCCCTCTTTGTTGGAGGGACATGAAAAAACATCTACGTTTCCTTCCATGTGCGAGCCGAGAAGCCACATCCACGTATTATTGTCAATCTGGGTAGGGGCAAGATAATCGTTATGTGTCTGAGAATACATTGCCTCCCCGAGACCGATCTGCTTCAGATTTGAAGTGCATTTGATTCCCTGCGCGGTTGACCGCGCCTTGTTCAATGCCGGCAGCAACATACCGGCAAGAATAGCGATGATCGAAATCACGACCAGCAGCTCTATCAAAGTGAAATCCTTCCTCATATACCAACGCCCTCCTTCTTTATCATTATGGTTTGTGCAAAAAACATCTGCCCATCATAAACTCTGACTATTCCGCACCTCCTTCTTCATCCGCACTCACAAAACCTTGCAGACAGTCATTTCATCCCGTCATTGCCCCATAGATCCGCAGGGGCCCCTTTCCGTATTTCCGCCATCATAACCGGGGTTCATCCGGCAATTTAATGCAAACGTGTGCATTGTGTCATACTATAATTATATGCAAATGTCATGAAAAGTCAAGAGGACATTCTAAAATTTTGCGTTATTTTTACGGTATCGGTGATGAACCACAGCGCCCGCACGGGAATATTCTGCTTTTTCACCAAGCCCGATGTCTTTTTCAGGATTTTTTTCCGGAAAGCTTTTTTCCGGGCTTTATTTCTTTTCAAAATGTGCTAGATTGCCAGTTCGACGTATGTTTTTCCCATTATTTTTAGAGATAAGGATGTTGACGATGGGTGAGAGTTTTGAAGCGAGACTGGTAAAATATTCTTCAAAGGAAACTTTTAAAAAAGCAAAGCATATTCTGCATGCCAACGAACTCCTCTGCTGTCATGAGACAGCGGCAAAAACTTTGCGCGCGATTTTCCGGGATGCAAAAGGAATCGTGACACGTGTCGAAGTCACCGGATTTCCGCACGGCCCCTATTCCTGCGCATGCACTTCATGCACCGATGTTTCCACGGGACTCTGTCCGCACGGGCTGGCGGCTTGTCTGTATCACGCAAAATATACGATCAAGCACAAAGATGCCGCGAAGGTCAAAGACACTCCGGCGCAGTATGCCGGGCTGAAGTTTTCCGGAATGCCGGAACTTCTGAAACAGGTGCTTGCTCCGCAGAAAGCGGCGGTCATCATTACGGCGGAATCCGATTTCCCGCATGTCCCGAGCAAATGGGAACGCACGCTGTTTTCCGTCGCCCTCAAAATGAACGGGCGCGATTACATCGGCAATCTGAACAATCTGCGCCAGCTTCATTTCGGGAAAAATCTCGCGGCGTCGCTCCAGCTTGACGCATTTCCGCTTCAGGACCGCCAGATCATCCGTTTTCTTGCAATCAATGCGCAGCAGGACGGGACAAAGCTTTCGCTGGACGCCGAACAGACGGCGGAGTTTTTCCACTGTCTTGTGGGATTCCAGAACTTTACGCGGCTCAATGAAAAGGTCGTGATTCACCGAGAACTCGCGGAACCCGTCATCATGGTGGAGCGTCTCAAGGGAGGGTGCCTGCTGCGTTCGGCAATCATCGTGAAAGGTTCGCCGCTTCCATTGAAAGACGTCAAGGTGATTACCGGGCGCGCCGGATGCTGGGTCGGAATGCTCGGAGAATACTGGTGGATTCCCGCCCAGATGGATGTCGCATGGCTCCGCAACTTCCTGCGGACCACGGTTCAGCCGTGCGACTCGAAAGCGGCGGCGATGCTGATCAATTTCCAGGCGATGCTGCCGTTCAAACTCATCGAAACCGACGGCGTGAAAGTACGCGAGAAGAAACTCAAGCCGTTCTACAATGCCGCCATGACGAAAGACGGGGCGCTGGAAATCGAGATTCTGTTCGACTATGACGGGAGGATCTGCAAGGCGGATCAGGCGCGCCTCGCTTCACAGAACGGCGTATTCTGGAAGCGCAACACCAACGTGGAAAACCTGTATGTCCAGGAACTCGTAAACTTCGGTTTCGAAATGCTCTCCGGAGCGTCCAGCTCGGACGGCGAGACAAGACTGATCCTGCGGGACCGGGAGGCGGTCGGCGCATTCGCGGACGAACTGATTCCGCAATGGCTGAATACGGGGCGCGCGTTCCTGCTGTCTTCGGATCTCGCCCAGCTCTGCGGCGATTCCGGCAGGCTCCGCATATCGACAGAAGTTCTTGCCGAAACCGACGCTTGGTTCGACGTATCCGTAAAACTGACCTCCGCCTCGCAGCCGCTCCCGTGGCGTGATCTCGTCGCCGCAGCCAAAAACAATGAACTGTTCATATCCGGCGGCAACGGGAGTTTCATCAAGGTTCCTCCCGCTCTGCGCCGGCTTGCTTTCGGAGTCTGTGAAACCGCACTTCCGCAGGTCCGAGCCGCAGCCGGAGATCAGATCAGCACCTCGGACATCCTGCGCGTTCCCCGCTTTGCCGCTCTGCACTGGGCGGCGCTCGGCGCGGAGATCCCCGGCGCCGTGCCGGTGGAGTTCCTGCGTCTGAAGGTCGATGTGGACGGAATCGGCGAGGAGACCTCCTCGGAGAACGTCAATCTGGAGCTGCCGCTGTTCCGGGGCGCTCTGCGCAAATACCAGCAGGCGGGCGTGCTCTGGATGAAAACGCTCGGCGCACGCGGCTTCAATCTGATCCTTGCGGATGAGATGGGACTCGGAAAAACGGTTCAGACGCTTTCCCTGCTCGCCTCCGATACGGAAAAAAATCTGCCGGCTCTGATTCTCTGTCCCACCAGCCTTCTGGAAAACTGGGCGCGCGAAGCGGAAAAATTTGTGCCGACTCTGAAAACGCTCGTCATCACGGGAAGCGACCGCAGGAAACTCTGGGAAAACGCGCTTTTCCATGACATCTGCATCTGCTCTTACAGCATCATCAAACGCGACGTGGAACATGTGCGCGACCTTCAATTCAAATACCTGATTCTCGACGAGGCGCAGCATATCAAAAACCCGTCCACCGGAAACTCGCAGACCTGCAAATCCATCGAGGCGGTGCATAAGCTGGTTCTGACAGGAACGCCGCTGGAGAATTCACCGGAAGACCTCTGGTCGATCTTCGATTTCCTGCATCAGGGCATGTTCGGGTCGCTGAACTCGTTCCGCAGGAAATATATCGCGCAGACCGCGTCTCCGGATGCGATCAGGGATCTCTCATCGCAAATCGCGCCGTTCATTCTGCGCCGCAAGAAGGCGGATGTCTACAAGGAGATCCCGCCGAAGATCGAGCAGACCCTGTATTGCGAAATGGATGATTCCCAGCGGAAAGTCTACGATGCGTTTCTCGCGGAGGGACGGCGGAAATGCGAGATTCTCAAATCCGGTTCGCATGAGCTTTCCAAGTTTGAGATTCTCTCCTCCCTGCTCCGCCTGCGCCAGGTCTGCTGCCACCCCGACCTGATCCCCGGCACGCTCAGACCGGATGCGGACACACCGGTACGGTCCGCAAAGATGGAACTCCTGAAAGAGCTCCTGCTGGAAACCATCGACAGCGGGCACAAGGTGTTGCTGTTCAGTCAGTTCACCTCGCTGCTGTCGATCGTGCGCAACTGGCTGGACTCGGAGTCGATCCGCTACGAGTATCTGGACGGAGCAACCACGGACCGTATGGCGCATGTAGACTCTTTCAACAACTCTGCGGACATCCCGCTTTTCCTTTTGAGTCTCAAAGCAGGCGGGCTCGGCTTGAACCTGACCTCCGCCGATACGGTCATCATCTACGATCCCTGGTGGAATCCCGCCGCGGAAGCACAGGCGGCGGACCGGACACACAGGATCGGGCAGACCAAGAGCGTGAACTGCATCAAGCTTCTGGTCAAGAATTCGATCGAGGAAAAGGTGCTGGAACTACAGCGGATGAAAGCCGGACTGTTCAACAATCTGGTGGAGGCACCCTCCGAAGCCATGCGCGGCATGAGCATGGAGGACTTTGAATTCCTTCTGAAAGACTGACGCAGCAAGACCGGCAGGGACTTAACAGGCATTGATTCATAACAACGGGAGTTTATCATGGCAATAGATGAGGCAAAAATCAAGGAATTTGAAGCTCTTTCCTTTGAAGAGGGAATGATGCGCCTGGAAGAAATCGTCAGAAACATGGAAGGCGGAAAAGTGCCGCTGGAACAGATGATCGGCAATTTTGAGGAAGGGTCCGCTCTTGCGGCGGTCTGCCATAAGAAACTGAACTCCCTCAAGAGAAAAATCGACGTTCTTCAGAAGAATCCCGCCGGAGGGACCATGTGGAAAAATATGGATGTTCCCGAATCCGGAACTCCGGCGGAAAATGAGGCGCTTTCCTGATTGTTCCTCAACCGGAAACGGCATCCCCGCCGATCGGAAGCGGAAGGTTGAAGAAACGGATTGCGTTTTCCCTGGCGATCTTGCGGAAAACAGCCTCTGTTATTTTTCCCTCTCCGCGCCATTTCAGCAGCAGTTTCATCGTGTTGAACGGCATGGACGCAAAACAGATGTCCGTGCCGAAAAACAGCCTGTCCTGAAACTCCGTCAGAAACTTCGGACCGTAGTCATGATCGCAGTTCAACATGCGGAAGGCGTCGGAAAGTTCTCCGAGGAGATTCGGATAATGCCGGAACAGCTTCGGGACCACGCCTTCTTCACGGATCGGCGAAACCGGCATTTCGGAAAATACATAATCCGCATTGTCGTTGAAAACCGGTTTCCGCTGTGCCGGAGTCTCAAGTCTCCCCAGTTCAGACCAGAAAATCGGGCCATGCGCAAATACAGTGAGCTTCGGAAACCGCGCAAGCGTCCGTTCAAACTGGGGAATGCCCGGTTCGTCATACAACCCGAAATCTCCGCCGATCCGGTCGGAACCGTCCCACGTCACCGGAAGCCCGACCTTCTCCGCGCACCGGAAAAGATTCTGCACACGTTCATCCATCGTCGCCAGATTCGGCATGATCTCTCCGACTCCGCGACATCCTTTGTCCTTGTAATAAGCGAGCACACGGTCCAGAGGCGCATACGGCGAATCGCTCAGGGCGCGCGGGTCCACATTGCAGAAAGGAATAATCCTGTCCGGATGCTGTTCCGCCATCTCAAGGATATCCTCATTCGCCTGCGGCAGATAAATTTCCGAGTTCACGACAGGCAGAACGCATCCCATTTCAATTCCGCATTCGTCATAACGTTTCAGCAGTTCCTCCACACTCGGGAACTGCACGACAAACGGCACCGGTTTCCGGTACGCGTGAGCATGAATATCGACAAACATGATTCATCCTTTCTTTCATTCATAAAATTTTGCAAGCTGTATTTCGTCCACACCCTTGTAAAAATGATCTTTCAGACGCCCCTCCTCGGCAAATCCCATCTTTTTATAAAAAGCCTGCGCACGAAGGTTGATATGCGAAGTGCAGGTATAAATTTTACGCATCTTCAACTCCTTCCAGAAAGACTCGGCGGCATGGAACAGCGCCCGTCCGCACCCCTTTGAGAACGTGTCCGGATCGACCCCGATCACATTCAGGACTCCCAACCCGCACTTCGTGTTGGCGGACACACACAGATAACCGATCACCCTCCCCCCGTCCTCCGCCACAAAGGAACGGGTGACGGAATGTTCCGTTTTTCCCGAAGAACAGCGAATCCAATAGGCTTCGGATTCAGGCGCATCCTTCTCCATGCGTTCTCCCAGGAATGTCCTGAAACTTTCAAACATGATCCGGGCAACCTGTCCGGCGTCACGTTCTTCGAACTCTCTTACCTGCATACTCATTTTTTCTCCTTTTTCCGCTTCTGCGGATATTTGATGCAACTCCCGCGCTCAATCATCTGCGGCCTCAGATAGATTTTGCGGTCGGGCGGCGCTTTGCCTTTCAGGATTTCCGTGATCAGTTCCAGACTTTTCCGTCCCAAATCCTCGATATGGTGATCGAATGTGGTCAGCGGTACGTCACCCGCCTTTACGGGGTAATTGCCGTATCCGATTACAGAGAGAGAATCCGGAACGGCAAGTCCGGCTTCCTCCGCCGCGCGAATCGCCCCGTAAGCCATATAATCCTCAAATGCGATCAGCGCAGTCGGACGCTTTCCTTCGTTCCAGAGCTTTTTGAAAGCGTGATATCCGCTCTCCTCTCCCCAGTCGCACGCCTTGAAAAAACACTCATCTTCAACAAGAGCAAGTTCGGCAAGCATCTGCCGGTATGCAAGATATCCGCCGGTCGTGACAGCCTTGCAGGACGGCCCGCTCAACACCCCGATCCGGCGGTGTCCCAGACGAACCAGATGCCGCATAGCCTCAAACATCGCGGAAAAAGCCTCGTTCATTACCACGGCGACATCCTCTCCGGCAATGTCATTTCCCAGCAGGACAAACGGAATATCCTGCTGTTTCAGATACAGGATCGAAGTTTCCGGCAATTCCGTAATCACAATCAGCCCGTCAAAATGACGCTGTGCGGCAAACTCCCGGATCGAGGTGTTCCGGATGCAGAAAATGCGCAGGGAACAGGGCAGCGTCTTTCCCCGTTCCGAAATTCCGTGGAGAATCCGCGTGATATAAGGATGATTCAGGTCATCAAGGTCCGCCAGAAGCAACCCGATGTCGGGACAGTTCTTCCGCACCGGTGATTTTCCCCCGCCGGATTCCGAATGCAGGTCATTCACGATGGTTCCGCTCCCCTTCACAGCCGAAGCGGCACCTTCCATGACCAGCTCATTCAGAGCTTTGACCGAAGTATTCCGGCTGGTCGAAAACAGGACGGCAAGCTCGTTGGAGGAAGGCAGTCTGTCACCCGGACGGTATTTGCCCTGCCGTATCTCCTCCTTCAGGATATCCTTGATATGCTGATACATCGGAATATTTTCCATAAACGCCTCATTCAAAAGTTTACTGGTTTACCATATAACTTTAAAATAAAGGCTATTTTCCTGATTGCAAGGCGCCGGACTGATTTTTCCCGAATATTTTCCGGTACACGGCAGTGCGGGAGGCTCCATTCGGAAAAAAGCAGCCATAAACACGGGAAAGCTGTTGCAAATCACGGAAATACGAACTATATTATTGTACAGTATTATAAGGGTCTGCACTTTACAAAAACGGAGCATCATTTTTTACCATGGTTATCAACAGTTATGAGAAGAACGGCGTTGCAGTAGTCGAAATCAAAGGGCGTCTCGCCGCGGAAAGCGTGGAAGATCTCCGGAACGCCTTTTTGAAGCTGTTTGCCGACCACAGACGTTTTGTGTTCGATCTCGCCGGAATGGATTACCTGGACAGCACGGGGCTGGGGGCAATCGTATTCTGCCTGAAAAGTTGTACGGAGTTCAACGGAACGTTCAAACTTGCGAATCTGACTGACAAGCCGCGCATGATTTTTGAAATCACGAAGGCGTATCGTATTTTCGATATTTACGACAGCCTGGAAGAAGCGATCAATGCCGCAAAAGAATAGAAGTCTTATCTCTGCGCCACTTCCGGCATGCTGTTGAGGGGGCTATGATATGAAACCCGGAAAAACAGAAAAAAAGCCGTTGGGCTGTGAGACGAAGGAACTGATGGAATTCCTGCTTAAGCCGAAGCATAAGAAGGATATCCAGAGAATCAACTTCAAGATCAGGGTCTGGAACTTTACCGTCAGAAGCGCCTATCTGTTGAAGCGATGCTTCGATCTGGTCGGAAGCCTCATCCTGCTGGTCTGCCTTTCGCCGGTATTTCTGATCACGGCAATCTGGGTCAAGCTGGATTCTCCGGGACCGCTGATCTATCGTCAGGTCCGGGTAGGGCTCAACGGACGCCACTTCTATTTCTATAAATTCCGCTCCATGTATGTGGACGCGGACAAACGGAGAAAGGAGCTGGAAGAGGAAAATGAATCCGGCGACGGCGTCATATTCAAAATGAAAAGGGACCCGCGCATTACGCTCTGCGGGCGCTTCATCCGGAAATACAGTATTGATGAACTGCCTCAGATCTTCAATGTCCTGCTCGGGGATATGAGCCTCGTCGGGCCGCGCCCTCCCCTGCCGCAGGAGGTTGATCTTTATACGCTCGACGACAGGAAGCGTCTCCAGATTCTTCCGGGAATCACCTGCATCTGGCAAATCTCCGGCAGAAGCGATATCCCGTTCCATCAGCAGGTAATGCTGGATAAAGAATACATCAAAAGCCAGAGCATCTGGAAGGATCTTCTGATTTTACTGAAAACAATTCCGGCGGTCCTGACCGGACGCGGCGCCTACTGAAAAGGAATGGAATGAAAGCAATCCTGTATTGTCCAGAGTCCAGCACGGAGTGGATCCGGAAATTTTTCCCGGATTATCCGCCTTACCTGCTGCGGTTCGGCAACAAACCTTATCTCGGTTTTCTGGTTGATTTCTGCATTCTGAGCGGAATCCGGGAGATCAGGATCGTTTCGGACAATCCCACGTCGGAGCTTTACGACCATTTCGGAGACGGTATGCCGCTGGGAATTCAAATCAGCTATGCGGCAGCTCATCCGGAGGAAACCCTCAAAAAACTCCTGCTGAAAAACCGCGCATTCTGCGCCGGCGACGACCTGCTGCTTCTGTCGGGCATGATCTGGATTGACTATGACAAGCGCAAACCCGAACCTCTGCAATTCGACGCGGACACCCTTTGCGGCAGGGCTTTTACTGAAACGGACGGCTGGTATCTGATCGGCAGGAACAGGTTCCCCGATTTCCCGGACACCCCTGCGGAAATGCAGCTCTGTTCCGATATCCTTGAAGTTACTCCGGTCGATTCCATTCAGATGTTTTATCAGCAGAACATGCGGATCGTATATGAACAGTCCGCATGTTACAACCTGCCGGGGTACGGCGACAGCGCCACATTCATCATAGGGCGCGATGTAGAGATTCCAAAAAGCGTCACGGTCAGCACACCGGTCATTCTCGGTAGTTCAATCCAACTGGGAAAAGATTCCTGCATCGGTCCGGGTGCGATCATCGGCGACAACTCCCTGATCGACAACGGCGTCATTCTCAACAATGCCATTGTGATGGGCAACACTTATGTGGGCAGCAAACTCCAGTTCGAAGACAAAATCATTTACCGCAATTACATCATCGATCCCCGGAAAGGGGTCAAGCTCGACATCGTCGATGAGTTCCTGCTGACACCGCTGGTCAAACAGGGCTACTGGAGTTGCCCGGTCACTCAAAGAGTCATAGCGCTTCTCATGCTCGTATTCTATTTCATCCCGTTTCTGCTGTTCCGCCCTTTCATACGGATACATGCCGAAGAAGTGGAATGCTATATGAACCAGCAGCGTAAAAGGAAGCTGAAACTGCATCTGTACATTCAGCCGCCGGACAGTTTTCCGGGACGTTATTTCCTGAAATTTTCCCTGGACCGCTACCATCTTCTGCCACTGGTCCTGACGGGCAGGCTTCGTCTTGTCGGCAGTTATATTCTGGAAGCGACCCCGGAAAATGCACGTATCCTGAAACAGTTTCCGGACTATGCGCCGGGCATCTTTTCCTATTCGGAATATCTTCAGCATGACAATGATCCCTTTCAAAGAGAAATTGACGAGCTGTATTATATGTATCACGCAAGCTTCTGGAATAACTTCAAAATCCTGAAGGGAATCCTGATGCGCAATTTATTGAAACGGACCTGATGCAACGGGTACTGCATGAACTCAGGAGAAACAATATGATTCTTGGAGAAAATAACGAAATCAATACTCCGGAAGAACAAAACGAAACGCCGGCGGTTCAACCGGGCAGACAGAGAATCAGCGATCTCTTCCGCAGGGATCTGATTTTCTGGTTCACAGCCCTGCTGCACAGATGGTGGCTGCTCATATCCCTGCCGTTATTATCCGGAATTCTGTTCTTCTCCGCCAGAAGCATTCTTGCGCCGAAAGCCTATTCTGCAAGCACGGCGCTGGTACGCCAGGTTGCGGACGTACGCAGCGGCGCCCTGCCCACCGGTTATGTATCCACTCAATTCAACGTGATACTCAATATGATCCTCAGCCGGGCGAATCTCAATGAAACATCACGCCGTTTGAAACTCAACTATACCCACGAACAGTTGTTCAGGACCATAAGCATCCGGCAGGCATCCAGGAATTCAAACTACTTCTTCATTACGGCAACCACAAGGAATCCGAAGCTTTCCGCGGATATCGCCAACACTCTCTCGGAGGTATTTCTTGAGGATTATAAAAAATTCATCCGCACCAACATCGAACAGATCTGCGAAAGCAGCATCCGCAGCAGAAACAGCCTGCAGAAAGAACTGGACGATCTTCTGAGCCGCAAGAAAAGACTTTACGATGAAAACAACATCAGCTCGCTGACCCGGGAACAGGCGACCAATGCCCAGAGAATCATAATTCAGGAGGACCGTCTTCTTCATGCGGAAACGCAGTTGGACGCGCTTCAGAAAAAATATGATGATCTTGAGGTCCAGCTCCAGACGACTCCCAAAATCGTGGAACTTTATTCCGAACAGAATATCTCCAGCGACAGAAAACTTGCCGATCTCAAACTGGAACTTTCCAGTCTCCGCCAGCGCTACACGGACAATAATCCGATCGTGGAAAAGCAGAAGACGCTGATCAAGGCTCTCGAAGATTCCATCAGGGAAAACAAGGCCGATGACGGAAAAGTAAAAGTGGTAAACGGCAGAAACGCCGAATACATCAATCTTTCCAACGAACAACACAAGATCAAGGCGGAAAGAACGGCATTGAAAAGCACCGTCGCCGCTTATACGGAAACACTCGCAAAATTGAAGGAAAGACGCGACAAACTGGATCTGCTCGCCCCCTCTCTGAATCTGCTGGAAGACCAGATCAACCAGAAAAGAAACCTGCTTCTCAAGCAGGAAGCCCTGACAAAGGAACTTCAGCTTTTCCTCGACCGCTCTTTCACGGACGTCACCATTCAGGAGACAGCCACCGTCCCCACCGATCCGCTTCCCCGCAGGCGTCCGCTCTTTTTCCTGCTCGGACTGTTTTTGGGCGCCGTCCTCAGCGGCGGTTTCGTTCTCGGCAAAGAGTTCATCAATCTTTCCGTCCGTTCCAAAGTGGATATCGAAGACGCCCTGCACATCCCTGCTCTCGGCATCATCCCGCACTTCGACCATCACTGCCGCGCGGATTTCTACAGTGCATTGCAGGGAGCAGTCAATCAGGCGGAGGAACTGCTGCGGGGAGTTGAAAAAACTCCGGCCATCATTGCCATCGCACCTGCGCTGCAGGAAGATTTGAGCACAAATATCCTGAACGAATTCTGCGAAATCCTGAAAGTGAAAAGGGATGTCAGCTACCGGATTATCCGGGTCGCCCCGGAGGAACAGACCTCCAGCAGTGCGCGTTATCTGGTCAATGATTTTCTTTACGGGTTCACGGACACACTGCCGGAACCGGGGAAAGACCAGGTTCTCTATTTCAAGCTGGACGATCTTGCGTTCATCTCTCCGCCGGAGGAGGAACGCATCGGGCAGTTGCGCAATACGCTTCAGCAGTTCGACCTTGTCATCTGGGAGCTTTTTGAATTTGAACTGCACCGCCAGCTCTATTCCGAAATCTGCAAGTCCGCCGATCTGACGGTCATCCCGATGCGTTACGGCAGAACCTCGAAGTGGCAGATTTACCAGACACTGCTCCAGCTCAATACCTGCAAGGTTCAGAGAATTGCAGGTCTCCTTTATGACGTTGAAAACAAAATATACCGCAAGGTCAGTCTATGAAAAAAATCATCCTCTTTGCATTTTCTGCTTTTCTGGCGCTGCTGGCAGGCTGCACGGCAGATTCTTTTGCACCGGTCGCCATCCCGAACCACTATTCGGTCAAACCGCCCGAACCGGTAAATGAAAGAGACCTTACGGAACAGTTGAAGAAACTTCATACGCCGGACACTTCTCCATACAAGATAACGCCGGGCGACCAGTTCGACATCACGGTATATGAGCATCCGGAGCTTACGGTGCGGCAGATCATCGTCACGCCGGACGGTTTTGTCAGCGCTCCGCTGATCGGCCCCGTAAAAATCGGAGGGCTTTCTCTGGTAGAGGCGACGGAAGCGTTGAAAAAACAGATTTCCCAGTACATCCGAAAACCTCTCGTATCTCTGATCCCGATCCGGATCAACGGATACAATTTCACCATCGTAGGCAGAGTCAATGTTCCGGGCTGTTACCCGATCTCCATAGGAAACACCCGCCTGATCGATGCGGTCGCCATGGCGAGAGGGCTTTCCGAAGGGCTCTTCCACGGCGATACCGTCGAACTCGCCGATCTGGAAAATGCCTACATATCGAGAGACGGCAGGCTGCTTCCGGTCAATTTCCAGAAAGCGCTTCTGCGGGGAGATCCGCTTCACAATATCCCGTTGAAAAACGGGGATTATATCTATATCCCGTCCGTGATGAACAGTACCGTGGCGCTGCTCGGACAGGTAGGGAAACCGACTTATGTCGGATTCAAAGAGGGCATGACCGTTCTTCAGGCGCTGCCTTACGGCGGCGGACTCCGTGAAACTCACAGCGACGAGATCAAAGTCATCCGCGGCGGGTTGAAGAATCCCGTGGTTTATACGGTCAACGTCACCAAAATGCAGGAAGGCAAAATTATGGACTTCCCGCTTCAGGCAAATGATATCGTCTATGTTCCGGCAGACGGCATTTCCGACTGGAACGTCATCGTCCGCAAAATACTGCCGTCCCTTCAGGGACTCAGCATGCTGGCGGGGCCTTTTGGCAATCCCAGTGCTTACTGGTCCAACGACTAGGCACACAATGGTAAA
Source organism: Lentisphaeria bacterium (assembly GCA_003526375.1). GTDB lineage: Bacteria > Verrucomicrobiota > Lentisphaeria > Victivallales > UBA1829 > UBA11452. Next base: position 27,501 of record DPDG01000026.1, read on the forward strand.
ATTACTGGTATTTCTCATCATTTTCCTCGGAGTCATTCCGCTGGGAGTCATTCTGGCGCGGATGTACCCGGTATTCCGCCTGGTATTTTTCTGCATGATGGTTTTCTTCACATCCAGCATGCTGGCGATTCATATTTATCCGATCCCGGACTGGACGGGAACAGCGCGCGGATTCGCACTCACCACGGTCGACATCTCCTCTGCCATCGTCCTTCTGAGCATGTTGGCCGACCCCAAGTGCAAAATCTCCTTTGCGCCCCGCGGAGCATGGTTTTACGGACTTTATTTTATTACGGTTCTGCTTTCCGGCATTGATGCAGTCTATCTGCCGCAATGGGGATTTGAAATCGTAAAAATGATCTGGATGTACATTTTCTTTCTCGCGGCATACAACTTCTTCATCAACAGCAAAAAGCTCTGGCCGCTGGTCTATACAATCTGCGGAACCCTGTTTTTCATGCTGCTGGTGGGCCTGTATCAGAAATACCTGACAGGGATGTACTATCAGATTCCCAGCACCCTGCCCCACCAAAACTCTCTGGCATTGTATGTTTCGCTTTTCGGAGCGCTGCTCCTCGGCATCCTGCTGAACGAGAAGATGAATCGCCTCCAGGTCCTGCTGGTCGCGGCAGGACAGCTCTCCACGGTCCTGCTTATTATTTTCACCTACTCACGCGGGGGGCTGTTCTGCTATTTCATCGGATGCGCCGTCGTGGTATTTTTCACCCTGATCTTCAATGGAATCACCAGGCGCCAGATTCTTTTCACCCTCCTCGGACTGGCGGGAGCGCTCATCCTGCTGGGATACGCCGCACCGCGCATCATTCAGCGTTTCCAAAATGCCCCGGTATCCTCCAAGACGACCCGTATCAATCTGGCGAAAGCCGCAGTCCGCATCGCCAACGGCCATTACCTTTTCGGTGTCGGGGCAAATAATTTTTCCGCCTACACGGGACCGCACAAAGAGTATGCGCGGGAACAATTTGAAGGAATGATAATTCACCCCGACACGGAGGACTTCGGCGCAATTGTGGAAACCACCTATCTGCTGGTCGCCGCGGAGGGGGGCTGGATTTCACTGGCGATGCTGCTGATCTGGTATGGCTACTACTTCATCCGCTCATTCGGCTGCCTGCGGTATTTAAGAAATGCGCCATGTTTCGGGGTCTCCGTCGGCATTTTCGGCGGACTCTGCGCCAACTATCTGCAATCGCTGATCGAATGGGTCCTGAAACAGTACTGCAACTTCTACCAACTGATGCTGATTTTCGCTTTGACCGCCGCAGTCTGGACCACACGGCAGGCAATCAGAAAAAATTCCGTGATCATGAAAAAGGCGGTACCGGGAAAAAACGGAAGCGCCGCCGGATAAGGCTTGTCAAAACAAATTACTGCTTTTCCGCTTCCGGGGCAGATTCCAATTTCCGGGGCATACCTGTTTTCACGGCGTTTTCCTTGAACTTCGCATTGATCCGGTCTTTTTCTTCCAAAGTCTTCTGCTGTTCTTCACTCATGGCTTTTTCATCGGGCAGCGGCACAAGCTTGATATAAATATTGTTCTCTTTCAATTCCCATGCGCCTTCGGAAAAGAGACCGAAAAACGGCAGAATGAAGATGGAGCCCCAGGCGTCGATCCTGCCGGTGTCGCTGAGCTGGTAATCCACCGTATATAAGGCTTCACGATATCCGGGTTTATATACGACAAGCAGAAGTTCCCTGCTGCGTTTCGCCTCAATGAACTGAGGTGAGATGTTATGATATTCCACACCGTTGGCAATCACCCGCGCATCCGCAGGATCAATGGTCAGCGCCACGATCTGGCGTGAACTGTTGGTAAAAGAACATCCTGCGCCAAGTCCCAGAACAAGAAGAACAGTTGCGGAAGCTAAAAATTTTCCAAACATAGGCACCTTCCCAGTCATTGATTTTGTGATGTTCCAAATATACATTTCCTTTGAATGAAATGCAATCATTCAGGATACCGGAATCACTCTTTTTCAGGATATTTTGGCAATACAGACATGGTTATTTCCTGTCCGCACATTGAATCCACTGAGATGAATGCTATAGTAGAGTACTTGAAACATTCCAGTTTTCCGGCTGTCTGTAACAAAAACCATTCAATGACGACAGAAAAAGAATCCATGAGAAAAAGATTTTCCATCCTGCCGGCGCTGCTTGCAATTCCGGCGATATTTTCAGCGCACTTCTCGTTCGGACTGCAAATCTCAGAAGTCGCAGGAATTCCGCGCGATTCAGCCGCGCCGGTTCCGTTAAAAGGGGAAATGCTGCTTTTTCCCCTGACCAATGGATATATTGCGGTGGCGGGGCTGTATGACGATTTTTTCACAAAACGGATTCTGGAAAACTATCACAGCCGGCTTGCCGGCGCGGAACAGCTTCCACGGAATAAGGATTGGTCGCGCCAGTTCTTTTACAACTTCGCAGCAGCCGACATCATGTCCCGCTATCTGCCCTCGATACGTGACAATTTTCAAAACCCGGCATACTTCAGGATCAAAGTCAACGGCAGGGAAACCTTACCCGCCGCACATGGCTACTGGATCAATGCCGTGGGAATCAAACGTCTGCCCCGCGTCAACGGCAGAGGAATCGTATTGACGGAAAGCGCCGAACTGGTTCCGTTTGCCTATATCAGACTCGATCAACCGCTCAAAAACAACGATCTGCTGGAGATATCCGCAACAACGGGCGAAAAAGCATCGCTCCGGTATGATGACAAGAAGACAATTTCCCGTGCGATCAAGGTCAATCAGGTCGGATACGCTCCGGCGGCGAAACGGAAATACGCCTATCTCGGAATGTGGCTCGCGGAACTGGGACCTCTCCCCGTGAAACATCTCGAAGGCAAAGAGTTCCATCTGCGCGACACGAAAGACGGCAGTATCGCATTTACCGGAAAAATTACTTACAGAATGCCGGACCAGCACATCATGCGCGACCGGGAGAAAATCGCGCTTTACGGGGAAGAAATCATGGAACTGGATTTTTCGGACTTCTCAAAAACCGGAAATTATTACATCCATGTGCCCGATGTCGGGCGTTCCTGGGATTTCGCAGTCAGCGACGATGCAATCGGAAGGGCGTTTTACGTTCAAATGCGCGGACTGTTTCACCAGCGTTCGGGAATCGCCAAAACCCCCTCCCATACGCAATGGAGCATGGGTGCGGATCACAAAATTTCCTACCGCGGCGGCTTTCCGCCGAACGACCGCCATTATCGCGGAAAAAACAGCCGGATCATCCGCAGCGACGGCACCAAGGCAGATCTCAGCCATTTCCATGTGGTCAAGGCAACCGCAACCGACGAGGCGCTCCCCGACGTCTGCGGCGGCTGGTGGGACGCCGGAGATTTCGACCGCAGGACCTATCACTTTCAGGTAGTGGACTCCCTGCTTTCCATCTATCTTCTCTTTCCAGAAAACTTCAAAGACGCCCAACTGGATCTCCCGGAATCCGGCAACGGCATCCCCGACATCATTGACGAGGCGGCATGGGGAGTCGAGGTCTGGCGGCGCGCCCAGAATGAAAAGGGCGGAGTCGGCTGCTGGCTTGAAGCGACCAGTCACCCCAAAATCTATGATCCGGTAAAAGACACCCAGCGTTATTATCTGGCGCTCCCGACACGCGAAAGCACGCTTCAATACTGCGCACACGCGGCGAAACTCGCCCGCGCTTATGACCGGTGCGGCAGAAAGGAGCCGGCACAGCTTTTCTTCAAATCGGCGGAAAAGGCATGGAATTTTGCGATGAATCCTGCCAATCGCGCCGACACGAAGTTCAGAATCATGAACTGGGGAGTTTACCATTACACGGAACCCGGGGAACTCCCGCAGGGCGATCTGTTCAAGGCGGCGCTCAATCTCTATCTTTACACGAAAGCCATCTCCCCGAATCCGCAGGAACCGTTTTCCGGCGACCCCAAATATCTGGACATTCTGGATAAACTCGACTTCGGGAAGATCCTGGCTGACGTCAAAGATACCAAGAGCCCTTATTTTCTGAGTGAACTTGCCGAAGATGAAAGAGTGCTTTTCACACAGGCGTCAAAATACCGCCGGATGATCCGTGAAAAGGCTGACGAGCTGTTGAAAAATCAGGAGACGCTTGCCTACCGGAACTTGAACTGGAGCCTGAAAAGCCCTTACTTCACTTATCTGGCATGGGGCGCCGGACTCCCATTCTCAAAGGGCGCCTACCTGATCATGGCATGGAGAATCGACGGCATGGAAAAATACCGGGACGGCGCTTTTCTGGCATTCGACTGGATGATGGGAGCCAATCCGATGGGGCGCAGTATGACGACCGGACTGGGCAAAGTCTACCCCGTCCGCATTCTCTCACTCCCCATGTGGGCGTGGAACGACCGTCTGGTCGATCCCATTCCCGGCATCACACCCTACACTTTCACCGGAAGAAACAACTATTCAGCCGCAAGCATGATTTATCGTTATGCCTGTAAGCCGCGTCCCGATCATAAATTCAAAGGCTGTGACATCAATCTCCTGCCGGCAAGTCTCCGGACCAAAGAAAAAATGGATACCGCGGAATGTTACCGGATTATCCAGAAAGCGATTCCGCTCTGGCGTGAATTCGCAAACCTGGAGGGCTATGCGGTCGATCAGAATGAATTCACGGTATGGGAAACCATCGCTCCGGCAGCAGCCGCATACGGTGCTCTGCTGACACCCGGCTGGATGCCGCCGAAAGAATGGAAAAACCAAAAGCCGGAAAAGGATATCAGAAAACTTCCCGGCTACATTTTCCTGCCGTAAGGCGGCGGGGAATACATATACGAAAAAAGATTTGAAAGGCAGAAAAGCCCCGCGAGACCACATGGCAGGACTGTTCTCACGCCGCAAACTACGGCATGAAAACAGTTTCCGAATCAGAGATCGGCTCCCGCGGCGGCAAGGTTCTTTCTGACTTCCGCCCCGTCCAGTCCGGCGGGAGCGCAGTTCGCCTTCACCGCCATCGCCGCTCCCATTCCGGCTGCCTGCCCGATGGAACAGACAGGCGGCATGACACGCGCACTGCTGTGAAGGGCGTGGTCGATGGATATCGCACGGCATCCCATCAGCAGATTGGAACACTTCTTCGGAATCAGGGAACGGAAACTGATCTCATACCACTCCGTTTCCGGCAGTGTCTTGATGATTGTGCCGGAACCGGACGGATTATGGATGTCGATCGGATAGCGGACCTTTGCAATGCCGTCCGCATATTTTCTCGCAGTGGTGAAGTCATCGACCGTCTGAAAGCACTCCCCGATGATTCTGCGCGATTCGCGGATACCGACATGATGCGCGATCGAATGAATACGGGCATGTTCGAATCCCGGCACATGCCTGCGCAGGAATTTCAGGAAATCGCGGAGCTGCCGCCTGCCCTCGATTTCGGCATCGGAAAGATCAAGCCCGTTGACGCCGCTTTTTTTGATGATGCGCGTCGTATTGAAATGAATCACATCCTTTTCAAGCGTCAGGAACCAGAGCACATTTTCACGCGGACAGACAATCTCTCCGGCGGCCTTCGCCTCATCGTAAAGTCGGTTGATCCCCGCGCGGTCCGGCATACGCGCCGCATCCACACCGCCGAGTTTGAAGCACAAAGTCATCGGCTGGCAGAATCCGTCCTCATTGCCGAACTCGAAATCACATCCGGCGAGCACGGCAAGGTCGCCGTCGCCTGTGCCGTCCACATATTCCCGGGCGCAAATCGCGCAAAGGCCGGACTTCGAGCTGAACACAGCCGCGCTGATCCTGTCGCCGTCTTTGATCACGTCCACCAGATTATGATGATAGATCACCTTCACGCCCGCCTCAAGCAGAAGATCCTCCATAGCCAGCATCGCGACATCTTTGGAAATTCTTGTTCCGGGGATCACCTTCTCATCGAAAACGGCTTCTTTCACTTCGTCATCGCGGTATTCCCACATCTTGCGGCACCAGTCAACGAAAACCGGCCTGTCAAGAGTCTCGCCGTGAAGATGATTCGCCATAAACGGCGTCACTTCCCCGAAACTCGCCATGCCTCCGGCGCACCCGTAGCGTTCCGCCAATACGACTTTGACGCCCTGCCGCGCAGCCATGACCGCCGCACTCATTCCGCCGGGACCTCCGCCCACAACCAGCACGTCAGCCTCAGCAATCACCGGAATTTCCTTCTCCATCCTGTAAGCAACCGTCTTCATGAAAAGATCTCCTTTTTTTGACCTGAAGACAAATATATTTCTGAAAAACAGAAACATCTATGGATTTTTTTGCTTTTTCGATGTATTTTTATGCCATATCTTCAGAAACAGGAAAATAAGTCCAATGGAAAACAGGCTGATTCAGGAAAAAGCAATCCGGATTTTTGAGGAACAGTTTCACTGCCGCCTCTGCTGCCACGACTACAGCGGACAGCTTCAAGGCGTCCCTCTGCCTCAATACCACCTGAATCCCTTTTGCACAGGACTGAAAGAGCACAAGAATAAATTAACTGAACTCTGCATTGAATTCGACCGGGACAAGGTTCAGCATCAACTGCTGCGGACACACCCCCGCCCCTTCTTCAAATGCTGCCATTGCGGAATGCGGGAAGCCGTTTTCCCGATCGTTGCCGACGGAAAGCTTTACGGCGTGATTTTCGCCGGGCCTTTCCAGCCGCGCCGGGAACCGGAGGAACTCATCAATCCGCAGACACACAGACTTCCACTCAAAATCAGGCTTCCCGTTTTAAAACCGGAACAGGAGGAACCGTTTCTTGCCTATGGGATGCTCATCGCCTCCTGTCTTGCCCTGCAAATCAGGAAACCGCCTCATGTCCCGAGCTCGCGCCGGGAGATGATCGAAGCATTTCTGGAGACGAACTGCGTGCGCGACATCGGGCTTGCGGATCTGGCGGAAACACTCTCGCTTACGCCGCCCCGCGCCTCGGAAGCCGTCAGGAATCTTTTCGGGCTGACTTTCTGCGCGCTCCTGCGGAAAAAACGTCTGGAAAAAGCCATGCTGCTGCTGAGCAACTCCTCGTTCACGATGGATTCCGTCGCCAGGCGCTGCGGCTTCCGCGATGCGGCGTATTTTCACCGTGTCTTCCGCAAAAACACGGGAATAACGCCAGTCCGGTTCCGGCTCGAAAACAAAGTCAACGAGGCATAATTGCGTTCTTTCGTTTGACATTTCTCTCCCGCACAGGTATATTTTCAGACTTTCCCGTCGCAGAAAATACAAAACGGAGAACGGCAATGGGCATGCTTTATGAAATCATCAGAATTCCGGACGAAGTGCGCAAGGAACTTCTGCGGGAACCTTACGGGATCTACAAGCTCCTTGATATCGAGCCGCAGCCGGAGATGCCCCCTCTGCCGCAGAAAAAAAATTTTCTCCGGAAATTGAAAACATTGTTCACGAAACAGGCGGAGACACCACCCGGACAGCAGAAGCCGGAAAAGGAATTTTCCGAACTGATCCGCAATGCGACGATCGCCCCCGCCGATGCGCTTCAACTTGACAAGACATGGCATATTCTCCACTATCTGATGGGAAACGGAGACGAATACCAGGACCTTGCTTTTCCGCGCGGCTTTCTGCTGTTTCCCGAGGCGGAAAGCGTCGGAGACATTGATATCGGCTATGGTCCCGCCGAACTCTATTCTCCGGATCAGGTCAGGAGAATCGCGGATTTCACGGACTCACTCGACCCGGCGGAAATGAAGCGCCGTTTGAATCCGGCGGAACTCAGCGAAGCGGAAATCTACCCGGCGATCTGGAATTCTTCCGATCTTGATCTGGAAAGCATGTGGAACGATATCTATGGGAATTATTTTCTTCCGATGAAAGCATTCCTGCATGAGACAGCCGAGCGGGATCTCGCCATTCTGGAAATCATAGAGTAAAGCCTCCTCGTCTTTCCCCGGTTCAACGTTGCGCCATGCGGGGACCGCGCATTCCAAAGCTCCTGCCCGTTGCTTTGGCTCTGGACTGAAGATCGCGCATATACTGATTATTCATTGCCCGGCTTTCGGGAGAAGTGGACTCCGTGCGTGTCCTCATGCGGCTGGCGCGTTCCGCTTCGGAGGGGCGCGGACGCGTATTGGCAACAGTCTGCCCATTCTTATTTTCCGCCTCGCGTTTCTTCCGTTCGGCATCCCGCTGCCGGCGCAGTTTTTCAAATTCGGCGCGGCGCTGCTCCATTTTTGCGAGCTCGGCATCCAGAAAGGCGTTCTTTTCCTCCTGCGTCTGAAGAGCGAAATATTTTTTCAGCCGCCTGCTGCGCTCCTGTTCGAAAAGACGCATCATATTTGCCATGAAAGCGGAACGCTCCTCTCCGGACATATTCTGCATCCGGGGGCGACGGGACTGTGTCTGTCCCTGTGCCGGATCAGGGCGCAGTTTCCGCAGGTAAGCCTGACGCTCCGCCGCGCTGAGGCGGTTGAAACCGGACGAGGCGACGAATTTTGCAATATCCTCCGGGCGATCCGATTTCGGGCGCGGTTTGCGGAAAGCATGGTAAGAGGCGGTTCCGATTGCAATTGCCCCCGCCAGCAATACCGTTGCCGCAACCGTCATCTTCCGGCGTTTCGCCATCACTTTCTTTTCCGTTTTCTTCTTCGTGCAAGTCATTGTGTCTGCTCCCTGATTAAGTATTTATTTCCAGTCGTCGACTCTGCCGTCTGCGAACAGATAGTTGCAGGAACCGATTTTTCCGGCGGGTCCGTGGTAAGGCCTGAGATCATGCATCAGCATACTGCGCGAACGGTTCGTCATTCTGCGTCCCGCAAGCCATGTATTGAACTCATAACTGCTGCCTTCGTTCTCGAAATCCGATTTGCCGTTGCTGCCGGCATAATTGAAGTTGGTGCTCGTGACCTCATCGCTGTCCTCATCTTCGTCCGTGAACACCCCTACAATGCCGCTGATCCCGCGGTCGGACGGACAACGGAACACTTTCGAGTTTTCCCCTCCAATCTGCTGTGCGAGAACCTCCTGAATCGCAGGAACATCCGGGTCCGTTTCGATGGACTTCATTACTGCAACACGCGGGAAAACACCTTTGAAGTCATCGGTATAATTCTGAATCGCAAGCCCGATCTGCCTCAGATTACTGCGGCAGGCGATCTTATTTGCCTGACCGCGCGCCTTGTTCAGAGCAGGCATCAGCAGCCCCGCAAGAATGGCAATAATTCCGATTACAATAAGCAATTCCATCAATGTAAAACAATCCCTTTTCATTTTGTCCCCTTTCTTTTTGAAATTCCATCGTTTTGTAATCATGAAACGGGTGAAAGGAATCATTTATTGCATGCCGCAGTGAAAAAGACGGAAAGTTTTTCATTCCCGGCAGAAAAAAGAGGCTTCAGCCGAAAATCCGGCAGAAAGAAACGGAAGGACAAAAAGTTTGAATTCAGTCTTATGTATCTCATCCCGGAGTTTTGGGCGAGCCGTCAAAAAAACCTGAAAGACAGTGTTTCCGCTCTCTTTCAGGTTGTGTGACGATACGGCAACTTGCTTTATTGTCTGGCGACCGCCGCCGAACCGGAGGTTCTGACCTGCGAAAGCCCTTTTCCGCTGTAGGTGATCTGCGCCCGGTCGACAGCCTTGCCGGTCAGTGCGCCGTCAAGCCTGCCGATCGTCAGCTTGCTGTGATCCTCCATATCGACCTGCGCGGAACCGACTTCCTCCAGTGTAACCAGAGCCTTGTCGTTCAGATTCAGGGTTGCAGCGGTAATACTGCCGCCCCGGAAAATGGTGTTTTCTTCCGCTTCAAGCTTCAAATCGGAAATGGAACCGGTGAAAAGCGCCACCGTATTGCCCTCCATGTCGCAGTTGACGATGCTGATTGCCGAATTATCCCCCCTGAATTTGCAGAGATCTTCCAGATTCAGCGTAAAAAGCTGTGCCTTGTTGTTGAATACGGTGGCATTGACACTGCCTTTGAGATCGGCTTTTGAAAGGTTGCCGGTGGAGTTGACCGTCAATTTCAGCGGCAGGGTAAAGCTGACATCTTTGTCCAGAGCAAGCCGGAACTTCCGCCCGGTTCTGATCGAGACATACTTCCACAGGTTCTGTTCGACCGTCACGGTCACGGAGTTCTCCCTCGCGCCGCAATTCATTTCAACGGTCCAGGGTCCGGTGATTTCGATTGCCTCGACCTGCATTCCGGCGAATGTTTTCTGTTCGGCGACTCCGTCTCCGACGGTGCGGCATCCTGCAAGGACGATTCCGATTGCGGCGACGGCGAGTGTGGTGATCAGTTGTGTTTTCATACCAAATTCCCCCTTTTTTATTGGTTTCCATTACCATAGACGCCTTTCCGGGAAAAAGCAAACCGGAAAAAAGCGGAAAGCAGAGATTTCCGCAATCCGCCGCCGAAGCGGAAGTGATGCGGAAACACCTCTTTTTCTTACTTATCCTCCCGCGCCATTTGCAAAAGAGGCTTCAGAATGGTATTTTATAGGGTCACTAATTCCAAAAAGAGAAAAGGCTGTACGATGACAACGAATGCAAACTCTGTAAGCGCCGATGAAATGAAGGCGAAACTTCTTGAAATGGGCGAATGCGCCCGGAATGCTTCACGCAAGATTGCCAACGCGTCGCCGGAACTCAAGAACGGCTGGCTTACGGCAATGGCGGATGCGCTTGAAAAAGACGCGGAAAAACTCATTGCCGCCAATGAGGTCGATATGAAAAACGGCGCGGCGAAGGGACTCTCCTCCGCCATGCTCGACCGTCTCAAGCTGGACCCGAAGCGCGTCAAGGCGATGGCGGACGGACTCCGCCACGTTGTCACCCTGCCCGATCCCGCGGGCGAAATTCTCTCGACCACCACCCGCCCCAACGGAATCCGGATCGACAAAGTTTCCGTTCCGCTCGGCGTGATCGGGTTCATCTATGAATCCCGCCCGAATGTCACGGTCGATGCCGCAGGACTCTGCCTCAAGGCGGGCAATGCGGTCATTCTGCGCGGAGGTTCGGAAGCAATCCATTCCAATCAGGCGCTTGCGGACTGCATCATCGCCGCCGGAAAAAGCAAAGGCATGCCCGATGGCGTGATCCAGCTTGTCCCGTTCACGGATCATGCGGCGGTGTCGCTTCTGCTGAAAATGGATCAGTACATCAATCTTGTGATTCCGCGCGGCGGCGAACGCCTGATCCGCGCCGTTGTGGAGCAGTCCACGATTCCGGTCATCAAGCATTACAAAGGGGTCTGCCACCTTTATGTGGATGCGGACGCCGATCCGGAGATGGCGCTCAATATCATCCGCAACGGTAAATGCCAGCGTCCCGGAGTCTGCAATGCGCTCGAAAAAGTGCTGATTCATGAAAAGATCGCGCCCGATTTCGTCCTGCTTCTCGGCGGAATGTTCAAGAAAGAAGGCGTACAGGTCATCGGAGACTGCGCCTATTGCAAACTCGACAATGCCGCCACACCCGCCACGGAGGAAGACTGGTCAAGAGAATACCTCGATCTGATCATTTCCGCGAAGATCGTTCCTTCCCTTGAAGCGGCAGTCGATCACATCAACCGGTACAGTTCGGGGCACAGCGATGCGATCATCACGAAGAATGAGAAAAACGCCCGCTATTTCCTCGACAATGTCGATTCGGCTACCGTCTACTGGAACGCTTCGACACGTTTCACGGACGGCGGTGAGTTCGGCATGGGGGCGGAAATCGGCATCAGCACGGACAAGCTCCATGCACGCGGCCCGATGGGGCTTCGTGAATTGACGTCCTACAAATATAAAATCTACGGAGACGGCCAGATCCGCTCATGAGTATTTCTGAACTGTTCCTGCCCGGCTGGGGCGTCGATCCGGCGCTCTACCGGAATCTGTCTCCCGATGCGGAGCTTTTCGATTACGGGTTCTTCTCCGCAGACAGCGCGGCAATGAAAGAACCCGCCGCCGGCTCCGCATCCGGCAAAATCATTCTTGCCCATTCCATGGGAACCGCGTTCGCGCTTCGCTGTGCGGCGCTTGATCCATCGGTCAGGGGATTGATCCTGTTCAATCCGTTTGCACGTTTCGCATATGCGGACGATTTTCCCTGCGGCTGGAAACGGGAAGATGTTTCCGCGCTGAAAAACGGAATGGAAAAGAATGCAGCCGTCACTCTGAAACACTTTTACAGAAATTGCGCGTTTCCTCAAAAAATGCGTATCGGCGTGCCTGCGCAACTGAATATCACGGCATTGCTGGAGGGACTGGATTTTCTGGCGGCATTCGATTACCGCAATCTGTTAAGTTCGATTCAGTGTCCGGTTGCAGTTCTGACCGGTTCCGGAGACAGGATCGTCAATCGGGAAATGAGCTCTCTTTCCCTGAAAGGCAAAGTCTGTGCAGGAGAATACGATGGGGGGCATTTCCTGCCGTTCGGCGGAAAAGTCGATCTTGACTCTGTCAGAAAGGCTCTGGAGGTTCTCTGATCATGTCCCGTTCTTCTGTGGTTGAGAAGAATTTTTCCGCCGCCGCTTCCACTTACGATTCGGCAGCGTCGTTCCAGCGTATAGCCGCAGGGCTGTTTGCCGATTTCATCCGCCGCCATGAATCCGGGCGCGCGCCGGCTTCTTCCGTATTGGAGCTCGGCGCAGGAAGCGGACTCCTGACCGCGCATCTGCCGGTATTGTTTCCCGATGCGGCGCTGACCGTCAGCGATCTGTCGGATAAAATGCTGGATGTCTGCCGCGCAAAATTTTCCGCAGTTCCCCGGATGAGTTTTGAGCGCGCCGATTTCAATCAGGAACTGAAGCCTTTCCAACACGGATTCGATGCGGTTCTGTCATCCATGGCAATGCACTGGGCGGAAGATTTCGACATCGCTCTCCGGAATGCCGCGGCGACCCTGCGCAGTGAAAATTCCCGTTTTTACCTCTGTCTTCCCCTGGCGGAATCGACGGAAAAGCTGAAAAAACTTTTTGAATCCGAAGCATTGTCGTTTCCGGGACTTGAACTTCCGCGACTTGAGAGTATTATACCACACTTGAGCAGAAACGGTTTTTCTCTGTGCGCGTATCAAACGGAAGAATGCTCCGAAACTTACAGCGGGCTGGCGGAATTCCTGCGTTCGTTCCAGTTGACCGGAACCGGAAGAATTTCCGGCGCGGGAATGCGTCCGTCCGACTTGAGGCGGCTGCTCAGGAAAAATGAGAGAGTCATCGAAAACAAATATAAATTTGCATTCTTCATTTGCGAGGTTAAGAAAGAAAAATGATTACCATTACAGCATCTGTTGTTACATTGGGATGCCGGTTGAATCAGGCGGACAGCGCACTGTTGTGCGACCGACTCCGCCGCTGCGGGTTCCAGATAGTCGATGAAGACTACGAGGAAAGCCCGAATCTTGTCATTGTCAACTCCTGTACGGTCACAGCCACCGCCGCGCGGAAAACGCGCCAGCTCCTGACCTCCATCCGCCACAAGCATCCGTATGCCTACATCATTCTCACCGGGTGCGCCGCGGAAGTCGATGAAGAACTCAAAGAAGACTCCGATTTCGATATTCTCCTCACGAAAGCCGAAAAAAAGAATCTGGAATCCATCCTGGAACGCAGATTCAATATCCAGCACCATGACTACAAACCGTCCGAAACAGTGGACGAAACGGTCTTCAAGGAAGACGCCGTCGCTTATTTCCCGTTCAAGAGCCGCGCAAACCTGAAGATTCAGGAAGGCTGCAACAACTTCTGCACCTACTGTATCGTCCCCTATGCCCGGGGACGCGAACGTTCCCGCGACGTGGAGGAAATCATGGCGGACTTCAAGCAGCTTCTTGAGGCAGGTTTCCATGAGATCGTAATCACCGGGGTCAACGTCTGCAACTATAACTGCGGCGGTCTTGATCTGGTCGGGCTTCTTGAAAAGCTGATTGCGGTCGAAGGCGACTTCCGTATCCGTCTCGGCTCCACGGAACCGGGAGAGATTCTCCCGCGTGTGATCGACCTTATGGCGTCCACCCCTAAAATCTGCGACTTCCTCCACCTGCCGCTCCAGGCGGGGACCGACGAAATACTGAAAGCGATGGGGCGCAAATATACTCTTGCGGAATACAAGTCGATGATAGACTGCGCACGCAGTAAAATGCCTCATATCCATATCGGCTCCGACCTGATTGTCGGGTTCCCCGGAGAAACGGCGGAACTTTTCGAGCAGTCCTGCGAGTTCGTGAAGTCCATGCACTTCGCCAATCTCCATGTATTTCCATTCTCGCCGAGAAAAGGCACGAAAGCGGAAAAACTTCCGGGACGCATTCCCGTCGAAGAAATGGTCCGGCGTGTCGAGGCGACCAAGCCCATCAAGGCTGCCTGTGCCGCGGAGTTCGCCAAGTCCCTGATCGGAACGGAACTGTCCGTTCTCTTTGAGCGCACCCTCGCCAACAACGGTTATGAAGGCTGGTCCTCGAACTATGTCAAAGTCCGTACACGCTCACCGAAAAGCATCCTCAAGGAAATCCATACGGTAAAAGTCAATGCCGGAAACGATGAAAATATTCTTTCAGGAAAACTGATGAATTGAATCAGCAGTCATCCGTTTCACCGGATGCAGTCATAAAACAGACACGGGGCACAGGATTTTCATTCTGCGCCCCGTGTCTGTTTTCAGAACCTCGCGGCGTCAAACCATTTTGAATGAACTACCCCGTCAGACACGACTCAGCACCGTGAACAGACATCCCCGCTTTCAGCAGTGCCGTATTTCATGAAAAATCTCTTTATTTTTCATTTTCGCCCTTTAAAATTCATAATTTAAGATTATAATATATAATAAGATATATAAAATTCATATTATGAACTTTAACAGAGAAATTTCCATGATCAAAGTATTGGATAAGACATTCGGCATTCTGGAGGAAATCATCAAAGCCACGCCGCATCCGATGGGGCCGATGGCGCTTGCCGAGGCGCTGGAACTGAACCGCGCGACCTGTTCGCGGATTTTAAAGATGCTTCTTGATTCCGGCTACATCATACAGGTGTCGCGTCAGGCGGGATATGTCGCGGGGCCGCGTATTCTGACCTTGAACAACATGGCGATGTTTCAGTCGAAGCTCATGAAGAAAGCGCTTCCGGTGATTGACCGTGCGGCGGAAGCGGTACAGGATTCCGTTCTGATTTCGCAGGTTTACGCGGGAGAGCGCTATGTTCTTTATCTGAAGAACTGCAATCCGGAACGGACTATTCATCTCGGCGCCCCCTCCTTTAACGACATTTATGAAACCGCGACGGGGGTTCTTGAAATGGCATACCGCACCCCGGCGGAACAACTGGCGCATTATGATGCCTTTCCCCGGAAGAATACGGTGCTTCCTGAGTTCAGAATCCGCGAAAAAGTAACTTCCGAGCTGGAGAAAATCAAAAAGAAAGGGATGTATTGCTCTCCGAAGGGCGATCAGGGGATTTTCGCATTTCCGGTTTTTTCCAACCGGCGTTTCATTGCCTCCCTGGGCTGTTCGATTCCTTTCAGCAAATATACGCCGGAACACATCGTAGAGATCAAACGGATCGTCGGAGGCGCGGCGGAGGAGATTTCCGCCTCGCTTACCACGATTGATTCCATAGGGTAAATTCAACAGGAGAACAGATCACGATGGATCGTCTTCAGAAGGTGGGCGCTGTAACAGCAGTGCATTCGTCACAAGTCGGAACCTCGCCTTTCGGGCTGGGTTTTGAAAAACTGGACCGTGCGGTCTTCGATCCGGAAAAGGCCTACGACAAAGTAGCGGCGCTTGGCGTCAAATGGATTCGCATCCAGTCCGGCTGGGCACGCACGGAACAGAAGAAGGGAATCTATGATTTTACGTGGCTGGACAGCGTGGTGGACAATCTCCTCCGGCGCGGGCTCATGCCGTGGCTCTGCCTCTGCTACGGAAACGGAATTTACGACGGGGACGCGGCGAAAGCATTCGGTGCTGTGGGGTATCCGCCGGTCAGGAACGAAGAACAGAAACAGGCATGGCACAGGTATGTCATCGAAACGGTGCGCCGCTACAAAGGGCGGATCGCATGGTTCGAGGTCTGGAATGAACCGGACTGGTGCTGGAAGCATGGAGTCAGCGGAACGGAATACGGGGAGTTCGTCAAGGCGACCGCAAAAGCTGTCCATGAGGGAAACCCGGATGCCAAAGTGATCGGCGGCTCTTTCTGCTCCAATAAATGGGAATGGCTTCATGAGGTGTTCGAGACCGGCGCCGGGATGGAGATGGACGCATTCACCTATCATGGATATACGCCGGATGAACTGGTAGGCGCTGGAACACGGATTCAGACCATCCGTGCCTTCTGCCACGCATACAATCCGAAGATCAGGCTGATTCAAGGCGAAACCGGAGCGCAGTCCCGCCGGAGCAGCGCCGGAGCCCTTTCGGGGGCGGCATGGACACAGGAGAAACAGGCGAAGTTTCTTGCCCGTCACATGCTGGCGCATCTCTTTCAGGGTGTCGAGTTCACCTCTTATTTCTCCTGCCTGGACATGATCGAAGCGCTGGGCGGCAGGGTCGGAGATAAGGCGAGCTATCTGGATTACGCATATTTTGGAGTCCTCAGCGCCGATTTCGATGAGGATGGAGTCGCCACGGGCGAATATGAGCCGAAACTTTCCTACCGTACGCTGCAGACGCTTGCCGCGATTTTCCGCGAGGAGTTTTCCATTCAGGACCTGCCGGTGGATTTCATCCCTTCCTATTCGCCTTCGGTTCTGCGGGAAGACGACAAAGGCGCCGGACTGCTTTTCAAGGGATTCCGCAAACCGGGCGGAAGTTCCGCATTCGTCTACTGGAAGCCTTCGGAACTTCTGACGACAAGTTATGAGTCCACCGTTTCTCTGAAGCTGGCTCTGGTTTCCGGGGAATGCCGCCTGATTGATCTTCTGAATGGCTCCGTTTACAAACTGCCGGACGACATGATTGAAAAAAGCGGGGGATGCTTCCTGTTCCATCATCTCCCTCTGCGGGATTATCCCCTGCTCCTGACCTTTGGAGATTTTGCCGGAACATCGGAGAAGGAATAAACTGCACAGACGCAGGCGGCGCTTTGCCGCCGTGTCCCGGCAGGATGGAAAACTTAACTTGAAAAGAATGAACAAAGCGTGTGATATGCCGCGGTGCAAGACGGCGCGGTGTTTCCGGGAAAGGGAAATCATGATATGGACTTGAAAGGGAAAAGGGCGCTTGTAACGGGCGCCTCTCAGGGACTCGGACGCGTGATTGCGCTCGAACTCGCAAGAAAAGGATGCGAGGTGATTGTCAACTGCGCGCATCATCCGGAAAACGCGCAGAAAGTGGCGGATGCAATCGCCGCATCCGGCGGAAAAGCAGAAGCCTGCGTTTGCAGTGTTTCCGACGAAACTGCGGTCGGAGCCATGTTTGAAAAGCTGGGCAGGGTCGATATTCTGATCAACAATGCGCGGCTTGACCCATGGCGGCGGACGGCGGAAATGACCGAGGGGGAATGGTGGTCGCTGGTGATGGATGTCAATCTCAAAGGAGCGTTTCTCTGCTCCATGGCGTTTTTCAACCGGGCGAAGGAATACGGCTGGGGACGCATCGTCAACATTGCTTCGGTGCGTTCGTTCCGTCCCGCGGAGATGAATATGATTGCCTATGGAGTTTCCAAACTCGGAATGCACGGGCTGACCCGCGCTTTCGCGGAGAACGGAGCGCCTTTCGGAATCACCGCCAATACGGTGTGCCCGGGAATGGTAGTCACGGAAAATATCAACAGGCGTCTGACGCCTGAAAAATACCGCGAGGAGTCCGCGGCAATTCCGCTGGGGCGCGGCGCGACCTGCGGGGAAATCGCGGATGCAGTTCTGTTCGCGGTCGGAAACGGTTACGTGACGGGGGAAACAATCAACATCAACGGCGGCATGTATTACGCGCCCTGAAACAAGGAAAGGATTCTGGCAATGGAACATGTGAAAAGTCTGCTTCCCGCACACAAAAAATGGAGACTGGTCTGGAACGACGAGTTTGACGGCGACACTCTGGACACTTCAAAATGGAGCTATCGGCTTCATCTGCTCCAGAAGCGGCACAATACATTCACCGATCAGGGGGCGGTGCCGGACGGCAGAGGAAATCTTCTGCTTACGCTTCAGGAAAGAAACGGGCAATATTATTCGCCGCATCTTCAGACCGGCTCCAACTATCTGGACCGTCCCGGAGAGGGCTTCTGTTTTCACCGGACTCCCAAGTTCGTATGGCCGGTTGCGAAGATCGAGCAGCCGAAGTTCATGCATAAATACGGTTTTTACGAGATCCGCTGCAAACTGCCGGAACAGCCCGGATGGTGGGCGGCGTTCTGGCTTCAGTCTCCGTGCATCGGCTCGACCCTGAACCCGGAGGAGTCCGGCGTGGAGGTCGACATCATGGAGAATTTCACGCGTGACGGCATCGTTTCCCACAACAACCACTGGAACGGCTACGGCGCCGACCATAAAAGTGCGGGTTCGGGAGAACGCAAACTGAAAGAGACTCCGGACGGTTTTCATGTGTTCGGGCTCGACTGGTCACCGGACGGCTATACTTATTATATTGACGGAGAAGAATCATGGCATTGCGACGGTCCCGTTTCGCACAGGGAGCAATTCATCCTTGTTTCCACGGAGTGCATGGGCTACAGGGACGGCGATGAACCGAGCCTGAAACTGAAAGAGGCGGTTCTGCCGGATTATTTTATCGTGGACTATGTCCGCGTTTTCGATGAAGTCAAAGATTGAAAGGCCGTAAAATGAAAATCACATGGCTCGGGCAAGGCGGTTTTTTACTGGAATCCCAAGGGTTCCGCCTTGTCGTTGACCCCTATATCAGCAATTGCGTATTTCAGAAAGAAGGGCTTGCGCGCCTGCATCCTTTTCCCGTTCCCATGCAGGAACTGAAACCGGATCTGGTGCTGGTTACGCACGACCACATGGATCATCTTGACCCGGAGGGAATACCGCTGGTCCGTGAGGCTTATCCCGAATGCCGCTATGCGGGGCCGCAGCGTTCATACGAGCATTTTCTCCGGCTCGGAATTCCGGAAACGCTTGTCACACCAATCCCGATGAACAGTGTTCATACATTCGGCGCCTTCCGCGTGACCTCGGTTTTTGCCGCGCACAGCGATCCGACGGCATGCGGTTATGTCATGGAAGCGGAGGGAAAGAAAATCTATCTGAGCGGCGACACGAATTTCGATGAACGTCTGCTGACTCCCGCCACAAAGGGCATGACCCTGATGCTGATCTGCATCAACGGCAAACTCAACAATATGAACTGCGGCGAGGCGTTGAAGTGTGTCCGTTCGCAAATGCCGGAAACGGCTCTGCCGATGCACATCGGACTGTTTGCGGAAAACACCGCCGACCCGGCGCCGTTTGTCGAAGAATGCCGGAAGCTCGGAGTGAAATCCTTTGCCATGACCACCGGAGAGGAGTTCCGTTTATGAAGATCACAGGGTTGAAGACTTTTATCTGCAACGCTTTCCGCACCAACTTCGTATTCGTGAAGGTGGAGACGGACCAGGGAATTCACGGCTGGGGCGAGGCTACGCTGGAATACAGGGAACTGACGGTTCAGGCGGCAATCCACGATCTCGAACACTGGCTCATCGGAAAAGACCCGCACAATATCGAGGCGTTCCGGCATGACTGTTACCGCGACGCATACTGGCGGGGAGGACCTGTGCTCATGAGTGCGCTTGCCGGTGTGGAAATGGCGCTCTGGGACATCAAGGGGAAAGATTTGAATGTGCCGGTATATCAGCTTCTCGGCGGCAAAGTGCGCGATGCGGTTCCGGTCTATGTCAACGGCTGGTTTTCTCCGGCGAAAACTCCCGACGAATTTGCGGAGAAAGCGCAGGAAGTCCGCCGCAACCGCTTTCCCGGCTGCAAATGGGACCCGTTCGGAAAGGCATGGCAGCAGATCGGCAGGCAGGAACTGAATCAGGCAATGGAGTGCATCGCCAAGGTTTCCGAGGCTGTCGGCGACGACGTCCGGCTCCTGATCGAAGGACACGGCAGATTCGATATTCCGACTGCGGTCAAGATCGGCAAACGGCTAGAGGAGTTCGATATCTTCTGGTTTGAAGAACCGATTCCGCCGGATGACAAAGAGGGAATGCGAGAGGTCAAGGAGCGGGTGCGCGTCTCCATAGCCGCAGGCGAACGGCTCTACAACCGTTACGAATACCGCCGCTTCTTCGACTTGAACTGTTCCGACTATATCCAGCCGGATATTTCACACGCGGGCGGAATCATGGAAATGCGGATGCTCGGCGCGGAGGCGGAGTGCCGTCATATCGGGTTCTGCCCGCACAACCCGTCCGGCCCCGTGGCGAATGCCGCGACACTCCAGCTTGCGGCATGTGTCCCGAATTTCGTCATGCTTGAAATGATGATGACGGACGTGCCGTGGCGCGCCGGCATCTGCAACGAGGACCTGACCCTGAAAAACGGAGAAATGCTTATCCCGGAGCGTCCGGGGCTCGGCATCGAGCTGAACGAAAAAGAGCTGGCAAAATATCCGTACATCCGTACAAATCTGCGACATTACCGCGGAGACCTGACGAATATCCGCCCGCCGGGCGCAGTCATGTATTACAGACTTGAAAACGGATGATCTGCCCCGATGCAGAACACGCGGGAATTGCCCCGGAAGGAAAGACGGTTCTGTCCTTCCGGTTCTTTCTCCGGGATTCCGGCAGTTTTACCCTGCGCCGCGCGATATGGTAAAAATACAGTTTTTTTCCGTTTGCCACGGTTGTTTTACCATTCAAGGAGCAGTATATTCCGGTCAGGATTCGCTTCAAAAAAACATGAGGCCGGGGAACAAGGTGAAAGACGCGCAAACAGAGTTGTCGAAATTCAATTTTTATCTTTCGGAAGGAGAAAAACTCTGGAGTCGATCCCGTCCGCTGGTCGAAAGCAGAAAGTTTTTCGAACTGTGGGAGTCACTGCACCATCCTGAACCTTTTCTGCTGGAAGATACACCGTTTTCTCTTGCCGGGTACCGGTTCGAACTGCCGGAAAAAGAGAAACTGGTCTGTGAATTTCTCTGGAGCGAACCAGACAGTTGTGCGGCGCTTGAGATTACCGGCTGTCACTGTCGTATGCTTTCCCTGCTCCGCTTCATCGACGGACGTCTTACGGTGAAACAGCTTCCGGCGGAATATTCTTCCGACGAAAACACATCGGAACTTTATGATCTGCTGTATCAGACTGCAAAGAAATGGTTTGCGGCATCCGGACACACCGACATAAAAAAGATGAAACGCAAAGATTTTGCCGCCCTGCTCTCCGAGGCGTCGGCTTTCTACCCGCCGCGCATTGTGTCCGGACTCAGGAAGTTGTCTCTGGACGAGATTCACGCCCAAATGGAAAAGGTCCTTGCCGACAACGCGCTCGACGAACTTGGAAATCAACTGCTCCTGCCGCTGTTCGGCAGTTACTCGCAGGAAGAAAAAAGCGGACGCCTTGATGAAATTCTGCTGAATCCGGTCCGGGAGCTCCATGCAGATACGCCGTGGAGAATCGAACGAAGAATGGAACTCCTCCTGAATACCGCCGCGCTGATGCTGGAATTTGAACGCCGCTTCACTCTCTCGTTCGCCGGTGCGGAGGCAATCGGGTGCAACGGCGATCTGCAGTTCATCCGCCTGAAGCCTCCCGAAGATATCCCTGTCTGCCAGGACGATCTTCTGAATATTTTCACAACACCGCCCGGAACGCCGGCAGGTGTATTCAAAGTCGATTACTATGACGGCGAACAGATCATCGGAAGCCTCGGCAGAAACATCGGAGAGGAACTGCTGAAAGAGCCGGCGGCTTATACGGGAACTCTCCAGCGAGGTCCCTCGGAGCTTTATCTTCAACAGCTCAGGCAGATGCGGAAAGAAATCGAAACGGGTCAGGCGCAAGGTGTCTCCGGCATGATTCTCGGAGCCGCAAAAGCCACATTCCAGTTTCCGGACGAAGCATTCCACGCTCCTCCGCAACTGGATGCTGCACAGGCATTTGCATGGAGCACAGCGATTCATTCCGGAAACCGCTGCGTCCTGATTCAGGGACCGCCGGGCACAGGCAAAACCCATGTCCTTGAAAGAATTGTCCGCACCCTCAGCAGGGATCAGGGACAGCGTATCCTGATTGCGGCAACCTCTCACGCGGCGGTCGACAACATCTGCCGCAGAATTCCGGATCTGCCGTATTTGCGCTGCGGGCGCGTCGCGGAAAACATCGCGCGCGACATCGCGGAGAAACACTGGATCGGCATTCCCGGAATTTACGGCGAAGTCTACAGGAACTGTCACGGCAAAGGCATCATTTTTGCGGGAACTCATGCAACGCTCCTGAAAGATGCCGTGATCCAGCGTGAAATCGTCCGTCACGGCTTGTTCGACACTCTGCTCATAGATGAAGCGGGAATGGCAAATGCGGAAGAGACTCTGCTCTGCACCCGTCTTGCGGCACGGATCATTCTCCTCGGAGACCACCGCCAGTTGCCGCCTTTCCCGCGTCCGGCGCCGGTCCTGGACCTTCTGTTCGGCGAGGTTGGAAAAGGAACACCGCTTCACGAATCCGCGGCAATGGTGACATGCAGCGCGATGGAATGGCTCATCCGATACAGGAAATGCCCCGTTATTGTCCTGAACAAATCCTACCGCTGCAGAAATCCGCGGCTGTTGCGCTTTGCGTCAAGCATGTTCTACGGAATTTCCCTGCACCCGGACTGTAATTCGGAGTATTACCGTCTTTCCGCGCCGGAGCGGGAAAAGAAATATCCCCCCTCCACCCTGCGCTGGATCTCCACCTCAAACGCTCCCAGTCATGTCAGGCATGAGTTCCTTGATTATGTATCCGGCAGGCCGGGGCTCTGCAATCCTTACGAAATCCGTCTCTGCATACGGGAATTCGAAAACCTCCTGAAGAAATATCCACTGCACGAGATATCTCTCATCTCTCCTTACAATCTTCAGATACGGAAACTCAGAAATGAACTGTCGCGGAAATTCAGGCACCGTTTTTCGGAAGACGAATGGAACAGATTCCTGTTTACGCGCGTTTCAACCGTTGACAGTTTTCAGGGCGGGGAAAGCGATGCGGTCATCATCAGTTACGTCCGAAGCAACTCCGGTGCCGGAATCGGTTTTACGGATAATCCCAACCGGATCAATGTCGCTTATACCCGCTGCCGCGACGAACTCGTCATCATCGGTGATCTCGACTGTCTGAAAAATCAGGATAAAAACGGGATTTTTCCGCAGATGGAACGGGCATTTCTGCGGGACGGCGAAATTATGGATGCGGAATTTTTCGCACATTCCGACGCACCTGCCCTCTAGCGTCTCAAAAACAGCAATGTCAAACCGGTCAAAGAAAAGACGAACAGAATCAGCCATGCGCAGTAAGTTTCACGGAAATCATAGGTCCATGTCAGCCAGAGACATATAGAAACACCAGCCGATACGGCGAGGATAAAACAGACAAGGAAGAAAGA
Organism: Lentisphaeria bacterium; assembly: GCA_003526375.1. Taxonomy (GTDB): domain Bacteria; phylum Verrucomicrobiota; class Lentisphaeria; order Victivallales; family UBA1829; genus UBA11452. Next base: position 50,978 of record DPDG01000026.1, read on the forward strand.
GCGAAAACTCACTGTCCGCGGCGGAACCGTTCCGGGTGCCTTCCGAGGTCTCCCACCCAGAGATTCATCAAAAATCGACTTCAAATCATTTTTCATTTTCCGTGTTTTTCTGTAATGACTCGTACACCGTATACAGAATATAAAATACTCCGTTTCAGTCAATTTTACAAGAATAACACATCATGAAATTTCAATAATAATCACAGAATATCTTACTGTATGTTTTCTTCCGGCGTTGCCAAGCCAATGCGGTCTTTTCATCCGGTGAAAAAAACAACTCAACGCCTGCAAACCCGCCGTCTCTTGAAGCTTTACTTCCTCTTTTTCTTGACTTTTTCAGGAAACCATGTATATTTGCCGGAAAAAGAAATCGAGAGAGGGGGGCTCTGTGATGAAAATATTTTATCCGTCTGTATTGTCAGCCGCCATGGCTGTGACGCTGTTGTGTTCCTGTTGCAAGGAAGATCCGCTTCGCGGACTGCCGCTGGGAATGATCGGTATTGAAGAACCTGTCGCGATCGAACCGTTCAAGACACCGTTTCCCGCAAAAATCGACACGGGAGCCGATGTGGCTTCCATTGATGCGGAAAATATCAAACTGGTGAAACGCGGGGAAGAAAATATCGTGGTCTTTACCATCAGACAGCGCGGAACCGGAGAAGAACATCAATACGAACTGCCGCTGAAGCGCAGGATATCCATCGTACGCCACGGAAGAAAGCCGCAGCAGCGGTATGTCGTCATGATGACGGTCAGGATCGGCAAGGTGACATTGACCCGTGAATTTTCCCTGGCGAACCGGAAGAATTTTGAATATCAGGTATTGATCGGGCGCAACATCATCGCCGGCGCCGCCGCGGTCGATCCCTCCAGGCGGAACCTGACAGGTGCATTATGACAGCTTCGCATTCCAGGAAAAAAATCTATATCCTTGCCGGAATTCTGATTCTGATTGCCGCCGGAATCGCAGCATTTAAAATCGGTGTGCTTCATTTCTCTTTTTTCCGTACCGTGAATGCGGAGCTCTGGGTGATGGAGTGCCGCGTCCGGTTCGATGCAGACAATGGTCCCGTCAAGGCAACGCTGTCGCTGCCGTATGAACTGCCCGGATACTATCTTGCCGCGACCAGCCAGACTCCGGGATATGAATTTTCCGCCCAGGAACGGAACAACCGGATTCAGGCAGTCTGGAGAGCGCCCGGCAGGAAGGGACCTCAGACTCTTTCCTGCCAGATTACGTTCATCCCCGACGCCAGCGCCAAAGGCGCGGAGGAAGTCCCGCCGGAAGTGCCTCCGCGTCCGCACTGGGCAAACGGGCAGAAACTGCTCGCCGAACAGTTTCTCAAAAGCATCGACCCCGACGGCAAACTGACTGTCCGGCAATTCACGGAAAAACTTTTCAAGCAGATTCAGAAAAATGACAATCCGGCGGTCCCGATTCTGTTTGCCGACAAGCGGAGCGGCGCCCCTTTCATTCATACGGTACGGAAACTGCTGGCAATGAAAGGGATACCGTCACGCGAAGTGGAGGGAGTCTTTCTGACGGATAAACGCCGCCGCCAGTCTCCCGTCAACCAGATTGAGGTTTACTATGATGCGGAATATCACCGCTACGACCCTGCATCGGGGCATCTCAGTTCACAGAAAGATTTCATTCCTCTGCGTTACGGTGAAGACCCCCTGTTTGAAATTTCCGGCGGGCATCAGCCGAAACTGAGATTTTCCGCATTGAAAACCAATATCAGCGCCGCCGGGCTGAACCGTCTGCGCGGAAGTTTCATTGAACATTCCTGGGTCATGGATATCGTCGGTTATGAACTGCCGATCTCGGAGCAGAACGTGTTCAAGCGTCTTGCCCTGCTTCCTCTGGCGGTTCTGCTGATCGTGATCGTCCGCAACATCATCGGGTTGCAGTCCATGGGAACGTTCATGCCGGTCCTGATCGCACTTGCCTTTCTGGAAACCGGGCTGATTGCGGGATTGATCGCTTTCCTCCTGATCCTGACGGTCGGGCTTGCGGCAAGAGCCCTGCTGACGAATATGAATCTGCTGATGGTGCCCCGCATTTCGGCGGTTGTGGTGATCGTGATCCTGCTGATGAAAGTAATCAGCGTTCTGTCTTATGCGCTGGGCTTTACGCAGGGACAGTCGATCACGTTCTTTCCGCTGATCATTCTGGCATGGACGATCGAACGTGCTTCGATGGTATGGGAGGAGGACGGAGCGAGGACGATGTTCCGTCAGCTTGCCGTCAGCCTGACGGCATGCATTCCCTGTTATTTCCTGCTGAACAGCGCTTATCTTCAATATCTGTTTTTCTCGTTTCAGGAGTTCAATCTGATCATTCTTGCCCTGATCCTCCTGCTGGGAACCTATACCGGATACCGCCTGACGGAACTGAAAAGATTCAAATCACTGGTGACACCATGCTCGGATCGCTTCTGAATTATTTTGCCTCCCCCTCTGCATTGAGGAACGCCGGAGTGCTCGGCATGAACCGGCGCAACCATGATTACATCGCCGCCTACAACAAGCGGAAGTATTATCCGATGGTTGACGACAAACTGATCACGAAAGAGCTTGCGCTGAAAGTCGGTGTGCCGACTGCGGGACTGATCGGCACGATCCGTTATCAGTATGAGGCGAAAAACTTCATGCGCATGACGGAATACTATCCGAGCTTTGTCATCAAGCCCGGACATGGCAGCGGAGGGCGCGGCATCCTCGTCATCAAAAGCCACGACGGCGAGAACTTCCGCAAGGCGGACGGTTCCGTGATCGGGTACCAGCAGGTCTACTCGCATATCACCAATATTCTGAGCGGGCTCTACAGTCTGGGCGGTCAGATCGACTATGCGCTGTTCGAGGAGTGCATCTCATTTTCAGAAATCTTTTCGGATTTCAGTTATCAGGGAGTGCCGGACATCCGTATCATCGTGTTTCAGGGATACCCGGTCATGGCGATGATGCGTCTTGCCACGAAACGTTCGGACGGGCGCGCCAATCTGCATCAGGGTGCGGTGGGCGTCGGGCTGAGCATCCGCAGCGGCGAACCGAGACAAGCGGTTCTGCTGGATGAACCCGTCACACATCATCCCGACACCGGACGCGCTCTTTCCGAGCTGGCAGTGCCGGAATGGGGCAAACATCTGGAACTTGCCGCCCGATGCGCAAAAATGATCAAGCTCGGCTACTTCGGCGCGGATATCGTCAACGACAGCGAAAAGGGCCCGCTTCTCCTGGAACTCAACGCCCGTCCCGGACTCGGCATCCAGATCGCCAACCGTGCGGGGCTGCGCTCACGCCTCGAACTGATCGAGAGCCTTCCGCCGAATGCCATGCTTTCCGTCAGGGAAAAGATCGAGTTTGCGCAGGCGCATTTCGACTGAAAGCAAATTCCGCCGGGAAAACCCATTCCCTGATTGACAACTGCCGCAGAATATGCTACTCTATGGCAGACGGGAAAGGAGGCTCCGATGGCAATTTTGCGAATTCTGGTTTACGGACTTGTACTGGGTTTCTTCTATCTGATCCTGCGGATCGTCCTGAAAGGGCTTGCCCTGCCCCGGAATCCGGACTCCGACGACGAATTCCGCACTGGAGACAGCCGGCTTCCTCACTACCGGTCTCGCGGCAACATGCTTGACATCGCAGGAGAGTACCGGCGGAGAAGGGAAAAGATGGAGCCCGGAATGTCCCGTTGGGAATGCTGTTTCATCACAGTCGCTCTTTCAATGATCTGGATTGCATTTCTTTGTTTCGTATATTTTCAGATGGATCTGCCGAAGTCTTTCTTCTGGAGCGCATCCGGTATTCTTACCGTGTTTTTCCTGCTGATCCTTTTTCTCATCCGGAAGGAGCGGAGAGTAAGATAAGACGCGCCGTTTCTGACAATGCGGAGTTCTTACTTCCGCCCCATCAGGCGCAGGAGTCCTTCAAGAATCATGGTCGGATGCGGGGGACAGCCGGGAATATAGAGATCGGGTTTAAACAGCGTATCCGCGCCGCCCAGCGTTTCCGTGCTGTCCGCATAGATTCCGCCGGAAATGGCGCATGCGCCGCAGAGAATGATGAAAGAGGGCTTGGGCACGGCTTCATACGTTTTCTGCAGAGCGAGCAGCATGTTGCGCGTCACAGGACCTGTAATGAGAAGACAATCCGCGTGGCGGGGCGAAGCCACCACCTGAATGCCGAAACGCCCCATATCCCATGCAAGGGTGTTCAGGACATTGAAATCCAGTTCGCATGCGGCACAGCCCCCGGCGGAAACCTGACGGATTTTCAACGAGCGTCCGCAGAACTTTTTGAACTCTCCGTTTTCCGCCGGTTCCGGCGTATAGGGCGAACCGTCGCAGAACAGAGATTCCCGTTTCATCGCCGCGACGGCATGTTCCTTTGAAAAACGGATTCCGCCGTCACAGACTTCACGGCATTTCCCGCAGAAGATACATTTTCCGAGGTCGAGACGGATTCCTTTTCCGCATTTTGCAATCGCACCGGCGGGGCAGATCTCAATATAACGCTCCTGTTCCGCCCGGCATTTTTCCTGATCGACCACGGGACGTCCGAGAAAGCGTTCCGGCAACTGCGGCGCCTTGTCCGGAAAGGTCCCGGTCCGGTATCCCTGAATGAATCTTGCTTTGAATACACTGAACATGATGATGACTCCTCAAAGATCGTGTCCGCAGTAGGACAGATTGAAACTTTTATTGCAGATGGGGAAGTTTGAAATCTGTTCCCCGCGAAGCGCCAGCGCCAGCCCGAACCAGTTGTGAAACGACGGATCGACAATCTTATAACGCCTGAATTTTCCGTCCGCCCCCGTGACAGCCGCATGGCACATTTCACCGCGCCATGCCTCCACAAGCGAAACAGCAATCGAATCCGGCGCGATTTCACCGGACAGCCCTGTATGAATCCTCCCGGCGGGCAAAGCCTCCGCCAGAGTCCTGACAAACGCTTCCGACGCCTTGATTTCCTGATAACGCACCTTTGCCCGTGCAAAGACATCGCCTCCCGAAACTTCCGCTTCCGACGGACACTTCTTTTCATAAAATCCGTATGGATGGCTCCGGCGCACATCAAGAGCCGCGCCGCAGGCGCGTGCCGCGACTCCGACCATGCCGATCGCGGAGCAATCCTCCGCCGATACCGTTCCGGTATTTTCCAGGCGATCCAGAACGGACGGCGCATCGAACATCAGTTCCAGCGCGTTCATGAGCTCCGGGCGGATCCTGTCCAGCCACGCGGCAAGTTTTGCAATGCGTTCCGGTTCAAGATCATACCGTATTCCCCCCGGCAGAATCAGCGTACGCCCGAAACGGTTCCCGCAGAATTCCGCGGTCATATTCAGGTATTCGCCGCGGATGCGCCCGCAGTAGGACGCCGTGGGAAGGAACGCCACGTCTCCCGCCAGAGCCCCCAGATCACCGACATGGTTTGCGATGCGTTCCAGTTCCAGTGCGAACGCTCTCAGTGCCTGCGCCCGTTCAGGCGGGCATGTGCCGGTCAGGGCTTCGAGTATCCCCGCATAAGCGGAAGCCGATGCCGCGGTACTGTCTCCGGCGGCGGTTTCCATGAAGTGAATCGTCCGTTTGTCGGGACCGCCGATCAGCATTTTTTCAATGCCGCGGTGCTGATATCCAAGTTCGATTTCAAGAGAATAGACATCTTCGCCCATACATTGAAAACGGAAATGCCCCGGTTCGATCACGCCTGCGTGAACCGGCCCCACCGCGACCTCATGGGCGGCGGAGCCTTTCATCGTAAAATAATCCGTGACTCCGGCGACCGGTTCGCCGGCACGCCCCCATACATCCGGTGCGCCGTTCATGGTTTTGTGGAAACGGATCGGCTTGAGCCAGGGATGCCCCAGCGGCATGATGCCGGACTGTTCGGCAATTTCGCGCTCGAACCAGTGAAACTGCGGGCACTCTTTCGTCAGGGATTCATACGAGGAGCCGACAACCGCCGAAATCAGGCAAAGGGAGGAGGACGCATCATCGGCAAGCACGGCGATCAGTTTATGCCCCTCTTTCTCCTGCAACGCGAAAAAGGACGATACCCGCATTTTCTTCTCCGCGACCGCCTGAATCAACGCTTTGCGGAATTCGGAGAACTCCGGGCACGGCAGGGACGCCAGCGGCGCCGCGGTGCAGTTTTTCAGAACCAGAAACGATGTATTCATATCAGAGTCTCCCCATATTCAGTATCCACAGAAGCATTGTGCCGGACACCAGTGCTATGACAACGGCGCAGAACGGCATGACCCACAATCTTTCCGCCTGCTTTGCCGGAAACGATGTTTTTTCCAGTGTTTCGCTTTTTCCCATTGCCATTCTCAGGCACGCCATCGACATTCCGGCGAAAACGGCGAACAGCAGAACGAGCACCGAGACGCCCAGCCAGAGCGGAGCGTCGCGCACCAGCAGGAATTCCGTGACGAACAGCGGCGATGGCGGTGTGCCGCAGATCAGCAGCAGCCCGGTGATCCAGATTACGGCGTTTTTCGGGATTGTCCCGAACATTCCCCCCACTGCGGAAACGGAACGGGTCCCGTAGGCAAGCAGAATATTGCCCGCCGTAAGAAAGAGCGTCATCTTGATGACGGAGTGTCCGCAGAGATGGAACATGGTGACGCTCTCCGCTCCGATTCCCCAGAGAATGACCGCAAGCCCCATATGTTCCACGCTGGAATATGCCAGCATCCGCTTGAAATCGCTCTGGCGTATGATGAAAAACGCCGCAACGGCAAGAGAAAGGAGACCGAGCGCGACAAGCAGTCCGTTGCAGAACGGTCTCAGGACCTCCGGCGTGATCGTGCAGAAACGGATGATTCCCAGAAAAGAACAGTTCAGCAGGGAGCCGGAGAGAAGCGCGGAGACGGTTCCCGGCGCTTCGCTGTGCGCATCGGGGAGCCATGTATGGAACGGGGCAAGCCCCATTTTTGTGCCGTAGCCGACAAGAATAAAGATGAATGCCGCCTTGAACCAGCCGGTATGAAGCTGTCCCGCGTTTTCCCTCAGCGTATCGAAGTTCAGCCCCAGCGCCCCGGATGCGGTCTGCCCCGCGACTCCGGTGAGCATCGTGCCGAAAAGCGCGAGCCCGATTCCGACGGAACAGATCAGCAGGTATTTCCACATTGCTTCGAGGGAGTGAGGCGACCGGTGGAAACAGATCAGCGGCGCACTGACAAGCGTTGTAGCTTCCACCGCAACCCAGAGCAGTCCGAAATTGCGCGAACAGATCACCAGAGTCATCATGCTCAGAAATGCCAGAAGGCACGGCAGGAAGATATGTTCCCTGAGCAGGCCCGATTCGTGAGCGGTGCCGTTATGCACCCGATCTTTGTCCACCGCTTCCTCGGCAGGAAGCCAGAAGAGCGTATGAATGGAAACGATCAGGAAAAGCAGGCTCGTGATGCTCAGAAAGATCATGCCGAGCGTATCCAGTCCGAGCAAACCGGTCTCTTTCCACGCAAAAGAGAGTTCCTCAGTTTTTCCGGCATCCAGCATCGTGAACGCAAGCAGCGTCAGCATGGAATGAAGCGCCGCGCCGGCAAGCAGGATGAGACGGATCACCTTACGCATATTTTTTGCAGAATACGCAAGAACCGCCGCTGCGAGCGGAACAAAAATCAGAAGCAGGGTAATCATTGTTCCACCTCCTCGATCTCTTCTTTTTCAGGCATGGTCCAGTCTCCGAGCTGGTTGAGCCGGTTGGAATCAATGTGCTGGAATTCCCTGCTGATCTGGAAAAGGGCGATCCCCATGACGAAGACCAGCACGAATACGTCGAGCAGAATGCCGAGTTCCACGATCAAGCCGTATTCCAGCATCATCCCCGTGCCGAAGATCGTGATCCCGTTCTCGAAAATCAGAAAACCGATCGCCTGCGTAATCGCCTTTTTTCTTGCGATGATGATGAAAAGCCCGGTCAGCATCGTCGTGAACGCCACAGGCAGGGAAAGACGGGATACCGAATCGGGAACGAGATCAAGCCGGGCGCAGAACCAGAAGGAAATCCCCGCAGCAAGCAGAATCAGGAACAGCGAGGCGGAATAACCGATGAAAGGTTCCAGCTCGCGCCGGACGTTCGCCTGCCGCATTGCGCGCGTCAGCAGACAAGGAAGCAGAATGCCTTTGATCAGCAGGTTGACAGCAGCGACAAAGATCATCTGTCCGTGGGGCGGAGACGCCTGCCAGTCCCACATGATCAGCGGCAGCAATCCAAGCATAACCCCTTGAAAAGCAACAATCTTGATACAATGAAACAATCTGCTGGCACAGGCGAGGAACAGATCCGTCCCCAAAAGTGCGGCGAGTATGATTTCTGTGAATCCGGTCATTTTACCACCCTTTCAAAAACAAGCATGAATATGATTGCGACAATGGAGATGCAGAGTGCGCCGCTCAGCAATTGCGGCACTTTCAGGAAACGGAAACGCGCCATGACGGATTCCACAAGCCCGATCAGGAGAGCAGTCAGGAAAACCGCACAGAAATAAAGCAGCATGTTCAGAGGCCCGGCAAACGCCTCCAGCGGCAGGACCAGCATCACGAGGAAAGACGCAAGCAACCATAACTTCAGGGCGGAACCGTAAAGAATCAATGCGAGATCGGGTCCGCCGTAGTCAAGAATCATGGCTTCATGGATCATGGTCAGCTCCAGGTGTGTCTCCGGATCGTCGAACGGGACACGGCAGGCTTCGGAAAGCATCACGAGGAAAAAGGCGAGCGAGATCAGGAGCATCGAAGTGCCGCTGTGAATCCACGCCGTCGAATCGAACCCGTTCAACTGCCCGGAAAGCGTGAAGCTCCCGGTCAATACGACCAGAAATCCGGCAATGCACAGGAATGCGCCCTCCGCCAGCGCGGAAAACTGAACCTCGCGGCTCGCCCCCATTCCCTCGAAGCTGGAACCGGTATCCAGCGCCCCAAGAACCGTGGCGGCGCGGGAAAATCCGAGCAGGTAAATGAACAGCAGAATATCCCCGGAAAAAGCAAAGGGGGAGTGGTTCATGCCGAACGGCAGAAGAAGAACGCATCCGAACAGCGCCGCCAGCGAACAGAGCGGAGCAAGGCGCAGCACATGCGTGGCTGTGGAGCTGTAGACGCTTCCTTTCCTGAGCTGTTTCCGGATGTCGTAATATAACTGGAAGATACTTGGACCGCGGCGCCCGGCGAAAAATGCCTTCACTTTATTGATGATGCCGGAAAGAAGCGGGCAGAGAACCAGCGAAAGCACCGCCGACAAACACCACAGAATACAGGAGCTGCTCATTCTGACACCTCGCTTTCTTCGGGTATGAGATTGATGCCGGATGCCGGAGGCTGTCCCGTTTCCGGCGGAACGCTTTCTCCCGTAAAGAAGAATCCCCATGCAAGCATTGCAATCAGGGCGGCAACCATAATCAGAATGTAAAGATGAAGATAACCGGATTGAATGACATGGATTCTATCCGAAATTTTCGCAATCAGGCGAAACAGCGGTTTCCATAAGATGCGCGTGGCGGCGCCCTCCGTTTCAACGATGATTTCCGCCGATGCGGGAAAAAGTCCATGCGGGCGCTCCAGTTTCTTACGCGGATGCAGAATACAGGTGAAAAGATCGCAGAGCGGCTGGGAAAACGCGCTGGCGGTATATTCCATCCGCGCGGACGGCCGGGCATAACCGCAGTCCCATGTGCCGCGTATTTCCTCGGCGCGACCGCGTGCGAGCATACAGCGGAACACGGCGACGACCGCAAAAAATACGAAAATCAGACAGGCAAACAGTCCCAGTTTTGCGAGAATGTCTGAAATGCTGATGATCTGGCTCATGATATCCTCCTGCGGCAGACGGGAAAAATGCTCCGTCAGAGGAGCCGTCATGCGGCAGACTGCCGGCGCAGACATGGTGAGCGCAAAACTCAAAGCAAGAAAGACCAGGAGCGGAATGATCATGCTCCATGCCGGCCGCTCCGCTTTTGCCGCCGCATCGGAACGCGGTTCGCCGAGGAAAACCCCGCCGACGGCTTTCGTAAACGCTCCCGCGGCGAAACCGCCGACAAGCGCCAGCACAATGACGGATGCCAGAGACATGGCGAAAAGAGCGCCGGAACCATTGGCGATTCCGCTGAAAGCCGCCATATAGATCAGAAATTCTCCGAGAAAACCGTTGAACGGAGGCAGTCCGCTGATTGAAAGCGAGGAAAACGTGAAAACGGTTCCGGTCCACGGCATGCGTTTGAGCAGACCGCCGAGCAGATCCATGTTGAGCAGTCCCGTGGATTTGAAGACGGAACCCGCGCACAGAAAGAGAGACCCCTTGAGCACCGCATGATTCAACAGATGGAGAAACGCGCCGCCGAAACCGAACGCCGCCATGACAACATCGGTGCTGGCTGTCCCCAGAAATCCGAAGCCGAGCCCGATGCACATGATTCCCATGTTTTCGATACTGGAATAGGCGAGAAGCCGTTTCAGGTTCTTCTGTGCAAGCGCGAAAATCACGCCTCCCGCGGCGCCGGTAAGCCCGAGCCAGAGAAAGGTCCATCCGTAAAACGCCAGCGGGCCGTTCTCATGAATCACAAAACGCAGGATTCCATAAAGTCCGAGGTTGATCATCGAAGCGGACATGACCGCCGAAACCGGCGCCGGCGCGGCGGGATGCGCCTCCGGCAGCCAGACATGGAACAGGGGAAAACCGGCTTTGAGCCCGAAACCTGCGATACCAAGAAGAAACAGAATGAATTCCAGATGAAGAAGGCCGCTGTTGCCGCTTCCGAGAATGAACATGACGATCAGGAATGCGGCTCCCGCATGGCACGCCAGCAGATAAATCCATGCCGCGCGCATGGTTGCTCTGGACTTGTATTCAAATGCGACAAGTGCAAAACTCATCAGCCCCATCAGCTCCCATGCGGTCAGGAAAGAGACAGCGGAAGTCATCAGCGTGACAAGGATCATCGCCGCCTGCGTCATATTGAAGAAAAACCAGTAAATGCCGCTTTTCCCGTGATCGTGTCCCTTCATATACCCCAGAGAATGCAGCGCCGCCAGCGGTCCGACAATCAATACGGGCAGGAGGAAAAGCGCGGAAAGCAGGTCAAAGCGGCAGGCGACTCCGCCTATGGAACAGGAAAACGCGGGAATCCATTGGAAAAACATTCCGCATACGACACCCAGTCCGCAAAGTGCGCCGAAGATGCATCCTGCCGCGCCGGCCAATGCGGGAATTCTGGGAACACGGTTGCAGAGCAAGGCAAGAATTCCGCCGGCGACAGGCGGAATCAGGGAAAGAAGAATCGGTATCATAGAGACTCCAGACCATTGATTATTACTATTGATATTTTCAGTACACTATTTATAAAAAAATTACGGGCATATAATTTATTCTGTTTTTGGATTTTTTCAAGAGAGAAATCGGAAATCCGGCGCTTGAGCATGAAATTTCCGTCCGGAACTTGAAACTTTCCGTCAAACGGTGTATATTTTTTATTCTTTTATAACATAAGGTTTTTCAAACATGAGAATGAGGATATTTTTGGAGGGAAAACATGTCGCCGTACGCGGCCCGGTCGTGTCGGTGGCGCCTCGGCCGGGTCTTGCAGCACAGCCAGCCTGAATGTTCTGGAACATTCATTTTCTCATCTTACAAAAATAATTAAATTCGGATCGACAGCACTATCATGAAAAACACAGCAAAAGAACCCCAGAAGCCGATCAAAGGCGCTGAAATCGTAATCAAAACTCTGGAAAAGCTCGGAGTCGAAACTATTTTTGCATATCCGGGCGGACAGTCCATCGAGCTCCATCAGGCGCTCGGAAAATCCAGTCTCCGCGTAATTCTGCCGCGCCATGAACAGGGAGGAGCTTTCGCCGCAGACGGTTTTGCGCGCGTCTCCGGCAGGACAGGCGTCTGCATGGCGACCAGCGGTCCCGGAGCGACAAACCTCATTACAGGCATTGCCGATGCTTATATGGATTCCATTCCGGTCGTTTTCATTACCGGACAGGTCGGCGCCCAGTTCATCGGAAAAAATGCGTTTCAGGAAACCGACATCATCGGCGTTACGCGTCCGGTCGTCAAACACAGCTACCTTGTCCTGAATGTTGACGATATTCCGCGTATCATCTGCGAAGCCTTCAAACTTGCCTCCGAAGGGCGCCCCGGGCCCGTTGTCGTGGATATCCCCAAGAATGTCCAGCAGGCGATGGCTGTTCCCGTTTTTCCCGAAGAAGTCAAAGTGAAGTCGCTTTCCGCCGGGCTGCACGTAAATCAATCCGATATCGAAGCGATCAGGAAAGCAATCAAAAAAGCGCAGCGCCCCTGTATTTACGCCGGCGGCGGCATTATCTCGTCCGGTGCGTCCGAAGAACTCCGCGAGTTTGCGCATTCCTACAATATTCCCGTGACGACCACTCTGATGGGGCTCGGCTCATTTCCGGAGGAGGACCCGCTTTCCCTCCGCTGGCTCGGGATGCATGGCACCTACTATGCGAATTATGCCGCGAATGAGTGTGATCTGCTGATCGCCCTCGGTGCGCGTTTCGACGACCGTGTGACGGGACCCGTCGCGACATTTGCGCAGGACGCCTACATCATTCATGTGGATATCGACGTCTCCGAAATCAATAAGAACAAACGTGCCGACCTCGGCGTGATCGCCGACGTCAAAGAAGTTCTTGCCGAACTCAACAAAAAACCGCTCCGCAAGGATTACACCGAGTGGCTGAATCAGATCGCACAATGGAAGCAGGAGCATCCTTTCTCCTATATCAAATCAAAGCCGCACACTCCACCTCAGCCTCAGTTCGTCATTGAGAAGCTCTATGAACTGACGCATGGCGATGCAATCATCGTTCCCGGCGTGGGACAGCATCAGATGTGGTCGGCACAGTTTTACAAATACAAAAATCCGCGCCAGTTCCTGACATCGGGGGGGCTCGGCTCCATGGGCTTCGGGCTCCCCGCTGCAATGGGTGCGAAGGTCGCGTGCCCGGAGAAAACCGTCATCAACATTGACGGTGACGGTTCGTTCCAGATGAACATTCAGGAGCTCGGCACACTGTATGCCGAGGGAATTGATGTCAAGATGATTATCCTGAACAACCAGCACCTCGGCATGGTCGCCCAGTGGGAAGACCGTTTCTACGGCAGCCGTCACTGCAATACGATTCTCGAAGACAAGGACAAACAGTATTACCCTGATTTCGTGACGATTGCCGGAGGATACAAAATCCCCGGGCGCGTCATCTGCGAACGCGAGGAAGTCGAAGATGCCATCAGGGAAATGCTCGCGGCGAAAGGTCCTTTCCTGATCGACTGCCATACAGGATATCAGGAACATGTTCTTCCGATGATCGCCCCCGGAAAATGTTACAAGGATATCATACTGAAGTGAGTTATGTTCCCTGAATTTGCAAAGAAAGCGATGGCGGATGCCGGAGCGCTCGGGTTGAAACGCACGCTCCGTGCGGCGGAGAGAGTGTCGCCGCGCGAGATCGTGATCGGGGGGAGGCATCTGCTGGATTTTTCATCCAATGATTATATGGCGCTTTCGATGCGTCCCGAGCTGATCGAAGGCGCATGCGAATGGACACGGCGTTACGGCGCCGGTTCCGCGGCGTCGCGCCTGGTTTCCGGCACGACGGAAGCCTGTCTGGAGCTCGAAGCGAAGATCGCGAAATGGAAAGGTTTCGAGGCAGCCATGATCCTGTCCTCCGGGTATGCTGGAAACGTCGGTCTGATCGCGGCGCTTTCGGGACGCTCCCGCACGATTTTCGCGGATAAGCTCAACCATGCGAGTCTCAATCAGGGATGTCTGCTTTCCGGCGGTGATTTCAAACGTTATGCCCATTGCGATTTTGAACGTCTGGAACAGATGGTCGCGCGGGACGGGAATAAAGAAAAGCTGATCGTCAGCGATACGGTTTTCAGTATGGACGGCGATGTGGCGGATCTCGGCAGGCTGCGCGGAATTGCGGAGAAGAATCATGCGCTTCTCTATCTTGATGACGCTCACGGAAGCGGTGTTCTCGGCGAAAACGGGCATGGGCTCGCTTCCCCCGGACTTTGCGATGTGGCGCTTTCCACGTTCAGCAAAGCGCTGGGCTCGTTCGGCTCCTGTGTCTGCTGTTCTGCGGAAATGAAGGACTATCTGGTAAACCATTGTGCCTCTTTCATCTTCAGTACGGCGATGCCCCCGGCAGTTCTCGGAGCGGTGTCCGCGGCGGTTGACCTGATGTACACAGATGAAATGAAACAGGCGAGACAAGCCATGTTCCGGCGTGCGGATTATCTCCGCAGGAGCCTGAATGAAATGGGCTTCGATACGGGAAAATCCGAAACGATGATCGTTCCGCTGCTGGTCGGTGAAACCGAACGGACCACGAAATTTTCGATGCGTCTTCAGGAGGAGGGCATTCTCGGTGTGGCGATCCGCCCGCCGACGGTTCCGCGCGGAACCGCCCGCATCCGGTTGTCATTGAATGCTGCGCACACCGATGCGGATGTGGAACATCTGATCGAAGCCGTCCGCCGAATCAGTGCAGATCATGGTAATCGCACAACTCATTGATCCACCGGATTAATTTCCTCCGGTATTCCTCTGTGAGATCCGGCGCGGGACACTCCGGATTGACCGCATATTCCAGCAGACTGTCCAGAATCTGTTCCCGGCGGAAACCGCCGGTTCCCATCGCTTCCGGGACGAAACCGGACTCCTGCAGGAACATCAGCTTTGCCGCGGCAACCGGAAAATCCGGCTCCGTTTCCACCGTCAGCCGCGACAACAGGACCTCAAGTGCGCGGCAGGTTCCGGGGATTTCAAGCATGGGTTTCGTATGTTTCAGCAGAAATGCCGCATAGGCGCACATCCGGAGATAATTTTCAATCCGGAGAGCAATGGAGTCGAAAGATGCGATTAATTCATGAGACGTCAGATTACACATGGTTCCCGGTGAATGAAGTTTCGGCGGCCGGAATTCGATTGCGAGCTCGCGGAACAGTTCCGCGTAAGGAAATTTTTTCGCACCGGTTCCGCGCGCCCCCCTCAGGAGAAAATCCAGCCGTCCGAATTCCGGCGACAACCCGGAAACGATCAGGCTGCTGTCCTGAAAAGGTATTTTCCTGAGTATGATATAGGTTGTTTTTTCCGCCATAATACACCTTTCTCTGCTGTAATATAGCGAACCTTTCCGTCGAATTCAAAACGGAAAAGACGGCAGATCAGGAAAAATGGCTTCCCGACATGATTTTTCATATCGGGAAGCCGTGGTATGAAGGGACGTTTGCAAAGAGAAAAAGTCTTCCCCCGCGAGCCGGCGTCTCCGTTTTGTCAGCCTGCGATTTCCACCGGTTTTCCACTTGCGGCGGAAGCATAGATCGCATCAAGAATCTTCATGACCGTAACGCCTTCCTCCGGCTGGACGAGGAACGGTTTGTCGTCACGGACCGCATCCACAAACAGGTGGAATGCGCTCGGCATCGGCTTTGCCGCATGCATCTTGCCGTCGAAGTGCCTGCCTGCAATGTCATAATAGTATTCGACGTCATAGGTATAGCCTTCGTTCAGATTATACTGATACATGCCGCCTTTATCGCCGAGAAGACGGATTGTCTGGAGTTCGTTCTCCTTGATGTTGCTTGCCCATGACGCATCCAGTTCCAGCGTTGCGCCGTTGCTGAACTTAATCATGGCGCAGGCAAGATCCTCCACCGTGTAGCTGAGCCCGCGTTCCTTTGCCAGCTTCGGACCGAACTTGTCATAGGTGCTTGCCATGACCCAGGTCGGCGTGGGATACCCCATCAGCCACAGAGCGAGGTCAAGACGATGCACACCGAGGTCGATCAGCGGTCCGCCGCCGGATTGTTTCTTGTCATAGAACCACGATCCCATCGGTGCGCCGGAACCTGTATTGAAGCTGTTCGCCGCCATGCCCGGAATGCCGCGGCGGCGGAACCAGACACTCCGCGCGTAGTAAATATCACCGAGCACGCCCTCCCCGATCATGTCTTTCATCGCGCGGGACTGCGGGTTGAACCGGTAGGAAAAGTCGATGCCGAGTTTTTTCCCGAGACGTTTTGCAGTGTCCAGCATCTCCTGCGCCTCCTGCGCGTTGAGCGCCATCGGTTTTTCGCACAGGACATGCGCGCCGGATTCCAGAGCGGCAATGGTCAGGGGCTTGTGCTGGTCGTTGGGAACGGCGACGGAGATGATGTCGAGCTGTTCCTTTTCGATCATCTCCGCGCCTTCGTGATAGATTTTGCCTTTGAATGACGGATGATTCGTCGGAAGAAGCGCACGGCGATCCTCGCGGCGGTCCGCAATCGCAACCACTTCGACATCGGGATGCGTCAGATAGCCTGCCAGATGCCCGCCGCCCATTCCGAGCCCGATGACGCCGGCTTTCAGTTTTTTTGCCATGATTTATGTTCCTTATTGTTAATACGTCTAAAAATTAGATGAATGTGCAATATTCCCGCATTCTCTCTGCTTTGTGGAACGGAAGCGAGGCACGCACCGCCTCACTTCCGGTGCAGTCAATCTTCGAGTTTCGTCCTGATCTCCTCAAGGGGTTCGACGCAGGGACAGGGAATTTCCCTGACGATGCGCGGAGCCGCCCACTTTGCGGCATTGACAAGGACTTTTCTGATGTTTTTGTCGTAAAAGATCGGGAAGGTTTCGTGACCCGGAGCAAAATAGAAGATTCTGCCGTAGCCGCGTTCGAACGTGACGCCGCTGCGGAAGACTTCGCCGCCTTCGTACCATGTGATGAACACAACGTCTTTGGGCGTCGGGATATCGAAGCGTTCGCCGTACATTTCCGTATGCGGAAGCTCGAAGTGTTCCGGGAGCCCCGCCGCGATCGGATGCGCTGGTTCAATGTTCCAGATACGCTCTTTTTCCCCGACTTCGCGCCATTTGAGATTGCAGGTCGTCCCGAGCATTTTCATGAAAATTTTGGACTTGTGCCCGGAGTGAAGAACAATGAGCCCCATCCCCTCCTGGACACGTTTCTGAACGCGATCAACGATCTCATCCCTGACTTCGCCATGCGCCATGTGCCCCCACCAGAAAAGAACATCGGTCTTGTCCAGAAGTTCCTGGCTGAGCCCATGTTCCGCATCCTTGTCAAGCCACGCATAGTTGACGTCGAAAGCTCCGTCTTCGAGGAGAGCCTCGCCGACCGCGACATGGATTCCCTGCGGATATGCCTTTTTGCAGGCTTCGTGCTGAAGTTCATGGCGGTACTCGTTCCATACGGTGACATTGATCTTCCTGTCCATCATTGCCTCTTTGTTTTTGTTGGATATCTTTGTTTTGTGACGATTGTTTTCTTTCTTTATTTTTAATTTATTAGCTTGAAAAAGAGTTTCAAGAAGTTATAAATATACAAAATGTGATATTAACATTACAATTTGTGAGGATTGCCGTGGGAAATTACGAGGATATCCGCCTCTGGTCGGTGCGTTTTCAGCTGCTGAGACCGATGGAAACGCTTCCGGTTCCTTATGAAGTCGTGCTGGAAAAACAGGTTTCTCCCGCTTATCATCTGGAGGGACGCGGACGGCCGCAGGATCATGCGCAGATTGTCTGCACCATATCCGGCGAAGGGGCTTTCCGTTATAAGGAGAAAGTTTACAAACTGACTCCGGGCATGGCGTTCATGTCGCAGCTCGGCGATCCCGATACCGCTTATTATTATCCGGGGCACGCAGCGGAACCGTGGATCTTTCTGTGGATTTCATTCGACGGGTTCCGCGCCGTTGAAATCATCCGCGAGATGAATGAACGTTACGGCTATGTGTTCCGGCTGCCGCTCGACACCGGTTTCGTGAAGCATCTGGAAACATACCGGAGCCAGCGGGGCACCATACGTTTTGTGACGCCGACGGAAGGGGCAAAGATTGTGCATGACGCTCTGGCGAGCCTCGGCGACACGATTGAACGCCCGGAAATGCTTTCCCGCCGAAGTGAACTGGTACGCGCAGCACAGGAGCTGATTACGACGCATCTGGACCGCTCTCTTGATCTGGAGGCGATTGCCGGAGAACTTCATGTGTCACGCGAGCATCTGAGCCGTGTTTTCACGGCACAGACGGGAATCAGCCCCGGCGCATTCGCAACGCAGGAGCGGATGCATCTGGCGGGGCGACTCCTGCGCGACCGCAATCTGAACTGCAAGGACATTGCCATACGGCTCGGATTCGAGTCCGCCAGCAGTTTCACCCGCGCGTTCCGGGCGCATTACAAGGTCAGCCCGACCCAGTATCTCAACAGCTAGAGAATCACCAGTTGAAGAAAAGAGCTTCCTCCACGCTTCCGACCGTCAGCTCATAGGTTCTGGCGTCAAGGTGGCGGTAGGCTTTATTGTCCGGCAGACGGCACCGGGACACCAGTTCCAGCCTCAGCGTGACCGGCGAGGCGATTTTCAGCAGCGGCATTCCGGGCGCCTTTTTCACAGCCTCGGCACTCTTTTCCGTAATCAGCGCTCTGGTTTTCTCCAGCGACGGCATCCGCGCCCCGTTGCAGGAGAATCCTTTCTTGACCTGGCACGTGACGGCTTGAGGGAGCCAGTCCCGCGCTTCCAGACAGGTCTTGTCGTCGCCCGAAACCATGATGACCGGAACCCCGTGTTCCGCAGCGATTGCGGCATCAATGCCGATCTCCCCGGTTTCGCGTCCGTTCAGCCACGCATGCTGCCAGCCGACGGAACTCATGGTGTGTTCGCAGACCGCGCCGAGGGTGCCGCCTTTTGCGTGATAGCCCAGCAGGATCAGCCCGGCGCTTCCTTCGATGTCTGCAAAACGTTCGCCGGGAGTGTCGCCGTCGATCAGGTCGGCGCGCGGGTCGATCATGGAGCGCGTCACATTGAACCCGCCGCCGTGGCAATCCTTCACAATCACTTCCGTCGCCCCGCCCTGAAAACATCCCTCCACGCAGGCGTTGATATCGCCTGCCATCAGGACACGCCCCTCGGCAATCAGATCAGGGCGGTTTTTCGACGCGCTCACATAGCTTGAACTGCTGATGCCGCTGATTCCTTCAATATCGGTCATAATGTAAATCTTCATTTTCGTCCCTTTACCTGGGAGGCATCTGAAAAAACGCCTCGTGATTCTTCTTATAATCCATGAACTCCTGATTGTTCACCGGCTTTTTGTTTTCCCACAGTCCGAACCGCCAGCAATCCGCTTTCGGGTCGAGCGTGAAGCGAAAATCCATGACGTAAATTTTCCCGAACCATACTCTTCCCGACAGGATTCCTTTCCAGTCCGCCGCCAGGAAGCAGGGCCCCTGCGCTTTCGGGGTATTGGATGGCTCGAACGTCCTGTCATACATTATGAAGGAGGCATCCGCGGGGGCAAGTTTCACCCATGCCGTATTTTTCGGGGATGGAATGGTTCGTGCAGGAGTCTGTATTTCCCGCTGATAGCGTTCATCGCGCTTGCCGCCATTGGGCACACTGTAGGAGGGATAGACCGAAAATGCCAGCTCGGCGCGTTCGACCGTTCCTTCCGATGCTGGGTCTTTGCGCCACTCCATGAACAGCATCGGGGACTGCTCCGTCATATAAAAGCGAAGCGTCATCCTGATGCCGTCGAAGTTGTAAAGAGCATCGACTCCGGCAATGCCGTCACGGCTGAATGTCTCGATGGACTTCGGTTCCAGTTCGACGCTGCTGATGCCGTTGACCGTCAGCCGTGTGAAATCACGCGAGACGAATCCCTGCCAGAAGACAGGTTCGGGAAGCCCGACCACGACTCTGCCCGGACTTTTTGCCGTCGGCTTGATCCACTGGAAGTAGACCAGATATGCGTTTGCGTCATTGCGGATCGAAAAGTACTCCGCCCTGCCGTAAAGTTTGCTTGAAGCGTGATAGCTGCGTTTGACCTTTTCCGCCGTCGGAGCGGCAGCCCATGCCGTCCCCATCAGAACCGCCATGCCGAGAATCAGAATCTTTTTCATTGTTCAGTCTCCTTTCCCCATGAATTTGAATTTTCCCCATAAGGAATGGTTGTGGTTGTTGCCCATCGTCATGGAATACCCGGAATATTCCACGGGCTTTCTATCCGCTCCGAGTTTGTTGTTGACGAGATTACCGAACCATGTCTGGTAGGCTCGGGGCGCTTTCCTTTGATGCATGCCGCTGAACGGGAGGAACAACTCGACGGTCCAGCCGTTTTCCGTGACGGATACGGCGCGCTGTGCTCCGGCGCACTCCCATTTCGCGTCCAGTCCGGCTTCCATGGGCTTTTCCACCTTGTAAGCGTCACTCCAGTCGTTGCCGGGGGAAACCGCGAACTGGTAATAGACCTCCTTTTCCGTCCCCGGCGAAAGGAAAAATTCGATGTTGTCGCTCCCGAACCAGACATCCCCTTTATTGATGACGGGTTTGCCGGAGCAGGTAAAGGCAAGGTAAATTCCGTTTTTATCCCAGAGCAGTCTTCCCTGCGGTTTCGACGGCAGTTCCGCGCCGCTTCCCTTCGCATCCTGCATCGGAATCACGCCCGCACGGCTCCAGGCTTTTTCATCCAGTTTTCCGTCAATCGCAATCCGGTCGTTCCCGCCGAGCTGTTTCACCTCATAAACAGGGATCACAAGCGAAGCATAGGCGCGTGCGGCAGTGAAATCCTTCTGCCACGGCGCGGCGAAAAATTCCACGCGCTGACGCTCGATGCTGCCGGGTGCGGTGGCGGCGAGCGCTTCTTTCAGATATGCCTCCAGGCGGTCGATCGTGGGAACATTGTAGGCGCGGTAGAGACGGTCCGGGGTAACGTTCGTGTTTGCAACAGAAACCGGTTCCCTGTTGATTCCGGCGATATAAACCTTTTCCCACCGTTCCACGAGCAGACGGTAAAACGCCTTGAGGGCGGCTCCGGCTTTTTTCCCATAGAGTTTTTCCCAGTGCTCCTCCAATGCGGCGTCATAATCGAAATCGGGATTCCAGAACGCGCGGTATACCGCATAGTAGGAGTAGTAATAGTTCCAGCGGAGGCCCGACGCGTCAAAGAAAAGCCCGTCGCGGGAGAGCCATGGACGGATGCAGTTGATGTAATCGCGCATATAGCGCCCCTGAATCGCCTGCGTAAACGCCGTTCCCTGCGCCCCGTAAGTCCATGCCGTGACCTGCCGCTTGCCGAGCGCGTCATACCAGCCCTTGAAGATTTCCCGCCACTGTTTCTGCGACGCATCGGCTTTGCTCATGACGATTCTGCCGGAACAGACCTGAACGTCGATATTGTCGGGAATGTTTTTGCAGACGACGGGCGGCAGAGTGTAGTTGTGATATGCCAGAACCCCGAGCCGCTTGCCGGGCAGTTCCTTTTTCAGCTCGTTTCCGATCCAGATATAGAAGTTCACGTAAAGATCGGAAAGCATTCCTGCCGCGCTGTTCCGGCGCGATGCTGGAAAGAGATGTCTGTTTTTTTCGCTGATCAGGTCATGGACGAAGGTGTCCGCCTGCCCGAACAGAACATATTCCGAATTCGGCGGATACCAGGTGCGTCTGCCGTCGCTCCACGGCGCGCGCCATTTGCCGTCCGTATCATAATATTTTTTGAACGCCTGTACCAGAAGATGCGCCAGTTCGGGATTGGTGATGTCCATCAGATTTCCGATATGCGTCGCCGGATTGTAATACTGATATCCTTTGGTGTCGGTAAAGAAAATCGTATTTTTCCTGTCGGGATAAGCCGCCAGGAGAAGATGCGGGTCCGGGGTATGGCAGACGTCATTGAAACGTGTGGACATCGCCATGCGCCACGCAAGATCGAACCGGTTTTCATTCTTCACGCCTTT
Source organism: Lentisphaeria bacterium (assembly GCA_003526375.1). Taxonomy (GTDB): domain Bacteria; phylum Verrucomicrobiota; class Lentisphaeria; order Victivallales; family UBA1829; genus UBA11452. The sequence goes on from DPDG01000026.1 coordinate 72,768, forward strand.
CCACGGCATTCCTTTCCGGAAGTCCAGATTGTAGGCATAGTTGTAACGGTTGCGGAAATGCGGTTCATCGGTGTACGAGAGCGGCTTCATCGTCAGGTTCGTGAGCTTCGGGGCGACAATTCCGATGCCTGGATAATAATAGCGGACTCCCAGGACGCGTTCGATGAAATCGTACGCACCGTTCAGCGTGCCGTTGATCCGGTAACGGCTCCAGTCCATGGAGTTGTAAGTGCCCGGAATCAGCGACCCGTCGTGTCCGGCGATCACGATGCCCCGGTCGAAGCTTTTTACAAGAAACGCTTCTTTGGGAAGTTCCAGCGGTTTCAGCCCGAGCCGGTCCGTCAGAGAACTTTTTCCCACGGCAATGACATACGGCGCTTTTTCCGCCGCTTCCGAACCCGCATCCACGACTTCCGGTTTCTGCCCGGTCGTCCGTTCCAGTGCATCCGTCAACGCCTCGACCGCCAGCGTGATCGACCGCCAGTGCCGGGGCGTGTCTTTTTCCGCCTTTCCGTCCCGGACAATCACAAAATTCAGCTTGCCGTCTTTAATCAGCGGAATACCGGCATGTTTCGGCGTTTCCTTGAACTTCACCGGGTTCAATGCAGGGTTCGCATACGGCTCCGGCGCGGCGGCAGCCGCCAGTGCGGCGAGAGCGCAGGCTAAAAATAACAGTGTTTTCTTCATACGTTTCAAATCTCCTTCTGATGAAATATTTGTTGAATTCATTGTCCGAACCAGAACAACATATCTTTTGTCCAGCGTGACGGCATGGTCATGCTCTGAACAATGCGTGACCGTGAGATATATTCAACGTGTCCGTCCAGAAACACTCCGTTCAAACCGTTGCCGTGCCTGCCGAGCCCCATGTGCGCCTCGCCCGCAAAAAAGTAGTATCCATACAATGCATTGTAAGGATCGGGATCGAATCCTCCTTCAACGATTTTCCCGTAAGGCTGACTGTTGAATGCGTTGTATTTGGTGTCAATCAACAGCGCTTTCTGCGACGGAGACCTGACTTTGCCGAGAGTCTTTACCGCCAGTGAGGAATACGGTCCGCTTGTGCTGTAAAGGTGTCCTCCGATATTGTATTGGTGCATTCCATAATGCGGCATTCCGATATAGATTGTGTCGATATTCAGCGCAGGGCATTTCAGAATGCCTTTCCGGAAACGTGCCGGAACAGTATCGAAATGACGCTGTGACGCATTGGAATTTCTGGTGATGTCCCCGTAGGGAATTCCCCAGTAGGGTGCGACCAGATGCGCCCAGGTGATACTGCCGTCCTCATATCCAGTGAAACCGCGATTATCATAAATACCGCCGGTCAGGTTCATTTTGTAAGGCGGAATAATGTCATTGTGGTCCATGGAATAGCTGATCAGCCCGCTGCCGACCTGTTTGATGTTGCTCTGGCAGACTGCACGTTTTGCCATGCTGCGCGCCTTGTTCAGCGCCGGCAGAAGCATCGCCGCAAGAATCGCGATGATCGCAATCACGATCAGGAGCTCGATCAGGGTGAAAACCATTGTTTTCATCCTTGAAGCAGGAACAGAAGAACAGGGAACGGGAAAACATTTGAACAATTGAACATTAGAACAATTCAACAATCGAAAGAAAAAAGGAGAAGCGAGGTTGGACGGGGATTGATTGCGTTCTCTTTGGGAGACCGTTCTCAGCCGCGAATTACAAGAGATTTCGGCATTGGAAACAAAAACATGGTGGGGGACTCGCTCCGCGAGGCCCTGAAAAACATTTTCATCAGAACAGAATTCAGAATTCAGATTCAGACTTATTCTTTGCATTATATTCTTCTTACAAATTTTCCTTATCAGAAGCTCGATCAGGGTAAAAATCCGTATTTTTACCCTGCGAAGTAAGAACATGGAACAGGAAACAGGGAAGTAAAAAGTAGAAAAACATTGGAACAATCGAACATTGGAACAATTCAACAATCGAAGGAAGAAAGGAGAAGCGAGGCAGGGGCGGGATAGACTCCTGCCTGAATGGAATATCCTCTTTAAAATTTTTATCATGAAAAACTCGATTAATGTACATGATGCGGAGATACTGCGTAAATGTGGACTTCTGCCGTGTCTCATTTTCATCCTCTCTTTTCTTTAATTCCGTTCTATGAATGCCCCGGGGCAAAAACGCTCGCCGGGGGAAAAATCGTCGGACAACAGCAGCTTCACCGCATCGACAGCCATTTCCCGGCGCGGATAGGACATGCCGGACAGACGCGGGGAAAAACGGAGACAGTCCTGATTGTCATAAGCATAAACAACTTTTACACTTTCCGGCAGTCCGAGATTCGCCTGAAGTGAGTTCCCGTAATTCCAGCTCACGCCCTCCGCCTGGAGGAAAATCAGCGCATCGAACGGATTTTCCCGGTAAGCGCGCGCAAACTCCTCCGGACGGTAGTCCGCCTCACTCATGACAATATAGTTGCGGTAAGAGTTCCCGTATCTTTCCAGAATGTTTGAGACGCCGGTAATCGACGGATATTCCGGCTCATCCATATATTCTCTGTAAACCGTAAGGGCAATCCTGGAGAATCCCTGTTCCAGCAGATGCTCCGTCAATGTCTCATACCCCAGACGGTTCCGGTAGGTGAAGATCGCCCATTCATCCGCAAAGCGCAGCGTCATGTTCCGCCAGAATTCTTCGCCCTGTATCAGCGCAACGCGGCACCCCCGCCGTGAAAGCTCCGCCAGCGGCACCATGAACCACGGAGAAAGAGCCAGTATCCGGGAACCGGAACCAAACGTCTTCAGCCACGGCCATTCGATTTTATTCGGATCGTTCGCTTTGGAAACCGGCAGGATCTCCACCATTCCGCCGGCTTCCGCCGCCGCCTGAAAAATACCGGGCAGCACTTCGTTCAGTATCCTGGCGCTTCTGCCCGGCATTTCAAGAAAATCAGGCGCCGGTGTCAGCACCGTGACTTTCGGGAGTTCCGCATCCTGCGCATCCCGATTCAAAAGACAATTCAGTTTTCTGTCTGTCCGGTTGGAGCGGTACTTCAGCTCCGAAGCAATCGACCGGACACGCGATATGACCTCCTCCGAAACCTGTCCCTGCGTCTTGCCGTTCAGGATGCGGGAGACCGTCATCTGGCTGACTCCCGCCTGTTGCGCGATATCTTTCAGGGTAATGCTCATGATGCTCCGCAGTTCTTAAACTTTAATTGTAACGTTATATTTAAATTATAATGAAAAACCGGAAAATGTCAATAGGCAAATCCTGAAAAACAGATAAATTTTTCAAAAAAAACAGCAGAATGCCCTCTCCGGCTTCATCGCAAGGCAGACAGGACATCAAGGAACAGGGGTGTTTAAAAATAACGTATCCTTCTGATGTTCTTCCGGAAAATTCATCTGCCGCAGAAAAGAACTGGCTCAGGCAGATGCAAGACATCAATGCGATGGATTACATTTTCCGCAGAAAAATGAATTTTTCCGGAAACAGGTATTGACAAATCAAATTTTCCGTTTATAATTAATAACAGAAAAATCCAAGCGTTTGGATTAATATAAGGAATGATGGCATGCCCCCCAAATTGAAGGACATTGCAGAGAGAGCCAGAGTGGACATCGGAACCGTTTCCCATGTCCTGAACCGCCGTCCGAAGGCGGACCGGCTTAAAGCTGAAACGAGGGAGCGGATACAGCGGATAGCAAAAGAGCTCGGTTACTGCCGGAATGAGCTCGCAGCCTCCATTGCGGGCTGCGAGAGCCCGATGGCGGGCAAAATTCACGGGTTACTGCCGGAATGAGCTCGCAGCCTCCATTGCGGGCGGGCGCGGCAATGTCCTTGCATTCATCAGTGCGGAAATGGGCTGTATCGAATACACAGGGCGGATTCAGAACGGCGTACTGGATGAAGCCGCCGCGCAGGACTATGCGGTGACAGTATATCATCTTACTGGAAAAAATGAAGAGGAGATCATCCGCAAATTGATCGGCTGGCGCACAGCCGGAGTCATTTTCCATATTGCCAGGCTGGACGCGGCACCGCGGATCATGAAAATACTGGATGAACAGAAAATTCCCTACGGAACCGCCAATCTGGGCAATCCCCGCGGAATCGGCGTTACGACGGATGATTCCCGGGGAATGGAATGTGCCGTGGAATTCCTGAAACAGTCAGGATGCAGGCGGGCGGCACTGCTCACCCATGAAGACAAATCACGGCAGCAGGCGGAATATCAGAAAAGACGCAGGGAGGGATTCCGCAAAGGAATGAAACAGCATTTTCCGGAAGCTCCGGAAACCGTCTTCACCCTTTCTCCGGAACAGGGCAAGCAGGCATTTCAAAGGAGCATGGATCAGATATTGAAAAAGATCACCGGCGGCGGTTATGACGGAATCCTGTGCGATTCGGACATTACCGCCATAGAGTTGCTTCAATCCGCCCAGACAGCCGGTTTGAAAGTTCCGGAGGCGTTTTCTCTGATCGGTTACGGCAATCTCGGCATATCCTCCCTGATGCGCCCCGCCCTGACGACTTTGTCACAGAATTTTGAAGAAATCGGCAGCATGACAACACGTTTTGTGATTGACGCTGTCAGGAACGGACAGTCTGCGGAGCAGGAACGCAACCTTCTGCTTCCGGTGAAGCTGATCATACGTGATTCAACACAAAAAACATAAAATACACAATTTACAGAAAGGAACCCGGTATGCGCATCTTTCGTCACTCACATTCAAAGAGTCAATTGAAGTCATTCACGTTGATAGAATTATTAATGATGATTATTTTTTTGCAAGGGGGAATGTCGCGGCAGCAGAAGGACGGGGGCGCAATTTGACTGCGCCCTGCCTTACAGGGAACTTCCCCTGCTCCACTCTTCTGATGTTCAATTGATTCTCTTTCGATATTCCCTGTTCGATGTTCTGATTTCTCAGGTTGAAAACAAGGAAGGAATCGAAAAAAAATGGAACGATTCCTATGACATGAATAAAGTAAAGCGCTGGACAACTGAACTTGAAAGGCTGTTTTCTCAAAAACAATCCCAACAACAGGATTTGAAATGAATGCAATAACCAATTACTTTCCGAAACGGGCGATTCACTTTGACTTTCACACGATGCCGGGATGCAACGACGTCGGAACGGAGTTTAACGGTCGGGAATTCGCCGTGACTCTCCAAAAGGCAAAAGTCGAATACATCAATATCTTTGCAAAATGCAACCTCGGATTCTGCTATTATCCGACCAGAATCGGCACCGTTTATCCGGGGCTGAAGTTCGATCTGATGGGGGAGATCATCCATGCCTGTAAAAAGGCCGGGATTCGCGTCGCGGTTTATTTCAACGCGGGACTCAGTCATGAGGAAGCACTGCGCCATCGGGAATGGTGTACCGTCAACGAATCCGGGCAGGTTTACGCCTTCGACAAGATGAACCATTGGTTCCGGACGATGTGTTTCAATTCCGGATACAGGGTCCATCTGCTCGCAATGATCAGGGAAGTGCTGGAACATTATCCCGTGGACGGACTCATTTTCGATTCCATGAACACGCCGGTCTGCTACGGGATCGAATGTCTTGAAAAGATGCGCTCCCTGGGAATGGACCCGAAGGACAGAAATGCGGCGGAGAATTTCGCATACCGTACGAAAATCGAACTGAAAAACGCCATTGCGGAGTTGGCGCACAGTTATAATGAAAAACTGTTTCTGTATTTTCTCGGAGTAGAGGCGCGGGAGCAGCCGACTCACGTGGAACTGGAAGTTCTTCCGCAGGGCGGATGGGGATACGATTACCTGCCATCGCAGATCCGCTATATCCGCACGCTCGGCAAACCTTACTACACGATGACGGGACGCTTTCAACGCAGTTGGGGAGACCTCGGCGGAATCCGCCCTGAAGCGGCGTTATTGTACGACTGTATGAATTCCATTGCCAACGGCGGCACCTGCTGCATCGGGGATCATCTGCATCCGCGCGGGAAGCTTCAGGCTCCTGTTTATGAGATGATCGGCAGAGTTTATGGCAAGACCGCCGCTCTGGATGAATGGACGGACAAGGCGAAATCCGTTGCGGAGATTGCGATTCTTGCACCGTGGCTCCGCGGCAACTGCAGCAACCGGGGAAATAAGACTGCAATCCTCGCCGGAGCGTCGCGCATGTTATCGGAGCTGAAACATCAATATGACGTGATCGACGATCTGGCGGATTTCACCCCATACCGTATTCTGTTTCTGCCGGATGACGTGCGCGTAAATGAAACCCTGGCAGAAAAATTGGAACAATACCTGTCTGAAGGCGGGAAAATCATCTCCTCCGGCCACTCCGCGCTGAATGCGGAAGGGAACGCATTTATGCTGTCCTGCCTGAAGCAGTCACTGCATTTCAAAGGGGATGAGACATTCAATTATACCTTCCTGCATGTCGCCGGAGAAATAGCGGACGGAATTCCTGACATGGGGATCACCGTCTACGAACAGGGAATTGCCGTGAGTCCGAAAAAGAATGCCCGCTCTTTTGCCGCACTCGGACGCGGCTATTTCAATTTCGGAGACTGGGATCTGCGCCATGAATATCTTTACATCCCCGAAAAGGAGATGACGGATCATGCAGGACTGGTCCGCATGGCAAACGGGGACATATGGCATTTCTCTTTCCCGATCGCCCTGAACTATTTCAGATATGCGCCGCATCTCTATAAGCGCCTGCTCGGCAATGTTTTGAAACAGATGCTGCCCGTTCCGCTGCTGACGGTGGAAAATCTGCCGTCCTACGGCGTCGCAACTCTGACGGAACAGAAAACCAGAACCATGATTCATCTGCTATGCTATGTTCCGGAAAAACGCGGCGGCACAATGGAGATCATCGAAGAACCGTCCATTGCCGTTGACCTTGCCATTCAACTCCGGACAGACGGCAGAAAAGCGCGGCAGGCATATCTGGTCCCATCGCGCGAAAGAATGGATTTTTCAGAACGGAACGGCATATTGAAACTCAAACTGCCGAAACTGTCCGGCGGTCAGATCATCGCGGTCGAATGGGAACAGTAGACTTTTTCACCGGCGGAACGAACTGTCCCGATACAAGGCACACAGGGGTATCGGGGGATTTTGCCTTCGGCCAACTTTTCTGCGCTGGAATGCGACAGGACTGAAAATCCTGCACGAAACTATTTCTGCGATGCAGAATATCGCATGATCAAATCATTTTTCAATGAAAAGGACTTGCAGGCTGAAATACCGGATTCCCGCATTTGTCAGTCACTTCAAGTCCTTTCCCCTCCCTGCTGCCGGTCAACGGCAGACGGCGGCAGAATGCCGTGCAGTCACTCCAGATATCTCCAGCTTTTGAAGTCGCATGCGGCAGTGCCGTTGATGCGGAATGTCACGGAATGCTTTCCGGTCAGACGTTTTTTCAGAGACAGCGGCATGACTTTGAATTCGCGGAAACCTCCGGTGCTTGACAGTTTCAAGGTTCCGGCGATCTCCTCCCCGGACTCTTTTCCATGAATGATCACATCCAGAGAACCGCCTTCATATTCAGGGGCGACGCCGACAGTCACTTCCAGTTGTCCGGAGCCTTTTGCCCCGAAGTCAATTTCGCCGAACGAGATCAGGGCGCCATCCTGAAATCTCCCGACATGTTTTCCGCTCTGCGCTATTTCACAGTCGGAAAGAGAGGCGATGTTCTCCACAGTGAACCATGTCCCGCTATTTCCCTTTGCCGGCTGATACGTGACCTTTTTCACAAAACTTGAGGGTTTTCCGTAATCGAAGGACGCAATTTTCTTCATGACAGCCTGAATCCGCTCCGCCTCAGCTTCGGTCCCATCCACCCAGATTTCCGCAGTCCTCGGTGCAAGAGTCACGGCCTGCCCGGCAATCCCCCTGAGCGGGGCGAATGCCCCCTCGCGGCAAACCCGGAATGTTTTTCCCGGACCAAGATCAGGAGTTGCGCTGACGGTTTCATTAACCGTATTGACAAAGAGATAAACCGTCGAACCGTCGTTTCCGGCAAAACCGGAACTTGCGATTTTCGGCATCGTGACCATCTGCGGGAAATTGCCGCCCCACTTGCTCCGCTCCACCTCGATTTTCCCTTTGAACCTTACCGGTGGAAGCATCTGCCCGTTATTGAAGTAAGGCAGCAGAGCTTTTCTGATATGCATCAGCTTCTTTATGAACAGGCGTTTTCCGCCGGGCTGCCTGATTTCACTGAATGTAAACCAGCCAAGCTGCTCCGCATTGACCAACTGCTGCGCGGCTTTACTGAAAAAAGACTGCTCATCGCCGGGCTTCTGATGATTATAGACGCGTCCGACGAACTGGGCGCGCCCGGAATAGATGGACTGGAACAGCGGCACCTGATTGGCGTCCACCCAGCGCCAGACCATATACCCGTCCATCGCCCGCAGGTAGGGGTCGGCGGCTTCTTCCGTCGTATGGCAGACTCGCGGATATTTTTTCTGAAGAACCGCCCTGATCGCACGGAACATCGGGCTGTATCCCTGTTCGAGCCAGACGGCGCCGTCGTTCAGAAAATGCCCGTGCGACTTATCGAAACAAAGCTTCGGAGCAGCGGTTCCGACCTGGTCATGGTAAATCGCATCGAATCCGTAGGAGGCAACACGTTCCGTGAGCCCCGCCATCCAGTTGCGCCATCCCTCCGCGCCGGGGCACATCACGGTAAAGACCTGATTCTTCCCATAATTCTCATTATTGAGAGAACCGTCCGCATTCTTCACCGCATACTTCAAGCCGTGCGAACGATACATATAATCCGTATGATTCGGACCGTCATTGATCTGCCAGAGGCGCGAATCAATATAAGGCATAGTGTAAACACCCGCCCTGCGGATCTCCTCATTCATCCTGACGACAAAATCCTTCGGATAAAAATGAGGCCAGCCTTTGCTTTTCATATCGTTCCAGTGATACCAGTGAATTCCGAAAGGCAGCTCAAAATATCTGCGCAGATAAGCGGCTTCCTCCTTCATCTGCTCCGCACTGCCGGCACTCCCGGCAAAAGCAAGAACCCATAAGGTATTGTCGCGAAACCATTCCGGCGTATCCCTGCGGGGAAGCTCCGGAATCCACCATTGCGCCTCCTTTTCCAGAAATCTTCTGTAGATCCGTCCCGCTTCAAACCATTTGCCTGAATAAAGCTCAATTACGGCTTTCCCGTTCAGCTTGAAAGAGTTGCCGCCCCTGCCGTCCACCGCCGCGGGAACGGGAGAACTCCATACGATATTCAGATTGCCGCGTTTGCCCGTCGCGGAATAACGCTTGGTCCGGGCGAGACCGTCCTCCACGCCGAAGTAAATGCCGTTCGCATCGTCATAATATGCCGCAAACTGAAGCGGAATGCGCCCGGACGGAAACACTCCCTCCTGCCCGAAAATAAACTGTTCCTCCATCGGATTCTTCACAAGGACACCGGACATCCACGGATAAACCATCGTGTCGTTTCCGCCGGTGAGCCGGGCAAACGCATAAGACGGATACGCCACATCCGAAATGACCGCATCCGGGGAACGGTTGATCACTTCAAAACTGCTTTCAATGCGCGGACCGGCGAGCACGACTTCCGATTCCGCACGGAATGAAAACGGCGATGCGCAATTCCATGTGATCCTGAATTCCGCTTTATCCGGGGACTGCCGGACGGCATCCACCGTCCAGGAGACGCCGGGCGCATTATGTTCGACAGCGCCAGCCGCCCTCCCCCTGCGGTATGCAATGTTCCATGCAAATCCACGTTCTCCGAAAAGATCTTTCCTTGTCCGCCGGTCCATGACGCCCGCCGCAGGGTAAGCCCCCTCCCCCGAACCAACGGCAAGCAGAACCGCCAGGGAGTCCGTCGTCAGAATCCTGAACTCCTTCTGAATGTCATGAAAGGCTTCCGCAAGTTCCTCCATGCCATGAATCTCCGGAATCTTTCCGAGAGAGGCAATGATTTTCTCCAGTTTCTCCTGTGAAAATCCGGTTGCCCCCATCCGCCGGAAAACATTCAACAGCCATCTGCCTTCGGGCGAAGCGTTTTTCTGCATCGTCTCCAGTTTCTTCTGAAGCTCCGGTTTGATCTTTACAAACCCCTTCCGGACCACATCGACCCGTCCGCATCCGGCGGACAGTTTTGCGATCTCGCCATCGGTCAATGCACGGTTGTACATGGCGACTTCGGCAATATCACCGTGGAAAAACCACGGTCCCCCGCCGAATCCCTTTCCTATTTCCACAGGCGCATCCACCGGCTTCGGATTCACCATCAGGAAACGCTTGCGCACCTCCGGCTCGCCATTGACGAAAATGCTCAGGCGATAACCGACATCCCCCTGCGCGGGATCGTTGAACCGTTCAAATACCGCCGCGAAATGAGTCCATACCCCGGCTGCGGGGGTTCCGCCCATTGTGGTGCCGACCCAGTTTTTCCCGTCATGGAAATTGATATACATTGTTTTGGAGTTACGCCCGAAAATGAACTCCCTTCCTTTCGCCATGATGATATCATGCGCATCGTTTTCTCCGCCTTTCGTTTCGCTGTCATTGAACTTCACGACACCGACAAGCGTCATTCCCCTTTCCGTGAAATGCATTCCCCTGCTGTCCGGCACCACTGCATAACCGCTTTTCCCATCAAGGCGCAGAACACCGTCCACGAGTCCGGCATTGCCTTTCAGCTCCACATTCCTGTCCCTGTCGAACCGGTAATGAAAGAGAAGCGACGCATCCTTCTGCTGTGCGGACACAGCGCCGGAAATGCCGAGAACAAACGCCGAAAGTCCAAAAAGAATTTTCCTCAACAACATACTCACCTGTTCCTTTCTTCAATAAACCATCTGCACTGTGTAAAGATCTCCAAGCGCGGCGATCTTATTGATATCCATGCTTTCCGCATGGCCGTCGCCCAGAAGAACATTCGCAATCTTTCCATGCCGTCTTCCTATGCACTGCTGAGACTTGTAACTGGAAAGAATGTAACAGGGATCATCCGGCTTGTTGGATGCACTGGTCGTCTTGATTTTGGAGTCGGCGAACAGAATCCGCGAACTGACGGGAATTCCTTTCACATCCTTGTTGTCAAAACATGATTCCCGTGTTTTAGTCGTCAGGGCTCCATCCACCAGTTTCACGGCGCGGATACCGTAAGTCTGCGTGAACATATCCCAGCTGACGGGAATATTGTTTTCATCCACTTTGACCGGCCTGATTCCGGGTGTCGTCGTACAATGCAGAAACTTATTGTCCTTCAGGTAGCCATGATAGTAAAGCATTCCGCCCCAGAGGTCGCGTCCGTCGCGGGTGGCGGAACCGGCGGGCGCGAAATATCCGGGAAACAGAACGCCGTCATAATCGTCCATATACATTCCCGCGGAAATTCCCACCTGCTTCAGATTTGAAAGACAACTGATCATTTTCGCCTTTTCTTTCGCCGCATTCAATGCAGGCAGAAGCATTCCCGCAAGAATCGCGATAATCGCAATAACGATCAACAATTCAATCAATGTGAATTTCACTCTTTTCATCTTCAGACTCCTTGTATTGTTTATCTGTTGATATGACATTTTCATCCCTCCGGACGGTGGCGTATCACCATGCTGCACGGCATCAGCCTGCGCAGAACCGGCAGATACGGATCCGCTTTCTTCTTGCGTAAATATTCAATCGCCATCTCCCCCATCCGCTCCAGAGGCATCCGGACAAAACTGCACACAAGATCATTGAACTCGGAAATATGATCCAGATCATCGAAGCACATCAGGGACAAAGTATCCATGCGTTCGCTGCGGCACTGCAGAAAAGCCTGGTAAAAAGCCCGCATCATTGCCATATTCGTAAAGAAAACGGCGGAAAAACTCCGCGTCCGGATAAACTCTTTCACTTTTTCCTGACAGGAAAGCAAATCCTCCGCATTTACAGTCAGATGATACGGCACTTCAAGACCGGCATTGCGGTATGCATCCTCCCATCCGCGGGAACGCAGCGCCACAGTCCGTTCATCCTCCCGGTTTCCGGCAAGAACAATGTCCCGGCAGCCGGATCGCAGCAGATACGTGACCGCAAGCTCAGACTCCTTCCGGTGATCCACGGACAAATAGGCAAGCTCCGGTTCCGCCGGCAGACGGTTGATCAGGAGCGCCGGTTTGCCGCATGACACGGCACGTTTGAAATCCTCCCGGTCATGATCCCCGGCTTTCATCAGCAGCAATGCGTCAAGCTGAGGCGGAATATTCGCCGGCGCCAGGTACTCGCCGTAAAGAGAGCAGAACATGCAGTTTTTACCATAAAGAGAGCGATGCACCCCCTGCATCAGCCTGCCGTAATAATGTGCGCCCATCTCCATCAGGAAATCAACGCCGATCCGGAACTCCGGCATCTCCGCCGCACTGCTGCCGCCGTCCATATCCTTGACAAACGTCCCGACGCCGGGCCGCTTCTCAATCAGGTTCTGCGCACAGAGTTTTTCCTGGACCCGGCGCACGGTCGGACGGCTGATCGAATATTTCTCGCAAAGCTCGTTCTCCGAAGGCAGCAACATGCCGGGCAGAAGTTTCCGCTCCAGAATCTCCGTTCTCAAGTCTTCATAAAGTTTTTGCGCCGGTGTCATTTCTTATCCTGCATGTTACCTGTAATGTTTCATGTAATATATTATAAACAAAAAACCCGTTCTGTCAACCCCTCTTTTCGAAAAAAACGGAAAAAAAGTCCGAACCGTATTGCGGCGGAACCGTCCGGACTCCTGCGCCAAGAACTGAAGAACAGACGAAAGACCGGAAAGGCAAAATCCAGAAGACAAGCCTTCAGGCCCCTGCTTCGATGAACTGCCCGGCGCAGGGCCGCGCCGCGGCATCAGACTGTCTTCCCGGTCAGGAAAACCTTACTTCGACACAGCTTCGACGGCGCGTTTCATGCCCGGAGCGGCAGCGCGGATCACTTTCTCGTCCACGCAGAACGCCATACGGAAATAACCGGGGCCGCCGAACGCGCTTCCGGGAACGGCAAGCACGCATTCCTTCACAAGCGCATCAATGAATGCCTTATCGTCTGCGACAGGCGATTTCGGGAAGAAATAAAATGCGCCTTTCGGCATTGTGAATTTGATTCCGGCATCCGTCAGGACCTCCGCCATCGCGGCACGGCGGGCGCGGTAGACATCCAGGTCGACCTGTGCATCGGCGCACTCCATCAGAATCTGCTGGGCGACTGCCGGGGCATTCACGAAGCCGAGAATGCGGTTGCAGAGAATCAGCCCGTTCATCAGATCGTCGATCCCCTCCATCGCGGGATTCGCGGCAATATAGCCGATACGCTCGCCGGCAAGGGAAAGGCTCTTCGAGAAAGAACCGATCACGACACTGTGCGGGAAATATTCAAACACGGAAGGAATATCCGCATTGTCGAAATTCAGGAAACGATAGGGCTCGTCCGCAACGATGTAAATTGCACGCCCGTAACGCTTTTCCGCATCCGCAACGATTTTCGCAAGCGCCTGAAGCTGGTCGCGGGTATAAATCTGACCGGTCGGGTTATGCGGAGAATTGAGGATAATCGCGCGCGTCCTCTCATTCACGGCTTTTGCCATTGCGTCCACATCCAGTTCAAAAGTGAAATCCACGGATTTCACCGGAACCAGCCTGCCGCCGAAGTTTCCCGCATAGAAGCCATACTCCACAAAATACGGGCTCGGCGTGATCACCTCATCCCCGGCGGAAAGAACCGAGCGGAAAAATACATTGATCCCGCCTGCCGCACCGCAGGTGACAACCACACTGGAAGCCGGTATTTCCACCCCTTGCTCGGCGGAAAGTTTCCCGGCGAGCTTCCGGCGGAGAGCCGGATATCCGGCGTTCGGCATATAGCCGATGGAAAACGGCTCCCTGGATTTGAGCGCGATTTTTTCGAGTGCGCTCCCGACTTCAGCCGGAGGCGGAAGATCCGGATTGCCGAGGCTGAAGTCATAAACTTTATCATCGCCGTATTTTTTCCTCAATTCAATTCCCGCCTCAAACATTTTTCGGATACCTGAAGAATTGGCAAGGAAATTTTTGATTTCGTCTGTTACTGTCTGCATGGTCGTCTCCCGGAAAGTTTCAAGTTTCAAAATAATATATTTTAGCATTTCAGAGCCTTTTTTACAACCGGAAATCCTTTGCAAATGCCTCAAAAGTCCGGTTTTTCAGCCAAAAATCCGGTTGCACAAACTATTGCGGCAGGATATTTTAATGCAAACGTAAAGAAAAACGAGAGGTCACAACAGTATGAATGCCTATCCATTTTACCCATCCAGAAAAATCCTTGTTCTCGACGGAGCATGGGACTTCAATTTCATCGGCGACGCGGAACTGGAACAGCTTGATCCCGCAGAATTCACGTTCCATGACGTCATGTGCGTTCCCGGAGCGTTCGACTGCTCCCCCGCGTATTACTGCAAACGGGGAATCGCGCTTTACCGGACGGATTTCACGCTGGAGCAGAATGCGCCGGACGCCCTGCTGAAACTCGGTGGGCTCGGTCTCCGTGCACGTTTCTGGATTGACGGCAGGGAAATCGGGTTCACGAACCTGCCCTATTCCGGCGTCGAATTTAAAACGGGGAAACTTACGGCAGGAAAGCATACCCTCTGCGCCGCACTGGACAACCGGTTCGATCCCGAAAAAATGAAGCTGTTCCTGCCCTATTATGATTTTTACGCATTCGGCGGATTCTACCGCGGCGTCACACTGCATCTCCTGCCGGAAGGCTGTTGCATCGACTGCGTCCAGATACGCACGACGGATTACAGGACAGGAAAAGTGAATCTGCGCTTTCTGTTCCGGGGCGATGTGCCGAAAACGCTTGCCGTCCAACTGAAATTCGATACGGAAAATGCGTTCAGGTCAGAAACGCTCACGATACAAGCTCATTCCGCTTCGCTTGAACTGGCTGTGCCGGACTTCAAACTCTGGTCCACGGAAACGCCGGATCTGCATACGCTTGAAGTCAGAACGAAAAACGACCATATCGTCGAATCTTTCGGCATACGGGAGGTCAAGGCGGAAAAGAGGCAGATTCTCCTGAACGGAAAACCGGTCTTTCTGAAAGGCTTCAACCGTCATGAATCCCACCCGGAATTCGGGCCGGCGACGCCGGAACAGGTCATGATCGAAGACCTCCAGAATCTGAAAGCGCTGAACTGCAACTTCATCCGAGGCTGTCACTATCCGCAGGATCAGCGTTTTCTGGACCTCTGCGACCGCATGGGGTTCCTGGTATGGGAGGAAAGCCTCGGCTGGGGAAATACGAAAGAACAGATGGCGGACCCGGAATTCATCGCCCTGCAGGAAAAACAGACGCGCCTCATGGTCCGGAACAGCGTCAACCATCCCAGCGTAATCATCTGGGCGTTTCTGAACGAATTTGAATCCGGCACACAGGAAGGACAGACGCTTTGCCGGAAACTGGTCGCTGCAATCAGAAAAGAGGATGACAGCCGTCTTGTGACATTCGCCTGCTCCCATGTCTGGAATGACATTTGCACAGCTCTTACCGACATCGTCGCCTACAACACCTATCCGGGCTGGATATCCGCGGATGCGGCGGAGGAACCTCCTTCCTATATCCGGGGAAACCGCGACAAGATCATAGAGCGTTTCAGAACTTACAATCCGCCGGACAAGCCGATCATGGTCAGCGAAATGGGCTGCTGCGGGCTCTACGGCAGCCATGACCGCGCCGCAGCACAATGGTCCGAAGAATTCCAGGCGGAGTATCTGGCGGAGGTCATCAGGCAGGTCTTTGCATCGCCGGACCTCTGCGGACTCGCGATCTGGCAGTTCAACGATGCGAAAAGCTACCTGCGGAAAGGCTCCAATATCCGCTGCAAGCCGCTCGCACAGAATCTCGCCGGAGTCTTCGACCAGTACCGCCGTCCGAAACTCGCTGCGGAAACGGTGAAAAAGCTGTTTGCGGAAAAAAGATAATCCTTTTCTCCGGAACCGCCGGTTCCCATTTTGCCCGGCGGTCTCCGTCAGCCGGAGCCTTCCGCGCATGAGTCATTTCGGGAAGACCTTCCGCTAAAAACAGGGAAGAGACACCTTTCCCTGCTTGAAATCACTGATTTGCAGGCTATTTTACGGAATCGTTACTGTAAACAATGAAAGGAGCCTGAAAACATGTCTCTCGAAACGATCACAGCATTGTCTGTCAAGTACGGGTCTGATCCGGCGTATGTCCTTGCCGGCGGAGGCAATACCTCCGTGAAAGATGAAAAATACCTCTATGTCAAGCCCAGCGGCGTGGCGCTCGCAAAGATCAAGCCGGAAAACTTCGTCAAGATGGACCGCGCGCTGATTGAAAAAATCTTTACTCACGACATGCCATCCGATGTCGCGCAGCGCGAAGCGATTGCAAAAGAATTCATGATGGCGGCGGTCTGCCCGGAATCCTCCGGGCGCCCCTCCGTCGAGGCTCCGCTTCATGAACTCATCCCGTTCCGGTATGTCGTGCACCTCCATCCGGCTCTCGTCAACGGGATGACCTGTGCCGAAAACGGCGCAAAAGCCTGTGCGGAACTCTTCCCGGACGCTCTCTGGATCGCGTATGTCGATCCGGGATACACGCTTTCACGCAAAGTCGCGGACGAGATGGCAGCTTACAAAAAAGCCAGAGGAACTGATCCCAAAGTGATCTTCCTCCAGAATCACGGCGTGTTTGCCGGCGCGGATACCGATACGGAGATCAACGCGATTTACGACAACATCATGTCCACATTGAAAGCGGCGTATGCCAAAGCCGGAATCGCAGTGGAACTCAAACGTTCCGAGCCGGATTTCGAGGCCTCAAAACTGATCGCTCCGAAACTCCGCACCATCCTCGGCGCGGGCGAAGGGGAAGCCGTCCGGCGCAAATTCATCACCTGGGCGGGCGAATTCGAAGTCACGGGCGGACCGCTCTCCCCCGATCACATTGTGTATGCAAAATCCTTCCCGATGGTGTCCGACGATCCGAAAAAGGAAGATGTCGATGCGTATGTAAAAGCCAACGGCTTCAAGCCGCTGGTGGTCAGCGTCCCCGGCAAAGGCGTCTTCTGCGCGGGCGATACGCTGAAAGGCGCTTCGACCGTGGCGGCGCTCGCGGCGGACGCCGGACTCGTGAAACAGCTTGCGGCGGCATTCGGCGGCCCCCATTACCTCAGCGACCGCGACCGTCTGTTCATTGAGAACTGGGAAGTGGAATCCTACCGCCGCGCGCAGGCGGCGAAATCCAATCCGTCCGCAGGCGGCAGACTCAAAGGCAAAGTGGCGGTCGTCACCGGCGCCGCGCAGGGATTCGGCTACGGCATCGCGGAAGAACTTGCCAAAGAGGGCGCAGTGATCGTGATCGCCGACATGAATACCGAGGGAGCGCAGAAAGCGGCGGACACCATAAAGTCGGAGTATCCGGCGGTGGAGGCGTTCTCCGTTGCAGTCAATATCGCGGATGAAAGTTCCGTCGCGAAAATGGTTTCCGACGTCACGAAGACCTGCGGCGGCATCGACCTTTTTGTAGCCAACGCCGGCGTGCTCAAGGCGGGTTCCGTCAAGACCTTCTCCCTCAAGGACTGGGAGTTCGTCACGGACATCAACTACAACGGGTATTTCCTCTGCGTCAAACATGTTTCCGCCGTCATGGCGGCGGAAACGGCGGACGGCGGCGACTGGCTCGACATCGTTCAGGTCAACTCCAAGAGCGGGCTTCAGGGCAGCAATAAAAACGGAGCGTATGCCGGCGGCAAATTCGGCGGAATCGGACTCACGCAGAGCTTCGCCATGGAACTGGTCACGGACCGCATCAAGGTCAACAGCGTATGCCCCGGCAATTTCTTCGACGGACCGCTCTGGAGCAATCCCGAACGAGGGCTTTTCGTCCAGTATCTGAACAGCGGCAAGGTTCCCGGCGCCAGAACCATTGAAGACGTCAAACGTTTCTACGAGGCGAAAGTCCCGATGAACCGCGGCTGTTTCCCCGCGGACGTGGCAAAGGCGATCCTTTACTCCGTCGAACAGAAATATGAAACAGGACAGGCGATCCCCGTCACCGGCGGACAGGTCATGTTGAAGTAACAGTCTTAAAAGAGGGCTTTGATTATGGAAAAAGACATCAAACAACATACGATTTCGGTGCTTGTCGAAAATAAATTCGGCGCACTTGCCAGAATCGCGGGGCTTTTCAGCGGGCGCGGCTACAATATTGAGTCGCTGACCGTCAATCATACGCACGACCCGAATCTTTCACGCATGACGATCGTCACAAGAGGCGACGACGATGTGCTCGAACAGATCGAAAAACAGCTGAACAAGCTCGTCGACGTGGTTTCCGTCACGGATCTTGATTCGGAAGATTATCTGGAACTGGAACTGGCAATCATCAAGGTCAAGACGACCCAGCTCACCCGTGTGGCGATCGTTCAGCTCGTGGAACTTTTCCACGGCTACATCCCGAACGTCAACAAGGATGAACTCTGCATCGCGATCTCCGGAACGCCCGAAAAGATCGAGCACTTCCTGACGCTGATGTCGGACTACAAGATCGTCGAAATCGCGCGAACCGGCAGCACAGCCGTCTCCCGCGCTTCCGGCGTCACCGCGGGATTCCGCAAGAAATGAAGCTGGCAGTTGTTCTGGGAGCCGGTGCGGGATACTCTCTTTTCGAGTCCCGCAGACAGGCGGCATTCTGGGAAAAGCTTTCGCCCAAACGCGCGGAATCGCTTTTTCCCGCCCTCACCTGCCCCGTTCAGGCGACCCTCAGAACAGCCTCGCTTCCCAATGCGCACGGCATGATCGCAAGCGGTTATTTCGACCGTGCGCTGCAGGAGCCTTTCTTCTGGAAACAGCCGTCCACCCTTTTCAGCGGTCCGCGCATCTGGGAAAATTTCCGGCGGCGCGGCGGCAAAGTGGCGCAAATCTGTTTTCAGCAGTGCCCCGGCACGGACTCCGATGTCTTTCTGAGTCCCGCGCCGGTACACAAGCATCACGGGGGAATGATTCAGGAATTTCTTTCGCGCCCGCCGAATCTGTATCACGAAATCTGCGAAATCACCGGGCTCAAATTCAATCTGATGAACTACTGGGGTCCGTTCGCGTCGATCAAGTCTTCCGAATGGATCACCGAAGCGGGAATCGAGACCATACGCCGCCTTGCCTCCGAAAAAGAATCGCTGGTTCTGATCTACCTTCCGCATCTGGACTATGCGCAGCAGAAACACGGACCGCAAAGCCGGAGCGCGGCAAAAGCGTTCTCCGAGCTGGAGAAAATGGCGGAGGCGCTTTTTCAGACCGCGCAGGAAAACGGATACGAATTCACATTCTGCGGAGATTACGAGATCACGGAGGTTGACACGCCGGTTTACCCGAACAGGATTCTGCGCGATTCCTCTTATTTCGATGTGCGGCATGTAGAGAAGATGACCTATCCGCAGTATGTCACGAGCCGCGCGTTCGCCCTTGCCGACCACCAGATCGCACACGTCTATGTCAGGGAGGAGAAAGATCTGGACCCTCTCAAGATGTTGTTCAGCATGTCCAATGGAATCGGGCGCGTCATGGAACGCAGAGATTCGCCGGAATTGAACCACCCGCGCGCCGGGGAACTGATTCTCGAAGCTGCGGAAGGCTATCATTTCTCCTATCAGTGGTGGGACACCCCCGAGGAGGCGCCCGATTATGCGGATCATGTGGACATCCACAGCAAGCCGGGTTTCGACCCCTGCGAACTTTTCCCGATGCAGTGGTGGAATCCGTTCCGCACCAGTACCGACGCAGGGCTTGTCAAAGGTTCTCACGGACGCGCCGGAAATGCCGTCGTCCTGGGTTCGACCTTTGCCCTGCCCGAAACATGCGATTCGTTCCTCAAATATTCGCAACACCTCAAAGACATGCTTGAAAACCCCTGACGCAATGGCTAAGATACGACTCGAATTCTCGGCGGGCACCCTGCTCGTCAAACCTGAAGAAGGAACGGAACTGCCGGAACCCATCGCCTCCTCCACGATTCAGGATATCCGTGTCAACTCTTACCGCGCCGCCGCTTCCGATTATGAAAAGATCATGCGTACCGCCTACGAAAACAGGCTTGAAATCGAAGACGCCGCACGGAGTTACAACTCTCTCGACCTGAAAATATTCAATCCGCACCCTCCCATGCCGCACCAGCGGAAAGCCCTGGAGAAATGGCGCGAAGCCAAAGGGCGCGGACTGGTCGTCATGCCGACGGGCTCCGGCAAAACTTATTTCGCGGTTCTGGCGATTGCCGCGATCCGGCGCTCGACTCTGGTCGTCGTGCCGACCATCGACCTCATGATCCAGTGGCAGAAAGTGCTGAGTTCCTTTTTCCAATGTGAAGTAGGAATGCTCGGCGGCGGCAGCAAGGATGTCAGAGATATCACGGTCAGCACCTACGACTCGGCGGTGCTGATGATGGAGTTCATCGGCAACCGCTTCGGATTCATCGTCTTCGACGAGTGCCACCACCTGCCCGGACAGGTCAACCGCATGGCGGCGTCCATGTGCATCGCCCCCTACCGTCTCGGACTCACTGCTACGCCGGAGCGCGAGGACGACGGCATGGAAGTCATGGAACGCCTGATCGGTCCGATCGTATTTCAGGCGCACATCGACGAACTGGAAGGCAAAGTGCTCGCCCCTTACATCACGCGCCGGATACGGGTTACGCTATCCCCTGAAGAAGCCGAGGAATACGCCGCGGCAAGGCGCATGTACACCAATTTCATCCGCGCCCATCAGATCGACTTCTCCGAACGCGACGGCTGGACAAGGTTCATCATGCTTTCGGCGCGTCTTCCCGGCGGGCGCGACGCCATGAAAGCCTATCTGAAACAGCGCGCAATCGCCCAGTGCAGCCGCGCGAAATTGAATATCGTATGGAACATCATGCGCGAAAACCGCAGCGAACGCATCATCATTTTCACAGCGGACAACGACACCGCTTACCGCATGGGCGAAATTTTCTGCATGCCGGTGCTCACACATAAAACCAAGGCGGCGGAGCGGAAAGATTTTCTCGACCGTTTCCGCAGCGGAGAATATCCGGTCCTGCTGACCAGCAAAGTTCTCAATGAAGGCGTGGACGTGCCGGAGGCAAGCATCGGGATCGTGGTTTCCGGCAGCGGAAGCACACGGGAACACGTGCAACGCCTCGGACGGATTCTGCGCGCAAAAGACGGCAAACAGGCAGTGCTGTATGAGCTCGTAAGCGACGGCACTTCGGAAATGCGCGTCAGCGACCGCCGCCGCCAGCACCGCGCCTATGAACAGCGCCGTCTGCAATTCTACCGGCGCGGGTATATCAAGGAATGAAAGGGAAACAATGAGAAAATTCATGCCACATCCGTCCGCAGCCTCCTTTTCGCCGTTCCGGAGCACAAAAACATGTTGACCAGAGATTTACTGCGTTACAGAATTGCGACGGGCAATGCCAAACCTTCTTTCATCGAGACGCGCGACCCTTCGCTCCTGAATTTCGCCTCACAACTGATCGCGGTCTATACCGACGGCTGCGGGTCAAAACGCATGGACGTCGAAGCCGCCGCGGCACAGATCGTCAATGCGAAACGCGACCTGAAACTGGCGCGCGGGCTTCAGAAGATCCTGGAAGACCGCTGTGAATATTCCTCGTGCAGCGATTATGATTATCCGGCGCTGCGGCAGGCTCTTTTCGCACGTTCCGCCGAACTGTTCAAAAATTCGGAACTCCCCGAAGATATTTCCGTCTATCATGACAAAGTCATGGAAAGGGAAGAAACTCTCAGCAGCGGCATCTATGCAGACCTGCCGGAAAACGAACAGCTGACCGGCATCAAAAAGATTTTCCCCTCGGAACTTTTGGAACGCTACAACACCTCCCTGGTGCAGTCCCTGCTGCTGTTCAGTTCCGAACTGGAAGCGGAAATCGCAGAGGAGGAACCGGCGGAATTGAGACGGTTGTTCAAATATCTGAAATTCTTCCGCCTGCTCTGCACCGCCGAGGCTGTCGCCGACAAAAAAAATAAAAAACAACCACAGGTCATCAGGCTCAAAATCGACGGTCCGGCGTCCATTCTGGAAAACAGCCTCAAATACGGGCTCCAGCTTGCCTCGTTTTTCCCGGCGCTCTGCCGGTTGAAGAAATGGAAAATATCCAGTGCGATCAAAGTAAGGGAACGCAATCTCAAGCTCAAACTGGACGAGACTTCCGGTTTGAAATGCCATTACACAAACTTCGGCGCCTACATCCCCGAGGAAATCAAGATGTTCCAGAGCTGCTTCAACCAGATGGAAACAACCTGGCAGATCATTGACCGCGCCCCCTATATCAAGGCGGAGGAAAACCGCCTGATCTTTCCCGATTTCAGTTTCCGCAATACGGCAACGGGACAGGAGCTTGACCTGGAGCTGTTCCATCAATGGCACGCGGGACAAATCACGGAACGTCTGGATTATCTGGCAAAGCATCCTGAAATCGAACTCCTGATCGGTGTCGACCGCGCCTGCGTCAAAGGCGATGAAGAACTTCAGGAACGGATCAAAAAAACCGAGGGCTGCTTCCTGTTCAGCAAATTCCCCGGTGTGGAAAATGTCCGCAAGCAACTGGACAAGTGGAAAATGCGCGAGCTCGACAAACCGCCTTTTTGGATGATGTAACCGGAAGACGATATTCCGGAGCGTCATTCCGAAACAATAAACAGCTTCTCAACCATACCTGCATCACGATTTCGGTTTGTATGCGACAGTCCAGTCCGGCTTGAACGCATGCAGTGCAAG
This sequence comes from Lentisphaeria bacterium, assembly GCA_003526375.1. GTDB lineage: Bacteria > Verrucomicrobiota > Lentisphaeria > Victivallales > UBA1829 > UBA11452. Next base: position 95,517 of record DPDG01000026.1, read on the forward strand.
AACGTGGCTTGGCGGACTGAACACCCGCGATTGCCGGTCAACTCCGAATGCATTGGCGATTTTCAAAATCAGATTTCGCGGAATCAACTTGAAAAATTACGACAATACCGTCATCTTATGTTTCGACGGTTTCATGATATTTCCTTATCTTCTGGTTTAAAAATATAAGTTGTATCATACGCCGTCTCCTTTCATTTTTTCACATTTCTATGGGATGGTCGTGTAATTTTTACGAAAATTGTTTCAGTCCTTGACAAACGGCAAAAAATGAGGATAATAGAATATAGAATGAATTGAATACAATTTAGATCGTGTCGTCAATAGTTAAAAGACCCAAGCCGCAATACACCCTGAGGATCTTTGGGACTATTTGGAGATGAAGAAAACAATTATAGTTCTAGACCTGAAGGCTCATTAATTAGTACATGGTTTGCGGAGCCTCCTTGGTTAAAATCTGGTCCGACAAAATATTGTTTCAAAGTTCCATTTTCAAAATGTAATTATTCAAAGGCAAAAGCAGAAAAATTCTTAAGAGAACGAATAGGAAAAAGCTATTATATATATTCCCTTCCATTTAATATCTGTTGGCATGATGCATTGAGGACTTTTTCTTATTTAGTTTTTATGACTCTTTGGAACTGAATATAAAGGAATGTTCTCATGCGTAAGAAAATTATTATACTGCTGCTGGGATTTCTTCTCATGGTTATGGGATATTATGCTTACTGGAATTTTCCTGTAGCTATTATCACTACAATCATTACAGATTTACAAAAAGAAAGAACAACGGATATAGAAATTCCAAAGGCAACCTCTTTAAGTTTTTACTTACAACTGGATAACCCTCCAAAGTTTTCCTTAAACCCCAAGGATATTTATATCATATTAACAAATAAACAAGATAATTCAAAAACATTTATATATGGAAATGATTACCATAATGAGGCTAAAAGAATTTATTTCTCATCATCAAATAAGACATTATCCTCAAGTATAAAAGCTACATATTGCCATTATATATCTCCCGGAAAATATAGTATTACAGTTAAGTATGATTTCCCAGCCTCACCTTGTTTTACTTTAAAATGTCAAATTATTTCAACAGCAAAACATTTAAAAACATTGAAGCGAAACAAGGATAATTAGAATATGCTACCAATGGGAAATAATGATTTTTCACGATGCTGGAATTTCTAGATAATCCTTGATGTAGTTTATTCTGAGAAGTTTTTGTAAGTCTAAATCATATACTTCAAAAGTTACATTAAAATAGGGGTATAATAAATGAGAAAGATGATATTCTGCGGATTTGCTGTTATTCTATTGTTTTTTTTGTGTAAAATTATCTTTCAAGGAGATTTTCCTTATAGGAGGTATACTATGGCATGTGCTAATAATTTAAGGCATATCTATACTGCCCTCATGCAATACGCAAACCAGAACAAGGGATATTTTCCAGCAGCTAATACAGTTGAGGTATTAATTGATGGTAATTTTATACAGAAAAACTTTTTCAAGTGCCCATACTTATTTTTTAAGCACCCAGTATAGATGACATATCTTCATATCTTTTTCTATGTGAGGGGAAAAGCATTGGAGATGGGATTTTCCCTTTAGCGATGGATAAAAAAAGAAACCACGAAAAGCATCCCATCAATATTCTTTACAGTGATAACTCCAAGCTTCGGCTTAATGATCTTTGCGTCCAAGTTCATCTGATTGACCCTTCTTTTTATTGATGCATTTCAATATAGCACCTGTTTTGAGTTTTGTCAGATGAAATATTAACTTTTACAGATTAGTCAATGCGCGTGCCGCGCATACAAAGTTCAGCCCTGCGGGTCATCGGATCCGCAGGGCTTTTTTCGATCTGTCCGGCAGAAACGCAAGCCGTTTTCCAATTCTTCAGGGAATGATTTTCATAGTATAACTCAGGTGATACTCCATCCCCTTTTTCCGCATTGCCGACTTTGATGTTTTATTCAAATACCGCGTGGCATGGTTGAAAACAACTCACAACTTCATTATCAGTTTCAACAACTGTTTCCAGCAGGATGGAACCGCGTCTCCAAGTCTCCCCCTCTTTCAGGCGTCCCCCCTTGAATCCTTCATATTTGAAGGAAAAAGTCCATTCCTTCCCATCGCTTCCGGAAACAGCTTTGGCAAGACAACGCTTTACGTCATCTGCAATCCGGAGATTCGGCATCGTGTATGTCTGGTAAAATTTAAGTTCGACATACTGGGCTTTTGAACGGGTTCTGCACGTGATTGTAACTTCGTCTCCCTTTTTCACGGAAACAGGTTTGACCGTCACCGTGCAGGGCGGTTCCTTTACCATGGCAATTGAACTAAAGTGAATCTTTGCGTTATTGACATCCAGCCGAAAATAATGATTGCGTACTTTCTCCGTCAATTTCGGAGCCGCCGCCAGCGGAATGCAGTAAATTCCACGCGGAATACGGCTGACGACACTGCAAATGCCGATGTCAAGATTTGGATTGATCGAAAAAGCATGATACCCCGTTCCAATTCGTTCCGCGGAAACCACATTGATGCAGAGCCACGGAAATTCTTTGGAGACAGGAATATAAATGCCGGTACTGCCGTTCCCCTCCATGAGAAAGCCATTATCCAGTGATGCAAGTGCCAGTTTATCTTTTTTCTGCCAAGTGAGAATTCCCGGTTTGTCGGCAACACTGAGCGCCTTTCCGTTTTCAATCCAGAGCGTATCCGCATCCGGACGCTCCACAATCTCAGCACAGACACTCAAGGCGGCACATGCGAAAACAGCAACCATTGCTTTTTTCATTTTTCAAAACTCCTTTCTGTTGTTGTCATCAGCTCAATAATGGAATCCTTCCAGTCCGGAAAGACCTGAAAGCGCATACCGGTTTTGACGCCAGCCTTCACCAAGTCTACAGGCTCACACAGGGACCAGCGGAAACTGCTGTCATGGCGCATATCGACATTCTCAAGGGTAAAAATCAACCCGAGTTCAGGAAAGGTGACTTTCGAGCCGGATAGATAATGCGTCAGCTCCCCACCCTTTCCGGTTTCCGTACCGGAAAACTGATTTCCCCGCAACAGTTTCTCCCCGCGTCCCATGTTGTCCCTGACCTCTCCACGGTGATCGATAAAGAATGGGGCATTTGCCAAATGAACAAGAGTCAGCTTTCCCTGCCGCTCTATTCTTTCCACCGTATATGCTTCGCGGCGTTTACCCCGGTTATAAGCGGCAATTACAGTATGTCCTTTAAGCACGTCACCCTCCGGCCAGTTTTCCGCGCCGGTAAGAACCAATACCGAACGGGACGGATCTCCGGAAATATCCCCTTCAAGCCGCTCAAGTCGTCCAGTCAAAGTTCCGCTGCCGTTTCCAATCAGAGTCCGACCGCGCCAAATCAGTTTCGTCCCGCCGGACACCGCAACATACTTTACCTTGCCTTTTGAATTGATACGAATCAAAGCTGCACGGGCATCCGTCAAAAAGAGCTCGCCATCCCATGCAGTCATCTCCGAAAACGGCTGCCAGACAACAATATCGCGGGAACCGTCGGCAAAAAGAATCTCCACTGCGCTTTTGTATTGGTTGACATGATCGTCGCACGGGATTTTCGACACGCCGGCAAACAGCGGTTTCTCTTTCTCCGCATGGAAACTGTAACATTGAATGTAACAGTCGGACAATCCCTGCTTCGACTGAGCGCGCAGCCCTGCATAATGAATCGCATTTTCAAACTGAAAACGATATTTCCGCTCCCGTCCATTGAAAACCTCCCGGATCGTGACGGGGTAATGCCCTTCAGCGCGGACGGCTTTTGCGCTTCTGTTCAAAAAGCCATGAATGGAAAGCACATGCGGCTCCACAAGCATTTCCTGTAAGGGCAGAACCGTTTTCGGCGCCCAGGCGGCGTAATCGAAAAGCCACGCATGTCTCCAGCTTCCCCGGACGTCTCCTCCGAGGTTTACATTGTTCAGGACACGTCTCGGCTGAAAAATATCAGCGGCATTCATTTTAAAACTGTTTGCCGTATCGTCCGGCAGATCTTCCAGATGTCTGTAATCCCTGCCACGCGTCAGCGTACTGTCGATCTCCCTGCCGCGCGAATGGAACAGCAGAAGATGACGATGTCCACCCGATACGGAGAAGAAATCCACCAGATAAGGTGTTCCATCCGGACGAGTGACGGCGGCAAAAGCACGTTTATAAAGCCTGATTCCCTGATAAGATTTCGCGTTCATATCGATTCCATCAGCCTCAACAAACTGGAATATTTTCTCTGGGAATCTCCCGGTACGGGCAACCAGATTACCGTAAGGAGCGCGACGATCCCCCTGTCCCCCGCGATATGCGGCATACCATCCGTTTTCCGCCCAGTATTCATCAATGATCAGCGTATTCTTCGTCAACCCGGTTGTCATATCCTGTAAAGAAAAACCGCGCGGACGGGTATCCTCCGTCACAAATGGAGCTGGATACTTCAACGCCCTGAACTTTTCCGCATCAGGAACCTTGTCCGTCAGGTCCACGGTCTGGCGGGTATCGCCATAGTGCTCCAGCATGGGAATACCGCGATAAAAAAGTTGAATGCCGAGCATATCGTCATGCGAATGCCCCGAGACGCGGTCGTGCTGGAAAAAAAGTTCCATGCGTTTGTCCGCCGCACCGGCGCGGATGATGGAAAGTCCAAAACCGCCGAACTCCTCACCGGGAACCGTCTTTTCAGGCACAGGCTTCGTAATCCAATACTGAGAAGGATGGTCATCGCCATATGGAGCATTCCCCCCTCGAACCAGACTCGCCCTCAGGCGCGTCATCCCCGCATAACGCAGGAACGGATTCATCCGCAGGTATTCCGGGTCCTCGGCAAGCCCGGAACTACGGAACAGTCCCCACATGCCGCCGACCATGCCGGAGTAGGCAACGCTGCCCTCGGTGCTGATCCCGTCATGAAAATTTTCATTATAAAGAAAATCTTCCATGATCTTCAGGAAGCCGCCGTAAAGATATTCATCCTGCAATACAATTCCAAGGCTGTTCAGCACGGGAGCATACATTCCGATACCGTTCCCCATACACTGTTTCGCGCCATACGCACGGAACAGCAGGCTCCCCTCCTCAAACAGTTTCTTTCTGACCAGTTCCCTTCTGCCGTTCCAGCTTTTCGAAGGCTCCACCATCATATACGCATGGGCAAGATTATTGAAATAAACCGCCTCCATCGGTGTGCGGAAATTGTTTTCGGAAGCGGCAAGCCGCGCCGGTCCCAGCCAACCGTGATAACCCGAATCATGCTGCGCCGCTTTTGCAAGCAGCTCACTGCGAGGTTGCGGCTCCATGCTGGAATGTCCCATCCAGGGATAGGATGGAAGGACTTTCGCAAATGCCTCCAGAACGGCAATGACTCTTTCCGCATAACGTTCGTCTCCCGTCGCATAATATGCTTTTGCAAGACTCGGAAGCACACCGCCGCTCCAAGTTCCGCAAAGGGACTGAATCCGCTCTTTGGCAAGATAATTCTCCGGATATGCCTTAACCGGTCCCGGAAGCCGGATCGGTTTCACATGCGGAGACAGGTAATATTTCCGGGCATATTTCCTTCCGGAATAATCCAGAAAGAAATCGCTCCCCTGCGAACCGAACTCCGAAAGCTCCTTCCCCGTCTGCATGCAATAGATCCGATCGGGATCATTCACAAGATCATAACGGAACCACTTGCCGGAGAGCCCGCAGAAAGGGCATCCCCCCTGATGATAAGATGAACTGTAAGCCGCAGTTTCCGTCAGTACGGGTGCAGGCGGCTCTTTCGGCACCAGGGATGCAAGTTTTTCAGGTGACAGTTTCAGATACGCTTCCGCTGCGGCAATCGTTTTCCGGTCCATGGAACGTTTTTCCGGTACCGGATACAGCGTTGCAGGAATCTTCATCTTCAGCTCTCCGGCACCCCCGGAAAGACAGAGAACGGCAAGAACCCCAAGAACCATTTTCATTTATTCACCCCTTCTTTCAGTTGAGAATCCAAATTCAATTTCGACTGTGGATTCTTTACTTTGTCCACATGTCCGTCGTAATAACCGATGTTGAGAACACCCTTGGAATATTTCTTAAAAGCAGTATCATGCTGATAGACAACCCCTCTGCCGTGGCGTCCTCCGATATTGGCAAAACTCATATAGTCCGCTACCTGTGACCCAAGTCTTCCTGAATCAAGCTGCACCATGAAAGCAGACGGCTTGACTATGGATGCCTGTTTAATTAAAGGGCACGATGAACTGTTGAGACTGCCGGTAACGTAATTCCTGATATAATGGGTGTATGCAAACAAACCGTCATGGTAAGTCCCCCACGGGGTTTTCTCGGTAGCACAGACATACAGAGGAAGCTTCTTCATTCCATTCTTATCAAATGAAATCCCGGAATTCGTTTCCGGCTTCAGAAAAAGCCGGTAAACATATTTCTGGTAAGAATCTCCGTTGGAATAGAAGTTAACCGGCATGACATAACTGCAGTAGGCATCCGCATAATGACTGTCGAACAACATCTGCTGTCGGAGATTATTAACGCAGGCGATACTCCGTGCCGTTTCTTTCGCCGCATTCAACGCCGGCAGCAGCATCCCCGCCAGAATCGCAATAATCGCAATCACGATGAGAAGCTCGATCAAGGTGAAAATCCTTGTTTTCATTCTTGAAATAAGAACAGAAGAACAAGGAACACGGAAGGAAGAAGCAGAAAAACATTGGAACAATTCAACATTAAAACAATTCAGCAATCGAAGGAAGAAAGAAGGGCGGAACTGGCAACATACTGCCCTATATTGCTGCTGCCGGAGTGAAATACCGCTTTTACAACTTTTCCTCGTCAGGAACTTGATCAGAGTGAAAATCCTTGTTTTCATCCTTGAAGTGAGAACAGAAGAACAAGGCAGGACACGGATTGACTGCGTCCTCTGTCGAGAGTCATTTGCTGCATGACAGGATTCTGAAATCATATTCGGCCTTATCCTTTGGCTCATGTTCTCCAAGCGGTTGCGGAACGAACACCCCATTCTCTCATTTTCCTTCCCGGACCGTAAAGTAAAAACCCTGTGCTCCCAGCTCATTTTCACTCCTCCCCTTCCTCTTCTTTTTTTAAGATTTCAACCTGATACAGACGCTTCAATACCGGCACGGCAGGGTCCGTCATCTTCGCGGAGAGGTAATTCACCGCATCCGCCGCCATCTCATGCAACGGCATCTTGATATAATGAAACGGAATCCGGTAGGTCTGGTAAAGATAGGCGATGTCGTCGAAACAGAGCAGCTCAAGATCATCCGGCACACGGATGCCGAGACGCATGCACGCAAGAAACGTCGGCACCGCAAGACTTCCGTTCGGAATGAACAGCGCAGTGAAATTCCTCCGCTTTTCTTTCAGGAACGATTCGATCCTGTCCGCATAATACGCATCGGAACAACCGGGCTTGACGCAACAGGTCAGTTCCGGGTCGAACTCATGCAACTCCATCGCATCCAGATATCCCGACTCACGCAGTCCCGTCGAGGCGCTGCCCTCCGCAGGCACCGCTATCACGCCGATCCTCTCATGGCCGAGTCCCCGCACAAAACGTACCGCCTTCTCCGACTCGTAGCGGTAATTCACCGAAACATAAGCGATCTTTTCATGCGCAAAAATACGGTTGAAAAGAATCGTCTCGATTCCGGCGCTCTGAAGCATCAGGAGCTCCTCGCGCGAGCCGTTGTAACACAACAGCAGCAGCGCATCCACGAAATCTCTGCCCAACAGTCCGAAATCCTTGCCGCCGACAACGCTCAGACGCAGATTGCGCTCATTGCAGACAGGCAGAACGGACGCCATGATCTTGGAGTCATACCAGTTTTCCTTGTTGTCATCCTGCATCAGGATGTTGATCCCGATCGTCCGGATCGCGTTTTTCTCCGGGGCCTTCTCCTCCACATGGTTCCGCACGAACGTCCCCTTCCCCGCGCGCTTCACCACGATCCCCCGGTTCTCCAGAAGATTCAGCCCCACGCGCACGGAAGAACGGCTGATCCCGAACTGTTCCGCAAGCAGATTTTCCGGTGGAATCTGTTCGCCGGGCGCCAGCTCGCCGCGCCGGATCGACTCCTCCAGCTCTTTTACAAGCTGGGAATAGACCACTTCGCTGTTCCTTTTCAATGAAGATCTTTTTATCATGACATCCAGCATAAGACGACCTTTTCATACATGTATGTTATTCTTGTATATTAATTATACGCATACCGCCGAAAAAAACAAGAGGGAAAACCAGGAAAAATTGAAAAAAATGAGATTTTTCAATGGAAAGGCACCTCCGGCGGCAAACGTGTCCCGCCGCTTCCGGCAGACAAGCCCGGAAGCAGCCCCTGCCAAGTTCTTCCTGCCGCCACTCCTTGCAACAGCGCGAAAACATCCGTCCCTGCAATGTCAAGGGGGGAAACCTGATATTTTGAAAATAAAAAACTCTCGAAAATCTGATATCGAACTTGCATATTCCGGAAAAGGGTACAGATTACATAATATAGTCCGCAGGGACTGGTGCACAGAATGTTAATAACTTGTTGATAAGTATTCCTCTTGAGTCTATAAATTGTTGGAAACTCCGGCTTTGCCGCGATCTTCAAAAAAAAGATGAAAAAAATGGGAAAAAGGACTTGACTTTTTTACCGTCCATTCCGGAAAAAACTTTCCAGAACCATTTTTTCAGCCTCAAAATCGGGGCTGTTTCATTTTGAGGCTGTCAAGGGGTCTTTCGAAAAAAAAGATGAAAAAATTTTGATTTTTTCACTGGCATTTTCACTACTTTATGTGTTATTATGCATTCCCTGCGGTAAAATGTTGATAAGTCGGTTTTATGATAGGAAAAGAAAGGCAAGGAGAGATGAACCAGGGAGAAATGACGGCGGCGGAACTATGGGAGAAAGCCTGCGCCGTTATTAAGAATAAAATTCCTCAAGACACTTATACACAATGGTTTGAGAGCGTGGTGCCGGTCAGGATGAACGACGGCTCCCTGATACTGGGAGTCTGCGATGAGATGTTTGCGTCGTGGTTCGAAAATTCTTACAGCGACATCATTGCCGAAGGGCTGGCGGCAGCGGCGGGCAGACCGGTGAAATTCGGCATCGAAGCCGGCCACCTGAAAGAGCCTCTCCATGTGGAGGATGAATGCACGGAATCCATTCCGGCAATCGCGCCTGTACCGGAAACTCCCTCCATTCCCGTCTCCGCGCCGAATTGCCAGGCGGCTTTCACATTCCGGAATTTCGTGGTCGGCGAGGAAAACCGTTATGCCTATTCCGCCGCCATGACTGCCGCCACGACTCCCGGCGTATTCAATCCGCTTTACATTTACGGCAGCACCGGCATGGGCAAGACCCATCTGATTCAGGCTGTGGCAAACCATGTCATCGCCAACAACCCGAAAGCGGTGGTCCGTTATGTGACCTGCGAACAGTTCCTGAACTCGTATCTGGACTCCCTGCACAACAAATCCGTGTTCCATTCCCACTTCGAGTTCCGCAACTATTTCCGCGAAGTGGACGTCCTGCTGATCGACGACGTTCACCAGCTCGGCGGCAAGGAACAGTTGCAGGAGGAGTTTTTCAACACTTTCAATACGCTTCACAACGCCGGGAAACAGATCATCCTGACCTCCGATAAACAGCCGTCGGACATCCCCGGGCTGGAGGCGCGCCTCGTAACCCGTTTCCAATCCGGCGTCACCACGCAGATCACCGCTCCGACTTATGAGACGCGGCTTTCGATTCTTCAGCACGAACAGACGGAGCAACTGAAACTCGCTCCGGAGATTCTGCAGTACGTCGCCGCGCGTGTATCCTCCAGCATCCGCACGCTGAAAGGCGCCCTGATGCGGCTTGTCGCCTATGCGTCCATGACCAAAAGCCCGTCCGTTCCGATGGCGGTTGCCGAGGATCTGCTGGCGGACCTGCTGGACAAGGAAGCCGAATCGCGCAAAGTGACGATCGACGGGATTCAAAAGACGGTTGCCGAACATTTCGGGCTGCGCGTCAACGATCTGACGGGGTCCAAGCGCCCGAAGAACATTGCGGAGCCGCGCATGATCGCCATGTATCTTTCGCGGGAAATGACGGATCATTCTCTGGTCGAGATCGGTTCGGCGTTCGGCGGACGCAATCATGCGACGGTGCTTCATGCGCTCTCGCAGGTTGAAAAAATGACGAAAGCCAGCGAGGATACGCGCCGCGTCATCTCCAATCTCCAGAGAAAAATCCGCGGGTGAGCCATGTTCGCGGATCTGCACACCCATACGAGCCTCTGCAAACATGCGGACGGGACGCCCGAGGAATATTTTGAAAACGCCTGCAAACGCGGGTTGAGCTATCTCGGGGTCTCCGACCATATTCCGTGGCCGGCGGGTTATGACACATCTTCGCGCATGAACCCGGAACAATATTCCGAGTATCGTTCCATTGTGCGCCGCCTGCGGGAATCCGCGGAAAACACGCCGGTCAAAGTGCTCTACGGGATTGAACTGGACTGGGTTCCGGGGCGCATGGACGAGGTTTCACGGGAAATTCAGGAAGAACCTTTCGATTATCTGATCGGCTCCATTCATTATGTCGGCGATTTCGCATTCGACAATCCTTACGAGATCGAAAAATGGGATTCGATCGGCGTGGATCATGTCTGGAACCGTTACGCAGGGCTGATGTGCGAATTCGTCCAGAACTTCAAATTCGACATCATGGGACACGCCGACCTGCCGAAAAAATTCGGGCATCGCCCGTCCGACCCGTCGAAATTCATGAAGAAAATGCGCGAGGCGCTGACCTTTGCCGGGGAACGCGGAATCGCAATAGAGATCAACACCTGCGGACTGCGCAAGCCCGTCAAAGAGATGTATCCCTCGCTCGAAATCCTGAAAGCAGCACGGGAGGCGGGCATGCCGCTGACGTTCGGCTCCGACGCACATTCCCCGGAAGAAATCGCTTCGGATTTCGACCGCGCCGCGGAACTCGCACAAGCAGCCGGATACCGTTCCGCACTTGCGTTCGAGCAGCGCCGCCCTGTGGAACTGCCTTTCAGATAACGTTTCAACACGGCATGGCGAGGCAGACCGCCGGTTCTCCTCTCACATAAGGAATGAGTTATGAAAAGCGAAGTGGAATGCAGCAAATGTTTTTGTGACAGCCTGTTTCACCAGTTGGGAAAACTGGATGTCTCAGGCGAAGAGAAAATTGAAATATCCAAAGAAGTCATGCGGATGATCTGCGAGGCGGATTTCACACAGCCGCCACCGCTGATCGCGGCACGGGTCAACGAGATCATTTCCGCTCACGGAGACGGTTTTGAGCCGTTCAAACGGGAAAAGGAGCTTTCAACGAAATATGCGCGCGAGCTGCTGGAAAACATCCGCCCCGAACTTGAAAAGCTCTCCGATCCGTTCGAAGCATACGTCCTGCTGGCGATCGCGGGAAACATCATCGACTTCGGCGTGGACTGCAATTTTGACCTGAACAGTGCGCGGGAAAAGATCATTCACTCACTTTCCGAGCCTTTCGACCGTGACGCCATGAATCTTCTCCGGAAGAAAATGGAGGAGGCGGAAAACATTCTCTATATCATGGACAACTGCGGCGAAGCGGTTTTCGATACGCTCCTCGTAAGCCTGCATCAGGAAAAAATCACACTCGCTGTGCGCGGGAAACCGATCCTGAACGACATCACGAGAGCCGAAGTGGAACCCTCCGGTTTCCAAAATATCCGCGTGATCGACACCGGGGATTTCACGCCCGGAATCTCGCTGACGGCATCCTCGGAGGAGTTCATGGGCGCCTATCGTTCGGCGGACCTGATCATCGCAAAGGGACAGGGCAATTTTGAAACCCTCTGCGACGACTCGGACCGTCCGGTCTTTTTCCTCTTTCGCGCCAAGTGCCCGGTCGTGATCCGGAAACTCGGCGGCGTCAAACAAGGCAGTTACCAGCTCCGGCACATCAATGTGGAAGCATGACCTGCTGAAATCCCTGTTTGCCGCACTGCTGCTCTGCGCAGCGCTGTTCTGTTCCGCCGGAACCGTCAAGCTGACGGTGATTCAGACGACCGACATTCATGCGCAGACGGACGGCCGCCGGACTCCCGGAATCGCGCGCCTGGCTTCCGTGATCAAAGCCGAGCGCACAGCGGCGGGCGGCAGGGATCATGTCCTTCTGATCGACTGCGGCGATCTGTTCCAAGGCTCCTATCAGGCGACTCTGGACCACGGCGGCTCGCTGGTTCATTACCTGAATCTGCTCTCCTACGATGCGTTCATTCCCGGCAATCACGACTTCGATTTCGGCACTTCCGAGCTGGTGAAACATCTGAATGGCATTCAGGCGGCTGTCCTCGCCTTGAATCTCAACCTGAAAGGCGCGCCTCCGGGCAGAATCCTGAAATGGAAAATGTTTGAAAAGAATACCCTGAAAATCGCGGTTGCCGGAATGACGTCGCCTTACCTCTTTTCCTGGCTGTCCGGCATTCAGACCGCGGGACTGGAACTCACGGATTATCAGGAGGCGCTGGCAGAGATCATTCCTGAAATCATGGAGGCGAAACCGGATATCGTCATTCTCGCGATGCACAGCGGCGAATTCATGCCGGCGCGCCTCGGCTCCTCCGGCGGGAAAAAGCGGATGTCCGCAGGAGCTTTTCTGCGGAAATATCCCCAGATCGATCTGGTGCTCGGCGGGCATTCCCATCAGGAGGGCGCCGGAAAACAGGTTGCGTCGTCCTGGTACATTCAGGCTCCGGCGCTGAGCGGCGGCGCGGCGGTCGCGGAAATCCTCTACGACAAGAAAAAGCGGAGGATCGTTTCCCTGAAATCGCGGATTGCGTATGCGGCGGACGCGGAACCGGATGCGGAAACGGCTGAAATGCTGGAGCCTCTGCTGGAACAGAGCCGCAGAAAGGGAACGCGCCGGATCGCACGCATGGCATTTCCGCTGGAACCGTTGAAAAAATCCGGGGCGGGCAACCGTCTGAGCAGGATTTTCGGCAGGGCGATGATGCGCGAAACCGGGGCAGAAATCGCTCTTCACGGCACGCTGAGTTCCTACTGCGCCTCACCGGGAATCCTGTATGCCTCGCAGGTCTATCTGCTGGCTCCGTATGAGAATCTGCTCTGCACTCTGGAGATTTCACCTGCGGAATGCCGTGCGATCATCGAAGAACAATATGCAGAGAAACGTTCCGGCTCCTTTCAGGCAGTCACCGGCGTCTCATTCAAAATGGGCAAAGGCGGCAAAATCCGGGGCGGGCTGTTTCTTGACGGCGAAACGGAAGAATGGAATGACGGAGCCCGTCCGGTAAAACTTGTCCTGAGCGGTTACACGCTTGCGGGAGCGGGTGGGCGCTTTCCCGTATTGAAGGCAATCGGAGAGAAGAAAAAAGTCGATTTTCTGAGCCTTGACGTCCGTTCCGCACTTGAAAAATACCTTGCGGCGGAATATCCTTGCAGTCAGACTTGGAAACCGGAAAAAGGAGACTGAAAGATGTTGAGAATTTTTATGATATTGATATTTCTGGGACTGTTCTGCGGATGCAGCAGCGGACTCTCCGGATCAAGCCAACTGTCAAAAAATGAACAGGACGCCGTCATTTCCCATATCCGCAGCTTCATCCGGCGCTCCAAAGTCAAGCTTACTCCCGCGGAACGGGCGTATGTCATGACTCATGATCCGATTTTCAATGTCTCCTATACCGGATACAAGGAGGGAGCCCTGACGGTCCGCTGGGCGTTTCCGCGCCAGCGGAACCTGATCGTCACCCGGAGCGGCAGGCTTCTTTCGAGCGACCGCGCGGACTGGACCGTCCGCGTAACGACGGACAAATCGACTCAATTGGTGCCGCAGGACTTTTTCGGAGCCAACGGCGAGGAACTCGCCCTGCCGCCGCTCTGATCTCCCTGCCGTGAGCTTTCACGCTTTACTGCAAGCGGAGCGAGCGGTATTTCTGAGGCGGAAGGTTAAAATGTTTCCTGAACTGGCGGCAGAAATAATTGCTGTCGGAAAATCCTGTCCTGTCGGCAATCTCCCCGATAGTAAGTTCGGAGTTCAAGAGGAGCATCGCGGCTTTTTTCAGGCGGAGGACAATCAGGTATTCATTCGGCGCATACCCTGTACAGTCCTTGAACATCCGTGTCAGCGTGCTCTCCGAAACCATGATCGCATGCGCCATTTCGGAGCGGGTCCAACGGCGTTCCGAATGTTCCGTCAGACGGTTGATCAATTCCGAAAGGAGAGCGGACGACTTCTTCTCCACAGGCAGTCTGTGTTCCGAGCAGCAGCGCCCGAGCAGAACAGTCAGCAGGACGAAATGCGCCGCCATCGCCAGCGGATAATGTTCCCTGCCCTGCGCCTGCTCCGTTTCAATGTCATGCACGATCTTCAGGACCTCTTTCAACTCGTGCGGATTCAGGTGCAGAAGATTCCGGCTCCGCAATTCCGGCTCAAGACGGAACAGAGAACTGATCGCGGGATAACGGCAGAAAGCCTGAAGCGGATTGTTCAGTTCGCGCATATCAAACATGATATTGTAAAGTGCAAGGTCTTTCAGATTTGCATAGCCGTGACTGGTCCGGTTGTGAATCAGGAAAACATCGCCTGCCTCAATCGTGCGGTTCTCGCCGAAAATCACATGCTCCCCCTGCCCCCGGTAAACGATCACCAGCTCCGAAAATTCATGATCGTGAAGCTGATATTCCTCCTGCGGATCACGCTTGATCAGGCGCAACGGCAGACGCTTGTCCGCAAGATATTCCGATTTGAAAAGCTTTCCCGGCATCTTCTCCCGTCCCTTTTTCCGTGGTTTGACACAATCATACTATAAAAAGAATGTTTTGTCAAGGCGCGGACCTCCGGAACAGAGTATTTTTATGAAAGAAAAACAAGGAAGCACACAGTATCAAACGAATCATCAGGGAGGCAGAAATGAAAGCAAAGACAGTCGAACAGCGTTACCGGCTCGCAAAAGAACAGTATGCGGAACTTGGAGTCAATACCGACGCCGCATTGAAAGCTCTGGCGAAGATCCCGATTTCCATGCACTGCTGGCAGGGCGACGACGTCGTCGGCTTCGAACCCGGCGCAGGCGGAGCGTCCGGCGGCATTCTTTCCACGGGAAATTATCCGGGACGCGCGAGAAACATCAGGGAGCTCCGCGCCGATCTGGACAAGGCGTTTTCCCTGATCCCCGGCGCAAAGCGCCTGAATCTCCATGCCATCTACCTGGACTCCGGGAAAGCGGTCGCGCGCAATAAAATCACGCCTGCGCACTTCCAGAGCTGGATCGACTGGGCAAAGGAACAGAAAGCGGGACTCGACTTCAATCCGACTTACTTTGCGCATCCGAAAGCCTCCGCGAATCTGACGCTTTCCAGTCCCGACGCGGGAATCCGAGAATACTGGATCGAACACGGGATCGCATGTCGCAAAATCGCGGCGGAAATGGGAAAACAGCTCAAGAGCCCGTGTATCATGAATACATGGATTCCCGACGGCTTCAAGGACATCACCGTTGACCGCGCCGGAGCGAGAGCGCGCCTTGAAGAATCTCTGGACAAAATCTTTGCGGAAAAAATTCCGGCAAAATACATGCGCGACGCCGTCGAATCCAAACTGTTCGGCATCGGTGTGGAGTCCTGCACCGTGGGCTCGAACGAGTTCTACATGGGATACGCCATGAAGAACAAGCTCCTGCTCTGCCTTGACTCCGGGCACTTCCATCCGACCGAAGTCATCAGCGACAAAATCAGTGCAGTCCTGCTGTTCATCGACGAGATTCTGCTCCATGTCAGCCGTCCGGTGCGATGGGACTCCGACCATGTCGTCCTTTTCGACGATGAACTCCGCGCCATCGCGCAGGAAATCATCCGCAACGGTTCCGACAGAGTTCATATCGGACTCGATTACTTCGATGCGACGATCAACCGTCTCGAAGCCTGGGTCATCGGAACGCGCAACATGCAGAAAGCTCTCCTGAACGCCCTGCTGGAGCCGGAAAAGGAACTGATCAAGCTGGAACGCTCTTTCAGGAACGGACGCAAACTCGCGCTTCTTGAAGAACTCAAGATGCTTCCGCTCGGTGCAGTCTACGATTATTTCTGCCTGACACAGGGAGTTCCCGTTGCAGCGGAATACATCAAAGAGGTCGAGGCTTACGAAAAGAAGGTCCAGTCAAAACGCGGATAACTCCTGAATCGTTTCTTACCGCAGGCGGAACAGTTCTCAGCCGGAACTGTTCCGTTTTTTCATGCAGACTCTCCGAAAAACCGCATTGTTCTCCGGTTTTGCATTTTTCCGGTTGCATTATACTGAAAAACGGCTATTATTACCTGCTGAAAAATCAATCTATATGAGGGATAAAATGAAAAAAGCGTTTTTTCTTCTGGCGGCTCTCCTCCTCTTGACGGGATGCGGAGAGGGTTCCGGTAAAAAGCTCAGAATCGGAATCTCCATTCCGGCGGCGACGCACGGGTGGACAGGCGGCGTGGTATGGAGCGCGGAACAGGCGAAAAAGAATCTGGAAGCGGCAAATCCGGATCTTCAGGTCATTGTGACTTCCAGCGCCAATACTGCGGATCAGGTGAACCGGATCGAAAATCTGGTCGCCCGCAACGTGGACGCACTGGTCGTGCTGGCGCAGGAGCCGGGACCGATCACGGACATCTGCGCAAGAGCCAGGGAACAGGGTATTTTCCTTGTCGTGGTCTCCAATCCGCTGGACAAACCGGTGCAGGATGTTTTCGTGAACGGCGACAACCGCAGTTTCGGCGCCGCGGCGGCAAAAGCCATGGGGCGGCTGCTCGGAGGAAAGGGCGAAATCCTGATGATGGAGGGAGTCCCCTGCCCGATCAACAAAGACCGTGTCGAATCTTTCCGCGAGGTTCTCGCCGCGGAATTCCCCGGAATCAGGATTCTGGAATCGCAGGCTTCCTGGTGGAATACGGAAAAAGGCCTCGCCCTGATGGAGAATTTCCTCCAGAAGTATCCGAAAATCGATGCTGTCTGGGCGGGGGATGACGATGTTCTCATCGGAGCTTTGAAAGCCTATGAGGAATCCGGGCGCAAGGATATCAAGGCGATGATCGGCGGAGGCGGCAGTAAAAAGACAGTCAAGATGATTCTTGACGGAAATTCTGTCGTCAAAGCAACCGTCACCTATTCCCCGCGTATGCTTGAGCGCGGCGTGGAAGAAGCGCTGGCGGGTCTGAGGAACGGAAAAAAGGCGGTCGGCAAAGAGGTCATTATCCCTTCGCAGATCGTTACCCGCGAGAACGCAAAGGAACACTATTTCCCCGATTCGGTCTACTGACCGTTTTTCCTGTCAACGGAAAAGGGACGGCGGAAACACCGTCCCGCGAAACACTTATTTCTTTGCTTCATACAGCTCTTTTTCAGAATTGAAAACGATCTGGTTCTTGTTTTCCCGATACCATTTTTCAAGTGAATCAATACAGGAAACTGAGTTCAAAGCCAAGACCTGATTCAAGCGGTTAGGATCATTGCGGAACATCCGGTTGTTTTCGACGAGATAACCGAATGCCGGGACAAATCCCTTGCGTGCAAGACGGATCGCCACCTCGAAATTTCTCCAATAATCACCATTTTTTCCACTTCCGGAAAAACGCCAGTAATTTGCCATGAAATCCTGACGCTCCTCCGGAGCAAGTTGATTCAGAACAAGTTCCAATGTCTCATAATTGGAATTCCGGTTCTGAAGCAATTGTTTTTTCAGAATCGGAACCGCTTCCTTTTCGATCCCGAGACGTGTTACGCAACGGGAAAGTTCAGGAACATCAGGCAGCAACTTCAACACATCCGCCTTGTCATTTTCATCGATCAGACTGATATAAATATTGACAGCCGTATAGCTTCTGCCGGGGTTTAACATCAGACGTTTCAAAAGCGGCTTGTCAGACGGCTTTACCAGACGCTTCGCGGCATCCTGAAGAAACTGCGAGCTGGCGGCATTGACAAGCAAATCCTCAAAATATTCATGTCCCAACGCCACCAGAGAATTTGTGGTCCGGTTGCGCAGTCTCTCCGAATTGAAATTGATCCGCATTCCACTGATATTCTCAATGAACTTGCGCTTCTGTTCCGGCGTCGCATTTGCCGGCGGCGTGATCAGGTCAAGATAACGTCCGACAATATGGGCGGGAATATTGCCGTATTCCATATTGTCGAAAAGCTCGCGCAGGGAAATGGATTCCAGTTCCTCTTTCTTCTTCTCCCTTGCCGCACACTCCTGAAATTCCTTGAACTGTTTCCGGGTTTCGGCAAGAAGAGTCGCATTTCTGGCTACCTCGGCACTCAGCGCCGTGACCCGTTCATTCATTTCCGCGCGTTCCTTCTGATAAACATCCGTGGAAACACAGGCGGATAACGCGACTCCCAAAAAAGCGGCGGCGCCCGGCATCAGCAATCTGCAAAGCATGACTTCCTCCTTTTTTGACTGTATTCATTGAAAATACGAAACTATGATAAGATAAGTCCGTTCCGCAGGATATTCAAGCAGGAAAAAGAAAATGGTCTTGAAAAATACCGCTGCAGGATGTATCTTGCGCTTCTGACAGAAAGGAAATACCATGAAGATCATTGATGCCGCAAAAATGGCGGAACTGACAAAACTCGCAGAAGAATCCCCGCGCAGGCGAACCCACTTCAACCTGCATGAATCTCTTGACGAAGGCATTCACCGTCTCTGCATCGCGGCGGAACCGGATACCGTGATTCACCCGCATCGCCACAAAGACAAATGGGAACTTTTCTTTCTCTTGAAAGGCGCGGCCGATGTTTACACCTACGACGATTCGGGAAAGATCACCGGAAGCTGGCATATGGTCCCCGGAGGAGAGGTCCCGCTGATCGAAATACCCGAAGGAGTGTGGCACCACTTCGTATGCAGGGAACACGGCACAGTCGCATTTGAAGTCAAAAAAGGTCCCTACACGCCGATCGCGCCGGAGGATTCCGCTCCGTTCGACGGTATTCTGCCGGAATGAACAGCCTCAAAGGAAAGCATCTCGCAATCAAATCAATTTTTTGAATGAAAGATGAAAAAACTGCTGCTCCATGTCTGCTGCGCCCCCTGCGCCTCCGCCTGTGTCGAACGGCTGCTGGATGAGGGACGCGAAATCATACTGTTTTTTTCGAACTCGAATATCGCCACCCGCGAGGAGTTCGGGAAACGGTTGCTGTATGTACAGCAACTGGCGGAAATTCATCATCTGGAACTGCTCGTCGATGAATATCAGCACGATGCCTGGCTCCGCACAGTTTCCACTGTCGAAAACCATGCCGGCGAGCCGGAAGGCGGACTGCGCTGCCGCGCCTGTTTCACGCATTCCCTCGGGCGCACTGCCGCCAAAGCCGAAGAGCTGAATCTGAATTTCGCAACTACTCTGACCGTCAGTCCTCACAAAAATTCCAGACTGATTTTTGAAGTCGGAAGCAGGTTCCAGGGTTTTGAACCGTGGGACTTCAAAAAGAAAGACGGCTTCAAACGCTCCATAGAACTCTCGAAACAATATTGTTTCTACCGTCAGAGTTTCTGCGGCTGCGAATTTTCTTTTCGCGTCTGAAAAGAAAAAAGCCCCGGCGGGGAGTACGCCGGGGCGGTGGTGTGGCCTCCCCCCAAAAAAAATTTTACCTGAATTGGAAACGCGCCGGAGCCGTCCCTCCCGTTGCTTCCCCGGCAAAAACGGCGCCGGAATGCGGAAGTGAGTTGGCAGGCTCCGTTTCCGTTTTCTTCGCTTCTTCCGCCTTGCCCCGGGTCAGCCAGCCGGAATTGCGCACCGTGAACAGACTGTAAGGAGAAATCCAGAACAGGAAGAATGTACGGAAAAAAGTATAGGTAAAAGTCCAGATCCAGCCTGTTCCCCCGCTCATGAGATAGTAACACAGGGCAGGAAGGGCTGTCCAGAGAACCGTCAGAAGAAACATGCACTGCCACCAGAATACAGGGGCGGCGATCATGCCGAGAACCACAAATGGCAGAAAGAATAATGACTGAATGAAGAGATAAGTCTGAAACACCAGATTCAGCTGAATGGCAAGGTGGAACCAGTCGAAACGGCGGAATGCAAACTCATAAGTGGAAAGCATTTCCCGGATGTTTCCACGCTCCCAGCGAAGCATCATCCGGTAGGTCGCCTGATATTTCGACGGCATTTCCGTATGCACGACCGCATGCCGCTGATACAGGACATGCCACCTGTGGCGCAGCATGAACGTCGTCAGCGCGCGGTCTTCTCCGATTCCGGCGGGACGCCCGCAAAACGTCTGATCCGCCCAGCGGTCCAGAAATTCCATCAGGGCGGAACGCCGGTAGGCGCTCAACGCGCCCGGAGTGCAGACCACGGTGCGCATCACGCTGTTCGCGGCGCGAAGAATGCAGCAACTGAACGCATAATGGGCATCCATCATGCGGGGCAGAACGCCGTCGGAAAGATTGGACACCTGAACAGACCCCGCGACGGCTCCGACAGTCGGATCGACGAAAGGACTGGTCAGATACCGTATCGAATCCGCCTCCACAACGGAATCGCTGTCAACGGTAATGATGACATCCATCTTTGACAGCTTTGCGCCGTACTGAATCGCATGCCGTTTCCCGCGGTTCTGTTCCAGCTTGACCCCGCGGATACGCCCGTTGGAAGCGGCAGCCGCCTCTGCAATCCATTTCCATGTATCATCCCTGCTGCCGTCGTCAATGGCAATAATCTCCAATTTTCCGGCGGGATAATTGCTCGCCAGAATGCTTTTCAAGGCAATCGTGACCGCCTCCCCCTCATTATATGCGGGAACGATCACGGTGCAGGACGGAAGTTGATCGTCAGGCAGAATCGGCTTCTCCCGGTAACAGATTGTGCCGAGAACGATCGTCAGCAGGTTGTAAAGAACGCCGAAGAAAAGCAGAAAACCCAGAAAACCTTTCGGCACCCACTGACTGTTCAGAACGGCAAGCAGCTCGTCCGTGTTCATTCCGATCACCGCCGCAAGCGAGCCGATGATCAGCGATGCAAGCGTCAGATACTTCAGCCATGCACCGGAATTGCATTGATTCTCCCTCTCAGCCATATCTCAGAACCTCCCGCCGCCGAGGGACCCCAACTGACACTGTCCGTTCACCATACCGATCCAGTCCTCGGCTCCCATTCCCATGACGGAGGAATTTGAACCGACAAACATTGCAGCCAAAGTCAAAAACTTCAGCCAACTGCTTTCCTGCGCCACTGTTTCTTTTTCTGTGTCTTCATTCATTTGAAAGTACTCCTTGGTTTTTGTTTTATTCTATTATACTCGATATTCATTGCCGGAATATTGCATGCAGATTACAAGTTGGTAATCTGATAAAAAATCTTCATTTCAAGTTCAAGAGTATCGCAGTTCCGTCCGCGGGACCGGCATGGCATGGTGCGGGCATTGCCCTTGATTTGAGAAGAATGTATCTGCATTCTTCCGTCTCAAAGCCGGCATGGAATCCAATGGAATGAATCACGGCTGCCGTTCAATTCTCATGACGGGGAAGAAAAAATTCCCGGTGCCTCAGGAGTGCCGTCTCAGGCGTTAAACGATCAAATTCTTTTGAATATGGATATTACAGATGCGGGTTCCGTTCCCGGGCTCACGCCCGTCTTTCAAAAGGAGCAGTCATCGCCGGATCAGTTTTCCGCTTGCGGTATGCGGCAGGGAATCCACAATAATGAAATCTTTCGGAACCTTGTATTCCGCTAGACGGCGGAAACACCAGCGGCGGAGTTCCATGCGCCAGTTTTCCGGAAGTTCCGCATCTTCCCTGAGCACGATTTCCGCAACGGGAACCTCGCCGAATCCGGGAAACGGCATACCCTTTACGCGCGACTCTCCGACATACGGATGTTCATGAAGCACGCTCTCCACCTCATACGGAAAAATTTTCATTCCGGCGAAATTGATCACGTTTTTCGAGCGTCCGACAATAAAGAGCCATCCGTCCTCATCGACATACCCCATATCTCCGGTCGGAAACCAGCCGTCGGGGAAAAGCTCCGTTCTCAGGCGGAACGGAGCGAGATACGCATCGAACATTCCCGGACCGCGAATCAGAATGGAGCCGGTTCCGCCTGCATCCGGATCACGGATCTCAATCCGGTAAGCATCCTGAACCCGCCCTGCGGAAGCGGTCTTCTCCGCCATGCCGGAGGTATTGATACAGGGCAATCCGACCTCGATAATGCCGTATGCCTGCGTCAGAGGCAGACCGAATTTCGCGCGGAATGCCTCCGCATCGGCGACCTCCAGCTTCATCGCCGTCGAAAATGCCTGCCGGACCCCCGCCAGCATCGGCGGCGTAAAATCATCCGAATGCGTCATGAGCCTGTAATGATACGGCGTGGCGTAAAGCAGATTCAGCGGATAACGCCGGAACGCTTCGGGCATCTTTTCGATCAGCGGCTGTCCGCAGATCACGATCACGGCACCTTTCCGCAGAAACAGGAGAATCGTCACCACAAAATGGAATGCCATATCCAGCACCCAAAACACATATTCGCCGCGTGTCACACCGAGCCCGACACATGCAGAAGTCCGTTCAATCACGGCGCGATGGGACAGCACAACCCCCTTGCTTCCGCCGGTCGTCCCTGAAGAAAAACGGATGAACGCCGGAACACGTCCCTCCGGCAGTTCAATTTTCCGAATTTCTTTCTTCAGAATACGCAGAAAAAGCCCGTGCAAAAGCGGCTGGTCCCCTTCTTTCCGGTAAGGTTCCGAAACGAGAAGAAAATTCAGTTCCAATTCATCGGGCATCCTTTCCCGTTCCGATTCCGCGGCGCGGGTGGAAAGCGGAACAAGCGCCGCATTCAGAGACAAAACGGCAAGGCTCGCGGCAATATATTCACAGGAATCATCCGCAAGCAGCCCGACGCGTGCAAACGCGGTCATTCCAGCCTCCCGGAACTGAACGCCCAGGGTATCCGCAGCCTGAAACAAAACATGGTAGGAAAACTCCCCCCCGCGGTCGATCACGGCAATCCCGTCATATCCGCCGATTTCGCGGCGGATTGTCTCATAAATGTTCATTGCGCCTCCTTCGGCAGAGCCGATACAAACGAGGAGATGAACCTGCGGACGGCATTCGGAGTCAGGCTGTCTTCCCGATAGGACAGTGTTACGTTCAGCGCCCCGCCGAAACTGTTCATGAAGACCCCCGCCCCCGTCACGGGCGGCATGGAGGGAATGTGATACAGGTTCAGAATCCGGTGTCCGCAGAACTCGCCCGACTTCAGGGAGCTTTCCGAAAGGAAAGAATACATGAAAGTTCCGCAGCCCGTTCTTTTCGTTTTATTTACAAGAGACATCAGGAACGGGAACGGAGCAATGCGCCCGAGGCGCGAAGCGGCACGGAACGCCTGCGGAAGCTGTTCGGACATGTTCTCGAAAATCTGCCCCTTGAGTTCCGCGAATACTGCCTCCGGGTTCACACAGAGTTCACGCGGAATCAGCAGGGGCTGGAGGCTCCATTGATTGAAGAACACGGCGTCGCGCGCAATTCCGGCGCGCCCCCGCAGATCGACGGACATCGGGATCAGGATATTTCCCGGAACCGGCAGTTCATCCAGCAACAGGGCGTAACTCCGGCAAAGAAGCGAAAGCAGAAACGGGGTCAGCATGAACGGTCCGGATGTTTTTTCGCAGAAACGGGTGATTATGCCGGTCTTTTCCCGCGAAAAGGAGAGAAGCGCATATCTGTTCGCAGAGATTCCGTCCGACTGCGTACCGGCGATCTCGCCGGCGGCGGCAAAGGAGATCATTTTCCTCTGCACCTGACGCCCGCTGCGGAACTGGCATCCCCACTCATTGAGTTTCGGAGAGGAGAGACCGGGCTCTCCGCGGAGCATCGAAACATCTCCGCTGCGCACCGCTTCGATCAACAGCTCCGCGCCCCGCCCGTCGAACAGCAGATGGCTGAACTTGAATACCAGAAAATGACGCGGCCCCTGATTCAGAAGCATAACCTCCAGAGCACCGTCCAGCGGCGTATTCAGGCAGGAACCAAGTTCATCCCCTGCAACAACCCGTATCCGGCGCGGCTCTCCCGGCATCCAGTAAGGAGCGGCATGCAGGCAGTGACGGCGCATCCTGCCGGAGAAAAACGGCAGAAAGGGTTCCAGCACGGCAAGTTTTTCCTGCACTTCCGTCTTTTCCAATGCCGTTTCCAGCTCCAGCACGACAAGAAAATGATTCCCGCGTCCGGGCGTATTCCGGCAGTCGTAATTCAACATTGCCGCGACATAATCAAAGCCGTCAAGATAGTGTTTCATTTCCCTGCTTCGCAAATTTTTTCCGCAAGGGCGGCAACGCTTTTCACATCCGCGCTGCGGAGTCCTGCATCCACAAGATTCACGCCGTAAAGACGCTTCACCGAAAGCAGGAGCTCCACGAACCCCATGGAGTCAATCCCGTTTTCCGCAAGGGAAAGCCCGGCGGAAAGTTTCGCTTCCTCCCTGCCCGTAATCGCGGAAATCTCCCGCAGGAGCCCGCATGTCACCTCGTCAACAGTCATATTCTCTTTCCTTTCCCGATATAAACCGGTAACTGATTGTTCCTGATCCGTTCCGCCAGTTCAAAAGGCGTCAGTTCCGGCGCATCCTCCTGAAAAATCAACCCGTTTCCGCTTTCTCCCGGAGAGACCAGAAACGCGGCGGCGCCTTCCGGCGGAATCCGGCGCACATGGTTTGCGATCTCCTCCGTCATCAGCGCATTTTCCTCCACGCTCACGACAAGCATCCGGGAACACAATGCGCCGCAGAGTTCCGCAGTCCGCAGAGCCTCGTAAAAAAGATTCTCGAATCCGGTCAGCGTGAATTCAGGGCCGCGAAGCCCGAAAGCCGAGGCGGCATAGGAGGCGGCGGCATTGTGAACCGAATGGGAAAACGTCGTCGGCATCACATCCTCCTCACGGTAATCCAGCAGATCGTCGAGAAACGCACAGGTCGTGCGATGCGGACCGAACGAACTCGCCACGATCACGCCCGTATCGCCGGAAACGTCCGGAACGGCGTCCAGCACTTTGCCGGCAGCCGCCAGAACCAGCGCGGTGTAACGATCCGAACGGCGGAGCGAATATTTTTTCCGTGCCGCCTGAAATGTCTCGCTTGAAAAATCCGTCACGACCGCACATTTGAGAATCCGCATACTTACACCCTCCCCGCGATCAACGCAGTATTGCACCCGCCGAATGCCAGCGAAGCGGACATCGCATGACTTCCTGTGAACGGCGTCAGTTCCGATACCGGCGGCACGGCGATGTTCTCCGGCTTCTCCTCAAACCCGTAACTCGGCGGAACTGCCCCGCGTTCCAGCATGATCAAAGTGAAAATCAGTTCCAGTGCACCGGCGGCGGCAAGCGTATGCCCGGTACGTCCTTTCGTGGACAGATAGCGGACATCCCGCCCGAACACTCTCGACAGGAGTGCGGATTCGCAGAGATCGTTATTCTCCGTTCCCGTCCCGTGGGCGTTCACAAAGGCAATATCCGAGGCGGAGAGCCCCGCAAGGCGCAGAGCGGTCATCACGGCACGCTCAAGTCCGCGTCCATCGGGATGCGGCGCGGTGATATGATAGGCGTCCCCGGCACACCCGACTCCCTCCAGCACAAATTCTGCCCGCCGCTTCCGTTTTTCAAGCGACGCCCCGCTTTCCAGGATCACGACTCCCGCCCCCTCTCCCAGATTCAAGCCTCTGCGTTTTTTATCAAACGGACGGCATGGCTCCGGCGAAGCGACGCCGAGCGCATTGAATCCGGCAATGGGGACACGGTTCAATTCATCGACCCCGCCCGCAATTGCAAGTTCACACGCGCCGGAAGCGACATTCAGGTATGCCAGGGCAATCGCGTCCGCACCGGACACGCACGCATTGGAAACCGTCAGGGCGGACCCCGCCAGACCGTATTCGCGCCGGATTCTCTCCGAAGGATTCGACGTAAAGAAATTCCGGAGCGGCTCCCAGGAATCCACTGTCCCGGAACGCAGTTTGCCGTAAAACGGAATATTGTTGAGCTGACAGGAAACCGTCGTGCCGATCGAAACGCAGACATTTTTTCCCCGGAGAACCCCGGCGGCAAGACCGGCGGAATCCAATGCCTCTTTCAGGGCATGATGCAGAAACGCCATGCTTTTCGACTCGTTCCCCGGATCAAACTCCGTCAGTTCAAAAACAGGAGTCGCCAGAGTGGAGCCGATTCTTTCCGACGGTGGAAACGGCACAACACCGGCATCCGCATAGAGTCCGGCGGCGGATTCCCGCCATCCGTCGCCCGCCGCGGAAATGCACCCCGCACCACTGATATATACTTCATTCATCTGAGTTTCAAGTTTCAAGTTGTAAGTTATAAGCGGAAAAGACAAGGGAATATAACGTTTCCCCGATAAAAAGCAAAGTCTTTTTGCCTCATTTTCCAGAGCTCCATATGTTTTCAAAGAGAAAACACCGGTAAGGATGCAGATTCGCCATGTTTTCCAGCTCGGACACATATTCCCGGACATACGGAGTCAAATCACTGCGGCGGCGCCCGGACAGTTTCGGGAAAATCGCGTTTCCGTAATGGACGATGAACGACGTATGAGCCCTTTCCCGCACCGCGAACAGCGGCAGCACCGGGCACGAGCAACGCGCCGCAAGGTAGAATGCAGCGTAAGGGAACACCGCCTCCTCTCCGAGAAACTCAACATGCGCCCCCTCGCCCTCGAAACAGCGGTCCCCCATCATGCAGACCACCTCCCCGCGCTCCAGAGCGTCCGCCGCATCCACAAGCCCTCCCATTGCTTCAAGAGTTGAAATCACCCGGACCGGCACATGCAGTTCTCCGGCGGCGACGAACTTGTCCACGTTCAGATTCGCATCCGGCGTCACCAGAAGATTCACCGGACGCCTGAATTCCCCGAGTCCTCCGATCAACGCCTGCCAGCAACTGAAATGGGACGACAGCAGGATAAAACCCTGTTCTCCCTCGATCAATTTACGGATCATGCCGCCGTTTTCAAAACGCCAGGCCAGTCTCCCGGCACCCATCGCACGGGTTTCGATCAATGCCTGCCCCTGATTCGTGAACAACGCCCAGGTATGGCGGAACATCGCGATGCGCCCCGCTCCGGGAAAGCGGCGTTTCAGGTAATGCGACGCGGCACGGCGCGCTTTCCGGTCGAACAAAGCATAAAAAAATGAAATCAGCCAGACCAGCTCGCAGGTGCGGTTGACCCCCAGCATATGCAAAAAGAAAAGGAAGATGCCGATCCCGAGCGCATTGCCGCGGGAATCGCTCAGATTTTTACGGTTCGGAGTCATGCCCTGCCTCCCTCTTTCCTCTCTTTCCGCTGTTTGAAAAATTTCACCGCGGCAAATGTGGCAAACCAGATCGCCACAGCCCAGAAAGGTGCAAGCAGGAGACTTCCGAGAAACCACTCCCACAGACGGTGCGGCATCTCGATCACCACAGTCCGGAAGGTCAGCGCCGTCAGCCAGCGGCGATGCATGAAATAGTGTCCGAGCTCAATGCAGAGAAACGGCGACAGCGGCGGCATGAAAAGGTGCTGGATCAGAAGCGCCATAATCTTGTTCAGATGAAAACGCTGGGTGAAATAGACGATCGCCGCGATATGAAAACCGGGAATCGGCAGTACTGCAAGAAAAGTCCCGACCGCCGCCGAGGAGGCGAGTCCCTCCGGCGTGGCGTTCTCTTTCAGCAGAGCCGTAAACAGCTCTTTCGGGCGGAAGATCGAAAGCGGCACCTCTCTTTTCACCAGTTTCTTCTTCGGATACGGCAGGAGACGCAGACCGACAAGATGTGTGTGCAGGCACGACAGACGGAAGTTATCCAGCCACGGACGGAAATGCGAGATGCGTTTCCCCTGCGGCGGATAACAGACGCGGACAGGCACACAGAGAATGTCCAGCCCCGCCCATGCGGAACGGGTCAGAAGCTCCGTTTCATACCCGTAACGGTCGGAAATGCAGTTCAGCTGCACGATATATTTCACGGGATACGCGCGGAAACCGCTCTGGCAGTCATCCACCGGAACCCCGGTTTCCACTCTCATCCAGAAGTTGGCGAAAGAGCGTCCGAAGCGGCTCGACTCAGGCACGTTTTCCGTATTGAAATCACGGCACCCCACGATCACGGCATGTTCATTCGCCTCGATCAGCGGCAGGAACGTGCGGATATCTTCGGGAAAATGCTGTCCGTCGGCATCAAGCGTGATCATATAGTCCGCTCCGAGCGAAGCAAGATATTCCGCCGCCCGCCGGATCGCCGCGCCTTTTCCGCGGTTCATCTCATTGCGAAGCACCGTCACACGGGAGGACGCATAAAACGCCGCCAGATCCGTATCCGTGCTGCCGTCGTCCACGACAAGCACATCAGGCAGCTCCCGCAGGCACTGCCGCACGACCGTATGAACGGTCATCGCATTATTATAGACGGGAATCACACACCAGATTTTCTTCATTCAGCGCCCTTTCCCGTCAGCTTCCGGTAGTTCGCATAACCGAACCTGTGCAGTGTTTTCAGGGAATCGTTGCAGGCGTGCGGCGGATAGATGCAGCAGGAACTCGCAGCGAACCCCTCGCAGAGTTCCCGGTGCAGACGCTCCGGCTCAATGCCGGGGGCATAGTAGTAAATCTCATCGCGCCCGTTCCAGTCCGGCGGAACCACGTTTTCCTTTTTCGCAAGCGCGAACAGCGGCGTATGCGGCAGGATGCGGATACCGGAAAAAACAAGCGTATGGACGGGTTCAATCGAACGCAGATTCCCGATTCCGCGGCGGACTGTCTCCCATGTTTCATCCGGTCCGCCGAACATGACATTGGCGGTGACTCCGACGTTCCGCGCGAGCAGTTCACGGCAGACCCGCGCGGCAGTTCCGAAATCGAAATTCTTGCCGAGTCCGCGCAGAGTTTCATCCGCCGCGCCGTCAATCCCCAGCTCCGCCGCAATCATGCCGCGGGAACAGAGCAGATCCAGGTCCTCCGCATTCAATCCGCCGGGAGTGAGAAACGCCGCAAACGGCACCGTCAGGGAACGCCGTTCCATCTCTTTCAGAAGTCTGTGGTACTCCCGCGCGGGATCGTTGAAAACCGCGTCCACAAAGTAAAACATCACATCAGGCAGTTCCGCCGCGAGTTCCTCAAGCTGTCCCGCCACTTCGGCAGGATCGCGCAGGCGCATGGAACACCCCTCCAGCGCCGGATAGGTACAGTAGACACAGTGAAACGGACACCCGCGTTTCGTCTGAACCGGCAGGATATGAGTAAGACGGCAGTAATAGTCGCGGATATTCCGCTGGTAAAGAGCGCCGCACTGCACCCCGCCGCATCCGCGGATCAGACAGGATTCCGGTTTTCCGCCGCGCGCCAGAATCGCGATCAGCTCCGTCATTGCGGACTCCCCTTCCCCGATCACTCCGTAATCCGCGCCGGTCAGTTTCAGGATCTCCTCCGGCAAAAGGGAAAAGCCGGAACCGCCCAGAATCAGCGGCGCATCCGTCTGCCCCCGGATAACCTCCGCCATCGCGACGGGCATACGCAGGAAATCCTGTCCGGGCGTGCGGCTGTTGACCGAGTCCAGATTGCGGATGGAAATGCCGACGGCTTCCGGAGAAAAGGAACGGATCGCTTCCGGCAGGGCGCCCAACCCGCTCACGGCGACGTCGAACTGCTTCACATCGTGCCCGGCGGCGGCAAGCGCCTGCGCGATTACGCTCATACCCAGCGGGTAAACGGGATAAGGGTCTGTACAGGAATTGGACGCGGTCAGAAGAATTTTCATTCAGCCGCCCCCTCCAGCGTTTTCCCATCCGCCGGGGAAGCCATGCCGCGCACAAGGTAAAACACACTCATTTTTACGCAGGAATACATCAGAAGCAGAATGCCGTCGAGAGCCGGATCGCTCAACACCTGCGCAATTTCCTCCCGCAGTGTCTCCGGCGGACAGTCCAGATAATACCCCGGACCGTTCAGGTTCAGCGCAATCGCCGCCTCGCACAAAGGAATCGTCGGCAGGGTTCCGACAAAGAGATGAGCGCGTCCGGCGTCACGTCCGTTTTCAACGTAGTCACTCCAGTAAAGCCGGTTTTCCGGAAACGCGCCGCCGCGTCCCCAGGCGATGACTGCCGTGGCAGGCGACGGCACGGCGTCCGCATCATAATATGCCGCGACAGCACCGAGAATCGCGCGTTTCACCTGTTCGCCGCCGCGCCGGAAATCGTCATACGAAACCGGCGCGGCAAAAGGAAGCCCGCGCACTTTGTCCAGCAGCCCGCGCATATTCGGAGCGGAAAACACGACACGGCGTTTCAAAGTGGAAACCGTCAGCTCCTTCACGACTGCTCCCCCCTGAATGCTCCAACTGATTTCCGGCTGTTTCATGCAGACTCCTTTCGGGGAAAAAATATAATTTCGGTTCTCCGCCAATTCAAGGCGGCGGAATAAAATCAGAATGAGAATTCACGGTAGAAGATGTGCATCAGTGAACGGACAAGTTCCACGGACATGCGGTAGGTCTTCCTGACTTCCGCCTGCCCGGTGCGCCCCGAACGGCAGAGAATCGGTTCATCCGGAATCACGGTAATGCAGTAAAGCACGTTCACGGGCGTGAACTCATGTGTCTTCCGGTTCGGATAACAGGGCACGATACCCCCCATCGCCTGCACAAGGGTCGAGTCGCGGAACTTGACCGCCACGGGATTCAGCGAACCGATCCGCCCCGGATACTCCTTGAGCTCCCCGCGCAGGCGGATCATCACGCGGTCTCCTTTCTGAATCCGGTTCACCTCGCGGTCCAGCGCATAAGCATAAACCGCAACCTCTTTCGAGACGATCTCTCCGAGCACCGTTCCCTTTTCCAGCCAGCGCCCTTCGGAAACGCCTTTGATCGCCGGCACGAAAATCCCTGCCGCCTCCGCCCTCACCGCCATATGACTGCGGCGGCGCTTCATCTCATTCTGCGTCAACAGGTTCGCACGCAGTTTCTCATATACGGCGGGACTCGCCCCGATCGTCTTGGTATCGGAACGCAGGAGATCCAGTTCCGCGCGGTTCCGGTCGGCGGAAATTTCATAACGCCTGATGTTGAAATCAAGAAACACGTTGCGGAACGGCAGAATCAGATCCCCTTTTTCCACGGAAAAAGGCTCGTCTTTCAACTCTTTCGCGGCAAACGCGGATTCATTGACCGTCACCATGCGCCTCGTTTCAGGCACAATCTCGCAAGGCAGGGAAAACGACCACGGAAGCGGAATGAAAAGAAGTGAAACCAGTCCGCAGACAGCCAGAGCGGTCAGCAGTGTTTTAGCCCAGCTCATCCGCTTGCGCAGAGTTTTCAACGCTTTCAACTCAAAAATCACCGGCATCAGCAGCATCGTATAGACTTCAATCGCCATCAGGATGATCGCCACGGGTTTCGTGAACTTGAAATAGATGATCAGGATAATGGACGTATAGAGGAAAAGACGGTAGATAAAAGCGCTGATGCCGAAAACATACAGCGTCAGCGGGGAACAGTCTCCGCTGTCGGGCCAGGAGCCGATACCGAGGAAAAAACGGCGGTTCCATGCCTTGATGAATTCGCTGGAACGCTGCATCAGGTTCTCGATGTTCATGAAGTCGCACAGCAGATAATAACCGTCATAGCGGATAAAGGGATTGCCGTTGACCAGCAGCGTTCCGAGCGCACTGACCGTAAACAGATAAAACATCGTTGATTTCAGAGGTCCGGGCTGGGCATACACCCATACAATCGCGGCGAGCCCGCCGAAGATCAGCTCGCTGGCGATACCGGCGCCGTCGCAGGCAGTGCGTTTTGCGCGGGAAAGCCGCCATGTATCGGTCAAATCCACAAAGAGCCGGGGGTAAAATACGATGAAACTGATCCCCATGGAGCGCACCCGCGCGCCGAAACTCTTTGCCGTATAGCCATGCGCCAGCTCATGAACCGACTTCGTGATCAGCAGAGCCCAGAAGTATTTCACCAGTCCCGCCCACGAAAGAGAGTTCACGAACGTTGCATACGCCTCGTTCCACGAACGCAGCAGCAGGATGTATCCGCCCAGAGCCGCCGCAACGATGAAGAACAGCGTGAATCTGTTGAACAACATGCGGATGAAAGGCATCGTCGCCGTGAAAAAGCCGTCCGGGTGAATCGGGGGAAGCCGGAAGAACAGATACATCCCCATAATCCGGTGAAACGTGGTTTTCTCCTTCATTTCACGGTGCCGCATGACCTTCATGTTCAGTGCCCCGTATTCCGGCGCGACCAGATTGTTCGCATGCAGGAAATTGATCAGTTCAAGCAGCTCCGCCTTATCACAGTCCAAACCGAAAGAGTTGACCCGCGCCAGAAATTCGCTGAACTCGTAACTGCGGTCCATCAGTTGCAGAATCCGACAGGAACGCTCGGAAAGTTTGTAATACGCCTCGGACAGCGGATCGAAAATCATTGCATAGTCGCCATGTTCTCCGGGCGGAATGAACTGGATGTCCGAACGGATCACTCCGGTGCGGAACTCCGGCTTCTTCTGCGGCGGTATTTGCGCTTTCCCGGTCTCCTGCGAAGTTCCGGAAGCGCCCTGGGATGTGATGTTCTGTTCCATGTTCATCCTGCCGTTATACGCCGCGATACCAGAGAACCAGACTGCGGAAGAGGTAATATCCGAGTTTGACTTTCTCGCCGGTCACGCGGGCGACTCCGCGCATTCCGAAACGAAGCCCCGGAACATTGTTCTCCATTTCCGCCTTCACGTTGTAGCTGTAAATATTCTGCTCGGTCAGCTCCGGATAAAAACGCGAGGAGAGAATCTTCACGGGAATCGGCAGTTCCGGCCGCGTATGCAGGAACAGCGTAATGCGCGGATTCCCCTCCAGCACGGACGCGTCTTTCTCATTCACCATGATCTCCGCAATCATACCCTCATTGGAAAGAATGTCGAACTGTTTCTCGCCGAGCCTCAGGGCGCGCCCCGCAAGTTTGTCCGCGCTCCCTTCCGCAATGGCGAGAATCCCCGGTACGGGAGCAGTCACGACGCTGTGCGCAAGATACCATTTCGCCTCCTGAATCGCCACGCGCGCGGAATCCCGCTTGAATGCAAGAACTTTCAGCCGTCCGAGGCTCTCCTTGTCCGTAAAGGAAGCCTTCTGGACCTGCTCATATTCCGCATTCGCCTCTTTGAATGCGGCTTCGGAGGCGGCTAACTGGAAACGCATCCGTTCCGTATCGTATTCCAGAATCTTATCACCCGCCTTGACCTCATCGCCATCATTGAAGAAACAGTTTTTCACCACACAGTCGAACCATGCGTAGGAGTTGTATTCCGCATTGGGCTTGACCACGAATTCAGCGGAAACGGTATGCTCCACATCCACCGTGAACATGGCAATGATGAACGCAAGCAGCAGAAACAGCAGAACGCGGATCAGCGTGATCTTCCTGAGCCAGTTGAAAAAGACCCGCGCCCCGCCCGTCGGCGTATGGTTCCAGAGCGCATTGCCGTAATCCGACGCCAGCAGAGGAATCGTCGCCTCCACATGCGGCGGAACCGTCCCTTTGAACTCCATCAGCCATACGAACGGCTCTTTCGCGGAATTCCTGTAACGAGTGGAACGGAGCGGCACCAGAATCAGGGAACCGCCCTCCTCCGTCAGACGCTCGAACGCATCCTGCGCTTTCTGCGGAAGCTTCTTCAAAGTCTCGTTCCGGTCGCTCAGTTCAACCATTCCGCCGCTGAAATCCAGATTCCGGCACAATGTCTTCACGTCTGCGGCGTATTCCGTATGCTGTTTCACCTCCACCTGCGCATATTCCGCCACAATGGACGGTTTGCCGCGCATATCGGCAAGGCAGGAAGACTCATAAGCCAGCAGAGTGCGGGAATTATTGACAATATGCACGCCGACAGTGGTCAGATCCGGCTGTTCAAACGCATCGCGCCCCAGACGCATGATCGCGGCAAACGCGCGCAGCCTGGCTTTCAGTTCGGCATTTTCATGTTGCAGATTATTTTCCATTGCCGTCCCCGACCTTCATAAGAGTTCCGGACATGCCGGCGGAAAAATGATGTTCCGCATTGTCGATCAGCACCTTGATCTCAATGGTCTCGCTCCGGTGGTCCGCACGCCCGGCGATTTCAAACACTGAACCGGTCACGGTCTTGCCGTTTTCATGCACTTTGAACGTGACGGGGATTCCGATTTTGATCTTCGGCAGTTCGGCGGTCGGCAGATTCATGACCGCAAGCAACTGATTGTCGTCAATGATGGAGATCAGGGGCTGACCGCTCCTGACCGTTTCAAATTCACGAGTCAACAGCTTTTCCACCGTTCCGTCGAAAGGCGCCCTGATAGTGCAGAAAGCCAGTTGAAGCAGCGCATCCGCATAATTGATCTGGGCAGTCTGGTAGCGCTCGACGCCGACTTTCGCATCCAGTTCAGACTTTATCACTTCGATCTCGCTCTGAAGGTCCTCTTTGAAAAGGCGCTTGTTGTCTTCCCATTTCTGCCTGGTGTAGTTCGCGTTCAGCTCCGCCTCCTTCATCAGGGACCTCATCCGCTGGAGATCGTTATTGTATTTCTTGTCATCCAGTTTCAGGAGCACATCGCTCTTTTTGAAACGCTCGCCGCCGCGGAAGTTGTATTTGACGACCACGCCGTCGATCTGCGTGGAAAGAATCGCCTCCCGGAACGGAAACAGGACAACTTTCACAGGCAGGGAGTCATAGGTCATATCGGCGGCGGGCAAAACCAAAAACGCCAGCAGCAAAAACAGGGACGGTAAAACTTTTTTCATGCGCTCTTTTCCTTACATTTTTCAGTATGACTATACTGCCGAAACCGGAAAAATCAAAGCCTGAATGAAAAAAATACGGCTTCGTTTGATCCTGTCTCAAATTTATGCACAAGGCAAAAGGATGACAGGAAGACGAAAGACAAGGAGCCTGAACCATTCCGGCGGCAGGAATTCAGCTCAATGCCCACATGGCTTCTTGTTCGCATGCGCGATATAGAACGGCTGAAGCATCGTCCGGTGGACAATCCACAGGGCAACCGGCAGGAATACAATCGTAATTCAAGTTTTCCTGTTTTTTT
>DPDG01000097.1 GCA_003526375.1 Lentisphaeria bacterium
GTTATTTAGGGATAAATTCTTAATCTACTGACAAGTATAGCAAATCCAAACGTAAAAATAATTTGGGGTATTTATCAGAAAATCAGTATGAGTATTGCAAGTGTTGTATGGGTAGGAATATTGATTTTTTGGATTATTGATGCAATAATATCGCCTTCGGGGCTTCAAATCGGATTGTTGCTTGTTTCATTGTTGAGCCTTTTTTCAGTACCACCAGCATGGCGATTAATTAAAACACGGGCTCAAGAAGATGAGAACTGGGAACCTGACATTACCGTATGCACGGAAGAAAAAATGCTAAAAATCCAGAGGAGAGCTGCTGTGCTCTCTGTATTAAGTATGATTCCGGGCGTTGGTTTTATATTTGCTTTTATTGCCATTTGTATGATTATCTGGTTATTGTTTCACAAGAGGTCTCTAGTGAAACTGATACCGCAACTTATATTTATTGCCTTGGGTATTTTTATAAACATCGCAATAATCTTCTGGGATTCCTTTTGACCCGCCATTCGGCGGATCAAAAGCATTCTGCTTTTGATTCCGCCTCAAACAGCCCCGGATTCATTCGGGGTTTTCTTTTGTTTGTTCACTTTTTCCGGGGCGAAACCTAAACATGAACCACCCATAGGGGTATGATTGAGCTTAAACGGACCGTTTTTTAGAACGCCCTGCCGATAAAACGGACAAGATTTATTACATGGGGAACCAGAGCCAAAAGATAGGTAAAAGTTCCCTTGCTTTTTTGATACTGTCATGCTACTGTAGCATGTCGTTTGAACTCAAAAACAAAATTTGGACCACAAGATGGACCCACAAAAAGACACAAGAAAACATAGCTTAAATTGCTTAATTTCAGTGTGTTATGGAATTGGTTTCAGAGTTTCCCTCTCTCTCTCCGCCAATTTTTTTGCCCCCAAAATGGCGAACGAAGACGTAAGTCTTCTCTTCACTGCGTGAAGCGCAACTTCACTTAAAAGGTGCAGCCTTTTCTTCATATTTTCACCAAACTCCGGAGAAGCCTTACTTGTGAAGATGCTCCCAATGGTAGCTTGTGAAGTTTTCTCGTTATCGCGAGTAAGGATGGTGTTCCTGTTTAAAAGCGCACCTGCGGTGCTTACACGGCGGCGTTGCCGCCTTGCATTTTCTTTTTGCGATAGTATATTAAACTATTGTATATTATAATTTTTACCGGAGTATATAAGTAATGCGTAATTTCATTCTTGATACCGACTGGTGGACCGATTGTGATGATGCGGTCGCGATCCGCATTTTGTGCAATGCCCATTTGCAGAATAAAGTGAATTTACTGGGAATAAATATCAATGCCTGTATGGATGATTCGATTCCTTCTTTGGATGTGTTCACCCGTGACTGCGGTGTTGAAATCCCGTTGGGAATAGATCACTCTGCGGTGAATTTTGCCGGTAATCCCCCATATCAGAAAAATCTTGCTGCACGTGAGCCGCGCCGCTTTAACGGTGATGTTCCGGACAGTCTTGATTTTTATTTGCAATTGCTTGAACAGGCAGAGGACGATTCAGTGGAGTTTATTTCCATCGGTTTTCCCCAGTGTCTTGCCCGTTTGCTGAAAAATCCTGAACATAAAGTACTGTTGCAGAAAAAAGCTTCCCATCTCTGGATAATGGCCGGCAAATGGGATGAAACCGGAGGCAGAGAATATAACTTCTGTAAAAATGAAATGACCAGAGCTGCCGGAGCTGAACTTTGTACAAGTTGGCCCACTCCTGTAACTTTTCTCGGTTATGAAATCGGGGTTACAGTTCTGACAGGCGGCGATCTGCCTGACGGTGATCTGCTCAAACAGGTGATGTGCGATCACGGCAGTGCCAATGGCCGCTGTTCATGGGATCCGATGCTCGTCAACCTGGCTGTAATCGGAGATCCTGAGGCAGCCGGCTACAACACTGTTTACGGGCGGGCCTCTGTTGCCCCTACTGACGGCAGCAATTCCTTTGTTGTTGCTTCTGACGGTCAGCACCGCTATGTGGTAAAAAAATACGATGACAGTTTTTATGCCAAGGCAATAAATTCTCAACTGGTATTGGATTGCAGCCGGTCAGACTGAAAAATTTTCCGCAGGAAGTGTTGTTCCGGTCCATCGGCATGTTTTCATACGTCTCTGCCAGCCAGGGCGGAAAATGAAAGATTTTTGCCGTTTTTGTCAATTCGTTTTTTTGCGCGGTATATTCTGAATTTTTCTGATTGAATGTGAAGCGATTTTTAGAATTTCATTTCACACTGAAATTCTGAGTTTTTCGCCTCAAAATACGTTTCAGAATAGCGAGGGAAGATAAAAAAGCCCGCCGCCATTTTTTCTATTGTAAACTGCTCGGCATAAAAGGGTTACATTTCTTATCCAAATCTAACTTCCCGTAATTCAAAGGGTTACGGCGCTTTCCAGTGTGTGTTTACGGGCGCTCTCAGAATCACGATTTCTTTGATACAGGGGCGTAAGAAGGCCGATTTCATTATTTTATGAAATTGAGCTTGTGTCGTTTATTTTTATGGTGTTCCTTTTTTAATGCAGAAAGTCAATGATCCGTTCATCGGTCAGTGGAAAATGCCGGTGTTCCACTGACACCGGAATCAGGATACGCATGAATTGTTCTCATATAAATATCTTGATAGCCTTTCAATATCACAATTACGTTAATGGCTGCAGCATTAGTTCGGAATGAGAGAATTTTTTGCCGTTTGAAGATAGAATATCCGATATGAAAAACTAAAAATATGAAAAAAATTATCAAAAAGCTATAATTGCGATCAGAAAAGATAGAAAAAAACTGTTTTTCCTCTTGCATAACATCATATAATATAGTATCTTACTCAGTTCAAAAAAATATGGAAGCAATCTCATGAACGATACATTTTACACTTATGGAAACAAAGAGTTGATCACTCAGAAAAGCTTTTCGGTCATTCCGCAGAAAGTGAAGCCGGTTCTCCAGCCTCTGGTATTCTCCCTGGTCGAGAACATGTTAGGCGTAAAGGAGTTGCGTAATCATCTGCGTGATTTTGAGAAGATCTACAATCTCCAGAAATCAGCTACTTTCAAAAGTAAAATTATCGGAAACGATCCGCTGACTCCGACCAAAATCCGTAAAATCCGCAAGATGCTCAAGTTGACACAGTTTCAATTCGGAAATTTGCTCGGGATTTCAAAAACAACGATCAGTTACTGGGAAAACGGGCACTTGCATCCGTGCAGGGAAAATCAGAAGATTCTGCATACTCTCGCAACTTACGGTATTGTCGGTCTGCGCAGGATCGAAGAAGAATACAAAAAGAAATAATTTCCTATCTGTAAAATCCTGGCACTCTTTTTTCCTTTCCGGAAGAAAGAGTGTTCTTTATGTACCGGTACCGGAATAATCGGAGAGAAAAAAAGACCTGAAAGACACATGGACTTGTCTTTCAGGCGAATTCCCATCCATTCAAAGAAAAACGGATATCAGTCTTTCAGAAGCAACTCCTGATCTTCCGGGAGAGTCGCAGTATTTTCAATAACCTTCATATGCGTCCATTTGTCGCCAAGATAACGGGCATAGAAAACAATGCCGCAGATAACGATATAGATCACGATCGTTCCCCAGATGTACCAGACGGACATTCCCAGTTTTGCAAAAATCAGGGACGGAACCGCGAGTCCGAGGAATGCCATCGTCATGCCGGCAAGCATGGCAAAGAACGTATCGCCGGCGGCCTTGATCGCACTGCTGTAAATGATCGACATACCGTCGAACAGCAGATAAACCGAAATGAAGCAGAGCATGACTTTCGTCAGGCGGATCACCTCCGGATTACTCTGATCGAACAGGGCAAGCGGGACCTGCGGAAGCAAGACGAAGAAAACCGCCATGAGCCCCATATAGATGAGTGTCAGGTTCCGCGCGCTTTTCACCGACTTTTTCGCCCGGTGGACATCGTTTGCGCCGATGGACTGCCCCACCAGAATCGCAACGGTCTGCCCGATGCCGAGGATCGGTGTGAAGGCAATGGAGTTCAACCCGAATGCAATCGCAGTCGCCGCTCCAATGTCCTTTCCGTAAGTTCCCACGACAATCACAAAGATATTGAATGCGGAAAGATCGACGAAAAACTGAAACCCGTTCGGCACTCCGAAACGGATCAGACGCCACAGCAGTCCCCAGTCGATAATGTTTGAACAGGTATTGAAGTGCCGGCGCGAACTCCTCGGAATGAAAAAGAAGCAGGCATAAACAATGCATCCGACCAGTGCCGAAAGGTTGGTTCCCCATGCGGCTCCCGCAATTCCCAGTTCCGGCGCTCCCCAGTTGCCGTAGATCAGCGCATAGTTGAACGGCACGTTCATAAGCGTAATCAGGAAACTGACGCTCATGACCATGACCGTCTTGCCGCGCCCGCTCCAGAATGCGCCGAGAGCCGCGTTCAGAAGAAGCAGTACATTTCCGAGAGACAGTATTTTGAAATAGCGGATCTCCTGCGCCGTTACCTCCGGCTCATGCCGGAACAGAGCGAAAAGCGGTTCCGCCCAGAAATACCCCGTCGCAAGGATGGCTCCGCCGATCAGCGACAGAAAGATTCCCTGCCAGACCGCGGTGCCGACACGCTCCGTGGCTCCCGCGCCGGAATACTGTGCCACGAAAGAACCGGTGAATCCGATCGTCCCGAGAAAGAAACAGGCAATCGTGAATCCGGTCAGGCCTCCTGTCAGACTCGCCGCCACGGCCTCTTCCGAATAATGCGACAGCATGACGCGGTCGGCGAGCAGGTTGAGTGCATGAGCCGCCGCCCCCATGATCAGGGGCAGCGCGATACGTAATACTTCGAACAGTCCTCCCTCCGTCGAGAGGAACTGATTTTTCTGGATCTTCATAAATTGCTTACCGTATTTTTACTTCGCGCCTGACGTCAAGATCATCCTGACGTTTTTTCAATGTTTCGCGCTTGTCTTCAAATGTTTTACCCTTGGCTGTTCCAAGTTCGAGCTTGATTTTGCCCCGCGTCAGATAGACTTTCAGGGGAATCAAGGCATAGCCCTTCTCCTTGACGCGCTGCGAGAGCTTCAAAATCTCCTTTTTATGGAGCAGGAGAACTCTCGGACGGACCGGAGTATGGTTGAATATATTTCCGTGGGAATACGGCGAGATATTCATATTGTACAACAGGACTTGTCCGTTTTCGATTTTCGCAAAAGAATCCTGCAGGGACACGGAGTGCATACGGCAACTCTTCACTTCCGTTCCGCGCAATGCGATCCCCGCCTCCAGGCTGTCTATGATCTGGTAGTCGTGAAACGCTTTCTTATTGCGTGCAATGACGCCGTCGGCGCCCTCTTTTTCCTCTTTTTTTGCTGCCATCGCTTTCACCTTGATAGGTAGGGGCTGACAGGACAACAACAGGACCCGGCAGGCAAATGCCCCATTTGCCCGTCAAGTCCTTCCGATTGATCCTGTACCGCCCGATTACCCGGGGAAACGCCGTTTGATCTTCTGTTCAAATGCCGTTTTCAACGGGTTGTTCTGGGGCGTGAGCGAATCGTTGTAATACTTGAGCAGATCTTTCTGCTGTTTTGACAAGTTCGCCGGTGTTTCCACCATGACTTTCACCAGATGGTCGCCCCGCGTACCGCCTTTGAGCGCAGGAATTCCCTTGCCCTTGAGCCGCAGAGTCGTGCCGTTCTGGGTTCCTTCCGGAATGCGCATTTTCGCCAGGCCGTTGACCGTCGGCACCTGCACTATGCCGCCCATGACCGCGGTGTTCAGATCGATCGGCAACTCGCAGATCGTATTCGTCCCTTCGCGCTGGAAAAGATCGTCAGACCTGACCGCGATAATCACATAAAGATTACCCGGTGCTCCGCCGTTGGTTCCTGCCTCCCCCTCGCGGGCAATGCGCAATTTGGAACCGTTGTCAACTCCTGGCGGAATATGGATCATGATCTCCTTGTCCACTTTCACTCTGCCCGTTCCCGAACAGGATTTACATGGATGCGTGATCTTGAAGCCTGTGCCGTGACATGCCGGACATGGCTGTTCCTGCATGAAAAGGCCATTGCTCGCGGATATGCTTCCGCTGCCGCCGCACTGCGGACACGGCGTTTTGGCATATCCCGGCTGGCTGCCCGTCCCCGAGCACGCCGCGCATATATCGTATTTGGCAAGACGGACCCGTTTGTCCGTACCGTGAACGGCTTCATCGAATGAAATCTCAAGCTTATACTGGAGATCCGCGCCGTTTCTGCCGCCCTGTGCGGAAGCCCGCCTGCCTCTGCGGGATGAGCCGCCGCTGAAGAGATTTTCAAACATCTCCGCGTTGGCTCCGCCGCCGGAGCCGTAAGCGCCTCCGAAGACCTGGCTGAAGATGTCATAAGGGTCCCGGAAGCCGCCGCCCGCCCCTCCGTAGGCGCCGCCCGCTC
The DNA here is from genome assembly GCA_003526375.1 of Lentisphaeria bacterium. Taxonomy (GTDB): domain Bacteria; phylum Verrucomicrobiota; class Lentisphaeria; order Victivallales; family UBA1829; genus UBA11452. Next base: position 6,422 of record DPDG01000097.1, read on the forward strand.
CTCCGGCAGAGGGTCCGCCCGCACGGAAATAATCGGAGCCGAACTGGTCGTACTGCTTGCGCTTTTTCGGGTCGCTGAGCACGTCATAGGCTTCCGACACCTGCTTGAACTTCTCCTCCGCGCTCTTATCCCCCGGATTTTTGTCCGGATGATATTTGACGGCAAGCTTGCGGTATGCCTTTTTTATTTCATCGGCGCTCGCTGTTTTCGAAACGCCTAAAGTCTGATAATAATCATTTGCCATAAAATAAAACTTCCTTCCAAAGCTGAAAGTTTTTCAACTTTTTATGAATGAAGCTGACAGCTTTAATTTGTATTGCTTATTTCTTCTCGGCTTCGGCAGGTCCGGAGCTCACCACGACGCTTGCGGGTTTGAGCAGACGGTCCTTGATCTTATAGCCGTAGCACCACTGGCGGATCACCTTGCCCGCCGGCACTTTGTCCGAAGCCTCCTGCGAAACCGCTTCCTGCGTGTTCGGGTCGAATTCCTTTCCGACGGCGTCGATTCTCTCAATACCGAGATCGGAAAAGGCGCGGTCGAATTCCGTCTGAATCATCTTCATGCCGTCCAGCAGAGCTTTCAGGTTGTTGGAAGACTCCGTCGCCGCGACAGCCATTGCAAAATGGTCGAACACCTGAAAAAACGGATGAAGTGTATCGGTCATTACCGAATAGCGCAGCGCCTCCATGTCTTTTGCGGCACGCTTGCGCTGGTTGTCCATCTCCGCAATCAGGCGGATTCTCTTGTCCTCCAATTCGAGGACAGCCTTTTCGAGAGATGCGATTTTCTGCTTCGGGTCGTCTTTCGGTTCCTGACCGGGTTCCGTTTCCGGCACTGCGCATTCCGCATTCTCCTGTCCGGATTCCGCATGTTTCACAGCCTGTTCCTTCTTCTCCACGGTCTTTTCCTGCGGCTTCTTCGAAGTCTCTTTTTCCTTGTCTTTTTCTGTATTTTTCATCTCTCTGTCCTTTTATTTATAATCATACGCAGGTAATTTAACCTGACACACTCGCTTTTTCAACCTCTGCAACAGGGGATTCAACGAAAAAAGGACGGAATGAACCGGAAGGACGGAAAAAGAACCGTTCCGTTTCTTTCCGTCCTCCGTTTTTCCGTTTATTCCGCTTTCGCTTTCGGTTTGCCCGCCGCCGGAGTGAATTTCAGTTTGTCTTTGGCAAAATCCACTTTCAGCGTCATGCCTTCCCGCAATTCGCCGGAAATGAGCAGCTTCGAAACCGGTGTTTCGATCTCATTGACGATCACGCGTTTCAGAGGACGCGCACCGAATTCCGGGTCATAGCCGTTTTCGGCAAGATGTTTCTTCGCGGCTTCCGTAATGCTGAACCCGACGTCCTGATCTTTGAGCCTGCGGGCGAAATCCGCAAGCTGGATGTCGAGAATCCTGACGATCTGCTCCATCTGAAGCGATTTGAAGATCAGTATCCCGTCGACACGGTTCAGGAACTCCGGGCGGAAGTGGTCGCGCAGGCGCATCATCAGGTCTTCCCGAAGCTTTTCGGGGTCTTTTTTCTCCTTGATCTCCTCAAGAAGCATGTCGCTTCCGATATTGGAGGTCATGATGATGATGGTGTTCTTGAAGTTGACCGTCCGCCCGTGGGAGTCCGTCAACTGTCCGTCATCCAGAATCTGGAGGAAGATGTTGAACACGTCATGATGCGCTTTCTCGATCTCGTCGAACAGCACGACCGAGTAGGGACGTCTCCGCACCGCTTCGGTAAGCTGTCCGCCCTCGTCGAATCCGACGTATCCGGGAGGTGCGCCGATCAGACGCGACACACTGTGTTTCTCCATGTATTCGGACATGTCGATGCGGATGATTGCGTTTTCGTCATCGAACAAATCTTCGGCAAGCGCCTTCGCCAGCTCGGTTTTGCCGACGCCGGTCGGACCGAGGAAAATGAACGATGCGGTCGGTTTGCGCTGATCCTTGAGCCCGGCTCTCGCACGGAGCACCGCGTCGGCGACCGTTTCCACGGCTTCATCCTGCCCGACCACGCGCTCATGCAGTTTTTCGGAAAGATGAAGCAGTTTATCCCGTTCCGTCTGGACCAGTTTGTTCACGGGAATGCGGGTCCAGCGGCTGACGATTTCCGCGATATCCTCCTCATCGACCTCTTCTTTCAGAAGACGATGCTCGCTTGCTTCGTCCGTCTTGAGTTTCTTCTCCGCAGCCGCGATCTGTTTCTCGATTCCCGGAATCGTACCGTGACGCAGTTCCGCCGCCTTTTCGAGGTCATATTCCCGCTCCGCCTTGGCGAGTTTCGCTCTGGCAAGATCGAGACTCTCCCTCATCAGGCGCAGTTCGGAAATGGAATTTTTTTCCGCATCCCATGCCGCTCGCAGGGTTTTGGCTTTTTCCTTCTGCTCGGCAAGTTCTTTCTCGATGATCTTCCTGCGTTCCCTGCTTGCCTCGTCCTTTTCCTTCTTCAATGCGGCAAGCTCGATTTCAAGACGCATCGCCTTTCTTTCGAGTTCATCAATCTCGGTCGGGCAGGAGTCGATTTCGGTACGGAGTTTCGCAGCGGCTTCGTCGATCAGGTCAATCGCCTTGTCCGGCAGAAAACGCTCCGTGATATATTTATTGGAAAGCGTGGCGGCGGCGACAATCGCGGCGTCTTTGATCTTGACTCCGTGATGAAGCTCATACCGCTCCTTGAGCCCGCGCAGAATCGAAATGGTATCCTCCATGCTCGGTTCGCTGACCAGCACCGCCTGAAAACGGCGTTCGAGCGCGGCGTCCTTTTCAATATATTTCCGGTATTCATCAAGCGTGGTGGCACCGATACAATGGAGTTCGCCGCGCGCAAGCATCGGCTTGAGCAGGTTCCCCGCATCCATCGAGCCTTCGGTCGCGCCCGCACCGACAACGGTATGCAGTTCGTCGATGAACAGAATGATGTCGCCGTTTGCGGAAGAGACTTCCTTCAGGACGGCTTTCAGGCGCTCTTCGAATTCGCCGCGGTATTTTGCGCCTGCAATCAGCGCGCCCATGTCAAGAGCGACAATCCGTTTGTTCTTCAAGGTTTCCGGCACGTCGCCGCGCACGATACGCGTCGCGAGCCCCTCCACGATGGCAGTCTTTCCGACACCGGGTTCACCGATGAGGACCGGGTTGTTCTTGGTCCGGCGGGAGAGGATCTGGATTGTCCGGCGGATCTCGTCGTCGCGCCCGATCACAGGATCCAGCTTGTCCTTGCGGGCGGACTCGGTCAGATCGCGTCCATATTTCTCCAGCGCCTCGAACGAGGCTTCCGGATTTTCATTGGTGACACGCTGATTTCCGCGCACTTCCTTGAGGGCGAGCAGTATCTTGTCCTGTGTGCATCCGACGGCTGTCAGGATTTTTTCACAGGTTTTGTCTTCGAGGAGGGCAAGGAACAGATGTTCGACGCTGATGAATTCATCTTTCATCTCCTCGGCTTTGTTTTTCGCCGTAATCAGCACCTGGCTGAAATCACGCGAAGTATAGGTCTGCTGCGCGCCCGGTCCCGATACGGACGGAATGGCTTCCAGGGCGGAGATGATCTCCCCGTTGACACGTTCCATCTCAATCTTCATTCTCTTGAGAAGCGAGGGGATCAGCCCCTGTTCCTGATTGACCAGCGCATACAGCAGATGAATCGGGCGAATTTCCTGATGCCCGTATTCAACGGCGGTCTCCTGCGCCTTGACCATGGCTTCTCTGGATTTGGCAGTTAATTTTTCCATGTCCATAAGCAGTTCTCCTTTTTTGATTTTTGATTTTTCATTTTTACACTGTTATTATAAGCAGGTATTATGCCAATCATGGCAAATGAGTTTGACGGAATCGTGTGACGTGCCATTTTGTCACACAGGTAAAGAAGAAGCTCAAGATCCGGCGGACAGAAATTGAAAAGAGAGGAGAGCCGGGCTCAATTCAGCGTCCTCCGGAAATCCGCTTATCCTGTTTCCGGTTTTCCCTGTTGTGCCACATGGTCCGGAAAGTTGTTTTTTCCGTAAAAAATTTCTTTTTTTGATTGTATTTTAAAAAATGGGAATTATTCTTAACTTTTAAAACCAACAAGGAGAGAGCCATGTCGAAATATCTGTGCCAGGAGTGTCATTACCTGTATGACGATGCCGTGGAGGAGGTCCGCTTCGAGGATTTGCCGGATTCATGGGAGTGCCCGGTCTGCGGTGCGCCGAAATCGAAATATGCATTGAAGGAAACGGATGGCACTTCAACTCGAACCGAATCGGAAAAGATGGAGAATCTGACGCGTCCGGCAAAAAGTGCGGTTCCTGTGAAAGCGGCGGACGAACTGGAAGTCTGGATGAGCGATATCCGCGAGATTGCCGAAACCGGAAGATCGCTGGATGAGGCTATGCGGACACGCCAGAAGGTGATTTCCTGGGACGATATTCTGATCAAAGGACGTCAGCTTGCACGTCTTCCGCTGTTGCAGGAGGAAAACATTTCCACACGGACTGTAATCGGCCCCGGGGCAAAACAGCCGCTCGTGATCGAGTCTCCGCTTTTTGTGAGCCATATGTCATTCGGCGCATTGTCCCGCGAGGCGAAAACGGCGCTGGCGAAAGGCTCGGCAATGGTTCAGACGGCGATGTGTTCCGGTGAAGGCGGCATGATTGAGGAGAGTATCGGCAATGCCCATCGTTACATTTTTGAGTATGTTCCGAACCGTTACAGCGTAACTGAGGAAAACTTGAAACGTGTGGATGCGATTGAGATCAAATTCGGACAGTCCGCCAAGCCCGGCATGGGCGGTCATCTGCCCGGAGGCAAAGTAACGGACGAAATTGCCGCTGTCCGCGGTTTTCCGTCCGGAACCGACATTCTGAGTCCCGCGCATTACAAGGACATCACGACGCCGGAGGAGCTGAAAGCGAAAATCGACTGGCTGCGTGAAGTTTCGGACGGGCGTCCCGTCGGGGTGAAGATCGCCGCAGGATTTCTGGAAGAGGATCTGGATTTCGCCCTGGAAGGCGGTCCCGATTTCATTACCGTGGACGGGCGGCCCGGCGGCACAGGCTCCGCGCCGAAATACATCAAGATGGCGACGTCGATTCCAACAATTTTTGCCCTTTACCGTGCAAGAAAACATCTTGACAAACGGAATGCGGACGGCGTATCGCTGATCATCACGGGCGGTTTGCGCATTTCACCGGATTTTGCAAAAGCGCTTGCTCTTGGAGCCGATGCCGTGGCGATCGCGACCAGTGCGCTGATAGCGATCGGCTGTCAGCAGTTCAAGATGTGCAATACGGGACGGTGTCCGATGGGATTGACCTCGCAGGATAAAGTGCTCCGGAAGAATGTTGATGTGGAGCGTTCCGCGGAGCGCCTTGCCAATTTCCTGCGTGTCAGCACGGAGGAAATCGCCCAGTTCGCACGCATTACCGGGCACCGCGATGTGCATGAGCTCTGTATCGAAGACCTTTGCACGGTCAATTCGGAAATCTCGAATTACACTGCGATCCGGCACGTTTGAGCTGCTTTCATTGTCCTGCCGTGAAAATTTCCCTCATCGGGATGACGCGGCAGTTCTGTTCCGCAAGATATTCCATGCACGCTTCGAAGCGGGCGGGTTCCGTGTTGACCCACGGATGCGGAAGATCGGGGACTCCGTGGAAGACGAGCACCGTATATGCGGAGTCTGTTACACGCTGAACCGCCTCGAAAAATTTATTTCCGGTGTTGTCCTGAACGGGAACACCCATGACGCGGAACGGGTCATCCCTTTGCGGATCGAATGTGGTATCGCCGCAGCTCCGGGCAGTCACATAGCCCCGTTCCTTGAGGATGCCGATCACATTTTCCGCGACGGGACCGCCCGGATAGGCAAATGTCCGGGGCGGCGCAATGGCGTGTTCTCTGCATTTTTCTTCTATATAGGTGAGCTCGGCAAGAAAGTCCTGCCCGGAGATTTTGCGGCAGTCGCAATGGCTTTTCGTATGATTTCCGATTTCAAATCCCATTCCGGAAAGTTCTGCGATTTGCTTCCAGTTCAGGTAGGGAGATTCCCCAAAGTTTTGTGCGTCGGGAAACTCACAGACATAAAATGTTGCCCCGAAATTGTATTTTTTCAGAATCGGAGCAACGAACTCCAGATGATTCCGCAGGGCGTCGTCGAATGTGAGGATAATTGTTTTCCGTTGCATTTCAATCCTTTCTGAACAGAATATCTTTCAATTCGCCCGTATATCCGGCTTCGCGGAGAAACTTCAGGTGCGGTTGGAAAAAACCGACTTCATAGAGATTATGCGCATCACTCCCCAGAGCAATCTTGACTCCTGCGTCGATACACATTTTTGTAAAGACCGGGTCCGGACGATTGTGATGGAAGTTGACTTCCGCGGCGACGTTGTGCTTTTTCAGGAGTTCCACGATCGGTTCGAACAATCCGACCGGTTTTTCTCCTACTCCGTCCCATGAGTAAATGCGGAACGGATGCGCCAGAATATCAATTCCTGATTCGATCAGAGATTTGACGACAAAGAAAAATTGTCCGTCTTTCGTTTCCGGCGCGCTTTCCTCCGACAGGGCATGAACTGCCCCGACTTTCAGTTCCAGCCGGTTCAGGATATCCTGCGTTGCGACGAAACGCCCTCTGCGGTCCACATCCAGTTCCATGCCGAGGTAACAACTTTCCCGCTCCACTTCGGCAAAGAGCTCCAGATATTCTTCCGTCCGCACAGTCCGATCCGCACAGTCGAGCCCCTCCTGATACCAGATTTTGTTTTCGCCCCAATACTGTTCCCGCTTGAAATAGAGATGCCCGGAGTGTTCCGTGAATGCAATTTTCTCAAGCCCCCACAGCTTTGCCAGTCTGAGACTTGAAATAAGATCCATGTTTTCACTGCAATATGCCATCTGCGTATGAACATGCGAATCCATCAGACCCGGTGGAAGCCGGTATTGCTCATATTGAACCGTGACTTCACCGGAGTCGGCAACCTCAATGACCGCGAAACGGTAAGGCGGTTCGCAGAGCGGCGGCGCATGAACCACAAGGACACCTCTGTCAAAACTCGGCACATTGCATTCCGGTTCTGCAATGCAGAGGGGGCAGTGATGAGTCTCAAGCACGGCAAGTGTATCGGAAGAGATTGTTTCACCACCGTTATGCAGATAGATTGGCTTCCGGGCGCAGTTGCAGTCTTTGATATGATCAGACAGGAGAAATTCACCACATTCGACAGGGCTGGGAAGTCCCTTGATTCCCGGAGTCATGGAAAGAAACGGCATCTTGAATTCTGCGGATGCCTCACGAACCGCCGCAAGCTGTTTTTCCGTAAGTTTTTCCGCGGAACCGGTCAATACTACGGCATCCGGCTGAATCTGTGAATTCAGATAATGAAGAGTCCGGAGAAAAACGATTTCAGCGAATTCCCGGTATAAAGCCTCTGCATTTTTTCCGCAGAGATCGGCGAGAAGTGCGATTTTGATGCTCATTCTGATGAATCTGTTGCCTTTGTAATTTTGATGTTTGCTATAATCTAAAATTGATTCGCCAAGTTTCAAGAAGGCGGACCTAAAAATGGAGTTTTTATTTTCCGTGACCTTGCTTTCTCGGTGGAACTGGTTATAGTTTACCGGATACATCAATAACAAGAGGAATGATTTTATCATGGCGAATGCGAAACGCAAGGTGGATATTTCCAGGATCGACAGGAATTTTTCGGCTCCGGGAATCGGGGACTTCAATATTGTTTATACGGATGTGAAAAAAACTCCTTTCGTGATTGAGGGACTTCCGTGGTTTAAGCAGAATAAGTCCGCCTATTACCGCATTCCGAAAAAACTGACGGAAAAAGACACCAATGAGGGAATTATCGCTCTTTCCAATCATACCGCCGGAGCCTGTGTCCGCTTCCGCTCCGATTCTCCTGTAATCGTGATCCGTGCGAAACTGGCTTATTCCTCCGATATGAACCATATGCCGCGTGCGGGCAGCGCGGGTTTCGATTCCTACTGCAAGCCGGACGGCGGGAAGCAGTTATATAATAAGACGGTTCAGCCCGGTCGCGACCAGATTGATATCGAGGCGCTTCTCGGCGTAAATCCCCGTAAGGGAATGTGCGACTGGCAGGTCAATCTTCCGCTTTACGGCGGGGTGGACACCGTGGAGATCGGGATCGTGAAGAACAGCAGGCTTGAAAAGCCGACGCCTCACAAGGTGGCGGCTCCCGTGTTGTTTTACGGATCGTCCATCACACAGGGCGGATGTGCTTCGCGTCCGGGAAATGCTTATTCCTCCATGCTCTGCCGCGCCGTGGATGCTCCGCAGGTCAATCTCGGTTTTTCCGGTTCCGCACGCGGCGAGGAAGCGCTTGCCCGTGAAATCGGGAAACTGAAACTTGCGACTTTTGTTTATGATTACGATCATAATGCGCCGAGCGCGGAACATCTGGAAAAGACGCATGAAAAGTTTTTCCGTATCATCCGTGAGCTCCAGCCGGAACTTCCGGTCATCATGCTGTCCAGATGCGATTATGCCGATCACCCTGACTGCAACCGTCGCCGCGAGATCGTGCGGACGACTTACCGCAATGCGGTTCAGAACGGGGACCGGAATGTATATTTCATTGACGGAGAAACCTTGTTCGGCAGGAAGATGCGGGACGCCTGCACTGTGGACGGCTGCCATCCGAATGACCTCGGTTTCTACCGTATGCACAAGCATGTTCTGCCGGTATTGAAGAAAATATTGAAAAAATCCGCCCGGAAAGGAGTTTGACTGATGAAAAAATGGACTTCTGATATCCTCACCCTTCAGAAATTCGACATGCGCCTGCGCGATCTTGAGATCAAATACCGTACGATTCCCCAGGAAAAAGCGCGTATGAGAGAAGAACTGGAAGCCGCTTCCGCCGTAACCAGAAATGCGAAAGAGCAGCAGCAGAAAGTCGAACGCGCCATCAGGGAGATACAGTCGTCCATTGCACTGTTGAACGATAAAATCAAGAAAACGCAGACGCAGTCCACGATGGTGAAAAAGAATACGGAATATCAGGCGATGCTTGCAGATATCGAGGCGACCAAAGAGAAGATTTCCGGTCTTGAAACACATGAGATCGGACTTTATGATGAACTTGAAAGTGCGAAGAAAGCTGTTTTAAACGCGGAAAAAGACTACTCGGCAGCAGAGCGCGCCGTAAAAGCGGAACTTGCCGACTTCGATACTTTGGTTTCCGAGATCAAGGAAGAAGTCCTGAAACTGAAAGCTGATAAAAAACGTTTCACGACACAAATCGATTTGAATGTTCTTGAGATTTACAAGCGTCTTCTTGAGAGCGATAAAAAAGGTCGTCCCGTGGTTCCGATCATCAACGGCTCCTGCTCGAACTGCCTGTTGAAGATTACGCCGCAGACGATGAATGAGGCGAAAAAAGGTGCGGTGATCCAATGTGACAACTGTTCTCATATCATCTATGATCCCGAAGCCCCGTTCGACTACGAGTGAAAAAAGTGTATCTTCCTCTTTTTCGAGCTTGAAAAATTGAAAAAGAGGTGCATGTTATAGCTTGTATTTTTTCTATTGCGGAGAGATGGCTGAGTGGCCGAAGGCGGCGGTCTCGAAAACCGTTAACGGGGCAACCCGTTCGGGGGTTCGAATCCCCCTCTCTCCGCCAATTTTATTTGCAATCTTTTTCACTTCAAAAACTTACAACAGAAAAATCCCATCTGAAATTTTGAGTCTTATACAATGATGTCGAAAGTTGATGTATGCTCCTTCTCCGGATGAAAAAAACATTGCACAAGCCGGTTTGCAATCTGAAATCAGTCTGGATTCTGAGCCATTCTGAGCGTTGTCGTATCAAATCAATGTGACTCGTCATCAATACATCAGATTTTTGAACATTCCGGAAAGAAAGCCATCATATGTTCAAGAATGCGAAAACAGAAGAAATCCGTTCACGCACCTGTTCATGACAGCAGTCCGTCTTTTTATTATCCATCAAGTAGCCTCTACCAGAAATCCGGTTGCAGGGACGCTGTTTCAGAGAAAGCATAAATATGTAAAAAAGAATTTGCAAAGTAACGGGATATGCTATATAATATTGAAAGAGGAAAAAGAAAAGAGCTGAATATAGAATATGCCTAAACAGCGTCGAACGAAACGAACGATATTATTTGAGGAATACAAAAAGAAAATTCTCTCTGGCGAAATGAAGCCGGGAGATCTCTTTCCGAGCGCCAAGACGCTGGCTCCCAGCAGTAATGTGAGCCAGAGAACGGCGACAAGTATCATCCGCGAGCTGGGACGTATCGGTTTGCTGAGTGTTTCACCGGGGCGCAGATCGGTGGTGTGCGCTCCCGGGAAAAATCCGAAACGGCCCCGTTTCGACAAACCGATCGGCATCATCAGTCCCCGTTCTGATTTACTTTTCGTTGCTCAGTGGCGTAACTGGCTGGTTCAGCATTTTCGCGAGAAGCTCACCGAAGAAGGTTTCGAGTCCACTTGGGTTCCAGAGGACATCAAGGCAGAAGAACTGAAGGCTTATTCCGGTTTTGTCATTGCCGGAGAAGTATTTCAAGCGCCCAAATGGGAAATGCTGCTGAATAGCGGACTGCCGTGCGTCAGGTTGTCATTTTTCCGTCCGTATCCGAACACGGTTTATGTTGATTACCGTCCTGCCCTGGATCAGGTCGGGCTTTTTCTGGCGCGTCAGGAATGCCGTTGTGTGATTATGCTGACCTGCTGTGAACGGGAAGCGAAGTATGCCTTCAACTGGTTCAGCGAGATCGGATTCATGAAAACCCTGCAGAGTTATAATGTTGAGGAGTATGGATTTCAGCGGATCGTGATCACGCCGGGAGCTTCCAAAGAGCTGAAGCACTTGCGCACCATTACTTCTGCCATCAAGGAGAAAACGGCGTTTCTCACCAGCAGTCCCGCGTACACGCAGATCATTACGGAACTGATGGCAAATCAGAAAAAGATTCTCGGCGCCGACTATGAAGTCATCTCCCTGAGCCGGGCTCCCGAAGAACCGATTGCCGGGGGATATGTTGATTTGAAGTGTCATGAGATCATCAATAAAATGCTGGAAGTTCTTTTTACCCATCAGTTGCAACGCAAGCCCCAGATCGGGCAAGTTATCGCAGCCGAATTCTATCCGTAAACGCCACATTCACATCATTCCACCTGTCTTTCCCACTGTCACGCAGTGGGATTTTTTTGTTGAAATTCCACATTGCTTTCCGCCAGCCCGTGTTGGAATACTTTCTCCGCTTTGCTGCGAAAATGGAACCAATAAAATAGGAATGCTGGTTATTTTTCTTTTTCTTTTGCATATTCTTATTTGCATTGAAAGATGAGGTGTTGTATATTGACATCATAATCGTTTGACGAAGGCAGTCAAATAAAGACGAAAAATAACCATCAGCGACAGATGCCGTCAAAAATACAGATTTTAAGATATACCCCCCCGGGCTTTCAATGCTTTTGGGGCACTTTTGCTGTTTTGCCGCAAACAGTTATCGCAGGATCAAAAATATTTATAATGGATAGGAACCGGGAAAACTGAATGAAAAAGTGGCTCTTCTTGTTATGCTGTGCCTTTTCTCTGCTGCTGAACGCCGCAAGCGGGAAAGCTGTGCCATCCTCCGAAAAAAAGATCCTCGTTCTGGCGTCATTTCACCTGGCGCATGACTGGACGGCAAAGTTGACGGACACCATTCAGGCCGACAGCAAAAATTTTTCGCCCCCGCCGCAAATCACCATCGTGGCTTTCGATATGATGCGGGTTTACGAATCTCAGAATTCCGAGAAAAAACTGCTCCATTACCTTTCCGTAATTCAAAAAGGCAAATTCGACATGATCGTGGCGCTTGATTCCCCGATCATGAATTTACTGCTTGAGAATTCGGACAAGGTTCCTGCCGGAATTCCGATTGTGTTCGGCGGCTGTGAAAACATCTCGCCGGATATCAAACAGAAACACCCGAACATCACCGGCGTCATTCAAAAGGACGACGCGGAAGGCACGCTGCGCGCCGGATTGGCACTGTACCCCGATACCCGTACCGTCATGGTGCTCTCCGACGACTCCCCGGAAAGCCGGGAATTTGAACAGGATTTCAAAGCCCGCATTCCCTCGATCAAAGGGGTGGACTTTATCTTTGTCAACAATGCCGATATGGCGATAGAGGAAATTCACCGAAAAATAGCCAATCTGCCGGAAAATGCCCTGCTGATGCTGTCTCCCTGGCGCGGGCTTGGCGGCAACGACTATCAGAGCCTTCCCGCATTCGGCATGGATATTTCGCAATTCAGCAAACGCCCGTATCTGGTGAATTGCACCGGAATGTTCAACCATGGAGCGCTTGGCGGTATGATAACCGATCCGGTAATTCATGGCCACGAAGTGTCCCGTTTGATGGAAGAAGTATTGAAAAAAGGCAGCGCGCGAGACATCCCGCTGACTTACGGGAAAATGATTCCGCTCTTCGACTGGCATGAAATGACCGGCAACAATCTCGACGGGAGCCGCCTCCCGAAAGACGCCGTTTACCTGAATCAACCGGTTCCCGTGTGGAAAGAACATCAGAACGTCTTTCTATCGAGCCTTGGCGTTATTTTTCTGGTGATCGGCGGAGCCGCATTCTATGTGCATATTTCCCGGAAAAGCCTGAAACGCGGGCGCGACATTCTGCGGATTCTCCCCGGACGGGTGGGAATCATAAACCGTGCCGAAAAAGTTCTGTTCCTGAGCGCTCGCGATTTGGACAAAAAGGAACTTGCCGGAACTCATTATCTCAAGGATATCCCCCGTTTCGACTACGAGATGGTGTCCTCCGCGATGCGGGATGTTTTCGCCACCGGCGAAAACAAAATGCTCGAATACGACTCGCAGGGAGACAAACGTGCGATGTTTTTGAGAACCGTTCCGCGGGAGCTTTTTGGGGAAGAAGCGGTGATCTGGTTTTCACATGACAATGCGGAACTCCAGGAAGCGCGGAAAGAGGCCCAGGATTACGCTGAAAAATTGAAACGTTCGACCCGGATGTGGGATCTGGTCGTCAACGCGCTGCCGATTCTCATTTTCGCAAAGGACCCGGCCGATGACTACCGTTTTGTCTTTTCGAACAAGGGAATGCAGGATTTCCTCAATCTGACCGATGAGGAAATCCGCGGAAAAACTGATTTTGAGATTTGCCCGAGGAGTACCGCAACAATCATGCGGGACGACGACGAAAGAAACATGCTGGACCTGGAGCATGGCGTTGAAAATGTCGTTCCGATGCCGGATGCGACCGGAAAAGTTCATTCCATGCGCACAATTACGTGGCCGTTTGTGGAGGCGGACGGTTCCTGTCTTCTGATCGGGGCGGCATTTGACGCGACCGAGCTGGAACAGGCCAAACACAAGGCGGAGGAGAGCGCCGAATGGTTTCGCCTGACCTTGAACAGCATCGGCGACGGCGTCATCACGACCGACCGGGCGGGCAAGATCACGATGATGAATCCGGTGGCGGAACGGATGACCGGTGTTCCCAGAGAAGAAGCCCTGGGGAAACCGCACGATCAGGTGTTCCGGATCTATAATTACGACAACGACCGGCCGAGTCCTTCGCCGGTGATGCGGACGCTGCGGACCGGCGTAATTGTTGAACTTGCCAACCATACCGACCTGCTTGCCCGGGACGGGACGCGGTTTCACATTGCCGACAGCGCGGCGCCGATTTTCGGGCCGGACAACACAATCCTCGGAGCAATTCTGGTATTTCGCGACGTCACCGAGGAATATGCCCAGCGCGATCTCCTGCGTTATGCTCATGCTCAACTGGAAGCCGGCTCGAAAATTTCCAAATCGGCGACGTTCGTGTTCAATCCGGCAACCAAAAAAATAACCGGTTCGGCTCTGCTGCCGAAACTGCTGCCTGTCATCAGAGACCGCTTCAAAGATATAAAGAATTGGATTTACGAAGAAGACCTGCCGTCAATGCAGACGAAGTGGGCGGAACTCGCCAATGGAGAGGTATCATCGGCGATCTTCGATTACCGAACCAAAGATAAGGACGGTTTTCATTACTACCGTCTGAGTTCCTCCTGCGACCGGAGCGATCCGCGGCAGGTGGTGTACACCGGCGTGGTTCAGGATGTCACCGACATTCGCCGGGTGTTCGACCAGCTTCAGGAACAGCAGAATCTGTGGGAGAAAGTGATCAACTCCATCCCGCTGTGTTTCTTCGCCAAAGATGCCGACGATGATTTCCGGTACGTTCTGTGCAATCAGACTTTTGCCGCTTTTGTGGGAAAAACACCGGAGGAAGTGATCGGCAAAACCGATGCCGAATTGTTCAATCGGCCGGAAGATGCCGAATTATTCCGAGTCTGGGATAAAAAAATCATGAATCAACCGGACGGCGAAGAACTGGAGGAAGCCGCAGTCGACTCCAAAGGGCAGAAACATTATTTGCAGACAGTCAAAAAACCGCTTACCGGTTTGGATGGCCGCCGCCTCCTGCTGGGTGCGTCTTCGGATATTACCGACTTGAAACAACTGCTTTCCTGCGAAAAACTTAACAGCGAAGTTCTGGCCGTCACGGCAAAGCATGATAAATTTGACACGATGATCGATGAAATGGCCGGGATTCTGATGAAGCACATGAAGTGCGACCGGATCATGCTTGCCCGCTGCAATCAACACGGATTGCCGCGCCTTTATCAAGAATGGCTTTCGCCCGGAACAATTTCCATCCGTGAATCCAACCTCGAAAAACACTATGAGCTGTGGGACCGGAACATTTCGGAGTTCCGCGCCAATCATATCCTGAAAACCTCCGATGTCACGCGAGCTGAATTCTGTCCCGGCCTGGCCCGGGACGACAAATACCGGACCATCGCACTGATCGTGGCGCCGGTATTTGTCGACGACCAGCTGTGGGGTGCGCTTTTCGTCTCTTATTCGCACATCCGTCAGGCCTTCAACGATATCGACGAGCGGATCATGCGCAGTTGCGCCAACGTCATTTCGATGGCGCAGGTTTCGGAACGCCAGCGCCACACGATCCAGCAGGCCAACCATGAACGGCAGCTGGTGCTTGACAACATCCACATTCCGATCTGGCTTCACGACAATCGCGGAGAGCTGATCCGCGCCAATACCGCGGTCGGCGACCTCTTCGGCATTCCGGCGGCGGAGCTGACCACCGGAAAAAACCGGGAGCTCCTGGCGCCGGCGTTCCCGGACGGAGCGGTTCAGCCTATCGAAGAATCCCTGAAAACCGGGCGGGCGGTTCAGCGGGAAATACGATTGCTGGGGCGCGATTTCATCATATCCGCCGAGCCGGTATTCGATTCGCTCGGACACCTGGCGTATATCGTCAAAGCCGCCATCGACATGACGGAGTTCAATGAGCTTCTTTCCAGCCGGACGGCTTTGAGCGCCTGTCTCGAAACCCTGATCGGAGAACCCAAGCTGGAGAAAGCGCTCGCAAAGATGCTTCAGACTCTCTGTGCCCACCTCGGAGCCTCCCGTGCCTATATTTACCGTTTCAATGAGGAAACGCGCACGATGTCCGTCCTGGTCGAACATGTTGCCGATAACGGGAAAGCGATTTTGGGCACGGTCAAGGACCAGCCATACGCCGCATCGCCGAACTGGTATGACCGTTTTGCTGACGAACAGACGATCATCATTGACGACATTTCCCGGGCGCGGGTGAAAGAATATGGCACATTCAGGCAAAAGATGATTGCCCTTGCAGACATGCGCTCCATTTATGCGACCCGCCTGATTACCCATAAGAACATCTGGGGCTACCTCGGACTGATCTATGAACATCACCCCCGTTCATTGGATGAGGAAGCACTCCAGTTCCTGCAATCTTCCGCCCATTTTATTGAAGTGATGCTGGAACGGGAGCAGGTTCAAGAACAATTGCAGGAGAATCTGGAAAACACCCGCCGCTCCGAACAGAGAAAAGCGGAGCTGCTGATGAACGAACAGACGATCAACAACTGCCTGAACGCATTGTTCCGTGAGGAAAACGTCGGCGATTCCATACAAACGGTTCTGAAAGCGATCAACACCCGTTTCGGAGCCGCCCGGAGTTATATCCTGCGGATTTCTCCCGAAGAAAAAACGCAGAAAATCTACTCGGAGTATATGGTTCCCGGCGAGATTCCGATGTTCGAAGAAGGAAAAATCTACCCGTTGGACGAGACCGCGCCGTGGTATGAAAATCTGTTGAAAAATGAGACTGTCGCCCATTCCGATTTGAACGATCCGGAACAGATCGCCATTCTGGGAGATTGGATGGAACACGCGCGTCAGTATAATATGCGGTCGCTGTATGTGGCGCGAATTCAGCTCGACGGAAAGCTGTGGGGAGACCTCGGAGTGATCTATCAGGGAGAAAATCAGGTGGACTTTTCGGAATCCGATCTGGAGCTGTTGAACTCGGCGGCTCACCTGATCGAAGTCATGCTGCAACGTCAGCAGTCGCGGGATCAGCTCGTAAAAGCGATGCAGAAAGCCCAGGCGGCGGACAAGGCCAAGAGCTTTTTCATCGCCAGCGTCAGCCACGAAATCCGGACGCCGTTGAATGCGGTCATCGGTTTTTCCGACCTGCTCCGCGACGGCGATATCCCGGAAGCCGAAGCCAAAGAATACCTCGCTTCGATCTCGTATTCCGGCAACGCCCTGCTGCAATTGATCAACGATGTGCTTGATCTCTCCAAACTGGAAGCGAACCAGATGAAAATTGAACCGGCTCCCGCTGATTTCCGGGAGCTCAGCGAAGAAGTGATGAAAGTATTCCAATACCGTGCCGGGGAACAGCAGATCGAGCTTCGCATCGATATGCCGCCTCTGCCGGAAATGGAACTGGACAAACTGCGAATCCGGCAGGTGCTGTTCAATCTGATCGGTAACGCGGTAAAATTCACCAACGAAGGCTCGGTGACCTTGAAAGCGGAATGTCAGCCGAATGGCGATGGAACTTGCGAATTCACCTTCATGGTGATCGACACCGGCCCCGGCATTGCACCGGAAGACCAGGCGAAACTGATGAAACCGTTTGTCCAGCTCTCCCGCATCCGGGGAACCTCCGCAAGCAACAACGGAACCGGGCTGGGGTTGACCATCTCCAAGCGTCTGATCGAAAAAATGAAAGGCTCGCTCTGGCTGAAGAGCGAACCAGGCAAAGGAAGCGTCTTCGGCGCGTCGCTTCACCGTATTCGCATATCAAAGGATTCCACAGCTTCCGAGAGCTCCAAGGCTGCGGTGCTTTCCTGCACAGCGGAAGCCGCTGCACTTTCCATTCTGATTGTCGATGATGTCGCATTGAACCTGAGGGTCATGAAAGCTCTTTGCCACAGAGCCGGTATTGGAAATATTGAAACCGCGCTGTCCGGTGAGGAAGCCTTGGCCATGCTGAAAAAACAGCCCTTCGATCTGGTGCTGACCGATATGTGGATGCCGGAAATGACCGGGGTGGTTCTGGCAGAAAAGATCCGTGGCGACAAGCGTTTTCAGGACATACCGATTTTAGCCGTAACGGCGGACGTGGAGGCCAAGGACAATTTTCCTCTTGAATATTTCGACGGAGTTCTTTTGAAGCCTGTAACCATTGAAAAAGTCCATAAAATGCTGGACTTCGCCCGAAATCCGGGTCGCACGAAACGTAACAATATAATATTAAATGAATTACGAAATATGTAACAACAGCACAGATTCCCAACAGCTCATCGAAAAAAACGCAGAGTTGTTTCCAACCAGCGAAATCCTCACGAAATGAACTGACGGGGCATCGGTTCGCTGAGCTCAGAAGAAATTGTCGAACAGATAAAACAACTTCCCATGCAATTCAGCCTGACCGAATCATTTGCTCAAAAGGAAAAAGGACCAATTGTCAAGGTAAATGCACGTTTGTCAGACTAAACGTATAATGAACTGGATTTTTGGGCATTTACTCTGGCAAATTCACATTGCGAAGATAAATTTTCCAAAAAACCATGTTCTGATGAGCTGGAATCATGCGTTCAGTCTGACAAAAAAGACGATACCATCCTGAAGCGTCACATTCATCTGGTTTTTCGGACATACGAAACGCATGCCAAGATTTCAGCATAAATCCTTATTTGCTGTCAGATTACTTTTTTGAAATCAGTTAAGATTCTTTTGCTTAGAAAATCCCTCCTTCTCTCATATGGCTCTTGGGGCTCCGACCTGAAATCCGAAGTTTTTAAGACATAGGAATACCGGGAAAGCCAAAGAAAAAGCCAGGTATTCCACTGGCTTCCCCGTTTACTCAACCCCAGATATTCCTCCTCAAGTTGTGCTTCCACAGAGCTTGATTCTGCCTCCCAGAGGGAATAATACCATAATGCCATTGATTTGAGATGTCAAAGTGCTTATTGAACAATACCCCTCTTCTTGTCAGACTAAATGTACACTATGTTTTTGTCAAACTAAATGCACGACTCTCTTTTTTACCCCGTGCGTTTACTTTGAGAAGTGACAATCAGCATTTCTGCCCCATATTTTTTAATTTTTTTATAGATTTTTGCTTGACATTTGAAAGAAAGGTTATATATTCTGTCCTCATACAACGCTCCGGCATAGCTCAGCGGTAGAGTAGGTGGCTGTTAACCACTTGGTCGCTGGTTCGAATCCAGCTGCCGGAGCCATTTTTTTGCCTTTTTTCCGACTTATTCAGCTCAAGTCTCTTTTTTTGATGAAATCGCACTTAAGGAGAAATACCGTTCTTCCCATTGGATAAACTAACGATAGCCTAACAATAAATTAACCGCTCTTTGCGGCATTTCAAGTTTTATCAGCCACGCTATAGAGCTATGCCAGAGAAGTTCTTGTTCTTATAGTTTCCTCTTCTGAACAAAAACACATTATCCATTCACCTGTTTTTCGCCTTTTGGACCTTTTTGTCATTGCCCAACTGCGTGAAAATACATTTTTACAAAATCGCCATTCGAAATTTTCTGAAAAAATTTTTTGACCGACTCAAGGGACCGGTTGACCCGACCGGAAATTATCCATCAAGGCGACACATTCTTAATTCATTTTCTGTAGAATACCGGATTCTTTCCGTCCTTCGAAGATGCATCAAAACGGCTCCATTATTCCATTCTGGAATCCTTTCATTTCTTCGTTTTCCAATTCGTTCTGATCTATTTACTGTCTTTTTTAACTCCTAAAACCGGATTCTTTTTTTGTATATTATTATCGATAAAAATAGAAATAATACTAATAAAATTATCTATTTTTAGACTTGATTTTTCTTGTTTTGGATCTATCTTAAGTATTAGAAAATAAATGAGTTACATCAACAAATAAGAGGTAAAAATGGACAAAAGAGCGCAACTTACCGAAATGCACTTCGGAATAGAAATTGAAACCGTGAATCTGTGCAGGAAAGACACCGCAGAGGCGATTCAAAGTGTCATTGGGGGGACTGTAGAGCATGAAGGAGGGAGCTATGATAAATGGCGCTGTACGGCTCCCGACGGTCGGCAATGGAAAGCCGTTTCCGATGCTTCCATCGGTCGCAGCAATGCGGAAGTCGTGAGTCCCATTCTTACCTATCCCGATGACGTTCCGATATTACAGAATATCGTCAGAGCGATTCGTAAGGCGGGAGGTCGGGTTAATTCCAGTTGTGGGATTCATGTTCATGTTGACGCTTCATGCCTTGACGGTCGGCAACTTGGTAATTTGGCAAAGATCGTATATAAACAAGAGCCTTTGATTCTGCACTCGCTGAACATATCGCAAGGACGCCTGGAAACCTATACCCGCCCCACAGAGGAATCCTTTATCAACGATGTAAGCAAATACCGTCCTAAAAATTTACATCAATTAAGTTGTTTATGGTATCAGCAATCAAATACGGATGAAGCAAGGCTCCAGCATTACCACAATTCCCGCTATCATGGTGTCAACTTTCATAGTTTATTTTATCGGGGAACGGTAGAATTTCGGTGGTTTGAGGCTACGCTTCACGCCGGAAAAGTCAAATCCTATATTCAATACTGCCTGTTATTGGCAAATCGGGCTCGACGGGTGAAATTCGCCGCTTCTAAAAAACGGTCGTTCAATCCTGAATCAGCTAAATATGATATGAGAGTTCATTTACTGCGGATTGGTGCGATCGGCGACGAATATAAAACCATGCGGCATTTTCTTTTGGAAAACATGCCGGGGAGCGCCAGTCATAAGCATATTCCCGAACCAAAGGTGGCGTGATATTATGTGCGGTCAGTGTGGTTTGATATTGGGACAAAAGCGCAGAACACGGAAAGAGCTGGAAACTCTTTCCGGCATATTTACAAACCTGCTTTTGTTAAATGAGGCTCGTGGACGTGATGCCACAGGTGTTTATGTGGGGAATAAAGATGGGTCGGGGCAAATTCTGAAAGATGCCGTTCCCGCCAATTTTTTTGTGGAATCGGTGAGGTATCGGGAGTTGATGCGCATGTTTGATAATTCTGTTTCTGTCTTTGTTGGACATACCCGCTGGAGGACGGTGGGAACTCCAACAGTCAGTTTCAACAATCATCCGATTGAAGCCGATTTTTTTGTCGGAACTCACAACGGAACAATCCTGAATCACAAGGAACTGTTTTTCCGGTATAACTGGAAAAGATTGGGGCAGGTCGATTCGGAAGCGATATTCAGAATGGCTGATGTGTCCTTGGGGAATAACAAGCTGTTGAACATGGAAAGTTTTACCGGAGGGCTTCGGGAGTTCATCGGAACCATGAGCTTTATTATGCAGAACAAGTATGATCCAGCTTCGCTCTATATCGGAATCGGTAACATGCCGCTTCATTTCCTTTTTCATAAAAAATTCCGGTGCTACTGCTACTCCAGTGATCCTGCAATGCTGGTTCACGCAACAGGCAATATGCCGGATTGGAAAATTGTGGAACTTCCGAAACGCAAACTCTACCAATTTGATGTTCCGACTCTGAAACTGAGAAAATCCATATCAATGCTTTTTTGTTCTTCCAGAGCCTACCAGAGCCTTGTATGAGAACAGCAAACAGACAAACCGGATTTCTGACAGAGGAGGTGATAATTTCAGAAATCCGTTTTTTTAACTGGAGTGTTCCAAAACGAACGTTTTGAACCATTGAAAAAATGGATTCGTTTTGAGGGTGAAAAAGCATTGATTTTCGAGAACGTTTTGGAACGACAGGAAATGGAGGAAAAAATGCGTTGTGTTATATACAGTCGAGTTTCAACGGAAGAGCAGACCACCGATAATCAGCTTCGGCAGTTGAGGGAATATGCGGATCGGCAAAGTTGGAATATCATTGAAGAAATCCAAGATGTCGCCAGTGGGGGAAAATCCGCAGAAGAACGCCAAGGGCTCAAAAAAGTTTTTACCATGGCACGACAACGGAAATTCGATGTTCTGTTATTTTGGTCGTTGGATCGGTTCAGCCGTGAGGGTAGCCGGAAAACTCTTGAATATTTGACAAAACTTGATAATTACCATACAAAGTGGCATTCCTACACGGAGGAGTATATTTCTTCTTTGGGAATTTTCGCCGATGCGATCATTTCGCTGATGGCATGTCTAGCAAAACAAGAACGGATCAGAATCAGCGAACGTACTAAGGCTGGGTTGGCAAGGGTGAAAGCCAAGGGGAAAATTCTCGGTCGTCCTACGGATGTGATCGCCGACACCGAACAGATCAGAGAACTTCGACGGAGTGGACATTCTTTATCAGAAATTTCAAGAATTACCGGGGTATCAAAAACTCGTGTTCATCGACTTCTCTCCGCTTGAATCCGTTTTGAGGATTTGAAAAAATAAAACGAATCCATCCCCCAGAAAAGTGTCTTTCTTCAACTTTTATCTCCAGATGCCACTAATTAAAAGATCTACAGGTTGCCGGGAAAAGACACTTTGACCCATTACCGACTCCGCTTCTATTTCTTTCTGAGCTCACAACGATTTTTATATTATTATCGATTATAATATAAGAACTTGAAGAAAAATCATTATCGAAAATAATATACGAGATCAATTGATCCGCTCCGTTGTCCAATGATTGATCAGAATCGGGTCGTCATTGGTGGTTTGACAGTCGAATTTCTTCTGATGGAGTTTACCGCCTTGGTCAAGAAAAAACACTTCTACCATCCCTTGGGAGATAGAAATATTTTGAACTGTGATTTTTCTGCCAACGAGGTAATTGGCAATATTCGCCCCATTTTTCCAGATACACAAATTGGATTCTGTGCCTTCGCCAAACGATGATACCACCCCGAAGTTGGTTGGTTCGATCACGCCGATCAAGAACGTGTCTTTCCCGTTTTTTATCTCACGGCAGAAAGGAATGTTAAGCTGAGCAATGGTTTCAAATTCCAATGTGAATTCATTCCGCTTGTTCTCGGGAATTACGAAATCCAATTCACCGTGATTCAAAGAAATTGTTTGATTCTGAAAGCGAACAGGTGCATTCCGCATGGCGATAAATGCTTGACGCACTTCCTCTGGAACGGTCAATTCTAAAAAACGATTCTTCAAACGGGATTCTTCTCGTCCATACCGGAGCATTGGAGCAATAGAACCATCGCCCATGAATTCGGCATTGCGACGATCTACCCACCGTTGCCATTCGGCTTGGTCTATGAGAAGTTTGATACGTTCGGCTTGGGAGAGTGTGGAGAGCTTATAGTCGAGAGCGGTAGCCGCCTGTTCTTCCGCAATTGTCGCCAGTTCTCCTGCGGCTCCGGTCAGCTCAATTTGTGTTATTGCATTTTCATGCTCAGCTTCTACGGTTTGTCGTTCAGCTGTATCCCATTGTAGAACTTGAACACAACCAGCGCACAGAAGTAATGCTATCCCGACAAAAGTTTTCCTCATTATTTCTCAATTCCCTTTCCATCAATTAGTTTGCGTAATCGCTGATATTCTGCTGGATTATCAGGAACAGCCATTGCCTTGAGGGCAGCTCGTAATTCAGCAACAAGTTCATCTTCTTCCCTCAAGCGGCGCAATCGTAATCGACAACGTTTACAGAAAAGCAGATGGAACCAACAACGAAATCGGGATAGGTGAGGCATTATCCGATTCCGATATCGTTCCAGCTCCGGTAATGAATAATGCCTTCTCATATTTTCTTACCGTCCCCGTAGACGACGTAAAGTTTCATCCATTCTCAAAACTTCAAAATAGCCTTTGGGGGTGTAATGTTGCATTGTATCGGAATGCAGATAATAGAATTTCTTCTGTAATCGATCTAACTCTTCATTTTTGATTTCCAATCCGTTATAGTCATGATTAAAAAATCGGAAACCACCAACGAAAAAGGAGCTGATATAGGAGATTGGTAATTTATATAATGCTGGGGAGTCAACTACCGATGATAATTTTGGGTCTTCAGAAGCTCGAAAACGACGAGCATAGGACTCCATAATATTATTATCTTCCCATACAAAATATGGGTCTTCACGGGAATTTGT
>DPDG01000055.1 GCA_003526375.1 Lentisphaeria bacterium
AGCCAATCGTTTTGAAATTGGCTCGTACTGATGTAACCACCGGTGCTTGGTGGTTATGTTTGCTGTCAACAGTCGGAGTGTGGGAATGAATCTTCGCCGGATAGAGTTGAAGTTTATTGGCATGCTTCCGCCGGGGTTGATCTGGATTACGATTTGAAGAAAAAAGGAGATAAAAATGATGATCTCAAGGATGTCTAGAGCGGTATTGAAAAGATTATTGATGTATGTGTCATGTATGGTGCCTGTTATTGCGATGGGCGATCTTTCGGATGGAAACAGGGATGTTAAAAACAAAACGTATGATTTGTCAAAACATCCTTTTTTCAAAAAATGGATAGATCCAAAAAGCGGTATTGCCAGCTATGTTCTGACAGAACGCATTGCTTCCCTGCAATGGCCGTTTTATTTTACTAATCCGAGTATTTCGCCGGATGGAAAATATCTGTGGTTTTATGCCGCCAATCCCCCCAATCCGCAGTTGTTTCTTGGATGTGTTTCGTTAGATCCGGAAAAACCGTGGATCAAATCGTATCCACAAGCCGGATTCAGCAGTGTGTCGCCCATGATTGCACCGGACAGCAAGGGAATCTATTTTACCTGTCGCAACCACGTTTATTACATGGACTTGGAAGGCAGAACCAAAATTATTATGAGTCTGCCTGATGAGTATATCAAAAATAGGTTACTGCATGATATCGCAACTCACCTTTCTCTCTCCTGTGACGGGAAGTATTTGTTGCTGGATGGACATGTCGGCAACGTCACTTTCGTTGCCACTGGCAATATGAAGACCGGAGAAGTTAAAATTCTGCATGAATTTGATAATTATCATGACCATGGACAGTTTTCCCCGATAGAGCCGAATCTGTTTTTGATCCCGCGTGACTGGCGTCGTGACGATAACACTGGACGCTATGTTTATATGGAGATGCGTCTTTGGATAATGAATATCGAACAGACCCTTTTTCGACCGCTTTGTCCAGATATTTGGGAAGGGCATACTGCCGACACTGCGCATGAATGGTGGAGTAAGGACGGCAAGGTTTGTTTTGTTGATTACGGACGTGGTGTGTTTAAATGTGATCCCCATACGCTGAAGCGTGAGCATATCTGGCAGCGTCCAATTTGCCATGCTCACTGTGATTCCACCAGCAGTTATTTCTGTGGCGATCAGTCTCCTTATTATTGGAACAAAATTCCAGTGAAAATATTGTTTTACGACCGGAAGGAAAAGACGGAAAAGGAGATCGTCTCGGCAATGCCTCCTCCATCCGTATCACGTTCTGATTATCATGTTGATCCGCATCCCCATTTTTCTCCAGATGACCAGAATATCATCTATATGACTACTGTCATGAACCAGATTGATGTTGCCATAACCCCGATAGATCAATTGAAAAAGGAAAAATAAAACCAGGTTTGCATTTCAGTGTAATAGGATTCAGGAGGAATATTTCTATGTAAAATATTGATTACGTCACTTTTTCCTTAAAGATATGCTAACGCAGGATCACAGGATGTAAAATATTTCTTGCGATGATAAAAGCGTTAGAAAGATAGTTCACAACAAGAGGCTTTCAAATAGATGGAGGATATGATGATGTTTAAGCGATTCAAGTTGGTAAGGAAGATGGGGTTTTTCACTTTAATAGAATTGTTAATAGTTGTTGCGATCATCGCAATTCTGGCTGGGCTGCTGCTGCCGGCGCTGAACAAGGCAAAGGAAAGTGCAAAGCGAACAGAATGCATGTCAAATCAGAAACAGCTCGGAATAGGATTTGCATCCTATCTGAATGACTTCAATGATTTTTACATGCCTTTTTCCCGTATGTTTTATACAAACGAGGTGACTGACCTATCGTTTGACAACTATTCCTGGAATCTCTGGAACAACAAATACATCACAGGGCTTAAAGTATATATATGTCCCACTTTTACATCTGAACTCCGCTCTCCGGCACTGAACGGCGAGAACAGTATTTTCAAAAAACCAGAGTTAAACTCTAATTTTTCTGCAGTCACCTATGGCTACAATATGGATTATCTCGGAGGCAGTTCAAATTTATTTTCTTCTCCCTCCTTATTTAAGGCCTCCCGCGCAAAAAACATATCAAGTAAAGTTGTTACAGTGGAAACGTGTTCTAAAGAAAACTCCTATTACAGAGGGGTTGCTTATTGCGGAGCCGATTGGGGGGGGGTACTGGCTCTGCAAAATATAATAGCACCTCATGATGGAGGACGCTACAACACTCCGTTGACATTGAAAGGCAGTTCCAATCTGCTTATGATGGATGGACATGTAGAAAATATTCAAAACTGGTTAAAGATGAACCTATATCCAAATCGCGGTGACGTCCGCGCAAAATGGTATGACCCAAGTAAATAACCATCTGAAAGTTCATCCAAATTACAGGAAAAGGAAATGATGCATATTTTTATCATAATTCTGGCTGTATTATGCCAGTTCGCAGTAAATGCAACGGATTGGTCGCGGGGAGTCAATGTGCGCGACTTCGGTGCAAAAGGTGATGGTATTGCAGACGATACCATGGCAATTCAGCAGGCTTTGAATTTCATCCGGAATCTGGATCACCGTGTTTTGCTGGCGCGTCAGCCGATGCTGGCAGGGGCTCCTCACCTGGGCAATCTGCCGGTATTTTCGAGCACTTCGGAAAATGTAATGGTACCGGAACTGTTCTTCCCGTCTGGGAATTACAGGATCACTTCAACACTTGTTGCCGGAACATATCTTTACATGCGCGGGGAAAAGAACAGCAAAATCATCCAGGCGAATCCGGATAAAGACATTCTGTATATCCGGTGGGGATTCCGCGTTCAAATAAAGAATTTAATATTTATAAATGGACATAATCACATTGTCATGTGGACAGGTAATGAGGACACTGCCAATTTTACAGCAGAGAACTGTTCTTTTGAAAATGCAAGGGGCACAGTCTTTTTCTCATTGAATTTTCTGAATCCCAAAGGCAAAAGGTTTTCAGACAGAACCTACGGTCTTTATGAAGTAAAATGGCAGGATGAAAAACCAATATTGACAAAAAACGATGAAAAAGGAACGCCTGCTCACAATTCCACATTAATGACATTTAGCAATTGTGACTTCATCAACTGTGCGAAAATCTTTCACTTCGACTGTGATGGCGCAGTAATAGAAAACTGCCGTGTTCAAGTATCAGACAAGGCAACTGAATCACCATTTGATGTTAAGGGTCCTGTTACACTCATCAATCTCAAGGCAACAGCATCCAAAGCCATTCCCGGGGGAAAGGCATGGTTTCATGATCCATTTTCGAGATGTTCCATCTACAAATCCTCTTTTGCGGTCAGAGAAAACAGCGGTATGCCGCTATTCTACTATTCCAATGATAAACCGGAGATGAGAGCATCTGAAATACAGACCTATATCACTGTAAAAAATACTCATGTTCAATGTGGGAAACATCCCATCATTCTCTGTAAAGGCGCCATTCCGAATATTATTGACTTTGAGAATGTCCGGGACATTTCGGGGAAACGGGTCATGCTTATGGGCGGCGCGGAAAAAATAACCCGTGCGGATTTGAAGAAAACAGAAAGGAATGTGGATATTTATGAAAAAGTATTGTCCGGCAAGTCCTATTTCAATCAAGAACCGCCTTACGATATTACGCTGTCCGGCTGTGATACGATCTCAACGGCAGGCGTGCCCGATTTTCTCAGAAAGAGGATCGGGAAACCCATGCCGGAAAAAGTGTTCAACGCCGTTTACGTTCCCCGTGTCAGGATTACGGCTGACGATATGAAAAAGCGGTTCCGGAGGACTTTGAAAGCTGTCGATTTCGGTATGGACACCGACCCAAAAACGGATGATACTGCCGCAATGAAACGGGTCCTGAAAGCCGCCTCGCAGGGAGCCGCGGCGCTGATTGAGCTTCCGCCCGTCCTGATCAGCATTTCCGAACCGCTTGACATTCCTTCTGAAATTGCTTTCATGTCACGCGGACTTGCCACGCTTCAGCAGAATGACATCAAGGCGCCGATTTTCCGGGGGAAGGATCAGAAAACACTCTGGGCGACGAACCTGCGTCTGGTCTCGGGAACTTACGGTTTTGAACTCCAGACAAATGTGAAGACGAAAGCGGAGATATTAATTGAAAAATGCCTGTTCTATCAGCAATTGAACAGCTCCGTTTCCCTGCTTGCCGGCAACGGACAGGCAAACCTTCCCAATCATACGAAGCTTCTCCTGAAGCGTTCCGTATTCATTTCACCGGTGCACGGGCTCGTTACCAACGCCGCTCACAGCGAACTCCATGATTTCTGGGTCAGCACAAATGCACGCATGGACCGTTCCGCATTCATTACGAATCTGGGCGGCGACATGCGAATCTCTGACATGCTTGGCGTTCCGATGCCCATGACGGATCACAGACATAACCACCTGCCTTTTGTGAAAGACTGGCCCTATGCCAACGATACCCGCTGGTTTGACAACTACGGACGGCTCTATGCAAGCAACAATCGTTACGGTGGAGAATATTATGGTATGCCGTTAATCTATAATTTTACGAAGAACGGCACTCTTGCCATCGATACGGGACTGACCTGCTTCCAGCATCCGGCTATGAAACAGTGCATGGTCTATTACGCGGAAACGCCGGAAGTGTCCATGATCCGCAATGTCGGCTGGCTGATTCAATGGTCCGGAGCCGCCGCCTGCAAGTATCCCGCCGGACACCCGAAACCGGAAATCCATATCCGGAATTTCCAGTTCCAGAAAGATTCATTCAAAGCCAGATAACAGAAATATCCGGCGGAAACGGCAAACGGTTCCGCCGGATACGCTCCGGAGATTCCGGGGAGGCTCGTCAATAAGCCATGCCGTCTCCGGTGAGGGTGTCGAGCCTGACGACGCCGTTTCTGCGTTCGTAAAGCCCGGGGTGAAGTTTCTCGTATTCCAGCGAGGCGTTCGGGTAGAACTGGGGTGCGTTGCACTCGACCCCCATGATCGTGCCGACATGCGCGGCGAGCAGGACATGCGGAATCGTAGCAAGCATCGGATTCGTGAGATCCTGAACCATCAGTTTCATGCCGTGAGCCTTCGCCCAGCACGCGGACAGCAGAGCGCCGGTCTGTGTTTTGCAGACTTTCAACGCGACGCCGTTCCAGCCGAGCTCATGCCCCAGTTTCACAAACCGCCAGTCATGCGCGCTTTCATCCATGAACAGCGGTTTGCGCTCCGCACAGTCATGCACGTCAATCCGGTTCGCCTCAAGATCATACGGGAACGGCTGTTCCACATAGAGGACGAGGCTGTAGATTTCCGGTTCCACGGCTTTCAGGCGGTCCAGAATCCGGTTTACGTAGGCTGGGTCTGTCACCATGCAGTTGAAATCGGGCGAGAGTGCCGTACAGCCATATTCCAGAGCGATTTTCCCGACCTCCGCCATACGGGAATAATCCCATTCGGAATCGCGTCCGGTCAACTTGATTTTCAGGCAGCGCAGACCGTCGCGTTCGATCCATTTCTCAAGCGAAACAGGATAACCGTCATCCGGTTCCGCCCCCGTCCGTTCCGCCTCGCGCAGCAGGTCTTTGCCGCCGACGAGATGCCATACCGGCAGTGTTTCCGGCACGTCCGCGACGAAATAATCTTCCGGGTATTTGCCCCGGAATTCAGGATCATCGAAAAACCGGCACAGATCGTGTTCCATGAATTTTCTGTTGTAAGTCCGGTAAGTCGGAATTCTGTGCGCAAGCCCGAACGCATCGTGCAGGGCGATATCGAATGCGGACGCACAGATCAGTGCCGCAAGATGAGGCATTCCGACCTGGTGCTTTTCATTGAATTCCGCATGGAGCCGGGGCAGATTCCGGGTCAGGAATTCATAACCGGCACTCATGGGGTCCGATGCCGGAGCAGACCAGTTTTCTGCGAGGAAACGGCAGAAATCGCACATGACCTTTTCCCGGAAGGCAAAGGACAAATCCGAAGGCCACGCCCAGCCGACCGAAAGAGGAGTTTCGCCGCGCCCGACTGCACCGTAAGCCTCAAACTCGACATGCGCAATCTGGATCGAATGAATGGTTTCCGCCCCGAATTTCAGCGGCAGACGCATGGTCACTGGAATAAAATTCAGTTTCATGGCTCACCTTTTGAAGAAATAGGGTTTTCCGGTCTGCGCGGATTCGTAAATGCCGCAGATCAGCTCAATCGCGCGCCGTCCCTCATGACCGTCCAGGAACGGTTTACGCCCGCTCAGAACGGCATCCGCAAGGTCTGAAATCTGGCAGGCATGTCCGTCGGAGCTGATGTTCATGGGAGCGCTTCCGCCCTTCGCATCCGCCTGGCCGGAAAGTTCGCGTTTGATCGCTTCATCCTCAGGACGGGACTGGGCGAACTCCCAGCGCGTGATCTTGTCCTCCTCGAACGCGACGGTTCCCGCGCTCCCGGAAAACTCCAGACGGCGGGGAAATCCGGGTGCGCAGGATGTGCTCACCTCGATCGTCCCGAACGAGCCGTTGCGGTACTTCACCGTCGCGCAGAGATTGTCCTCCACCTCGATGCTGTGCGTCAGGGTTCCCGCGAACGCAAAAACCTCCTCCGGCGCTCCGTTGATGTAAAGGAGCAGGTCGATCATGTGAATCGCCTGATTCATCAGTGCCCCGCCGCCGTCCATTTTCCATGTGCCGCGCCAGTTCGAGCCGCTGTAATAGGAGGCATCGCGGAACCAGCGCATCTGTGCGCTGGCGAGAACCATCCGCCCGAAACGCCCCGAGCGCATCGCTTCGCGCACCAACTGGACCGGTTTCGTGAAACGGGTCTGGAACACCGGCGACAACAGGACACGGTTTTCCTCGCAGACCCGGATGATCTCATCCACTTTTTCGAGCGTGATTTCCAGCGGTTTTTCACAAAGGATATGTTTGCCCGCCTTTGCCGCGGGAATCGCGACGGAACCGTGCATTCCGGACGGCGTCGCAATCGTCACAGCCTCGATTTCAGGGTCCGCCAGAAACTCCTCGAAACTTGCATAAGCCTTGCAGTGAAACTCCTCCGCACGTTTCTTCGCAGACTCGTAATTCGTGTCATAGAAACCGATCAGGCGCACATTCTTCAGGTCAGCCATCGCTTTCCCGTGATGTGCGGCAATCATTCCCGCCCCGATGATGCCGAAACCGACTTTGTCTTTCATTTGATTCAATCCTTTCTCTATCAAAAAATAAACATTCCGCAGGATTCCGCCGGAAGACGCACTCCCGTTTCTCCCGTTTCCACATTGCGGCAGGCAAACGGAGTCGAAATATCCAGCACTACATCCTCTTTCCTTCTGTTGAATCCGCACAGGAAACCATGTCCCGATTCTCCCCTGCGGATGAATACATCCAGATCATCTTCATCGAACACAACCTCAAGCACAGTCAGACACTCCCGATCCGCCAGGGCATGAAACGCCTCCGTGAACTTTCCAATTCTTTTCCCCGCCTCCTCCGGCAATTCTCTCAGATCGCCGGAAACCAGCGGCGCACCGGTAAACGAAGTCAGCAGATATTCGGCGGCGGAATCATTCTGAAGGACAAGAAGCCCGCCGAGGATCCGTTCCGGCGGGAGTTTGCCGAACCAGCGGTAAAACTGTTTCCGTATTTTCGTAATATTCTGCAATTTCCTGTCCTTGCCGGAAAAATTCGAAACATGATGCAGATCGCTGTATTCCAGCGCGGCGATATTCGGACGCTCCGTTCCGAACGATTCAAAACTGAAATCCACGATCAGATCAGGAAACCGTTTTTTCAGTTCATTCCGCAAAAACAGAAGCCCGCGGTACATCTCGATCACAGAGTCTTCATACCCGTGATGATAACGGTGTTCCCGCGAATGACAGCCATACGGCTGAACCGCATAAGGGCTCAGAATGGAGGAAAAATCCAGTTTGAAGTAAGCGACATGATACCTCTCCGCAAGGGCAATCAGCTCCTCCAGAACCCGTTGACGGTGTTCTCCCGCAAAGCAGAGCACCTTATTCCCGTCCGATTTCTTCAAACTGCCGTCAGGCAGACGGCACGCGAGCGAATCCGGAGTATCGGGATCGCCGTAAGAGGTGCCGATATTATACCATAACCCGAAACGAAGCCCCATATCACGGATTTTCCCGCTCAGAAATTCCAGCCCGTGCGGGAACTTCTCCCTGTCGATGCGACGCTTTTCATTCGTGAACCAGCCGTCATCCAATACAAAATAACGGAACCCCATCCCCGCCGCTTTTTCAGCCAGATCAAGAATCAGTTTTTCCTGAATCCGTTTCAGGAAGGGAATCCACGTGCAGTACATGACTCCCGGCTTCACCGCCGGCGGCAGAACCTTCCTCAGCAACTGCCGGAATTCCTGATCGCCGGAGGCGGCATTTCCCGCATACAGCAGGAGGAAAGAATGATCCGCGCGGAACACTTCCCCTTTCCGCAGGTATTTCGCAAACGGGATACTTCCCATCGAATAGGAGACGTCCATTGAGTTCCAGTGAATATATCCCATGAAACGGCGCAGCGGACCGGGTGCCGCACTGCCGCAGAGAAAGCCCTCCTTCAATGCTGAATTATGACAGCGTATGACATCGGAGGAGCCCTCCACCGCGAAGTTCAGAGGGAGAGGCGCGTCATCCGGACCGCAGAAATAATCACAGTCGCTGAAATCTCCGGGATAGAAGTTGAACGTATCGAAAATCAACTCGGTAATGCAGAGATCATCCTTCAACGCTTCGATCTCAAGCTGCTTGACAATTCCCGGAATCTCCGAAGAAATCCGGCAGGAGAATTTCACTGCCACACCGTATTTTTCCACGGAAAACCGCAGAATGAGTTCCTCCGTCGTCTCATCCATCCGTCTGGCCTCGGAACCGAGAAACCGGGGGACATCCTTACGGCATTCCATATTGCCGTCGACCTCGCGGAGCCGCGGTTCGGAGTAACTTACGATCTTTTCCCCGTTGACGGAAAAAGCGAATTCATATCCCTTCCCTCTGCAATATTCATTGCCGGTTTTCAGATTGACAAGGGAATCGGAAAAGAATCCATTCTCATTCCAGCAGAACCGCCGGGAGAGAAAACGGTTATGAAGCAGAGCCGTATCTTCGGTGCAATCAATCATTTCTGACATTGTGATCTTCCTTCTATCAAGAGTTTTACAAAACGGGAACAACTTGCAAACCTCTTATTATACTATGACAGGCTTTCTTTTGCAAGAAAGCCCGGCATCCCTGTTCACGGAAACAGGAAACCGTCCATCTGCTCCAGTCCGAACGTGCTCCACTCCATTCCCTTTTCATACTTCATGAAAGCCTCGTCAATCGTGTCCCCCGTTACGGTCTCGCCGCATTCCTTCAACGGCGGGCAGTGATCGGGGGAGTCCAGAAGATTCAGCCGGACAGGTCCCCGAACCACAAAGGAGGCAATCTCCTTGCGCCGGGCAATGCCGCGCTTCACGCCCTCATAAATCATCTCGCAGGCTTTCGCCGGAATCACGGAACACGCCATATAGGGGGAAAGCGCCTGCTTGACAACGACGGATTCAATTCCCGGTATCTTTGCGGAAACCTCCGCATTGATCTTATCGTCCCCGCTGAGCATGACCGCCGGGACTCCGTGATCTCCGGCGATCGCCGCCGCCATGGACGCCTCGCTCAAATAGAATTCGCCGTCGTTCACA
The DNA here is from genome assembly GCA_003526375.1 of Lentisphaeria bacterium. GTDB lineage: Bacteria > Verrucomicrobiota > Lentisphaeria > Victivallales > UBA1829 > UBA11452. The sequence continues at coordinate 9,701 of DPDG01000055.1, forward strand.
ACCCATCTGGTATGGGGAATGATCGAACGGGGCGTCCCCCCCATCGCGTGCATCCCGATCAGGACCATCGCATCGAAAGAGGAATCCAGAAGCGGCAGCCAGTGCGGACCGCTTCCGTTGCGCCCGTGGATAATGCGGCAGCGCGGATCGAGCTGTTCAAACAGGATATTGTATCCCGAACCGTGGTTGTCGTTGACGATCACCTCGTCCGCGCCGGAATCAAACGCGGCACGGACCGCCGCGTTCACCTCGTCCGTCAGCAACTGATACATCCGGTAACGGTGCCGGACATTCTCCTCGGAGGGATTCGCCCTGTTTTCGCGGAAACAGAATCCGGCGACGCCTTCAATATCCGTCTGAACATAGATTTTCATAGTTTCACTCTCCTGCAACGGCGGTAATGCCGTATGAAATTTTCTCTTCTGGTTTTAATGTAATCTGTTTGAAACAAGGTTCAAATGTAGAACAGAACTGTTTCGGGGAATCCCACAGCGCAAAGCCCGCAAATTCCTTTTCCGGGGAAAGCGCCAGTGACAGAGCCGGAACTTCCGGAGCGCGGAACACGACATCCGCTTCCGTAATCTTCACGAGGGGCTTCTTAACGCTGAACGTCTTTCCGACCGTATCTTCAAACACTTTGTCTCCGGTGGAAAACAGCGCCTGACGGTAATCTCTCACATAAGGGACTTTTTCTCCGTTCCGCGTCATTTCCGCACTGCCGTTCTTCAGGGCGGGCGCAACGGGGAAACAGTGATACCTCAATCCGAAACGGTGGATGCGCGGCGCCTCATCCGTGGACGCATTTTCCAGCGTGGTGTTGAGAGCGATCTTCCGGCAGGAATCCGTGATCTCGAATGTCTGGCGGACCTTCAATGCCTCCAGAAGCGGCTGGGCATTGCTCGTCACATACATCTCTCCGACAATGCGGAAACCGTCTTTGATCTTCTCCTGCTTCAACACGCGGTAGGCGCCCTGCGGCTGCCAGGAGGGTTCCCAGAAGACCGCGGTTCCGAAACCGGAAACCGGATTGCCCTGAATCAGTTTCCGTCCTTTGACCGTCCATTCCAGAATGCTCATCTCCTTTGTACTGAGAACAATGGAGTCCTGTTTCGCGGCAAACGTCATGGTCTGTTTTTCCGCATTGACTTTGCACTCGATTCCGGCACTGGACATGTCTTCGAGGGCAATATCCTTCGGATTGTTGAGCTCCTCGAATTTCCGGTCTGCCTCGGCTTCCTTCGCGAGTTCCGGACGGCGGCTCCGATAGAGCTGATCCAGTTTTTCAGCGCTCCACAGAGTCTTCCCCGTCAGCGCCTTGCCTGCCGGCAGGATCTCATACACCGCACAGCGCGCGGCTCCGGCATGAAGCGGAATTCCTTTCGCCAGCTCCACGCCCGTATAGACGGAACGCCCGGCAGCCGGCACGAACTGATCGTCGCCGCAGGTCACGGTATAGCTTTTCTCCGGGTCAAGGCCGGCAAGGCGGAACGTGAAAAACGCCTCCCCCTTTTCCCAGAAGTTGAAAACCGCGGCGATCCGTTTGTCTCCGAGCCGGTATGCGGCAACCTGAAGCATGGGTTCATTCTTATACCTGGGAATCGCATCCGCCACCGTGCCTGACGGCGCGGCATACTCAGGAACCGGAATCAACTGCACGTCTCCGTCAATCCGTTTCCCGTCGATCACGTAACTCTCATATTTGCCGGCGGTATCGACGGCGCGGGCAAAGGCGTTCCAGTAACGGTTGTCATATCCTTTCGGGAATGCGTAAACGATTGTGGATTCAAAACCGTTGAAAAAGAACGCGTCCATTCCCAGTTCCAGATTTTCCGGCTGAATCACCCAGTCGCAAAGCTGGAGCCCATGCGGAAACGACATCAGTTTCGGGCGCTTCCCCTCCGGGTAGTCCCTGTTGACCTGCTCCCGGACATCGCGGGCGGAGATGAAGTAGGAAAGCATCCGTTTCTTGTCGTAACCGAACGGCTGCTGAGTATCCCAGCACGGATAGGGCCCCCACGGATTGATCCAGCGCAGGGAATCCGCATAATCGTATGCCTGAACCTCCGGAGCCAGATTCATGGGACGCCATGAGCTGGACATTTCAATCCACGCAATTCCGGGGATGAAACCGAGCGACTTCTCCCCGCCGGTCGCCTCGACAACCGCCTTGTGAATCGTCTTCACCATCTTCGCGTGTTCCAGGGAACGGAACCTCACAATCTGATCGTAATATTTCTTTCCGCGCCCCAGTTCGGCGGGCCATTCCTTCTTCATCTGCTCCAGAGGGACATTTACGAACTTCGCGAAATTCGCGCGGCAGGTATCGCACATGCAACCCTTTCCGGCAAACATGTAAGGTTCCCAGTTACCCCACAGGCCGTCGCATCCGGCAAGAGACTTCCGGATCATTTCCTTCGTGTTCTTCGCAAAATACTCGCGCTCTTCATAAACCGCGGCGGGGCATGTCGCGTTGTCAAGATTGAAGTTGCTGTTGCCGATATACCTGTATTTATCCGCCTCGGGGCGCCCTTCGGGAAGTCCCACCCGGAAACCGTTGGCGACCCAGTAATTTTCAGGCGTGATATAAACAACGCCGTTTTCGCGCCATGCCTTCCCCCGTGTTCCGGGAGAAGCCACGACCCACTGCACTCCCGCGTCGCCCATCAGTTTTGCAAACAGCGCATCCGCGGCAGGTTCCTGAAAGCTCAGGTAAAGCCCGCCGATATAAATCCCGCTGAAATACCGGGAAGGACGGTGTGCCGCCCGAACGGACGGAATCGTGGAAAGTTCGACCGGTTCCACATTGGACACCGTTCTGCCGTTCTCCTCAATCCGCAGCGACGCGGCGCCACGGGTTCCAACCGCCGTATCCGTTGCAATCATCATCGGCATCCGCAGATAGAAATTGAAGTTTTTCCCGGGCAGATAACCGGAGAGCGAGGGATTGATCCTGAAACGCACCTCGCTGCCGCCGTCCTGTGTTTTCACCGTGCGGATCGAATTCTTTTCCGCAAAGGAGGTGCCTTTGAACTCATATCCTGCGGGAAGCGTCAGGACAAATTCGAGATTCTTCGCGGAGAAACGGTCATCGGTATTTTTCTTCCAGACAAAAGTCATGACCGCCGGCTGGTTCTGCGATACGGCGAATGTGTGGTCGAGAAAACCGTGGGGAGAAAGTTTCAGCGTAATCTTTTCCGCCGCCTTGGTCTCCGTGAGCCTGACGTCACGGAAGTTCAATTCCCCGACGCCGTCGATGCGCACCACGACGCTCAGGCAGTTGATTCCGGCGGGAACCGTGAACTCGCGGCTGAACAGATTCCAGTTTCCCCCTGTATCCGCAAGATGAAAGACCAGCAGATTTCCTTTGGGAAGAATGTTCTGAATGCGCTTGTTCTCCGGTTTGTCGAAAAGCGACACAATCGCATACCCCTTGTCCCCGACCGAATGACTCATCCGGTAGCTGAAACTCAGCTTGTAGGTTCCACTGTTCGTCTGCGCAAGCTGCACATACTTGACAAATCCGCCGGAGACGCCGGAAGCGATCTTCTCATCCCCGTTGCAGTATTTCACCAGATCGGGGCTCTTGACGATGCTTGCCACTCCGTCCCTGATCTCCCATTTGACGGCTTTCTTCACATTCCGGCGGATCGGGGAATCGGACGGGACCGCCGCATTATGCACGTGGCAGTAATTGGAATGCCAGCGGAAAGGATCATCCGGGGATTCCTGTCGGGAAAAGTCGCCGTTCCGAATCAGATTGACCTCATCCGTTTTTTCGGAGGCGGCAAACCGGGCGTCCGAAATTTTCTGAAAGTCAAAAGTCACACCGCCCCGGTCGAGCGCCGAAGCGGACAGAGACGCGAGCAACGCCGTTGCACAAAGAAACAAACAACCTCTGTTTTTCATTCAAACCTCATTTCTTTTCCGTCAGGCTGACGTCTTTGAACTTCAAATCACCGACTCCATCAATGCGCACCACCATGCCCAGCCAGTTGATTCCGGCGGGAACTGCAAACTCTTTCCGGAACGTCTTCCATTCATCGCCGGTCACGGAAAGCGGAAAAACCAGCAGTTTTCCTTTCGGGAGAATATTGAAAAGACTTTTATTCTCCGGTTTCTCATACATGGAAATCAGAATGTAGCCTTTGGCGTCCGTAACAGCCGGATTCTTCATCTGATACTGAAGCGACACGACATAATTTCCGCCGTTCGTCTGCGCAAGCTGGATAAACTTGGAATATCCGCCGGACACTCTCGACGCCACCTTCCTGTCATCCTTGCAGTATTTCACCAGATCGGGGCTCTTGGCAATGACAGCCATGCCGTCTTTGATCTCCCATTTGACGGCTTTCTTCACATCCTGCCGCATGGGAGAATTCGCGGGAATGGAGGCGTCGTGCATAAAGCAGTAACCGTCCCTCCACCGTTTCATATCCTTTGCATCTTCCGCTTTGGAAAAATCTCCATTCTGCACCAGATTCACGGACTGGTTTTCCTGTGCCACGGCGCCGAACATTGCCAGAGTAACTGCGGAAAGAAATGCACATGTTGCTTTTTTCATTGTCTTGACTCCTTATGTTTGCTTTTTATTTTTAAGTTTTCAGTAAGTTTTCTTCCCGTCCGGATACCAGAACAGACTGCCGTAACTCGTTCCTCGATTCGTTATGAAAGGCGACATATAACGAACGCTGTCCACATGACCATCCCCAAAAATACAGTTACTCATATTTGAGTGTGAAAACTTCCAATCTTTCACACCAGCATCAAATGGACTGGCTATTGAAGACCAACTTTCCATAAATAGCATTGTTTTACTTGGTATTTTAAAATCTTTAAAAGTCGCTGCAGTGTATTGATAAATATCTTTCCCTGTTACATTTGAAGGTGCAGAATATTTATTATATACCTGATTATTATATCCATAACCGTATGTTCCATTTACAGGATTCCGTAATTCATAGCGGTCTAAACTGGGACAACTGATTTTCGACCGTATAATCGGCTTATCAGCCTGTCCATTGCGACGAGCCCGCTGCCCGATGTGGATACCGGCATCATTCAAATTCAGATATCCTGCCAGGAATCCCTTTTTTGGACTGCCGCCAAACCAGGACATAGTGTTATTGTAAAATGGAACCAGAGAATTATAATCACCAGTGTACATAATATAAGCCTTCCCGAGGGAGGACATGCTGTTGACACAGGAAATCTTGTATGCCATCTCCCGCGCCTTGTTCAGAGCGGGCAGAAGCATACCGGCGAGAATGGCGATGATCGCCACGACGATGAGGAGCTCTATGAGGGTGAAAATCCGTATTTTCACTCTCGAAGAAAGGGAAAAGAGAGAAGCGGAAAACCGCGTTCCCCCATCCTCCCTGAAACAGATTTTTCCCGTATCGCTCTTCTTCCATTCCTTCTTCCTTCTCAAGACAAGTCCTGCAAATCTCCTGACCATGTCATTATCCTTTTCCTGAACCCGTTATAATTATAGCGGCAAAAAGTAAAAACAAAATACGCAGACTTACTGTTTTTATCTGTATTTGCCCGATTCTTCCTGAACTCCTCAGACCTGCTGCCGGACAAAAGAGTTCCCTTTGCTTATAGATTATAATCTTTTTCCCGCATTTGTAAATAACAATTTGGATAAAAAGTTTGACACTTTGGACAAAATCAGATTTTTTGAAACAAAACAACCGGGAAACAAGCGGATTTCAGAACATGGAAAATCCTCCGGCGTTTCCGCCGGAGGGACAAATTCATCGATGCGACAACTGCGGTTTTACGATATTCAGGATACTGAAAAATACTCTCCCAGCGTATCACAGGTCCGATACGCCAGCGCTTCCAGATGTCCGCGGACCTCGCGCAGTTTTGCCCTGATCTCCTCCTGGTGGGAATCCGCATACAAGGCGGCGCGGAGCATCTGTTCGCCGGAATCGGGCTCGTCGATGTCGATCAGCCAACGGTCCAGTCCCATATCACGGACCATCTGCCGTTTGCGTCCGCACTCCGCATACGGGATGTGAAGGACAGGCACGCCGTTTCCGATTCCCATGATGATGGAATGCATTTCCATGCTCACAAGAAGCATGGTCCGGCGGTAGACGGCAAGCGCCTGCTCCGGCGTCCAGAAGAAATCAAGATAAACGCAATTTTTCCGTGTCTCACCGTTCAGGATGTCAAACAGGAAATCCCTGGCATTGTTCTCTCCGAGCGTATCGCGGGTCTCATGAGCGATCAAAACTTTGTTCCCTGTCCGGTGTACAAACTCTTCGATCATATATTTCAACGCCTGCATGTGATGTTCGCACCGCTGCGGAGAAACCGCGCCGCCGGTCGGATCATGATATTTTGCCTTCGGGCTGGAAATGCGCAGAACCACCGTCATGAATTTACCGTTTTCCAAACCCCGGTCCGCCAGCCAGGAACCCGCCCACGCGGCATCGTCTTTCCCGAAGAAGATCGTCGTATCCGGACGGAATCCGGTCTGTTTGAAGGAAAACATCTTCTCTTTCAGGTAGTTCAGGGAGTCCGTATCGCGGCAGTAGACGAATTCCGCATCCCGGAACAGCGTCCTGTAAACCAGATCCATCGGCCACTCCAGCAGGTCGAACGACTGCGACCCGATCCCGTAGGGAATCTTCAGGGCGCGCGCCACCAGCAGGGACATCGCAAGCGGAAGCGTGTAACCGAACAGACGCCGGACGCCGAGCCGCCCGAAATTCAAAGTCGTCCCGGAGTTGTAATAGACGAAACCGGCATCGGCAAATGCTTCCGCACTCTCCGGAAACAAATCTTTCAGGTCTTCGAAGATTTCCAACGGGAAACGGTTCAGCAGGTCATCCGCCAGCTTCTCCGCCTCGAAACTGGGAAGCGTTCCGGTGCGGAACTGTTCCAGTTTGAAATCCTGCCAGCGGGAACGGAGCGCTTTCCACGCTTTCCCCCGCACCACGGCGTTTTCGAGCGCGGCGGATGCCGCTCCGGGAACCGGATCGGCTCCGATGAGATCAAAAAACGGCATTGGAATCACCTGCCCGTCCGGGTTGTATTCCGGCAGCACATCGCGGTAATGCCGGTAGCATTCGTCATTCTCCGGCAGGTAGCTCATCAGTTTGACGGGCAGCCCCGGGCATTTCTCCCGGAGCAAAGTCATCAATCCCGCCTGAATCCCCATGTCCCCGATGTTGTTGATACTCCATGCGTATGTCACCAGAAGATGTTTTTTCATATTCCCATCCTGTTTATTTGCTCAATTTGATTTCGCTGATCATGAATGCGGATTCATCAGCGGGATTGCTCAGGTAAATGATTCCGCTCTTCATTTTACCCTTGTTCACTTTCTTCAGAGGAATGCGGTATTCCACCGGTTCTTTTCCCGTCACTTTGAACCCTTGGAACGTTCTCTTGTTCTCCTTGTCGTCCAGGCGGATGCTGACCGCCTTCGCACTGCCGTCCGCAAGAGCCGCTTTCACGATAAAAATACTGTAAGGCGAACAGTCTTCCGGAAGATCGAAGCTGAAACCGGGCGTGGTGTTTCCCGATGTCCTGGACGGAAATTTCGCCACCAGACCGCCGTTCTGTTTTTCCACAGTGACGAATTTCTGCGGACGTACGGCAAGTTTCCGGAGATCAAGCTTCAACACGCCTTCCTGTCCGGAAAGGTTGAGCAAAGTAAAACAGAAGAAAAGAAAAAGCAGATGTTTCATTTTGAAAGTCCTTTCATGTTGATTTAAAAACTGCCCCGTGAGTGAAAAATGCCGGACTCCGTTCACGGAAATATGGATATCCGGTCATGGCTGATGATGTTTCTGTTGTCCGTGTCCTCCTCTGTCTCTCCCGTCCGCACAGACGGGAGAGATGCGTTCCACATTACCCGTTCATGGCTTCCAGGAGAGCGGCGGCTTCCGCACGCAGTTCCATTTCTCTCTCCGCGCTCGTCCCGGGGTGTCTGGAAAGGGAATCCAAAAGAGCCTCCGCCTTGATCCGCAGCGGGTCACTCTTTCCGCGTTTCTCCGACAGCTTTTTCAGCATTGTGAAATACTCATAATCCTCAATTCCGTCGCGTATCGCCTCCGCGCGGAGTGTCGGCAGGAATCGTCCGTCCGGTCCCATGCAGAAATAGGAACCGCCGCCGTTGTCGCCGGGGTAGCTCTCCGGGCTCCAACCCGTTTCGGGGACACTGGTAATCGGCTTGTTGTCGTTCCAGCGGGAGACGGTCCAGACAAGCCAGCCGTCAACCTTATTGGCGAATGCCCGGGAACCGAGCTCCGCGCGAATATCGGCAAGAGAGTCGCCGTCGATCGTCATTTTAACCGTATAATACCAGACTTTCCTGCCTTTTCCGCGCGCCTCTTCCGCATGAGCGAAACGGTATTGCGGAACCCCTGCAATCCATGCGTCAAGATAGTCTTTCAGAACCGTTCTCTCTCCATAGGAATCATCGAACGCGGTACTGACTACTTTCAAGTCCGGGAATTCCGCCTTGAGCGTTTTCAGAAGATCGGCAACCGCCTCCCACTCGGATGCGCTTGCCTCGTCGAAACCGTAGCAGGCGGCAATATCATAAAGCCCGGCTTTTTTCAGTTCCGGTATCCGCTTCCTCAGAATCTCAAGATACTTCTGCTTCCACTCCGCGGGATAGGTCTTCTGCTGTTCCCGCGGAAGCGCATTCCAAAGCTCTTTGGATTTGTTCGGGGCAATGCCCTTGCCCGTATGCAGCGCCTGCCGCGGCAACTTGAGATACAGAATCGGGATAAAGTTCAAACCGTCCTTTCGCGCCGCAAGATATTCCTCAATGGAAGGCAGCACCGGCTCCCCATAGCTTCCGGTATCGGAATAGATGCTGAATGGATTGATATGATAGTTCTTCAGCATCCAGCGTTCAAACTCCTTTTTGTGTTTTCCAAGCGCCCTGGAACCGTAAACGGAAGTTGCGGTGACAAGGCTCGGAGTCTGCGGCAAGGCAAAGGAATAAACTCTGATCTCCATCGGAATCACTGCTTTTCCTCCCTGGGAACTCACCGTCACACTGCCGGTATAAACACCCGGCGCTGTCGCTTCCGTCGTTTTGCAGCGGATGACCCAGCTCTGGAGTTCTCCGGCTTTGACCTCCGGAACCGTATCGGCAAACTCAAGAATCGGGTCGGGGTAACGCCCGAACCAGGCTTCCGGCACTCGGGATCTCGTGGTCGTCACGAAACCGACAGGAGCCGCGGTCATATTTTCCAGTTTCTGTTCCGGCGCCCCTTTCAGGCTGAAATCGCTGAGAGAGATTCGGACATCTTTCAGAGGCGTTTTGTCGGGAGCGATGGTTACGAGCTGGAGCATTTCGCTTTCATTGCGCGCAAGGGAAAGAGACAGCTTCTCAGGCGTCTTGCCGGGAATGCCGAAATGGGCGTCCGGAAGCGCTTTCTCCATGCTGCTGAACGCCGTTATGCCGAATGGAACTCCGGGGTAAAGCCGCTGCGTTTCCTTGAAAGCGGCAGTTCTTTTTGTCTGTTCCAGCTCACGTTCAAGGACTTGAAGCATTTCCGCACTCTTATCGGGAGAAAGAATCCCGCTCATTGTGTCGGCTTCCAGTTTTTTCAGGCGTCCATACAGGGACGCATCACCGAAAGAGCGGAATTTCTCCAGCGCAGTTTTCAATTTTTCCGGGAGATCGTTGACCAGAGTCACGGAATAAAACAGGAATTCGGAGGCAAAGGGGGGATGACTCAGGTAAATACTCATGGATGACATTGCATTTTTATTCAGACGGTTGTTGTCCAGCGGCATATAATAAGAAAAGCGGTCGCTGCTGTCAATCGTGAAGTATTCAAATATTTTTCCCCCTTGAGAATCGTTCAGACGGATGGCAAAGGTACCGCTGAATCCGCCGACAAGCGCACAGTCCACTTTGACACCGGTAAATTTTGAACAGTCCGCGGGAAGATGCACTGTGATTCCAGGCCAGCGGTTCTCCTTGGAAACGGCGGGAAAAGATACCTTAATCCCTGTTGCCTCCTGTTTTACCGCCACTCCATTTCCGCCTGCAATACTCTTCAAGTCAATCGACTGTTGGAAAAGTTCTTCTCCCGCTGGCAGAACAGTCGTAAAAGCCAGTGTCAGAAGACATAGCGAGGCTGCATAAAACTTCATAAAAACCATCCTTTCATGTTTTTGTTACCGTTCAATATGTGATCGGCATATCAAACCATATACCGAATCTTGAGCCATTGACCTCTGCAGGCGCACGGGTGCCGGCATGCCCGTCCGCAAAAAGCACATTGGCATATCTGGCATGCCGGAATGCCACCACTCCCGAACTGTAATAAACATACCATTGATATTCCAAAGCCAAATTCGGATGCCTGGTGTCGGCAATATACCAGAATTCAGAAGGAGTTTTCACCGTATATTCCTCATAGGAGCCGCTTTTCGGCAGAATGACATTGCCGCGACCGATCAGAAACGGCAGATCGCCGCGGGAAAGCATTCCGTAAGTCTGTCCTCTCTGCGCCTGAATCGCAGGCCCGTAGGTGGGACACATCGCCATGTGAGAAGTGCGTTTCGTCCTGCCTGCCGCAAGTTCCGGAATCAGCTTCAAATCCGCAAGAAGCTGAGTCCAGTTCAAATTCGGCGTAACACTGGAACTCAACGTATTGAACAACGGCGTGCTCCAGCCATTGTAGGAATCCGCATATTGTATCTGAGCCAACCCAAGCTGTTTAAGATTGCTGAGGCATTGAATGCCGTAAGCCTTCTTGCGGGCTGTATTCAGAGCCGGCAGGAGCATCGCCGCAAGAATCGCGATGATCGCTATGACGATGAGGAGCTCGATGAGGGTGAAAATACTTGTTTTCATCCTGCGAATGAAGAACATCGGACCGGGAGCACGGAAGGAAGAAGTAGAAAAACATCGGAACAATCGAACATTGGAACAAGTCAACAATTGAATGAAGAAAGAGAAAATAAGGCAGGGCGCGAATTGACACCGCCGTAATGAGATATCCTTTTTACAGCTTTTCCTCATAAGGGGCTCTATCAGGGTAAAAATTTTCATTTTTCCCTTTGAAGAAAGAACTCTCAGAGAAGTGGCGGCAACAGGAAACGAAGATGGAGCCGGGACAATACAATCCTCCCGGAAATATTTTTCAGAAGCTTCATCTTTCCGGTTCCTCCCGTTGGAAAAGCCACTTTCATAAAATCTCTTTTTCCTCATCCTGACATCTCCCTGTTAGACTATGCAGATTCATTATGTATTACAAAAAAACAAACGTTCCCTTTCACTCGTAAATTATAAGCATCTTTCTGCATTTGTAAATAGCAATTTGGAGAAAAAGCTTATCTGTTTGGATAAATTCACGTTTTTTGCGAGATCATCGGCAAACCAGGACATCAATTTAAAATAAAATACGGCCGCAATCTCTTTAAGGGACCCGGCCGTATCAAGTGTATATCCGGTTATCTTACAAAACTCGGAGACTCACAGTTTTTCAATGTGCGGAAAGCTTCAATGCCAGATTCAAGAGCCGCTCCCGAAGCAAATCAAGGTCATCTGTTTTTGCCGTAATTTCATTCAATTCGGATTGATGAGCCGCGTCTTTTGCGTGTTCCCGGCAGAACTGCGCAAGCCTGTAATCCTCCATTCCCATCTGCCACGCCCAGAGGCGGCGGCTCGGCATGATGGAGCCGAAATCGTAATCCAGATAGGCAGCACCATAGTCGGCGCTGTTCGTTGAGTTCGGGAAAGTGTCATACGAATTCAAACCGTCGCCTCCGGCATGAGAATCCAGATGCCAGAATGCGGCAACCCCGGAAAAACCAGCCTGGAAATTCTTGATTCCCATGGAACGGTAGGCAAGCGGAGAGGTGACTTTTGCAGGAATGTAATAGCTCCAGAGCTCCTTTCCCGTCTGCTTTGCCAACTGAATTGTCTTCGGTTTCAGATGGGGAAAATAAAACTCGAAAATATCATAAGATTCAGCCAGAGCGGGAAGATTTTTTCCGGCAAGTTTCTCATCCGCCACATTCGGGTTGATCATCAGGCGGATTCCCGCCCCCGCCTTTTTCAATACCCGCCCGACATTCAAGGCGTGGTGCATGGAGCTTTTGGGATCGTCCACGTCTCCGCCAGGTTCATCGACAGGATACAGAATAATATTTTCGGCAGGAATCTGATATTTTCCGGAAAGATGCTTTGCCAGATCGCGTGTCCACTGCATCATAGCTTTGTTCCAGGCATCGGAAAAGATCCGGGGCCTCGGATTTCCTTTCTTCAGCAGACCGGTGTTCGCATTCGTATAGAGAAAGAAAAGGAGCCGCCTCTCTTTCAGCGAACCGCATTTTGCAAGGAACAGATCCAACACCTTGTCCAAATCGGAAAAATCATTCTTCAGGACATTACCTTTCGCATCAATCACTGGATAAATGTCCATCCCGCGATGACCGGGAGTCCCCCCGATATAGATAATATTGCAGCCAAGATCGTCATAAAAATTTACCAGTTCGCGGTGCGGATAGGTGGAGGAAAGGAAATAATCATACGCGAATGAATCCGCCTTCACGGCACCCAGATCCACATTCTCAAGAGTCAAGGCGACATTCACCGTTTCCTCGGGAAAACCGGAATAAGAGGATTTCAGGATCAAGGTTCCCTGATAGGTTCCGGGTTTCAAACCGGCAGTATTGATTTCGAAAAACAGAGGAGCGCTTCCGCCCGGCGCAACACGGAAGATACTGTTCAGCGTCAAAGGCGCCAAAGCGTCATAAAGCATTTTCTGCGAGGAATCTTCCACGGGAAGCGCCTCGAAAAAGCTCCAGCGGGAGGCAAAAGAATCATTTGTCTGGTTGAAGCGCCTTTTATTTTTCACATCCGTAAAAAACTTGATCCGCCCCATGTAAGGACGAGTGGAGAGATTGGAAAATACAAAACCGCCGCGGACTTTTGCATTGAGCGGAGCACGCAGTTTCAATTCTTTCAGCGGCAGTGTATTGGGCGACGGGGCAAAATGGTTGTTCCAAAGGTCTGCCGCATGAATCAGCGAGTTTTTCCCCGCCAGGGCGGAGCGCATCAGAGCCATGCGCAGATTCTGAATGTTCTTCTGCAAGGTATCCCATGCCTCCGGCGAATCCCCATGCTTCCGAATCTGGGAGGAAACCGTTTCCGCCAGTTTCACAGCTGCGGCATCTTTTTGCGGAGCCTTCAGCAACTCTCCGACCACGGATTCAAAATAAGCTTTTCTGCTGCCGGCGATCATAATGCCGAATCCGTCGGGATTGTGAAAATTGCGTCCCGGGTTCTTCCAGAACGTATCACCGCCGGAGGTCGCGCCGGAACGGATCAGATTCCCGGTAAATACCTGCCCATCCCTTACATCCCCGATTCCCAGCTCCTTTCTCGGAATGTTCAGAGTGACCCGGCACTGTCCCGGTTCCAGTTTTACACGGCATTTCGCCTGAGTAGTGAAACCGGACGCCGGAACATTGGACATGTTGAATTTCCCTGCCGTAAAACGTCCGTCGAAAGCGGCGCTGTACTGGAAGTAGGAGGGTTTGGCGGAATCGGGCCGGAAGAAAAATTCAATATGATCCGACCCCCAGATGCTTTTATCGTTAAACAGGGGTTTTGTTCCTTCCGGAATCGGGCAGGTGATGGAGACGACAAGTTCTTCCGCTTCCAGTTTCAGACGGGCGGAAGCCGCGGACTGTATAAATCCGGCGTCCGCTCTGGCAAAACTTCCCAGCAGTTCCGTCTCACGATCGGGAACAAGAAACGGTCCGGTCGATTCCCCGTTCAGCACCAGATTCGGGTCCGCCTTGCTGGGCGCCGCATCCGCCGGAATGTCAGCGGCGGGCGCAGGTTCTTCAAAAGAATCAGGGTCTTCACGGGAATTTGTGGG
>DPDG01000043.1:0-52070 GCA_003526375.1 Lentisphaeria bacterium
TTATTTTATTTTGAAATTACCTCTTCCTGATTGATTATATTCCGTAAACTTTGTGTCCATATCATTTCAAGAGACGGGCGGTCATCGTAAATCGGGAATTCTTTCAGCATCTCATTTTCCGCCCCGCAGCTTGCCGACGGATAGAAATAGGGGGTCACCGCAGTCCTCGCAGGTTCGGAATCGCTGTCTCCCGCCTCAATGCGCTTCAGCATCAGTTCCACAGTCAATTCCGCCTTTTTCCGGATGGGCTGGATGACCGTTGCAAGCGGGACTGCGCAGAGATCGCAGAGCGCAAGCCCGTCGTAACCGATGACCTTGATTTCCTCCGGCACCCGGACTCCATGCGTCAGCAGGGCGGAAATCAAACGTCCTGCAAAATAATCGTTGCAGCAGAAGACTACATCCGGTGCAAGCTTTTTCAGGCGCCGGATGATCTCCTCCGCCTTGCCGTTGCATTCTTCCACAGTCAGTGCGGAGAGTGATTTCCCAGACTGTGCAAATGCCTTTTTCAATCCGTCGAATTTTTCCCTGCCCGGATTGGAGAAAATGCTTTTATTATGAAACGACGACAGATAAACCCCCTTCTGGCAGCCTTGTTTCAGAAGATGTTCCGCCGCCAGAAAGGTTCCCGCCGCATGGTCAATGAAGATATCGGCATTTTCGATTCGCGCCGGCGGGCAGAATACCGAGGGAATCAGCGTGCGGAGCCCGGATTCGGCAAGCGGGTTGTATGCCGTCGTGATGATCAGCCCGTCGATTCCTTTGCCGAGCAGGTCCCGGACTGCACGCTCCGCCGCCTCTTTGTTGATGCCATAGGATGTGATCAGATTGTAGCCGTGACGGTCGAACGCCTGACTGAGTTCATTGAAATAAGTCTGTTCCTCGACGTATGCATAAGGTGCGCCGTAGACGCCGATCGTATGGTTGGCTACGCCTTTCAGATGCCGTGCCGCCTGATTCGGGATATAGTTCAGGAGTTTTGCAATGTGCAGAATCCGGTTGCGCATTTTCTCCGAAACTTTACTTGTCCCTTTCGGATTCAGGGCAGCGGCGACCGCCTGCCGTGAAACTCCGGCGGTGCGTGCGATGTCATTCATGGTGACCGGCATATTTGTTTCCCTTATGCATGATTAAAAAATTGCTCGTGCAATTAAATTATAATGCAGACCGGCGAATTTGTCAAGGGGGGATTTCAAAAAAAGTTGGAATAATGTTGCTGTTGCGGTCATGCGCCGGCGGAATTTCCAAAAACGGCAAACCTGCCTGCCGGGGTGCAGGTGACTTTCACCCGTGCTGGAAGGTCTGAAAGGCAACTGTGGCGTCAGCGAATTGTGCAACACACACGGCATTACTCAAGGCATGTATTACAAATGGCGTGACCGGTTGCTGACGGATGGCGCCGAACTGTTTGAATGCGGCGGAGTGGATCATGCGCGAGAGCGTTTGAAACAGGAAAATCGCAAGCTCAGAAAGTCATCGAAGAACGCTTGATTTTCGATGCACCATCTTTATAGGCTGATTCAGGAAAAGATAATTAAGATGAATTGACTTTTTTGCTTTTATCTGTTATCTTATGTTTACAGAATTTTTAAGGGAGATGCGATGAAAAAGTTTCTTTTGTTTTTATTTACGGCTCTGAGCTTCTGCCTCATGACGGGCTGCGGGGAGCGGAAAATGTCGGATGAGGAGATTCAGAAGAAAAGTGAAGCGCTTTGCATGAAAGTGTTTGAACTTAAAGAAAAGGGAGAATATGAAACGCTTATTCCGTATTATTCAGAACTTTTCCATTATCATGACTTGCTGAGTGATGCTAACCCGTATAAGGAATTGCTGTTCTATTTTATCAATCAGCATATGGGTATTGTGAAATATGAAATGAGACAATATGCCGAAGCGATTCCTCTGTCCGAAAAAGCATTGAATTCAGATGTGGACAAGATTTATCCTGAAATGAAAGAAGAAATTCAGAAACAGAAACTTGATATCTGTATTGCCTTAATGAAATCCTACCATAAAACAGGGAATATTCCTGAACGTGATCGAAAACGGAATGATGTAAAGAAAGCTGTAGAAAGTCAGATTGCATCCAATAAACAGAAACAGTATACTTTAAGAAGTCTTGACACTTATTATTTCTTTTGTGTTGTTGAAAGTGATATTCGTCTGGATCTGAATCAAAATACAGAAGCGTTGAATTTGCTCCTGAAAATGGAAGAACTGTATTCGTTACAGAGTGAATATAGTATTTCATCCAGGAAAGATGTTCTGTTCCGGATCGCCAGGATTTATTTCAAGGAGAAGGACTGGGATAAAAGTATAGAATATTCAAAACGTTCCATCGACATTTATGCGGGGATGAATCGTTTCCCCGATTATGTTTATGTGCTTTTGATTCGTGCTTATCTTCAGAAAAAGGAGTATGATACGGCATTGCGGGATTCAGAGAAATATCTGCAATGGTGTGACCGGCATCCATTAAAGGAAAATTTAGTTTGCAAGGCGGATATTTATTACTGTATGGGGAAGTTGTATCAAATTCTGAATCAGACACAGAAAGGGGAGAGTTTCTTAAAGTCTGCATCGGAGATTGTTCCAATGCAGACCTTGGACAAAACATTAGGTCATTATTTTTGATTTAATTCTTCATGAAGCAAACCATACCGGTTTTAGTTGTCTGAACTATATTAAATTGACTTTTTTGCTTTTATCTGTTATCTTATGTTTACAAAAATTAAAAGGAGATGCGATGAAGAAGGTTCTTTTATTTTCAGTCTTTGTCCTGATCTTCTGCTTCATGACTGGCTGCGGGGATAAGGAACAGAAAACATCCAGTGAGGATATTTTTCTTAAGGTATCAGAACTTTATAGAAATTTTCGGCTGGCACATGACCGCGGAGATAAGCAGAAGGCTGAAATGTATCTTGTGGAATTGCTGAAGCATCAAACAGAATTTGAGAATCATGATGATCCCCGGGTGAAACTGCTTTATTACCTGGCGAATCAGCGAATGGGAATTCTGCAATATATGTCTGAAAAATACTCGCAGTCTATCCCTTATTTTAAAAAAGCGCTGCAATATAATCTTGATGCTGTTGATGCTGCTGATTATGATCAGGATGATATTTTAAACGAAAAACTGATGATGCAGATTGGTTTGGCGAGCGTTTATGATAAATTGGGGGATTCCGAAAAACGCGACTCTTATTTGAATCTTGCGGAAAAAAGAATCAAGCTGCTCGAGAGTCGTGAAGAACGTTATTCGGAGTATATATTGGAGCATTTTTTCTTTTACTATACTGTCAATAGTCAAATTCTTCAGTCTGCGGGAAAGCATCAGGATGCTTTGAATGCTTTATTGAAATTGAAAGAGCTTTTTAAGTATGAGACAACCAATGTCGATTCCTTATATCCTTTTGTTATTCAACGTTTTGGAAAATATTATTATCGATGTCATGAATACAAAGAGGCATTGAAATATTTTAAGGAAGTTTTTGACATGCTTGTGAATAATCATGAATTTCCACTTGCTTCTTATTTTTATATCGTGAAAATTTATCTTTTGGACAAAGCATATTCCGAGGCATTATTTTTATCCGAAAAGGCATTGAAGACGGCAAAGCAGAAAAGCGGATTCTTTCCGAATAAAAGAAGTGAAGCTCTTCTATTTTTGGGCATAGGAAAAATTTATGATGCCATGAATGAAAAAGAGAAAGCCGACCATTATAAAACGCTTGCAGGCAACTTATATTCCCCGCAAGCGTTAGAAGACTGGTGGTCTTATCAAGAATAATTCTATTTCCTTGTCAGTATTTCTCTCATATACAAGTAGGTATTCTTGTTGTTTCCTCCAATGTTATTTTGCAAATCGCTCTTATGCCCGAGTGTTTTCTCCACCTCCCTGTTGATGTTTCTTGCGTATTTTGCGACGGTCATGCAGATTGCGTCCGCTTTTCTGAGTGAATTGTAAAGTTTTCTGCTGTTATTTTTGATTTTTCTCATGGCAATATCCTTTCGTTTCTGAGGCAGGAGGAACATCCAGTCTGCCCGGATGGAACATGAGTCGAAATTACATGTAACAGGCTTCGATAATTTACTTGTAACCAATGCGGAGTCAAGCAAGACAATGTTAACTTCTTGATAAGAAATATTTGGAGTCCCATTGACTGCATAGTGAGACCAGGCAGCTGCCCAATCCCGTTTCGCATTGATAATAATCTGTGTCCCGTTGATTTTTATTGAGGTAGCGGGATATGTAATCATACCCTTGAAAAACGGAGATATCACAATTGAATTTTCTTGTTTATATATTATTTTATTATATCAGTTTGTAATGATTTTGAGGGAGATATCATGAAAATTTTTATTTTATTCCTTGTTTTCGGATGGGTAATCTTCTTTGTCGGTTGCAGTGAAAATGGAACAGCGAAATATACCGATGAACAAATACTGATAAAATTGAAAGTTATTTTTCAGAATTGTGATGCAGCGCGTGTTAAAAGAGACTATAACAGTCTGGAAAAATCAGCAGATGAATTGTTATATTGGGCAGAACAGTTAAAAAGAAGTAAAGATTGGAAAGAAGCGATATTGTTTTCTGCTTATTCGGATAAAGGCTATATCAGATCAATAAACGGAGAATACAAAGAGGCTATCCCTTTTTATGAAAACGCATTCGATATCATAAAAGCGGATACCGATATGCAGATGTTTCATAAATTTGATGTTGCTCTCCTGCTTGCGGAGGCATATCATGAAATTGGTAATTTAATGAAAAGAGATCAATATTTTTCCTGGGCGACAGAAAGGGTGACTTACTTTGAAAGAGAGTTTGAAGCAGGAAATCATGACTATTATATTCTTGACCGGCTAGGTCAATACTTTTCTTATAAGGGGAAATTTTTGTTATCTGCTAAAAAATATTCTTCGGCATTGGAATGTTTTCTGAAGCGAAAACGTTACTATGATCATGCTGAATCCCTGCACCCTCGCATAGCGGGATATTCTTTTTATTTATTGGCTATTGTGTATGCCGATTTGATGCAGTGGGAACGCTGTATCGAATATTCTCAAAGAACTGTTGCAGCTTTTCGGCAAAATGATGAGTTCCATTGGGCTGCTTATAAACTTTTGGTTAAATCATATATTGAGATTGGAGATTATGATAATGGTTTGCAATATTCAAAGTCTCTGTTAACGTGGATGAAAACGAGAAATGCAGATACTTCTGTCAAGAGAGATTTTGCCTGTATTTATTATTGCATGGGAAAGTTATATGAAAAAGAGGGAAATTCGATGGAGGCGGAAAAAAACATAAAGATGGCAGAGAGCTATCAGCCGTTGCCATCTTTATTGAAAGATTATGGTAATATTTGTAATTAAGCTTTACCTTTCCCGGTTTTCCTGAATTTTTCTTTGTAGATCCATTTCAAATTTAGAGTTCTTTCTGAAAATCATTTGGGATGTTCCTTTTGCTCCCAGTGTCTTCTCCACCTCCCTGTTGATGTTTCTTGCGTATTTTGCGACGGTCATGCAGATTGCGTCCGCTTTTCTGAAAAAATCGAGATATGCGTTGATGATCTCTTTCACAATGGGGAGATTCTTGCTGTTTGCCTTTCTTGCAAGTTCACAGACCGTGTTGAGAGATTTTTTCGCATCGAGAAAATCCTCAATGATTTCATCCACGGTCTCAATTTCTTTCATTTGATTTGTGATCGCCGAACTGAGCAAGTCAGCGAGTTTGATATCCCTGTCGAATCTGTCTTTCCATTTTTTGATCTTTTTCTTTGCCTTTTCCAGTTCGCGGAGCCATTTTGTGAGTTCCTGCACTGATGTCAGCAGAGAGTCGTGTCTGTCCAGATGGCGCTTGATCTCCAATGCGCTGATTTTTGGCGAATGTCCCAGCTTCTCGCAGAGTCTTTTGTAAAGAGCTCGTGCCTTGTCATCATTTGAGTTCCAGCGCTTGTTTTCAATGTATTCCAGAACCCAGATATAATGATTGATCTCTGTAATTTGTTTCGTGAGTGAATCGTAGAGCTTTCTGCTGTTGTTTTTGATTTCTTTTCCCGTATTGTTCTTTTCCATGGTAATTTCCTTTCGTTTCAGGGGGCAGGAGGAACACCCTGTCCGCCCGGATGGAAAATGAGTTGAATTTATGCGTAACAGGCTTCGATGTCCGTGCTCCAGCCGAGGTGATCGCTGCCGAAGTCTCCGGGGGTGGAGTTGAAGAGACGGATATGCGCTCCGCCGATCTCGGGCAGACGCCCCGACGCATCCGGTGACAGGGCTTCCATGACTTTCTCATGAACTTCGAGAGACGGATAGGAGTTTTCATCCGAATGATATGTTTCATCAATCAGAAAAAGTTCAAGGGCAAGTGTTCTGGTCAGTCCCCCGTTGGCGGAGGAAAGCTGTCCCTGTCGGATCACGACTGCCGGAAATGAGTTCAGATCCGGGTAGTGTTCAAAGAGTTCCCCGGCATTTGCGGGTCGCGTCAGCACCTTGACGCTCTTCAGCAGCGGTTCGTTGTCTTCGTTTCTGATGCTTTCGAGTCTCTCCTTGAGAGCGGACAGAATCATGGATGGGTTTGTCATGCGACACTCCTTTTTTGTTTTTGACGGAACCCCATGTTCCGTCTTCCGCTATTCTCCAAGCGTCAAACAAAAAGGAGTGAAAATGCCTGTTCTCGTTCACTCTTACGCTCATATTTTCCGAAAAAAGCGTCAAAGAAACTGGAGAAAGAAGGAAAGGCCGCCATCATTTTTTCTTTTCTGCAGAGATTGCCTTTCTCATGTTTGCAAAAGTTGCCTGAACTTTTGCGTTCGTGATTTGAAGAAAGCGCAAAGATGTGCTATCTTTACGGCTTGAAATCAAGGAGAAGAAAATTATGCCGGCATATGAAGCAGTAATCGGTCTTGAGGTGCATGTTCAGGCACGTACGAAAAGCAAAATGTTCTGTTCCTGCCCGAATCAGTTCGGAGCGGAACCCAATACATTGGTCTGTCCCGTCTGCATGGGATATCCCGGGGTTCTGCCGACTCCGAATAAAGAGGCGATCCGCAAGATTGTCACCGCCGGTCTCATGTGTTCCTGCGACATTCAGAAGCGGAGCAAATTCGACCGCAAGAGCTATTTCTACCCCGATATGCCGAAGAACTATCAGCTTACCCAGTATGACATGCCGTTCTGCCTGAACGGGAGGATTCATATTTACGGAAAAGGTTTTTCCGGTGAAGAACTGCCGGACAAATATATCCGCCTGACGCGTATCCATATGGAGGAGGATGTCGCGAAGCTGACTCATTTCGGCACACATAGCGGAGTTGATTTCAACCGTGCGGGCGTGCCGCTGATGGAGATTGTCAGTGAGCCGGACATGCGGTCGCCCGATGAAGCTTATGCCTACCTGACTTCTCTGAAACAGATCATTCAGTATGCCGATATCAGTGACTGCGATATGGAGAAAGGGCAGATGCGCTGTGATGTCAATATTTCGATCCGCGAGCGCGGCGCCGAGGCATTCGGAACGAAAGTCGAGCTTAAAAATCTGAACAGTTTCCGCGCGGTTCATCGCGCGATCGCCTATGAGATCAAGCGCCAGATCGTTGTCCTGACCGAGGGCGGCATGATCGAACAGGAAACACGCGGCTGGAATGACGATGCGGGCGAGTCTTATACGATGCGCGGCAAGGAAAATGCGCATGACTACCGTTATTTCCCTGAACCTGACCTGCTTCCGGTCGAGTTCACGGATGAAGATCTGGAAAATTTCCGGAAAGGCTTGCCGGAGCTTCCCGAAGTGAAACGCGAACGTTTCGTCAAGGAATACCAGATTACGCCTTATGATGCTCAGATCCTGACGCTTGAGAAGCCGATGGCGGATTACTTCGAGGCTGCCGCGTCGAAATCAAAGGCTCCGAAGCTGATTGCAAACTGGATTGTCGGAGAACTCCTCCGGGAACTGTCCGAGGCGAATATTACGATTGCAGAGTGCAAGATCACACCGGAGAATCTGACGGCGATGGTGGAGCTCATCAATAACGGGACGATCAACGGGAAGATCGCGAAAACCGTTTTTGCAGAGATGTTTGCAACAGGCAAGGCTCCGGCGGAAATCGTCAGGGAAAAGGGGCTGGTGCAGGTTTCGGACGAGGGGGCGATCCTGAAATTCGTAGAGGATGTGATTGCTGCGAACCCCGCGCAGGTTCAGCAGTTCCGCGACGGCAAGACGGCGGTTCTGCAATACCTTGTCGGGCAGGTCATGAAAGCGAGTCGCGGCAAGGTCAATCCGCAGTCCGCGATCAAGCTGCTGACAGAGAAGCTCAAGTGACCGGCGGAGAGAACGCGCAAGGTTTTCCTGCTGTGCGTTTTCCCGTTTTCATTTTCTTTTGATTTTTTTATTTTCCGGGCTATGAATTTTCAGGAATGCTTCTATCTTACTAACTGAATATTCTGATTTTCATGTCTTGACAGGAGTAATTTTTGAAGGTGCAGGATCACAGACTTTTTCCGGCGGCGATGACGATTGCCGGAAGCGACAGCGGCGGCGGAGCGGGGATTCAGGCGGATCTGAGAACTTTTACCTTTTTCCGTGTGTTCGGCTGTTCCGCAATTACCGCACTGACTTCACAAAATCCGCTTTGCGTTGCGGGGATCGAACCCGTCAGGGTGTCTGCGGTGGAGCTCCAGATACGGACAGTGCGCAAGGAGCTTGAAATTTCCGCGATCAAGACCGGGATGCTGTTTTCCCGTCCGATCATTATGGCGGTGGCGCGGGCGCTTACCGGTTTTCGCGGCGAACTTGTCGTGGACCCTGTCATGATTTCCACCAGCGGGAAAAGGCTGATGCAGGATTCCGCCGTGGCGGCGATCCGGAAACATATTCTTCCGCTGGCGACATGGATCACGCCGAATCTTCCGGAAGCCGAGGCGATCAGCGGAATGAAGATCAGGAATGCGGAGGACTGCAAGCGTGCCGCAGAGTATTGCGCCGGATGTTGGAACTGCTCCGTAATCATTAAAGGAGGGCATTCGGACGATCCGGAGAATGCCGCCGATCTGGTGTATCATCAGGGGGAGTTCCGCCTGTTCCGTTCGAAGCGTTTTCCTGTCAGGAAAAATTCGGATCACGGAACCGGATGCACATTCAGCGCCGCTCTGACTGCGCTTCTGGCAAAAGGAGTCCCCTGGGATCTTGCCATACTTCGCGCGAAAGCTTTGATCTCGGCTTCCCTTGCGGAGTCCGTGAAGCTTTCCGATTCCGGGCTTTATGCGATGTTCCCGCCGGAAACGCCGCTTGAGAAATACGAGAAAATGATATCCTGCGGAAAGGCGTGAATGCAATGCTGAAAGAGCTTTATCATCTGATATCGGGCCGCCGCCGTTCCATGCTGCTGTCCATGTTTCTGCCGACTTTCCTTTTCGGGGATATTTTCGATGCGGATGCGGCTTCACAGAGGACCTATCAACCGACTCAGGCACAGCGCCGCCTTGAGGCGCAGCGCCGCCTTCAGAATCAGCGGATCGCGGAGATCCGGCGTCAGAATGCCGCACGGAATGCGGCAAAGGCCGCCGCTGCCAGAACAGCAGATACTGCGGCAAGAGCGGCGGCTCCGAAACTCCGTTATACATGGATTAAATCGCAGCGGTATATTCTTCTCCGTGATATTGCAAAATTTTACGGTCTTTCTCTTGTCCACACGAAAACGGGCGCCGTTCTGCGCGGCGCGGCAAAGGTGGACCTCTATTATAATAAACGCCTTGCGTCAATTGACGGCGTCACGGTTTATTTCACAACGCCTCCGGTGCTTCGCGGAAGCAATGCTTATCTGAATGAAAAAGATCTGCTGCTGGTTCTGGATCCTGTCCTGCGGGGAAAAGCGCTTGCAAAATATCCGGTCCGTACCATCATGATTGATCCGGGACACGGCGGAACGGATAAAGGCGCGGCAGGCGCCGGCGGCAGGTTGCTGGAAAAGAACCTGAATCTTTCCATGGCTCTGAAACTGCGGGCGGCTTTGAGAAAGCTCGGTTTTCAGGTCATCATGACCCGCGGAGCGGATTCCACTCTTTCGTTACAGGGCAGGGCGGAGCTTTGCAAAAAGTATAAGCCGGATCTTTTTATTTCCATTCACTGCAATGCAGCGGCGCAGAAGACGATTTCCGGAATTGAGACGTTTGCCATGACTCCGAACGGGTGCGCTTCTTCCAACGACTCCAAGCCGGGGAATTCCACCGGCACAGGCAACTCCTTCGACAAGAACAATTACCGGATGGCTTATGAAATTCAGAAGGCACTGCTTAAAAATACGAAGGCGGAGGACCGCGGAGTGAAACATGCCCGTTTCTTTGTCCTGCGCAATGCATCGTGTCCGGCGGTTCTGATCGAAACCGGTTTTATTTCCAACCTGCGGGAAAGCGCCCTGCTGAACCGTGCGGATTATCAGGCGAAAATCGTCAACGCCATTGTTACCGGTGTCCTGAACTATCGCGCTTCCTACCGCTGAATAAAAATGAACAGACCTGAAAGCCGAAGCCTTCAGGTCTGTTCATTGTGGTTGAATGCAATTATTTGATCAGCAGGGACATGATCGCTTTCTGGACATGCAGACGGTTTTCCGCCTGATCGAAAACGATTGAATTCCGAGATTCCATGACTTCGTCCGTGATCTCTTCGCCGCGGTGTGCGGGAAGGCAATGCAGGACTTTGATATCCGGCTTTGCCAGTTTGAGCGCTTCCATGTTCAACTGATACGGTTTGAGAATTTCCATGCGACGCTTGGACTCTTCTTCGAAGCCCATGCTGACCCAGACATCCGTATAGACGAAATCGGCATCCTGCATCGCTTCCCTGACGCACTTTGTCCAGGAGCATTTTCCGGGACCGAGGTTCTTTTCCATAAGATCCTGCCTCGGCTTGTATTCTTCCGGCGCGGCTATGACCATATTGACTCCGGCGAGCTGCGATGCAAGCATCAGCGAATTCGCCATATTGCTGGCTCCGTCACCGAGGTATGCCAGTTTGAGCCCTTCCAGCTTATGCGCATATTCATACATTGTGAACATATCGGTCAGCGCCTGGCACGGATGAAAATCATCCGTGAGAGCGTTGATGATCGGAATATGGGCATTTGCCGCAAGGTCAATCAGATCCTGCTGGGCAAAGGTTCGGATCACGATACCGGAGAGATAACGTTCCAATACGCGTGCCGTGTCGGGAACCGTTTCGCCGCGTCCCATCTGAGTGCGGGACTGGTCGAGGTAGACGGGATGTCCGCCGAGCTCGAAAATGCCGACTTCAAACGAGACTCTTGTCCGAGTGGAGGATTTTGCAAAGATCATGCCGACGCTTTTTCCCTCGAAAGGTTTCGGCGCGCCGGGTTTGCCGCGTCCTTCCTTCAGTTCGGCGGCAAGACTTATGATTCTTTCAAAATCCGCCCGTGTGATATCCATGCAGGACAGTAAGTCTTTTTTCATGTCATAACTCCTTTATTTAGAGTTGATTGTTTACTTTGAACAAAGTTCCGCGAAAGCACTGTCGATCAGTTCCAGAGCTTTGCGGCACTCATCGCCGGACACATTGAGCGGCGGAACGAGGCGCAGGACATTTTCACCGGCGGAGAGGGCGATCATACCCTTGCCGCGCAAAATCGAAAGAACTTTGCCGGCAGGCTGGTCCAGAACCGCGCCGACCATGAGTCCCTTGCCGCGGACACCCTGAATGCAGGGATATTTTTTCGAAAGTTCCGCGATGCCGTCCATGAGGACTTTCGACTGTTTCACCACATTATCGAGAACTTTTTCATTGTCGATGGCGTCGATTACGGCGCACGCCGCGGCGGATGCAAGCGCGGTTCCACCGAATGTGCTGGCGTGTGTGCCGGGTGTCAGAACCTGCGAATATTTGCGTTTTGCAACCATCGCGCCGATCGGATAACCGTTTCCGAGAGCCTTTGCCATGGAAAGCGCATCGGGTTCCACGCCGAAAGACTGCCATGCGAAGAAAGAGCCGGTTCTGCCCATGCCGCACTGGACTTCATCGAAAAGAAGCATGATATCATTTTTATCGCAGAGCTCACGCACCGCTTTCAGGTATTCCCTGTCGGCGGGAATGATTCCGCCTTCGCCCTGAACGGGTTCAAGCATGACCGCAGCAGTTTTCCCGTCAATCGCATTTCTGACGGCTTCGATGTCGTTGTAATTGACGAACTTGAAGCCGGGCATGTCGGGAGAGAAACCCTTGCGGTATTTGGAACGTCCTGTCGCGGCGAGGGTTGCAAGAGTCCTGCCGTGGAAGGAGTCATTCATGACGATGATTTCGCAACGTCCTTTTTCCGAACCGTTTTTCCGTGCCAGCTTGATGAGCGCTTCGTTGGCTTCCGCGCCGCTGTTGCAGAAGAAACATGTGCCGTCGAATCCATGAGCGATGAGTTTCTGCGCGAGACGCGGCTGCCACTCATTCAGAAAGAGATTGGAGACATGAACAAGTTTCGCAGCCTGTTCCTGAATCGCTTTCGTCACCGCCGGATGGCAGTGTCCGAGACTGCATACCGCGATTCCCGCGGCAAAATCCAGATATTCTTTTCCGGTGGAGTCATAAAGATAACTTCCCTGACCGCGAACGAAAAGCAGATCTGCGCGGGCGTAGGTCTCCATCACATATTTTTCATACAATGCGCTGATTTCTTCCAGTGTCACAGTGTTCATTTCTTCCGACCTCTTTAATTAAATTGAAAAAAACAAATGATTATCTTAACATGAAATTTCAGATTGTCAAGAGGTTTTTTCCGATTCTTAGAAGAAAATCACAAGATTTGAGAATGTTTCACTGAAACTTGCAGAAATGCCTTTTCATCAGTTGCGGATTCTGCCGGCAGATCGAAACTGACCGCATTACGCAAAAAGCGTGTCCCCGGATTCCCGGGAGACACGCTTTGCAGTCAGAGCAGACCGGAGATTATTTTTCTGTGAGAGAGATATCCTTGAACTGCATTTCGGTGGGTTTGTTCCAGACGGAGAAGATTACGATTTTGCCTTTTCTTGCGCCGGGCCACCACTGTTTGCTCGGAGAACCGCTTTTGACCTGCCCTTTGATTTCAGCAGTGAATTCTTTCCAGTCGGCGGGTGCGCTCACATAAGCCGCGCCGGGATACATGTAAGTGCTCCCGTGAGACTGCTGGCGGACAGCTGTTCCTGCCGGATACGCAGTCCGCATCGGCGCCTGCAGGGTGATTTCCCAGACATCGCCTTTCTGTTCCAGCTTTGTGATATTTGATGAGAAAGTTCTGTTCGGGAGATCGGAAAGATCGGCTTTCGTGTTGAAAGCGACGATTTTGAAATTACGCTTGTCCCATTTGGACGCATCCTTGACCTTGATCACTTTATCTCCCTTTTTCACGGCGTCCGCCAGAACGGTATCCGTATTCGGCATTACGATGACGGCTCCGGATGGAATCGGATTGCCTTTTTCATCACAGGACGCCAATCCGAAGTAGATTCTCGTATCCACGGTGGAACCGGGCACTTTACGGAATTTGCCGGAAAGTTTATAGGTTTTTGCCGGATCTACCGTAATCGCCTTTTTGGAGGATATCGTCGTGCTTTTCGGCTTCATTGTGATTACGCCCTCCGCATCCTGTGTCACGTTCTGGTTCACTCCTGCCCAGTCGGACAATGTTTGCGGTGCAATTGATTCCGCGCCGCAAAGAACTCCCGCCGCAGCCAATACTGCCGAAATGCCTGTCACTTTCACGAATCCGTTCATTTCCTCTTCCTTCCTTTTTTTGATTGAAAACAAGTCACGGAACATACAAGAATCATTTATAGTATATGCCGTTGCCGGAGAATATCAAGCAGCCGCTTCTCTCTGAAGATATGAAAAAGAGGAAAAAAAATATGTTTTTCATGCAAATGGCAGGGATATGGCTTGACTTCCGCGCCTTATGAAAAGAGATCGGGTTCTCCGCCGTCCTCCAGGAACGGGGCGAACTTTTTACGGAGCTCCTCCAGCTTGTCCAGATAATACGCCACGTTTTCATCGCGTTCTCCCTCTTTTGCATCGGACAGCAGTTTGGAGTTTTCCACGACCGACACCTTTTTCTTTTCGCCGGTGATGTAGAATGTCACCTGATCCCCCTGCCTGTAATCGCGCCCGGAGGCGATCGCCAGTTCATACGCGGCGCTTCGGCGGGAACCGCCCGCCGCCATTTTGCGCTTATAGGTTTCCAGAGAATCCGAAAGATTTTCCGATTTGGCGAGATCACGCAGGGGCAGCTCATGATTTGCAATCGCTTTTACAAAATAATCGTGCGTGTCGCGGATCGTCTTCTGGTCGTGCGTCAGCAGGCTGTGAATGATCGTTTCCATATAGCGCCTCTGGAACGGTTCGAGTCCGCGCGATTTCAGCGCCGCTCCGGTGATCGACATCCTGCCGTCCGCATGGAGCAGGGCGTAGTTCTTGCTTTTATAGCAGAACATCGCCTTGTAGGACTCGTCGAAATCCACTTCGATTCCTTCCGGCAGAACCTTTTTCAGCGCCGCGCCGATGGACTCCGGCGTAGAGCCGTTCTGAATCTGGAAATAGATGCCGTCGGTATCCATTTCGATGATCTTTGCGCCGGAGCTTTCCAGCGTGTCAAGCATCAGTGTCAGGATTTCGCGTCCGCGCGTCGTGACCCGTTCCGCCATGTCGTAATCGTTCAGGAAGCCCTGCTCGAAACCGAGATAGCCGTAAAACGAGTTGATCAGAATCTTGAATGTCGATTGCAGTGCGCTGTAATAATCCTTTTCTTCGGCGGTCTTCGCGTTTTTCGCGGAATCCTTTGCATTCAGCCGGAACGTGCGCAGGCGTTCCAGCAGGCGCGGGAATACGCCGAGAGAGTCGCGCCCGGGCGTCCATTGTTCGGAAAGGATGATCGAAGGATACAGCGAGCGCACGTCGCAGTGGTCGATATTCTCGAAGACGCCGGAGTCCAGCGCCCGCGTCAGGGCGCCGCTGAAAGGACGCCCCCGCTCAGGAGCCGGGAGCGCATGTCCGGCTTTGAGATATTCCGAGGCGAGCAGAGCATCGATCCGTGTTGCATTGCCGCGCACGATGCAGTTCTGGTAGCTGATCGGCACAAGCTGCGCCTGATAGAAATAACTCGGCGACAGAATCGCGGAGAGCGCACGTGTTTCACGCACATCGTCCAGCGCATATTTCAGGAGATTTTCACGGTCCTTTTCCCATGCCGACGAAATTTCCGCCCCCTCCACATAGGTGCGGTCCGGCGCGGCGACTCCGAAATGTTTTGCCGCATATTTGAGATTGTAACTTTCCAGACTGCGGTGAATCGCATCATAGAACAGGAGCAGGTGGAACGTGTCCGCCACATGCCGTCCGTAGATGTCGTAACGGGTATAGTTGACGGTGCGTTCGGCAATGCTGATCCGGGAGTTGCGTTTTGCCGGAACCGAACCGTCGCGCCCGAGCTGAAACCTGACCTTGTGCCGTTTTGCGCGTTCTTCAATGTACGGCAGGTCGAAACGGAAAATGTTGTGTCCTTCCAGAATATCGGGATCGCGTTCCCGGACCGTTGCGACAAAATCTTCAAGCAGTTCCTTTTCGGTATGGTCTTCCAGGCTGATCGCCTTTTCCCATCCGGTGCTGTCGGACATGGAAATGATGATGATTCTGTCTTCTTCCCGCTTCGGATTCGGGAAATCGAACTCCGGCGAACAGAGCGTTTCGATATCGAACTGCATCCGGCGGATCTGCGGAAAGGTCATTCCGTCGAACAGACGCATGTCTTTCGCCATGAGCGCCTGCTGAACCATGTCCGTGAACAGACGGTACGGTGCGCCCGGCGCGCTGGCATTGAATCCCGTCACCTGCTTCAGGAGCTTCACGGCTTTATCGTAAAGCACAAGGTCTCCGAACGTTGCGAGGAACTGGTAAGGATCGCCGCCTTCCAGTTTCGTGACGTTTACATCACCGTCCATATCGCACAGAAAATCCGGCGCGGACATCAGCAGGAACGGGCGGAACTGTTCCATGCGCTTTTCCATTTTATCGCCGTTGCGGATGAACATTGTGACCGCGCCGGACTCCGCCACTTCCAGTGCGCAGAGATTCTTTACCTTGTTTTCAGATTGAAACATCATTGTTCCCTCCCCATGTGTTGCAGAAGGGCAGACCGGAAAGAAGTCCTTTCCTTTTTTCTGCCCTGAGATTCTTTGTCCCACTGTTCAAAGCTGATATTTTGCGGCAAGCTTCTGCAAAGCCGCAAACTGACGGTCGCTGAGCGCTTTGCCTTCGGAACGCTGTTTTGACAGCGATTCGTAAAACACTTTGTCGTCATAAATGCGCCGCCCGACTTTTTTCGGCTCGTTCCACTTGGTCACGTGCGAGAATTTTTCCAGAAGCGCATCGGCTTCCGCCATCATGGCATTTGCGGCGGCGGAGGCTTCCGGGGAAACCGTTTCCGCCGGAGCGACGTTCAAAATGGATGCGATCCGCTCGAAATTCGGGATCTGATCCTGATATTTCGATGCCATTTTGCCGAGCGCGGCGAGCTGTTTTTCCGAGAGGGGGCGCCCTCCCTGGCTCTGTGTCTTGAGCGACGTGTAAAACTTCTTGTCGTCATACACCCGCCTGCCTGCTTTTTCCGGTTCTTTCCACTGAACGGAATCCATTGCGGTGAAGACCTCCGCCATATCATTCTGCGGCGGCGCGGCGGCAGCTGCCTGTTCCCGCTTTGCCTGCCATTCCTCCTGTTGCGCCTGACGCTTCCTGATCTGCTGTGCGGCATCCGCGAGGTCTGCGGTAAACCCGTGTTCCGCCGCAAACTTTTCCAGATCAGGCAATTGACTTTCATATTTGATCGCCATCTTGAGCATCGCCTCCCACTGACGCGCGGAGATTGCCTTCCCTCCATCGAAACTTTTCTTCAGGGATGTGTAGAATTTTCTGTCGTCATAGGTTCTGGATGCGCCTTTTTCGGGGGCGTCCCATTGGGAAATTCCTTCCAGCAGAGTCATCAGCGCGGATGCCTTGGATGCTTCGGGAGCGCCGACGCTCTTGGCGGCATTCAGCCATTTTTCAAACTTGTCGTAGAACGCGTGCATCATGGCGGTCCACTGGATTTTGCCTTCCTCGATCTCGTCGAGTTTGTTTTCCATTTCCGCAGTGAAACCGACCTGGAACAGTTCGGGCAGGCTCAAAACAAGATAGTCGTTGATCTGGAATCCGAGGTCCGTCGGGATCAGCTTGCCTTTTTCCTTGAGCACATACAGACGTTCCTGAATGGTATTGACGATCGTTGCGTAGGTGGACGGGCGCCCGATTCCGTTGAGTTCGAGTTCCTTGATGAGTGTCGCTTCGGAGAAGCGGGGCGGCGGTTCGGTGAACTTCTGTTCGGAGAGAGCGTCAAGCAGACGGCATGCGTCGCCCTTTTTCAGCGCTTTCAGAATATCCGCGTAACGGGTCTCCTCGTCTTCTTCCTCGGCACCTTCCTCCTTGATGTTGTAGGCGCGCAGAAAACCGGGGAACGTCGTGATTGTCGCCGTGGTCCTGAAATCGTAAGTCCTGGAGTCCGAACCTTTTGCCGCGACGTCAACCGTGGTCCGCTGCTGTTCCGCCGGCGCCATCTGGCTCGCGGTGAATCTGCGCCAGATCAAAGTGTAAAGTTTCAGCATCCGGTCGTCAAGGAACTCTTTCACCTTTTCCGGCGTCAGAGTGACGTCGGTGGGGCGGATCGCCTCATGCGCCCCCTGAGCGGACGCTTTCGATTTGTAGACATTATGTTTCGGAGGAACATATTCCTGGCCGTAGTTCGCGGCAATGAAACTGCGGGCGGCGTTCTGCGCTTCGACAGCGATCGCCACGGAGTCCGTTCTCATATAAGTAATCAGACCGACCGGCCCGCCTCTGCCCACATCCACGCCTTCATAAAGCTGCTGGGCGATGCGCATGGTCGTATTGGCGGAAAAACCGAGCGCCGAGCTTGCCGCCTGTTGAAGCGTGCTGGTGATGAACGGCGGCGCGGCATATTTGCGGCGCGGCTGGGTTTCGATATTTTCCACGGACCAGCTTTTCGCGCCTTTCACTGCGGTCAGGAGGGCGTCGGCATCTTTTTTGTTGCCGATCTCGAATTTGTCGCCGTTGATTTTGAACAGTTTTGCCACGAAATGTTCGCGCTGGTTCTGCTCCGGCGAGAACTTGGCGAGAAAGTTCCAGTATTCTTTCGGGACAAACGCCTGGATCAGGCGTTCCCGTTCACAGACGAGACGCAGGGCGACGGACTGGACGCGCCCGGCGCTCAATCCTTTTTTGATTTTCCCCCAGAGCAGCGGGCTTACCATATAACCGACGATGCGGTCAAGCACGCGCCGCGCCTGCTGCGCGTCCACACGGTCGATGTCGATCGTGCTCGGTGTCTGAAACGCCTTTGCAATGGCGGATTTCGTGATTTCATGGAACGTGACGCGGTGGAACTTCGCTTTTTTGTTGGCTTTGGAAAGAATCTCTTTCAGATGCCACGCGATTGCCTCTCCTTCGCGGTCAGGGTCGGGCGCAAGATAAATTTCGGAAGCTCCTTTTGCGGCGCTTTTCAGATCGCTCAGGTTCTTGCCGCGCTCCTTGCTTTCCTCATACTGCGGCGCAAAATCGTGTTCGATGTCTACGCCGAAAGTGCGGGCGGGCAGGTCCCTTACATGCCCCATGGAGGCTTTGATTGTATAATCCCGTCCCAACATCTTGCCGATGGTCTTGGCTTTCGCGGGAGACTCCACTATCACCAGTTTCTGATCCATATATGTCAACCTTCCACTTTCCGAAATAAAATTCATGTTATCACGTTTTTACATTATCTTCACTTTTCCAATATGTCAAGCGGGAATCCCCATGCCGCCATTTCATTGCATAGCAATGATTTTTAAAACGGCGGAAGAATGGAGCCGGAATCGGGGAGCCCCCGGAACGCTGACTCTTGAAAGATTTCCGTCTCAGTCATCCCTTTCGCCGGACTCTGTACAAACGCTCCGGACCATTTTTTACTGCAAAAATCTCTAAAAAAAATTATTTATCCTTGAATTTTGCACAATAAATGTCAGTGTTGTTGCGTTAAAGAGAAGATTGACGGGCAGAATAACCTTAAACTTTCAGGAGTTTTTCGATGAAAAGAACAATCATAGCGGCAGCCATGCTTTTGGTTTTTGCATGTGGAGTGCTTTCCGCGCAGGGACCCGGACGCCAGCGTTCCAGACGCGGCGGAGACACCCGGATGCAGCAGGACAGTTCTGAGGAATGGGCAAAAGCACAGGCGGAACTCAAGAAAAAATACCCTGAGAAATATAAAGAGATCGAAAAACTTCAGGCAACCAATCTGTTTGCCGCCATGGAAAAAATGCGTGAACTCGCCTCCGAAGCCTCTGTAACGCTTCCCGGTTCCCGCCGTGGAAACTGGGGCGGGCGTCCGGGCGGTATGCCCGGCGGCATGAGGATGCCCGGCGGCATGGGCATGATGGGGAATATGAGAAATCCGCGTGCTGCGGCTGAAGCGGAACTGAAGGCGAAATATCCGGCGGAATATGCGGAGATCGAAAAACAGCGTATCCTGGCGGAAAACAAGCTGGAGGAGCTTGCGAAAAAAGCGAATGTCAAACTGCCGGCGACGGCGGAATCAATCCGGCTCAAAATGGAAGAATTGAAGAATTCCGGCAAATATAAGGCTGAGTTCGAGGAAATCGAGAAACTCAGAACCTCCGATCCGCGCGCGGCGTTCATGAAAACCAGGGAGCTGATGGCAAAAGCCGGAATCGAAATGCCGGAAATGAGACGCGGCGGCATGATGGGCGCCGCGGATTCTGAAGTGACCGTTTCCCGCAGCAGCCGGGAGAATCCGATGCGCCGGATTATGGAACTCCGCAGGAAGTATCCGGAGGAGATGAAGAAGCTGGACGCCATCCGCCGCGAGAATCCCAAAGCTTATCGCGACGGTGTCATGGAACTGTTGAAGAAATCCGGAGCCGAACAGGGAAAAGCACCGAAACAATAACGTTTTTATGGAATGGCTATGAGGTTTTCCAAAAATAAAGAGTTTGCCGTTCTTCTGTTTTCCGCGGATCATGTCAGATGCTGCATGTTCCGCCGGGACTCGAAAGGGGTTCGCCTGAAAGCGTATGCTTCGTGCGAACATGACGGAACGGATCCGGCGAAAGCGTGGAAACAGGTTCTGCACGAGACCGGTTACAGCAGGGTCTGCCCGCTGATGATTTCCGGCGCCCTCAAAGGCGGCACTTTTTTCCGCTGCACCGGTGTCAGGCTTGCTCCCAAAGCGATGCGGAACGCACTGGAATTTGAACTGCCGCAGAGACTGCTGCAGGATGCGGGAAACCATGAATTGGAATTCGTCGAGCTTGCAGGGGACCCGGGGAGTGTGCCGGTCAATGTCTATACGTTTCCGTCCGCCGATCTCGAAAATCTTGCGGCGATGATTACTCAGAGTGTCAGGAAAGCCGATTACTTCATTTATCCGCTTCTGGCTTTGCGTGAGTCCGACGGCCCGGTTTTTCTGCCGGAGGCGGAGCCCGATTTCTATTTTGCCGACGGGGAGTGGCATTCTGCGGATGAACTCCCGCCGGACTGGTTTTCCTGCTGGGACAGGGAACTGCGCAGGGAGTTTATTCTGCCGGAGGATTCCTCTTTCCAGCCCCGCGAGTGGCTGGGGTGCCTGCTGACGGCACGTCTTGCCGCTTCGGACGACGTCCGGCATACATTCGGCGGGCTGAATGTCCTGCCGAAACAGCTCCGTCCGAGCCGCCTCCGCAACCAGTTGCGCCTGACTGCATTGCTGATTGTCCTGCTGATTGCCAATTTCGGCTGGGGGATTGCCGGGCAGCTTTCCCAGCATCACAAAGAGTATTCTTCCCTTGTCGCCGCACGGAACCGTTTGCGTACGCAGGTGACTGCGGCGCAGAGGAAACTGAAAACGGCGGAAAAGGAGCTGCGGGAGCTTTCCCGTGTCGTCAACCAGTCGGCGGGAGAACACGATGTGATCGGCAAGCTTGCCGAGTTCTCCTCCGTTCTTCCGAACAATGTGATGGTCATGAATCTGCGTTGGACGGACAGCAGTGTCGATCTTACGATGCGCAGTGAAGCGGAGAGCCTGAACGTGCCGGAAATGCTTCGCCCGCTCAAGTTCTGGAAGATGGAGCAGATTCAGCAGCGCCGCCGGAACAATGACGTGACGAGCATGATCATGCTGAAACTGGTTCCCGCGGAGGAGAAGAAATGAATGCGAAACTCAAAGAGTTCCTGAAAACGGGAAAAGGCAAATTGCTGGTCGCCTGCGGTGCGCTTCTGATCAGTTGGATTTTCCTTTTGACACAGCTCAGCGGCAGTTTTTCCTCATGGTTCCCCGACGAAGGGCGCAAGGAGGGGCTGCGCAGGGAAATCAAAAAGTTTGAAGCCGAACAACTGGTTCAGCAGAAGAAACTCAAGGAGATGGAGGAGCTGCGCCGGAAATACCGCGCCATGATTGAAAACAGCTGGCAGTTCAAGCGTGACGGTGATCCGGAACTGCTTCTGCGGCAGAAAGTTGAAACGGCGGCGAAAGAGTCGGAACTCAGCCTGAATAATCTCGGTTCCGTCAGGACGTCGCGGATCAATGACGACCTTTACTTCGCGGAGCTCGACGTTTCGACCAGTGCGCCGTTTGAGAATCTGATGCTGTTCATTGCAAAGCTCCAGGAGAGCAGACCCCGGATGGCATGGCGGCGCATTACCGCAAACCTGATGTTCCGCCCGCCCGCACAGCAGAATACGAAAGTCGTGACGAATACGGCGGCCGCAACCGCAGCGCAGACCAACCTCATGTTCAACGGCACGGTCCGTGTGATCGCTTTCGACGGAGAACTGCCGCCGGCAGGCGGTCCGCTTGTGAAGACGGCATCGAAAACGGAGGTGAAGAAATGAAGGGGCTTCTGATTCTGTTCAATCTCTTTCTTGCGTCGATGCTTGTATGGGGACTTGCTTCTCATTTCAAACCTGCCGCATCGAAAACGGTATATACCGTGAAGAAGCGGACGGCATCGCAGAAAAAAGAGGTTGTTGCGCCCGTAAAGCCTGTTGCGGTTCAGAAGAAAATGACGCCGAAAGAACAACTGGCGAAAATCATTGAGGCGAATATCTTCAACTCCGACCGTTGTCCCAACGCGACGGCAGGGGGGCGGAATGCCCGCGTCGAACTGTCGCTTGTCGGCACATTCAAAATCGGGGACTGTGTCG
This sequence comes from Lentisphaeria bacterium, assembly GCA_003526375.1. Taxonomy (GTDB): domain Bacteria; phylum Verrucomicrobiota; class Lentisphaeria; order Victivallales; family UBA1829; genus UBA11452. The sequence goes on from DPDG01000043.1 coordinate 22,262, forward strand.
GAGCCATCATCAAACAGAAAACATCCGGGAACAATAACAATAACCGCTTCATGCCTTTCATGCCGGGGATGCCCGGAGGTTTTCCGCTGGGACGCCAGATGGGGATCAGCCGCAATAACCGGCCCCAGAATAATGGCGGTCGTACGGGCGGACTCCCCGGAAGCACAGGCATGCCGGGAGGAATGATGTTCCGCAGCGCCCGGAATATGAGAAACGGCGGCATGGAGCGTGGAGTTCGCGGTCAGATGCCGGCGATCGGGACAAATGTAACCGCTGCGGCAGCCGGTAATCAGATGACGTATAAACAGTACGTCCGTCTCGGCGAAACCCTCAGCAACGGCTACAAGCTGGTCGAAGTGAACCGCGACAGCGTGCTTCTGACACGCGGCAGCGACAAGCTGGAACTTGAACTGCTGGACGCATCCAAGAATACGCCGCAGACCGCCCGTCGCAGCAACCGCCGCACGAATACCGGCACCCAGATGCTTCAGACTCTTCAGAACATGCAGCGTATGCAGATGTTCCAGAACATGCAGATGATGCGTATGATGAGGCAGAACCAGAATCCGCCCCAGCAGCAGAACAACAGCAGCAACATGCGCAGCAATACAAACCGCAGCCGGGGACGTACCAGATAAGATCAATTATTCAATTAAAATAGGACTTAATCAACATGGCTCATTTTCTGCGAAATCAAAAATTGCACCGGGTGTCCCGCATTATGATGCTCTCACTCTCTGTGGTCTTTCTGCAATCCTGTTCTCACATCAAAAAGGATCTTGAGGAGATCAATTCGGACGATACGAAGAAGGAGGAGCCGGGGAAAGCGGACCGTTTCGCATTTCTGAAGAGCGAGATGAGGGAGATTCCGAAAGACACCGTAACGACGGAATCCATCAATGAGGAACTGGTCAAAACGGATTCGGACAAAGATGTTCCCACGAGCCTGAAAAGCAAAACGGAAAAGATTCCGGTGACGGCTCTGGCGCCCAAGACGGAGAAAGCCAGGGAACCGCTTCATTTTTATGACGATTTCATCATTCTGAACGGAGATGAGGAGGTCGCGGTCAATCTGGTGTTCAACAGTGCGCCGCTGCTGGATGTGATTCCCTCTTTCGCGGATGCGCTCGGCTTCAATTTTCTTGCGGACAGCGATCTCAAAGGCGTTGTGACATTGAACATCGACCAGAAAATGACGCGCCGCGAACTCTGGAATACCTTTGACAAGATGCTGAACCTTTCCGGCGCGGGCGTCACGGTGGAAGGCACGCTTCTGCGGATCATGGCACTGCCGAAAGTCGCGCGTCAGGCGGACTCCCGCCTCGCGAAGGACGGTACCGGCGAGCTGTTCTATTATCCGCTGAAAAACACGACTGCGAAAGAGGTTGTGAACCAGATCAAGCCGTTTGTCGGAAATAATGCCGTCTGCGTGGAGCTGACCCGCCCGAACGCGGTCATGATCGCGGACGACCGTGCGAATATGCCGAAAATCAAACAGCTCCTCGATGTGATCGATATGAGCGGGAAAAGCAACTGGAAGCGCAAAATCCTCCTTTGTTCCAATATCCTGCCGAGCAAACTGACGGACGAGCTCAAGACCATTCTTCCCGTTCTCGGATTCAATGTCCAGCAGATCACGGATAAGACCGAGACGCCCGGTTCCGTTCAGATCAGCGGACTTGACCGTCTGCATATTCTGGTCGTATCCGCCGCGACGGATGAGGCGATTCAGGAGATCGAACAGTGGGTGGATCTTCTCGACAGTTCGAATTCGCTGGATCAGGAGCGAGTTTTCGTCTATAAAATCCGTCACAACAAGGCTGCACAGTTGGCACAGGCGCTGTCCGTGATTTATGATATCCAGGGGTCCAGCCTTACGATCGACACCACGACCGGCAATTCAAAAATGGAGACGGTCACTTCCACCCAGGCGAACCGCAACCGGACTGCCGCCAACACCCGGAGCAGGACTGCGGCGGGGCAGGTTGACATCAACAGTACGGAGAACACTCTGACCGACCGGAGTTCCAATGTGTTCAATACACCTGTCCGCGTGTTTGCTGACGGGGTCCTGAACCGTCTTGTGATCCGCACGACACCGAGAACATACGCCTCCATCAAGGCGTTGATCAACCGTCTGGATGTCGTTCCTGCGCAGGTGCTTCTGCAGGTGCTTGTGGTCGAAGTGACCTTGTCGGAATCCACACAGTTCGGTTTGGAGCTTTCCGGTTCCTATTCCGGCAAGACCAATTCCCTGATCGGCACCAACTATTCCAATCTGACGACGCCGACCGTGACGACGACCAAAGATGAGAATACCGGCGAGATCACAAGGACGACGAACCGTCAGACCGGGTTCAGCTATTTTCTTTCCGATCCAAACAATCCGGACAATAAATTTGCCTATATCCGCGCGCTTGCCGGAAATGGGAACATCAAGGTGGTTTCCAGTCCCCAGCTTCTCGTATCCAGTCACACGGAAGCTAAAATCAATGTTGGCACGGAGGTCTCCGTTATTACCGGAACCATCACCAATACATCTTCCGATGGAAATATGCAGAATGCTTATCAGTATCGGCCCACGGGAGTTACATTGACTGTCACGCCGCAGATTACGAGTAATGATCTGATTTCTCTGAAAGTCCTTCAGGAACTTTCCAGCGTTGATTACACCAGTGCCACAGTGGAGAACCCGAATCCGAATCTTAACAGCCGGAGTATTTCCACGAATATGACGATTGCCAACGGCAGGACCATGATACTGGGCGGGTTGATTCAGGAGAAAAAAACCGACAATCTTGATTCCGTTCCGCTGATCAATCAGGTTCCGATCCTGAGACGCCTGATCGGTTCCACGGATGCTTCCGTCGAACGTTCCGAGATTCTGGTCCTTGTGACCGGATATATCGTCAATGAGCGCAACAAGGTTGAGGAACTGATCGAACGCTATAACGACGCCTTGAAAGCGTTGAATGATTTCGATGAGAATCTGTCCGGGAAAAACGGGGTGTTCCTGACCAAGCCGCGTATCATGACAACGAAGGAGTTCTGGTCCAATGACCTCTTCTGAGCCGAAGAAACAGTCCCCGCGCGAGCGTCTCAGGGCGCTTTATGCGGCAAAATTCCCGGACTCTCCCGTGCCTTCGCGGGCGGGGGACCGGACGCTGGTGCAGTCTTCCATGACAACGGAAACGGAACTGATCGCCCTCTATTCGGAAGCCTACGGAGTGCCCGTGCTGCCCGAAGATGAAATCCGCCAGCCGGAGGCGTTCCCGAATGCCCCGCTGGAGTTTTTCAATGCGAATGCGTGTCTGCCCTATGAGTGGGAGGAGGATTCGATCACCTTTCTTGTCGTGGACCCCTATGATCTTGACCAGCTCGCCTTCCTGGTCCGGAAGACCTGGAAGCTGAAAGCGGAGTTCCGTTTTGTCCGCCGGACTTTTCTGGAGCGGATGCTCAGCAAGGCGCAGAGCATGGAGGAGGAAGATGAAGACACGGCGGTTGACGTGGATGATGAGAATACCCTCCGCACGATGGCAGGCGAAGCGCGGATCGTGCGTCTGGTGAACGATATTTTCACTCAGGCGATTGAACTCGGCGCCAGCGATATTCACATCGAACCCGGCGAAGACCATGTGGCGGTCCGCTGCCGTGTGGACGGCGTGCTGACGGAGATCATCAGTTGTCCGTTGAACCAGTTCCCGGCGATTGCGTCGCGCATTAAACTTCTGGGCGGGCTGAATATTGCCGAAAGCCGTCTGCCGCAGGACGGGCGGACCAATGTTCAGCTCGGGCGCACCGAGCTGGATATGCGTATCAGCACAATTCCGATTCTGACCGGGGAAAGCATTGTCCTGCGTCTGCTGAATCAGGACGCAATCACATTCGACCTGAAAACGCTCGGCATGTCTCCGGAGCATCTGGCACAGTTCCGGCGGCTGATCAGCATTCCCCACGGCATGATCCTCGTCGTCGGTCCGACCGGAAGCGGCAAGACCACGACTCTTTACAGCGTCATCAGCCAGCTCAATGACAACCGGAAGAAAATCATCACGGTCGAAGACCCTGTGGAATACAAGATGCCGGGACTCTGTCAGATGCAGGTGAATGCGAAAATCGGCGTAACTTTTGCCAACGGGCTCCGCAGTATCGTCCGTCAGGACCCCGACATCATTCTCGTCGGTGAAATCCGTGACCGCGAGACTGCGGACATCGCGATCAATGCGGCGCTTACGGGACATCTGGTCCTGAGCACGCTTCACACCAACGACGCGGTCGGCGCAGTCACCCGCCTGCTGGATATGGGGGTGGAGAACTTTCTGGTTTCCTCTGCGCTTTACGGAGTGCTGTCACAGCGTCTTGTCCGCAAGATCTGCACCGCATGTCATGGCGGCGGAACGGATGCGCAGGGTGTGAAATGCCGCCGTTGCAACGGGAGTGGTTTCAAGGGGCGTTCCGGCATTTTCGAACTGCTGTTTCTGGATGATGACCTGCGCATGGCGGTGAACCGCAACGCTTCGAGTTCCGAACTGGAGGAGATTGCAGTGAAACACGGCATGGTGACGCTTCAGCAGGACGGCGCGGCGAAGGTCGCGGCGGGAATTACGACGGCGGAGGAACTCAACCGTTCCACGGCGGAATTGTAACGCGGAGGTTTGCGGATGGCGCTTTACAAATATCTGGCGGCGGCGAAAGGCGAACAGCCACACGACATGCTGATCGAAGCGGACAACGAGAAAGAGGCGTTGAGCAAGCTTCGCAGCCGTCATGTCATGCCCGTCCGCTTTTATGGCGAGGTCTCGGTCGGAGGCGGCGGCAGACTGATGTTCCGCCGTTCCAGGATCGACACCTACGATTTCACGCGCCAGCTTGCTCCGCTTCTCGATTCTTTCATTCCGCTGGAAAAAGCGCTCGGCATCATTGCCGAAAGTGCGGTCGAACCGGAACAGCGTGACTTTGTCAATTCGCTCCGCCAGGGGCTCCATGAGGGCAAGAAGTTCTCGGAGCTGGTGCGTTCCCACGGTTCGCTTTTTCCCGGTTATTACGCCAATCTGATTGAGAGCGGCGAGGAGACGGGATGTCTGCCGGAGGTCGTCGGGCAGCTTTACAAGTTCATGGGGGAGAGCAAGGAACTCAAGGATTTTATCATTTCAAGTTCGATTTATCCGCTGGCGATTCTTTCGATTACGCTGGTCGTGACGGTGCTTCTGTTTACGGTGTTTGTGCCGCGGTTTGCAAAAATCTTTCAGGACATGGGGCGCGAAATGCCGCCGTCGATGAACTTTCTGCTTGGAGTGAGCGCCTTTGCATCGTGGGCGTGGTGGCTGATTCCCTGTGCCGCGGTCGGGATATGGACCGGATTGAAACGGTTTTTCGGCGCGGAGGCGTTCCATTACAATTACAGCAAATTTCTGCTTTCCCTGCCGCTGTTCGGCAGAATCATCGTCGATCTGGAAATGTGCAAATACATTCGCACGCTTTCCATTCTGATTGCAAATCATGTGGAGATCATCCGTACGGTGAAGATCTCCGGCAGGATCATACACAACCCCGTGATCGCCAAAGCTTTTGCGGATATTGCGCGCAAGCTGAAAGGAGGTGCGAAGCTTTCCGCTGCGCTGGCGGGCAACCGGTTTGTGCCGTCGGGAATGGTGCCGATGCTGAGAGTCGGAGAGGAGTCCGGAACGGTCGGCGAGATGCTGTCACGCATTGCGACCCATCTGGAAAGCGACACGCGCCTGAAGATCAAAAGACTGCTGAGTTTGTTCGAACCGGCGGTAATTGTGTTTCTGGCACTTGTAGTTCTGGTGGTTGTGGTGTCTATTTTCGTAGCAATGATGGAAATCAATTCAATCAGTCAGGGAGGACCCAAAATATGAGAAAAAGAAGATGGAAAAGATCGGACTTCACCTTGATAGAAGTCGTCGTCGTGATCATTATTCTGGTCACACTGGCGTCCATTGCGACGCCGCTGTATCTGAACTACGTCAAGAAGGCGAATGTCGGCGCCGCCAAGACCCAGATCAAGCTTCTGGAGGAGGCGTTGACCGGTTTCCGGCTGGATGTAGGCAGTTATCCGGACTCCACAGTGGGGCTCCGTGCTCTGGTCGAGAATGTCGATCAGAATGCCAAATGGAACGGCCCTTATCTCCAGCCCGCAGTCCCGAAGGACCCGTGGGGCAATGAGTATATTTATGTCTTCCCCGGCGAGCACCGCGAATTCGATCTCATGAGTTACGGTGCGGATGGACAGCCCGGCGGCGAAGGCGAAAATGCCGATATTACGAACTGGGAATAAGGAAAGCCGGATACGGAAAAAAGCCGCAGTCCCGGAAGACCGCCGACAGGTTTCCGTCTCTGTTTTCCGTTTCCGCAAGAGAATTGCATGGATGGAAGAAGATATTTTCTCAAGGGGGTGGAACGTCCCGTCTTGAACTGTTTCACTCTGCTGGAGCTCGTGGTTGCGATTGCGGTCATAGCTCTGACGACGGCTCTTGCCGTGGTTTCATTCCGCGGCGAGTCTCCTGTCCAGCAGTTGAACAGCGCGGGGCTCCGTTTCGAGGCTTTCTGTGCGAAGGCGCGTTTTCAGGCGATGGAAAACGGCGGAGATCGCGTCGTGATGTTCTATCCTGAGACGCGCACTTTTAAAATGGAGATACCCGCAGAATTCCAGGCAGCGGAGGAAGCAGCGCAGGAAGAGGAGGAAAACAGGCTGAAACTTGCTGCGGTCGAATGGACTCTGCCGGAGAATTTTGAGCTTGGAACCGCGATCTCCGACAGGGAGCGCGAGACGGCGGAGGAATCTTTTGAGGTGTTCCGTTTCTTTCCCGACGGCGGTGCGTCCGGCAGCCTGAAGTTCGAACTGCGTTATCAGACGCTCCGGAAGGTTTTCGATATTTCGCCCTTGACCGGGCTTCTGATTCGGAGCGAAGGCGAGGAGGACAAATGAGAAAAGCTTGTTTTACCTTGATCGAAGTCGTGGTTGCGCTTGCGATTCTCGGGCTCAGCATTACCGGGCTTCTCACTTTGCTGACCACATCCCAGCGCCGGATGGCGAAGAGCTATGAGAAGTGGGAACGGATGCACATGCTGGCGCAGGGCGCCGAATACTTCATGCTCCGGGGTGAGGACCCCGGCGGGATTCCGGAAGAATTTTTCCCGTATCAGGGATACCGGATCGTCGCGTCATACGAGGATATGGAGGAGGAGCAGATTCCGGATGATTACAATAATCTGGTCGGGCAGCTTCCTTTGAAATGCCTGGTGATCAGGCTGGAGCGGGAGCGTGACGGCGAACTGCTGGATGAACTCAAGATAGACAGGATCAGTTATGAATCGGCGATCGGCGATGAGGAAGAGTAAACGTTTTTTCACCCTGGTGGAAATGATCGTGGCGATGGCGGTCATGATTTTCGTCGCCCTGATCATTGCAACGGCTTCCATGACGTTTTACAATGCATGGCAGAGAACCGTGCGTGTCAGCGACCGCCTGAAAACCTGTCAGGCAATCGACCGCATCATGGACAACTGCATCCGCAACATGATCCCGTTCCGCTGGAAGGATAAGGATCTGGATCAGGAGCGTGTCGTCTTCAAGGGAGAACCCGACAATATTCATTTCGTCTCTCTGCGCCGTGCATACCGGCATGACAAGGGGGCGTTGATTTTCATCCGGCTGAAAGTGGAGAATGAACAGTTGATTGCCGAATATTCCCAGTATCCCCGCTTCCAGTGGGACGAGGATGAGTCGGAGCTGAATTCCTATTCCCGCGAGGTGCTTGCCGACCGGGTCCGTTCGGTCAGCTTTCTTTATGCGTCCGAAGAGGAGGATGAACTGGTCTGGAACGACAGATGGGAGGAGGATCTGAATCTTAACGTTTCCGTCAGCAATCCGCGTTCCGCGACCGCAGACAGTAAACGGACGTTCCTGATCCCGATTGCAGTCCAGATGACGGTGGAGTGGACCGACGGGCGCAGGGAAGTCTGGCTGCGCCGGACTGCCGGCAATTCCAAAAATACGCAACTGACAACCTGAGGCAGAGATGAGACGGCGGATTTCCAGAAAAAGAAAATCGGAATCGGGTTCCGCATTGATTGCGGCTCTGTGCCTGATCTTTATTGCCGGAATGCTGACGGCTTCGGTTCTGATCCTGTCGCAGATCTCCACATACGACGTCAGCGCCCATACGGAACTTCAGCGGTCCGCCTATGTCAACGAGGGAGTCGCCAACCGCGTCCAGTGGCTGCTTGCCGCGGAACAGAATCTTTTCACGGACAGAAGGCTGGGGGAGCTTGATTACACGGAATATGACTATGACCGTTACATGGCGGACGGCATAACGCATGAGATGGATTATCACGGCACGAAAGTGCAGTTCACGATTACGGATGCCAGAGCCGGATGGGATTTCAGCGTGCGCAATTACAGAAGCACTCTTCAGAGACTGGGAAGCCCCATTGATACGGAGACTGAAACCCTTGATCTGCTGGATGTGCTCGCCGCCCGGATCGCCGACTATTACGATGAAGACGATGAGATCGGCATCGACGGCATGGAGGCGGATGATTACGAAGCGGAGAATATGAGTCCCCTGCCGCGTAATTCCAGCAACAATGTTTTGCGCGAGGAGTTTTTCTATATCAAGGATTTCACTGCCCTGTTTCCGCCCGACAAGTTTGGGCGCCTGAGTGCGGTCCGCCTGATTCGCGGTCCCGGCGGAGCCCCGAATTTCTTTACGGCGTCCCCGCTCCAGTTGAAAATCTACTGCAATCTGGAGGATGAGCAGATTGAGGAAGTCATTGCCGCGAGGAACATCTGGTTCAAGGAGCGGACTTTGATCAGAGATCAGCTTGACCCGCTGCTGTATGCATCTCTTTCCGGTTTATCGTGGCGTGAGAGCGGAACTTATACGGTTACGGTCGGCCCTCAGGAGAAAGCGGAACGTCCTTCCCGCCGTCTGGTCTTCACTTTTGAACGTTTCGATGTGACAGGCGCTTCGGACAACAATGTAAAATTCATCGAATGGATGCAGTTCTGAGAAATTGTCGCCCCCTCCGTCGTGATTGACGAGAGGGGGGGATAATCTTATCCTGATTTATTGTTTCAGAGCTTCCAGTGCGCGCGCTGCTTTGAGCCGTTCGGCGCGGATCAGCCGCGGATCAATCGAATAATCGGCAGTGGAGCGTATTACGGATTCCGGAATTTTCAAGGCCTCCCGTGCGGTACTGCGTGCTTCGGGTGAACCTTTTCCGGCGGCAACGGCACGGGAGAGCAGCGTATAATACCAGTGATCCTCCACGCCGTCACGATAGTTTTCCACACGGATCGAGGGCAGGATGATCCGGTTTTCACCGGGAGCGAACAGATTGCCTTCGGAGGTGTCAGCCTGAGCGCAGGTGGTCGGATTCCAGTTTGTATAGGGGCCTTTTCCGATCGGAACCTTGTTGTTGCGCCAGTAGGTCGCCGCCCAGTAGAGAAAACCGTTCGGGCGGTATTTTTCGGTCATCATCCCCATGAAAAGGCGTGGTACGGCGGCAGGGACTTCCAGCATGAAAGTCGGCTCCGGCGGGCGCGGGAAATCACAGAGATACCACCAGACTTTCCGTCCGCTTTTCCGGAATGCTCCGGTTAAATCCGGGCGTGCCGCAAAACGCGGGGCAATCGGGACCCAGATGTCAACCGCCTTCGCCGCAGGAAGCGACGGATCACCGTAACGCATGGTGGTCATGATCGGGATTTCCGGATAAGCTTTCTTTATCGCTCCGCAGATTTTTTCCGTTACGGCATTCGGAGTGCCTTCATCGAATCCGTAGATATAGGCTTTGTCGAGGATGCCGAGTTCTTTGAGTTTCGGCACATGGAGCGCAAGGAATTTGAGATTGTAATCAATTACGCGATCCACTTCCGGATCTGCGGGGTCAATCAGCCATCGGTCACTGCTGTAGTTTTTGCCGGGTTGATTCAGGTAGGTGAGGGCAAAGCTTTTGAGAATTCCCGCATCGTCAAGACGTTTCAGGTGATGGAAGAAATTATCGCGCTTCATACCCGGCAATCCCCACCAGTACATCTGATCGTAGGTGATCTTGTATTTCGCGGCAAGGTCAACCATCTGCTTGATCAGGGCGTCGGAAGCCTCATGATCTTTTGCCAGACCGTAGAAATTCGTCATGGTCTTGATGTCGAATGAGAAGCTTGTCGGCAGGACCGCACCGTCCGGCAGGGTAAAATTGAACACTTCAATTTCCACCGGAAAACGGAACGGGGAGATTCCGTCTCCTGAAACCGTTGCCTGTGCGGTATAATGCCCCGGCGGAGTTCCTTTCGGAGTATGGATACGGACCCAGAAAGGGACACTCTCGCCGGGGGCGGCATCAGCCGTTTTCTGTTTTTCCAGGATGAATTCGGGATAAAAACCGGTATGTTCGCGCGGATAAAGCATCGGCTGTGTTTTACTGTGCCCGACGACGGCGCATTCCGCTTGCGGAGCTTTCCCGTCAATTGTGCTGAAAGGACCGATTTCAACCTTGATGTTTTTCAATGGTTTCTTCCCGGCAATGATTACAGTCTGGAAACTTTCGTATTCATTGGATGCCATTTCAAGTTTTGCTTTTCCGAAATTGAGTTCCGAACCGGGTCCTGTGAGAAAAACCGAAGTCATGGAATCGGCGGTTCCGACTCCGTAGCCGAGTCCGGTTGCGGCAAGTGCGGCGCGTCTGTTGTACTCGCGCAGTTGAGCCAGTGCCTCCTGACGGATGTTCCGGGCATCGGCAAGAAAACGGGCGGCGTCATTGTAACGGAACGTGTCGCCTCGAACCGGAGCATAGGCATTGTCCAGTTGCTTCTGCAGGGCTTCCGCGTGTTTTCTTTCCGCCGTATTCAGGCTTTGACGCTTGAGAATGTCAAGACGTGACTGGGTCTGTTCGCGTATCACTTCGGGGCGGAATTCGAATTGCAGTTTCCTGATCCTGCTTGCCTGGTCGTTGGCGCTCGGGGAATTCTCCAGGAGAGTGACGCTTTTCATCTGATCAAGCGCCAAGCCGCTGTTATAGAGTTGCTGACTGCCTCGAATCGGAAAATTTTTACCGGGAGTGCCGATTCCCTGCCACATCGATTTCCCGTTGGCATCGGCGATGGACAGACCGAAGTAATTGCCGTAGGGTGACAGCAGTTCGACCTCATATGAGATATGGGTCATGACGCTGATATCGGGTGAGGTGGCTGAAAAAATCAGGTGGCAGCCCCTGTCGCCTTTGCGATACCGGGGAGAGCGGAACACCAGCGAACCGTCTTCAAGCCGCTTCAACTCGCCTTTGCCTGTTGTCTGAATGGATGCTTTGCGGAGGTCGAAGACGCGTCCGAGGATGCGTTTCCCGTCCGCTCTTTTTTCCGTTTTTCCCATATTGTCCAGTTCCAGTGTCGTCAGCAGCAGATTGACTGGTTTCTCCGGTTTGCTCAGGGCAAAATCGACGGAACGGATTTTCGCAAGATCCAGTTGCTTTGCCAATGAGGCAGTCTGGATTTCGCAGTTGCCGGAAAATCCGGCTTTAAGCGGAAACGTTGTAACCGCATATTTGTTTCCGGTGTCCCGGACCGTGATTTTGAGATTACAGGCGACGGAACCGGTATTACGGACTCCACAGCGCAATATTCTGTATTTGCGCCAGTCGGAAATTCCGAGCATTCCCGGTTTTGTCGAGAGATAGGGCCATTGAGCATTTCCCGTCGTATAGGCATGAAATTTGAGCGGCAGACCGTCGATGCCGTCCACAACCGATCCGGTTTCAACACCCCGTTTTGCCGGCGGCAGACTTTCATTTACGGCAGTTTCCCCGGTGGAGAAATCAAAGATGCGGACCGGAGCGGCGAAAGCGCTCAACGAGAGAGAAAGCAGGAACAGGTAAAGTGTGTTTTTCATAATGGCAATGATCCTGATTATGGTTGTTTGTAGGGGCACCAGAAAGAGGTCCACCATGGACCTGTGGCGGAAGTCAGGCGCACATACTCGGATAAGTCACGGTAGTCCACCGGTGCGGCATGTCCGTCGGCATAAACGGCATTCGTCCTTTTGGAATGCCGCGCGACTCCGAGCTGTTTTTCGACACTTCCGTTCAGATCGGAGCTTTTGGCGACCCGCTGGCTTCCGAAAAGAGAGATGTCTTTGCAGCCCCAGTCCATGATAAACATATTTTTCGACGGTGTGTATGCCTGAAGCAGCTTGACCGTATCAATTCCCGTTGCTGATTTTGGGGAGCTGAAATAAACATCGGCAGCGTAGCATGTCTGATAATACAAGGTGATGAAAGAGGTGTCAAGCGAGGGGCAGTATGCTATTTTCGGAGGCAGAAGCCCGGTCTTGTTATCCGGAACCTTGATATTCATGTAGGGATAAAAGGCAAACATCCACGGAGTGATGGGCGAACTGTATTCAAAAGAGGCATATCCGTTGTTGTCACCGGCATAACTGAGTCCGGCGAGCCCATACTGCTTCAAATTACTGAGACAGGCAATCGAACGTGCTTTTTCCCTTGCCTGATTCAATGCCGGAAGAAGCATTCCTGCCAGAATCGCGATGATCGCCATTCTGGCAGGAATGCTTCTTCCTGCGTTGAACAAGGCGAGGAATATGGCAAAAGCCGTCAGTTGCACAAACAACTTGAAACAACTGGCTCTTGGCGCAATGATGTACTGCTCTGACAATAAGGGACATATGCCTTTGATATGGGATCCGGTCATTTCTCCTGACGCTGTCTGGAACAGAACTTTGAACAAAGAGAAATATATCTCAGAAAAAATCCTTTATTGTCCGGCACTGAAAAGAGCTCCTGTCGGTGAATGGGGGCTTGACTGGCAGGCAACTTATGGTATCAGCAGAATTATCTTCGGCTGCAACAGCAGCACGACAAATTTTGATGCGCACACCAGAACTTATGCCTCAAGGATTGCGTCCACGCCGTTTTTTGCCGATAGCGGCAAAATCAACCACGATGATATGTTTCATTATTTTGATGGTGGTTATTGGAGACCGGGGAATCCCCTCATCCGGCTGATGCATAACAAAAGAGCTAATATCGCAATGCTGGATGGTCATGTGGAAGCTGTCGCTTTCTCTCAATTCTATCCGGGACTCAGCAGAACAGGGCATTTGATTTACCATGTTTTCCCTGAGAGTGCTGTTACTGCACTTTACACGGGACAACCGTAAAAGAAAGGACAAATCATGATTTTGAAGAAAATTTGTTTTATGTTGCTGCTGTTTTGCGGAATTGTCTCGTCTGCCGCGAATCTTGTAAAGAACGGTGATTTTTCCAGTGTGAATGCAGAGGGAAAACCTGAGGGATGGGGGACACAGTCGTGGGGACCGCCGCTTGGGGATTTTATTTTGGATACACAGAATTTTGCCGGAAAAGCACCCTCTTTACGCATTGACAACAAAAAGGCAGATTTCCACTCTTTCCTTGCGCAATGGGTGGAGATGGAGTCTGATACGACTTACAGGATCAGCTACTTTATCAAAGGCGAAAATATTAAGGCGGAGGGGCTGTTTGACGGAGGAGTGGTCTATCTGATGGACAAGGGAAATCCGCTGTTCTCCATGGGAACCGGACTCTACCGTCATGCCCGGGGCACTTTTGGCTGGAGACACGTGGAGCATACTTTCAGGACGCAGCGGCTTCAAAGCAGGACTTTGGCTTTACTGCTCGCTCTGCGTGCTGCAACAGGAAGTGTCTGGTTTGATGATATTCAGATTAAGAAAGTGAAGGAAAAGCCGGATGTCTCATTGAGCACCCGCCTTTATCCGGTGGATTATCAGAAAGACTCTTTCTTTCTCTGCAAAGACTTTCCGGCGGCACTTCTCCTGAATATCAATCTTGACCGCAAGGTCATTCCGGGTAATTTCCTGCAAATGGAGCTGGATCTGCCTGAAATCGTGGAATATCTTGCTTCCGGAGCTTTGCTTCCTGCGGGAAGGCGAAACGGAAAGCCGGAGTTTGAAAAAGATCAATGCCGGAAAATACAAATTCAGCGCGACGGCAAAAAATATACTCGTTGCATCCTGACTTTTGCTCCGGATTTCACTTCCAAATTAAATAAGACGCAAGCGTGGGAAAATTACAACCGCATTTATCTGAAAGCAGTTTCAGAAGCCGGCAGTTCCGGAAAAATCTACTGGCGGATTCGCAGTAAAGAGCGGGAATTTCCGGAACATTCTTTCACTGTAAACGTGCTTCCGGAATTACAGCTTCCGGAGAAATCCTGCAACCGTTTTCAGCTTTGCATTTCAAGTCCGTGGAACATGAACATGCTTCCTGAAATCAGTGATGCCTATGTCGGACTCTGGAGTTCACTGCAGAAACGTCCATGGATTTCGCTTCTGTACCATTTCGGCGCCTATCCTGAGAGCGAACGGAAAAAGATACTTGGTAATTTCAATCACTGCATCCACCTGCCGGCTTCGCGCGGAATGCCGTGGATCGGACCGCTTTATCAAGCTGTCACAGAGAATCTGTATCCGGGAAAACTGCCCCCGTCTATCGGCGCGGATGGCAAACCGATGCCGGCAACAGTCAGCCCGTGGTATCTGATTGAAGATCCGGAGGGGCTGATCTGGGGAAAATTTTTTGACGGTTATGCTGAATCCATCAGAAAATCTCCGGAAGTGAAAGCTATTGCAATGGATTATGAGCCGGGCGCACTGACCCATTGTTTCAGCGAAGAGAACCGGGAACGTTTTGCCGCGTTTGCGAAACTTCCCTCTGTGCCTTTCACGCAGGAGATCATTGCGAAATACCGCGCCGAATGGTTGAAATTCCGGGTGGAACAGCATCGGCTGATCATTCAAAGACTGTCCAGGGTAATCCGGACAAAACTGCCGGGAATTGAATTCTGGCTCATCAGCGATCCGCTCCAGACGGGAAAACAGCGTGTCGCGGAGTGGTGCGGTGTGGATGTGAAGGCATCGGACCCGGATATTGATCTGCATCAGGATATGCCGTATTTCACCGGACTTCCTTTTTTCGAGACCATGAAGCTGAATATTTCCACGCTGGAAAAGCCCTGTTTCCCTTTCATTGACCCCAGCGAGAACATGGCGATGTATTACAGCCGTTATACGCCGGAGACCGTGAAACAGAATATCCTGATTGTGGCGGCGCTCGGCGGATACGGGATCGGTTTCTGGCCGAACGATATTTTCGACGGGCGTTATCTCGAAGCGATCAAGGAGGGATACCGTGTTGTTGCCGGGGTTGAGGATTTCTATGCGGAACCGGCTCTGCCGGAAAATTCATTCAAGGCTGTCTGCCGCAATGTGATGGAGTTCGACGCGGTCGGAAGCAACGGAGAGTCCGTGAAACTGACGATGCCCCAGTTGGATCGCAAAATCCGTGTGCTTCGCCACCGGCGGAACGGGACGGAACTTTTGACCCTGTTCAATTTCTCGGATACGCTTCCCGCGATTGTGGAGCTGGCGCTGCCTGATGCCGATGGCGATTTTTATTCCGCCGAGGAGCTTGCCGGACGGATGCGGCTTGCCGAAAACGGAAAGATTTTCACCGGGGGGCGCGTAAGAGAAGGCTTCCTGCTTGAAATCCCGCCCAATGGAACGGCTGTCGTCAGACTTGCGCGGGAGCGTGAGAGCAAGGTTGTAAAAGGCGGTTGCGATCAGAAAGACCTGCGTTTGAAGCTGGAAAGGATTGCCGCCCGTTACGCGCAGCAAAGTCAGGTGAAGCCTTACCGGAGCTCGAACTCCGCTGTCTGCTGGGGGCTTCTGCCGGACAATGATAAAGCAGTTCTGTTTCTGGAGCAGGGAGCTGCCCGGATCGGGATTGCGGCGCTGGACGGCGGAGAGATCGTTGCATGGCAGCCGGAGGGTGGTTCCGGCAGCGATGCGCTTTATCATCATGAACGCGGTTTCCTGGGGCGTTTCTCACTGAATTCGCCGGAACAGGTTGCGGGACCTTATCCATTTGAATTGCAGTCAATTATGGAGAAAAACGGGATTCCTGCGGTGTGTTTTTCCTATACCGTGCCGGATTTTGCGAATGCATCCGCCGTGAAAAACCCGCTTGCGGGGCTCCGTATTGAAGAAGAAATCGCATTGTCGGAGCATGGCAGGAAAATAATGCAGACTTACCGTTTTATGAATCCGGGGAAGGAGCCGATGCGGTTCTCATTCAAGATCAATAATTTCCCGAAGATCGGCAGTCGTTTCGCAGGAAAGGAGCCTTTGGCTGGGCTGACAAGAATATCATGCGGAACTCTTTCCTACGTTCCCGGCGTTCCGAAGAATGAGCGCTTGTTTCTTGCTTCGCCGGATGCCGCTCCCGAATTGCGCAGACACCTGGTTTTCGGGCGGATGCCTGTGGAAAAAGTGATTCCCGGACCTGTTACGGTCGAGGCGGGAAAAGGGGTGTGTGAAACATTGCGGATCATTCCGGATGGCAGAACCGCCGGTTTTTACTCGTGGGCGAATCTGGAGAGCGGCTATACGGTGGAACCCGTTTCGGAAGTCCTGGAGCTGCCTGCCGGAAAAACCCTTGTATGGCGTTGTGTTTATCTGCTGAAATAAAAATGAATGCAGGAATAAGCCGGTTGCCGCGGATGCGTTCTTCACCTGCTGGTTCCGGCTGAACATCCGGTGAACTCCCGGCGGTATTCCAGCGGTGAGATCTGATATTTCTCTTTGAACAGACGTGAGAAATAGAACGGGTTGTCGATGCCGGATTCTTCTGCGATGATGCTGACCGGGTCCGAGGTATGGATCAGCAGCCCTGCGGCTTTCTGAAGACGGTTTTGGAGCAGGAACTGGAGCGGCGGAAGTCCTGCCGCCTCTTTGAACAGGCGGCGGAAGTGGGTTGGCGTAATATGGCATTCTTCCGCTTCCTTCTCAAAATCCCAGTCGTTTTGCGGATTCAGGCGGATTTCGTCAATCAGCCGTTCCAGATACGGCATCTGGCACGGCGTCAGTTTCAGGGCTTTTTCTCTGGATTCATGCAGTTGAAGCAGAAGGTCTTCATACAGCAGAACCGCACGCGGGGGGACAGGTCCCACCCGGCTTGTCAGCGCAATGATCGAGTGCATATTCTGCAGGAAACGTTCCGGATTCCGTACCGGAATCAGCGGATTTTCCGGATTGAGTTCCATCAGCCCGCTTTCGATGTACTGCCGGATTCGTTCCCCGTAGGAACAGATGAAATTATGGTGCCTCGGACGGTTGTCGATGGAGCCGTATTCGAAGAATGCGCCCGGATGCGTAATGAATGCATACGCTCCTTCCACGCGGAACTCCGGGCCGTCGTCAATCCGCAGACGCAATGCTCCCTGGTAGTTGAACTGAATCCCGTAATAGAGCGGCACATTGCGGACTGTCGCCCGGTTCTCCGGCATACTTCCCGCAAGACTGAAATGATGACCCGAGAAAAATATCATCTCCGTATTCCCGATGTTCGTTTTATATAAAAAGCTGTTTGTTTTCTTCATTCCAAATCCTGAAAACAGGAATATAATGATAGGCAGTTACAATATTCGTTACATGCAAAAAGTCAAGAGGAGAACAGAATGGAAGCATTGAAAATCGGTTATCTCGCCCTTTCAAAAGCGAGCTGGCGCACTGCGAAAATCGACGCATTGATGGAGGATACGGTGAAGAACCTTTCTTTGCTGGAACATGCGGAACTGCATCATCCGGGGAAACTGATCACGGCGGAGGATGAGGCGGAACAGGCTTGTGCGGAACTGCGAAGCGCAGATATAGATGTTCTTGTGATGCACTTCATCACGTTTCCCGTCGGGGCGCTGATTCCGGCGGTCGGAACACGCATCGGGACTGTTCCCGTAATTCTTCTGGCGAATCCGGAAGAACCGGGGGAAGGCAAAATGTGGGAACAGAACTCTTTCTGCGGCGCGAATCTCGGCGCTTTTGTCATGAACCGCCTGAAAAAGCGGTATGTTTTTGTGAAAGCTCTCCCGAAAGAGACTGCGGAGGCATTGAAACAGCCTTTGAGCGTGGTGCGCTGCCTCAGGGAGCTGTGTTCCCTGCGCATCGGACTGGTCGGGGGGCGGGTTCCGGGATTCTACACCTCCAATTTTGATGAAATGAAACTCCGCCGCGAGCTCGGCGTAACCGTGGAGGTCAGCGATATTGCGGAGGTGATTGATACCGCCGGGAAACTTACGGACGGTCAACTGGAAGAAGCCGGCAGCATTGTAAGGAACTCCGCGGCAAGTGTCTGTGCGGTCACGGACGCGGAACTTGAGAAAGCGGCGCGGATGTTCGGTGCTTTCAAGTCGATGGCGAAGAAATACCGTTTGTCCGAGTTCGCGGTCCGCTGCTGGCCGGAATTTTCCGATCTCTTTGGAATCGCCCCCTGTGCGGTGCTCGGCATGCTCAGCGACAACGGATATCCGACAAGCTGCGAGGGCGATATTCCCGGCGCGGTCACGATGGCGATCCTGAAACTGCTCGCCGGAGGCGGGATTCCGTTTTTTGTCGATTTGATTTCCTATGAGGAAAGCGACAATACAGGTGTGGTCTGGCACTGCGGCGCGGCTCCGAAATCGCTCTGCCGGAATTTCGAGGAAACGCAGCTGCGGCTGCACATGCGTGTGGACGGAGGCGACAGGAAAGGCGTCACCAACGACTTTTCTCTGAAAGCCGGGCGCGTCACTCTCGCAAAACTCGATCAGTCCGTAGACGGGCGCTACCGTATGCTGATCGCTCCGGGAACAGCTCTCGACACGGAGCCTTATCTGCGCGGAAATCCGCTGCGCATCCGTTTCGACGATCCGGTTCCGGCGCTGATCGATACGATCATGAAAAAGGGGTTCGAACATCATTATGCAGTAATTCACGCAGATGTGAAGAAAGAGCTCCTGCTGTTCTGCGAATGGATGGACATAGAACCTGTAACGGCGGAGTGATGCAATGAGGAAATCGCAGATTGCAGCACAACTGTACAGTTTCCGGGATTTCATCAAAACGCCGGAAGGAGTGGCGGATACGTTTCGCATTCTTCATGAAATGGGATACGGTGCGGTTCAGCTTTCGTCCAGCCTTGCGAAAATGCCGGAGGAGGAGCTTGCCCGGCTGCTTGCGGAATATTCGCTGGTTCCCTGTTCCGCGCATGAAAACGGTGCGGATATCGTCGGAAAAACGGAGGAAATCATTGCAAAACTCAGGAAATTGAACTGTTTCCATCTTGCATATCCCGGTCCGCATGTCAATGTAACGGGCGAGGGCGAGGCGCGGGCGTTTGCGCGGATGCTGAACCGTAAAGCGCAGGAATTTGCGGAAGCGGGGATCACGCTTGCATATCACAATCATCATGTCGAGTTCAGGCATTTCGGGAGAAAGACTCTGCTGGAGCTGATCTATGAAAATGCGCCGGAACTGGAAGGGGAGATTGATACGCACTGGGTTCAGCGCGGCGGGGGCGATCCGGTCCGGTGGATCCGGATGCTTTCCGGCAGAATGCGGGTGCTCCATGTGAAAGACTACGGGGTGGATTCGGCGGACCGTTCGAGTCTCTGGAACGGAAAACCGGTGATGATGCCTGTCGGATATGGGAATCTGGATTGGAATATGATTCTTGAAACGGCGGAGTCCGCAGGTGTGGAATGGTATGTCGTGGAACATGACGCCGATGTGGGCGATCCGTTTGAATCGTTTGCGGAGAGTTTGAAATTCTTAACGGAAAATTTTGTGAAATAAGAGGTGAATCATGTTGAAAGTCGCATTTATCGGAGCGGGGCGCATGGCAAACGCACATGCGGCGCAGTTGCAGAAAATCGAAAATGTTGAAATTGCCGGAGTCTATGATATCGACCCGGAAAAAAGCAGGATTTTTGCGGAGCGTTACAGAATTCCGAAACAGTATGCCTCGCAGGAGGAACTGCTCGGAGACCGTTCGCTGAACGGAATTCTGATGTGCCACTACTGTCCCGACCATGCCGCGTCCATGATGGCGGCGATGCAGGCGGGCTTCCGGTATATCTTTTCCGAGAAGCCCGCGATCCGCAGGATGGAGGAGGGACCGGCGCTTCTCAAGGCGGCGGAGCGGCACGGGGCGAAGATTATGATCGGGCATCACCGGAAACATGATGAGATCAATAAGAAAATGCGTGAGATTATCCGGAGCGGCGTGCTCGGGACAATCCGTTTTGCGAAAGTTCAGTTCTGCAATACATGGTTCTCGCGCGAATGGGGCGATTATTTTGCGGATTATGCGCGCTCCGGCGGGACTACGCTTGACATGGTGACGCACTACATTGATCTGCTGAACTGGTTTTTCGAGGCGGAGCCGGAGAGTGTCTATGCCCGCGCGGTGATGCTTGAAAAGAACATTCCGCCGGACAGAAAACCGTCGGATTATGTCAGCGGGACACTGGTATACCGAAATGGAATCATCTGCGGACTGGAATCCTCCTATCAGCGTTACGGTGTCTCTTACGACAACATCGAAGTTTACGGTGATGAACATACGGTGATCCTGCGTGACGGCAGGCTCAGGCTTTTCCGTAAAAAAGAGGTCACGGAATATGACGTCTCCGGCGCGATGAACTGTCAGGAGGAGCAGATGAGGGATTTCGTGAAGATGATGGAAGACGGCGGGCAGCGTCAGACGACTCTTGCGGAGGGAATCAGGTCCGCCGTGATTGCGCTCGGCATGATGGAGTCTTCCGAAAGCGGAAAAGTATATCGGTTCTGAAGGAGTGCGCCATGAGCGATAAAATCAAGGTTACGATCTGGAATGAGTTCATCCATGAGAATACGAATGAAGCCGCTGCGAAGATGTATCCCGGCGGACTTCATAAAGCAATTGCGCGGGGAATTGCGCATCCTGATTTCGAGATTCGCTTTGCGACACTCCGGCAGGACGGGGAACACGGGCTTTCCGAAACCGTCCTGCGGGATACGGATGTCCTGCTGTGGTGGGGGCATTGCGCTCACGGCGAGGTCAGGGATGAGATTGTCCGGCGTGTGATTGAGAACGTATGGGAGGGGATGGGGCTGATCTGTCTCCATTCCGCGCATATGTCCAAAGTGTTCCGCCAGTTGAACGGCACGAGCGGGAAACTTCACTGGCGCGAGGCGGAGGAACGGGAACGCATCTGGTGCGTGAATCCCGCGCATCCGATCGCAAAAGATGTGCCGGAGTCTTTCGTGCTGGATTATGAGGAGATGTACGGGGAGCCGTTCATGATCGCCCCGGAGGCTCAGATTGTGTTTCTTTCATGGTTCGAGGGGGGAGAGGCTTTCCGCAGCGGAGTGACGCTTCAGCGCGGCAACGGCAGGATTTTCTACTTCCGCCCCGGACATGAAACCTATCCGTCTTTCCACAATGAAAATGTATTGAAGATCATTTCCAATGCGGTCCGCTGGGCAAAACCGTCGGTCCGTTCGGAGTATCCGAAAACGCATCGCGCGGAGTCTTACGAAAAAATCTCAAAAAAGGACGTGTCTTTCGGAAAAGCGGGAATTATCCTGAACTGACAGGAGGGAATTCCGGCAGGGCGGCATCCGTCCGCCCTGTTTTCTTCCCCGATGATTCAGAGAAATTCCCTTGGAGTGTTTTTCTTTCGTATCTTTTTTGCATAAAGCAATTTTGTAAAATCAATGCGCTCCACGTAAAGCCAGCGTACCGTATCAATCTTTACAAAGAAATAGAGATACTGCCTTCCGTTTTCCCGGACGAAGATACGGCCGTTTTTCCGGCGCCACATGGTTTGCAGCAGTTCGGGATCATGGAACTGTTTCTGCCGGATGCTGCCCTGCTGATCCGGAGAGACTTTGCCTTTGCTGTCAACCAGAACTCTGCCGTCCTCGTCAATCAGATATTTGTTTTTGACCGCGGGGCTCATATTTCCGGTTTTGGACAGCATGTCAAGAATCCAGTTCAATGAGATGTCCGCCCCGGCGACTCCGAGGAGTCTGCCGTCTTTTCCGATGATTGCCTGGGAACAGGTGATGACGAGTTCCGGATTTTTGACGCCGTCGATATAAGGCGTTCCCCAGACCGCCTGATGCCGTTTCGCCTGCACCGCCGCCCGGTACCACGGGCGTTCCCGGGGATCATAAGCCGGATCATAATCGCTGTGGTAGGGATAGCAGATATGAAGCCCCGATTTCAGGCTGACATAAACCCATGTGAACGGCGGTTTCATTTGAGTCGCGATCACTTTTTTGAGTTCCGTATCGCTCGCAGGGACCGGATTGCCTTCGGAGACGCTTTTTGCCACGGCGCGGAAAAATCCCCACTTCAGCGGATAGAGCTTCTGAAGGATATTGTCCTGGCTGACGGTCTTTCCACCGGGAGGCTCCTTATAGGCGAAATGATCGAGATCAATGTTTCTCCCGAAGGTCGGAGCATAGGCAAGCCCCGGCGGAGCGGTGTCTTTCCGGGCACCGTCAAGATAGCTGTAGATTCTGCCGGGGCTTTTGTCCGGCATCGGTCCTTCCAGAAGCAGCGCCGTTTCCCACGTGATGGCGGAAAGCAGACTTTCCAGTGAATGAAGACGGTAATCGAACTGACTTCCGGAATGGATGCCTTGCGAGTAGATTTCAGCCAGCGCCGCGTCGTAATCCTGCTGCATGGCGCGGCTGCGCATCTCATCATACAGAAAATAGGAGAATGCGCTCATCAGCGAGAGAAGCAGGACCATGCAGAAAAAGAGCATCAGTTTGTAATGATGGCGGAACTGACGTATCAGCTTGCCGAGGAAATGATCCGGGTTTGCCGTCACCTCTTCCATCCGAAGATCGCTGCGAAGGTCTTTCGCAAGCGCCTTGACGTTCTGGTAGCGGTCCGACGGCGCCGGTGCGAGCGCTTTGCGGATAATCATTTTGAGATCACGGTCAACGGGGCATTTATAAAAATGTTCATAGGAATCCACCAGACAGGACTGTGCTTTATCCAGCGCTTCCTCCGTTGTTTCTGACGGATAGGCGCGTTTCAGGAATACGATTTCAAAAAGGATCAGCCCCAATGCGTAAATATCCGAGCGGGAGTCATAGTGTTGAAGGTTGATTACTTCGGGGGCGATATACTGAATCGTGCCGGAGAATTTCCCGTTTGACCGCGCTTCGTTTTTCCGTGCCTGATGTTCTGAAATACCCCAGTCCATGACATAGGTTTCATTGAAAGAGCCGATCATGATATTTTCCGGTTTCAGGTCACGATGAATCACTTTCTTGTGGTGTGCGTAGGAGACCGCCTCGCAGACGCGCAGAAAGATGTCCAGGCGCTGCGGCAGGAGTTTCCGTTCATTCCAGCGGACCTGTGATTTCGGTAGCAGGCGGTAGAGTGAAAGAATTTTTTCCAGATACCGGCGCAGAGTGCTGCCTTTGATCAGTTTCATGGCAAGATGAAGCCCGTGTTCCGAATCACTGTAAATGCCGTGTACCGGAACGATTGCCGGATGGTCGAGCTGGGCGGTGATTCTCGCTTCGGCAAGAAATGCGTTTCTGCTGTTGGATTGATCCTTGAGTTTGTCATGCAGGGATTTCAATGCGACGACACGACAGAGCTTCCGGTCCACCGCTCTGTTGATGCGTCCCTGTCCGCCGTCCGCGATTTTTTCCTTCAACTCGAAATTGGATTCAAAGTCGGCGAAATCCTCTTCGGACGGAGGACGCTTCTGAACGCGGAGTTCATCCCGTTCTTCCGTATCGTTGTTGAGCATTTCACTGACGTTGACGGTTCTGGTGCCCAGAATTCCGGTCAGGAAGCTCAGGCGCGATGTGCCGGAAAGAGATGACTTCGAAACATGGGAACTGCTGTCCCCGGCTTTTTTCCCGAGACGGTTTCCCTGCCTGCCGGTTGCAGCCGTTCTATCTACTTTGATCGTCTTGTCGGGCTGGGGCGTGTCTGGAGGTTCATTCATGATTCCGGATTTTCCTCTTTCCCGTTCCGTTCCAACAGTCCCGGCAGGGTTTTCTGCAGACATTCCCTGAGCGCTTCAATGGTAATGGGCTTGAACAGCGTCCATTTGAACCAGCGCCTGGCATTTTTGTCGATTTGAGTATCCGCCGTGACGACGATTACAGGGATTTCCGCGAAAGACGGTGTCCGCGCCATATACTGTGCGAGTTCATCGCCTCCCATGTCCGGCATCCAGAGGTCCGTGAATACTGCCGTCGGAGCCGCTTTTTCCAGTTCCTGAATCGCTTCTCTTGCCGATTTGCAGCAGACATGCGGGATGTTCAGGCGTTTGAACATGGCGCTCATGACCTTGAGATTCATCGGCACATCATCCACCAGAACGACCTGATTGATTCTTGCATAGTCCGGTGATCTGCCGAGTATTTTTTCCGGCGGCAGCTCTGTGGCAATGCAGGATACGTTTTCAAAGATGATGACCAGAGTGCTTTCTTTTTCATTGACTTCAATTCTGCCGTCCATACAGTTGCAGAGACGCTGCGCCAGGGTCAGCTCAAGCCCCGTTTCCTCATACGACCGGTTGCCGCGGACCGTATGAAGGCTGAACGGTTCGAACAGGTGCTCCGCCTTTTCCAGCGCAAGACCCGCATCGGAGTTTGAAATACGGATGATCAGTGTGCCTTTGTCTTTCTTTTCCGGATGAATCCGGAATTGAGTTGACAGGATGACTTTGCCCGTTTTGATGTTTTTGTAGGTGATGCCGACGAGATTGATCAGAATCTGGCGCAGGCGTTTCGGGTCGAGGACGAGTCGCGGCAGACGCTCCGGCAGAAGCAGTTCCATGGGCGCCTTTTTGCTTTCCGATGTCTGGCGGAAGATCGTGGGCATTTCGGAAAGGAGTTCTTTCAGGTTCATCGGTTCCGGATTGATTTCCAGCTTGTCCGTTTCCATATTGGAGAGATCAAGCACATCATTGATGAGATTGAGGAGTGTATGTCCGGCGAGATTGATGGCCTGAAGGTCTTTTTTCTCCTCCTCCCTCGGAATGTTGTCCATCTGGAGCAGTTCGCTGAAACCGATGACTGCGTTCAGAGGCGTTTTGAGTTCATGACTCATGGTTGCGATGAAATAACTCTTGGCGCGGTCGGCTGCCTGCGCCGCTTCCATGGCGTCCTGAAGCTGTTTTTTCTGCTGTGTCAGTTCCGTGATGTCAATGGCGGATTTCAGGATATATTTCAGTTCATGCCTGCGGTCGAATATCGGCTGAGTCGTCAGGATGAATCTCCGTCCGTGGATTTCCGCTTCTTCGCTGTGCGGGTATTTGTCAGAAAGAGTCTGCTGCATGGGGCACCACTCCGGCGGATTCCCGTGATTGCAGATCGTATCGTAGCATTTTTTGCCGACGATCTCCGCAAGCGGGATTTTACAGACCTTGCAGAGGCTCGGATTGGCGGCAATGATGTTGCTGTCCTTATCGAATATTGCGATGGGGATCGCAATATTGTCTACGATCTGGCGCTGAAGCGAAACGCTGTCTGCGATTGCATTCATCTGCTGGTAACGTTCCCGCGCGAGCAGGAAGAGTTTCGTGCTGCTGTGAACCGTGTGGATGTCGCTGTCGGAGAATGTGCGCCTGGAATGGATGAATTCCATGCCGATATATCCCCACAGGTTATTTTCCAGCCAGATTCCGCTTGCCAGCACCGACTGTATTTTGTGCTCTTTCAGAACTTCCGCCTCACCGGCAAGTTCCTGCGGCGGATGATCGGTATCTTCGATGATCAGATCCTGTTTCCGGAGCAGTTTGCGTGTCCATCCGGGAACGGGGCTCAGGTCGATACTGCGGAGTTTTTCCAGTTTCGGCTCGACTCCGTCGCGAATCCATTCGGAAATATTGTCGGAGTGGACTTTTTCCTGATCCGTATACTTGAAGATGTAGCAGCGGTCGGCTCCCGCATTCTGCCCGATGACGCGAAGCATTTCATCAATCGCCTTATTGAAGTCATTTTCCACGGAAATTCTTGCAAGGCACTGATTGATGGTTCGCTCGCACTGAATATAATTGTTCAGTTGTTCGATCATTTTCAGACGCTCCTGTTCGAGCTGTTTCTGGCGCGTCACGTCAATGCTCATGCCAAGCAGAAGGCGTTTGCCGTCGGTTTGCGGGACGATGGTTTTCATGGTCCTGACCAGATGGGTTTTACCGGATGCGTCCTTGACAGCCTCCTCCAGGTCAAGAAGTTTATCGGAGTTCAGCAGTTCCTGATCGTCCTTGCGGAACCGTTCTATTTCTTCCTGCGTCCGGAAAATATCTTCGTCGCGTTTTCCGATGAGCTGTTCACTGGCGAGCCCTGTCAGCTCCGCGAAACCCCGGTTGCACATGAGATACCGGAACTGGTCATCGGCATTCTTGACGAACATGTAACAGGGGAGGTGATCCATAATTCCCTTGAGCAGATTCGCATTATCCTGAAAACGCCGTTCATTTTCTTTGGTTTCCGTGATGTCCTGAATGATCCCATAGTATTCCTCTCCGTCATTTTCCGCTTTGGCGGCGGATTTGATGATGCGCATTTCATAGTCGCGCCGTCCCGCTTCCCTGTTGGAACGGTAGAAACAGTGCATGGAATCGGTTTCTCCGGAAAGCAGTTTCCTGAGTTCCCTGTCGTAGGCAGGAAAGTCTTCCGGATCAAGCCATTCTTCCGCCGGAACAGGTTGTCCGTCACGATACATCCAGTTTTTCTCGAAGTCTCCCATCGGAATCAGACGGCCTGTTCTGTCACTGCGGAAATAAACGATATTCGCCACTTCCGTGGCATTGCGGAGAATTGTATTCTGCCGGCTGAGGATGGCGCGCTTTTCATAATCGTCCGTCACGTCGCGGAAGAAGAGCACCGCACCGGAAATGCCGTCTTCCTCTTCCCTGATCGGGGCTGCGCTGGCTGCGATGTGGTAGCGTTTCCCGTCGCGTGAGATCAGGTCATTGTGGTTTTCAAGAATCACTTCTTTTTCAGTCCGGATCACGGTAGTCACCGGTGTTTCGACTTTTTCATTTCCTGAAATGGAGACGAAGTTGAAAACTTCGCCGAGTTTCCTGCCGACGGCTTCGTTCTGCCGATACCCCGTCAGCTTGTCTGCCATCGGGTTCATCAGCGTGATTTTTTCGTCGCAGTCCGTTACGATCACGGCGTCACCGATGGACTCCAGTGTCAGCCGGAACCGCTGGGCGAGCTGAGCCTTTGCTGTGAAAGCATCGTGAAGCTGCGTGACATCTGCCGAAATCCACATCACTGCCTGTTTGCCGAAGATCTCTTCCGGCAGAAGGAGAAATTCCAGTTGCTGATGCTGCCCGAATACACTGTACTCCCTGCGGGAACCCTCACCGGTCCGGAATGTGTCCCTGACTGGTTTCTCTACCTCGCGGAGAAGTTCGACGGGCAGATCTGTAAGTTTTTCGGGACGCGGTCCGGTGAAAATCTGGTTGCCTGCCTGAAGAAAGAGAATTTTCCCTTTTGCATCGACAACTCCGACATGGATCGGCAGTGCCGAGAACAGACCGTTCAGTTTTTTCTGGTTTCTTCTGCGCTGCTCTCCGAGAACCAGATACCATATCAGCAGGAGCAGGGCAATTGCGCCGGTAATGACGCTTTCCTGTTTCCAGTTTTCCCAGAAAGAAGACGGTTTATTGAGATACACGGTGTCTGGCGGAAGCTGCCCGGCGGGAATATCCCACTGCGCCAGAGAGTTCCAGTCGAAAACTGGATGCTGTTTTGTGGTCTGGATCGGGATATCGGCAGGTTTTTCTCCTTTCAGAATGCGGGCTGCCGTTTTTGCCGTCTCGATACCATGTTCCCTGCTGTTGGTCAGAATCCCGCCGATGACGCCCGTATCGCGCGGTGCTTCCTGCAACGTGAAGACCGGATGCTGAGCGGTCCTGACGATATTGGGATAAAGTATTCCGTAGGGGATAAAGGGTTCCGGCTGAGTGCTGCGCCAGTTCTGCAGAAGGACAAGGGAATCCTGAGGCAGTTGTGACAGTTGAGTCAGCATTTCGTCCGTGCTGAGATATGCCCCGTGAAGAAAAAGAAATCCCGGCATTTTGATTTCTGCCGCCGCCTGCCTGTATTCCTGATAAAGTGCATTGCCTGCGGGAGAGCCGTCGGTGATGACGGCGATCTTCTGCGTCTGCGGGTAGATTTTGAGTATGAGGTTGATCAACGGCTGGAAATTGTGACCGCATTCGATGCCGGTAAGATTCGGATACTGCGTGCGTTTTTCCCTGTCGAAGTCCGTATATGCACAGAAGACAACCGGCGTTTTCTCCTGCAGGACGGCATAGTGTTTCAGCAGGAGGTCAGTCGCAGCTTTGCCTTCCGTAACAATCAGCCCATACTTTTTCTTCTGCAGAAGTTCCAGAATGAACGCCTCGTCCGATGGACGGATCTTCAGCCCCGGATTTCTCAGGATTCCAAGCTCAATGACATTGAGTTTGACGGATGGTTTGTTGAGTCCGTTGTTGAAATATGCCCGGAAGCCGTCGAGAATATCGGCCGACCACTGGTAAGACGTGTCGTAAGAATTGATATATAAAATCTGATTTACTGTATTTTTTACCTCCGCCTGAACATGCCAGAGCAACAGGCAGAGAGACAGAAAGAACCATCTTTTTCTCATAAAACGACTCATCAATTCGTGGTATAAATTTTATAACAGGATATCCCCGGCCGGTGCAGTGAAAATATGTGGTGCAGACATCAATTTTATTCCGCAGGAAACCGGATATTTACAGTACACCTGTTATAAACTAATCCATGAGGAAGACGATTGCAAGCGTGAAATCAGGAAATATCCCTGAATAATGCTGAATCCGAATCGAGGCGGCAGCTTTATGGTTCCGGTGTTCCGGGAGCCGCATTCTGCGGCAGGATATAAAAAAAGCGCCGCAATGCAATTGACGGCGCTCCACAAACACGAAAAAACGGTCAGTCTTTGTTGAGAATGGCGTAGACTTTCTTTTTGTCTGTTCCCGCTTCCAGAATCTCGTTCATGATATCTTTGTCTTTCAACTTGATGGAGATGCTTCCGAGAAGCTTGAGATATGCCTCCTGATCTTTTTCATCGGCGGCAAGGAAAACAATCAGCTTGACAGGTTCATTGTCGAGAGTCTTATAATCTGCAATCGGAGTCTGGCAGATTCCGACGATTACGAGAGGAGAGGGAAATTCCGCGACACGGATATGAGGAAGCGCGAGACCGTTTCCGATACCGGTTGTCATCATTTTTTCTCTTTTCCAGATCGCTTCACGGAGCTGTGCCTCATCCATGGTGCAACGGGTGGTAGCGTATGTAATGATTTCTTCGAGAACGGCTTTTTTGGTTTCGCCTTCCAGAACGAGGATAGAATCTGCATGAAGATATTTTACAAATTCGGGTTTCATCTTCGTGATATCTCCTTTCACAATGTTAATAAGACTCACATATATATTCTAAAATTACTACTGAATATGGAAAAGTCAAGCGGGAAAGCGCAATATATCCGGAATAAGCATTTTTTTTAATTCCGGACTTGCGTTTTTCAGAAACGAGGTTATATTACGTGTCCATTGCAAGCCAATCTAGCTCAGTCGGTAGAGCAGCTCATTCGTAATGAGCAGGTCATCGGTTCGAATCCGATGATTGGCTCCATTTTTTTGTCCGGATTGCCTGTTTTGTGTCTGAACCGCTGATTTCATACTTTTCCCGCTGAAGATCCTGGTGCAGGTGCGTTGTATCTGCACCAAACTATTTTTATTTACAATGACGGCAAACTTGTTTGCCGGGGTGCAGGTGACTTTCACCTGCCGCGGAGCTTGAGGGCGCGGAGCCCTCATGGTCTTTTCCCCCGGCGGCGGTTCCACCGCTAACGGATGAGGAACAAAGTTCCGAGAGCCGC
>DPDG01000043.1:52334-52507 GCA_003526375.1 Lentisphaeria bacterium
GCGACGCACCTGCACCAAACTATTTTTATTTATAATGACGGCAAACTTGTTTGCCGGGGTGCAGGTGACTTTCACCTGCCGCGGAGTTTGAGGGCGCGGAGCCCTCATGGTCTTTTCCCCCGGCGGCGGTTCCACCGCTAACGGACGAGGAACAAAGTTCCGAGAGCCGCCGG
>DPDG01000013.1 GCA_003526375.1 Lentisphaeria bacterium
GGCGCCGGAGCTGCTTTCGGAGCCGCCGGTGCCGCTTTCGGCGCGGGAGCCGCCGCTTTCGGAGCCGGAGCCGCAGGCGCAGCTTTGGGTGCCGGAGCCGCCGCTTCCGCCACGAGTGCGGAAATGTCTTCACCGGGGTTGCCGACGATCAGGCCTGTGCAGAGAACCGGAACTTCTTTTCCCGCCGGAACGAGAATCTTCAGGACGGTTCCTTCGAACTGCGATTCCACATCAAGAACGGCTTTGTCTGTTTCGACATCGAACAGAACGTCGCCTTTCTTGATGACATCGCCCTCTTTGACCTTCCACGACTGAATCGTGACGGTCTCCTCGGACTGACCGAGTCTGGGTACTGGTATCTTAGTTGCCATTTAGCGACCTTCTCTCTATCAAAGGATTTTCTTAGCTGCTGCGACCATTTCCTCGACGCTCGGGAGGAACGCCTTTTCAAGGCAGTGCGCCTGAGGAGCAATACCGTTCTTCGCGCCGATCTTGAGGACCGGTGCGTCAAGAGAGTCGAAGCATTCTTCCATGATCCTGGAAACGATTTCGCCCGTGAAGCTTCCGATATCGACGCACTGGCTCATGACAACGCACTTGCCGGTCTTGCGGACAGAGGCGAAGACGGTTTCCCAGTCGAACGGAACGAGTGTGCGGGCGTCGATCACCTCAACGCTGACGCCTTCTTCCGCGAGAGCATCTGCCGCTTTGACGGCATCATTGATCGCGGGGCCCCAGCCGACGAATGTGATGTCGGAACCTTCACGCAGAACGTTCGCAACGCCGAACGGAATCGTGTAATCTTCCGCCGGAACCACACCTTTCATATTGTAAAGGAGCTGACCCTCCACAAAGACGACGGGATTGTCGTCGCGGATCGCGGTTTTGATGAGTCCCTTTGCATCGTAGGGGTTGGAGGGATATACGACATAGGTGCCGGGAATGTGGGCGAAGATGGATTCGAGGGACTGGGAGTGCTGTCCGCCGTATCCCTTGCCGCCGCCGACGGAGCAGCGGATCACCATCGGAACTTTGGTCGATGCGCCTGTCATGTAATGCCATTTTGCCGCCTGATTGGAAATCTGGTCGGAAGCCATCAGCGCGAAGTCCATATACATGAGTTCGACGACCGGACGGTAGCCCGTCATTGCCATGCCGACGCCGGTGCCGACGATCGCGGCTTCGGAAATCGGGGTGTTGAACACGCGGGCGCGTCCGAAGTATTCGAGCATGCCCTTGGTCAGTTTGAACGCATTGCCATAGTCCGCAACGTCTTCTCCATAGAGAACGACACGCGCGTCGCGTTCCATTTCCTCGATCATGCCTTCCTTGATCGCGTCCTTGTAGGTGATGCGGCTTTCCGCGTCACGCTTGATGACGGGGCGGTCGCCGCGCTTCATGAGCTGATTGTAGGGAGCGGGGACGGTGTCGCTGGACGTATCGGTATACATGTATTTGATGACGTCTTCCGGCTTCGGATCGTCGGAATCCGCGGCGCGGCGTGCAGCCTTCTTGTTTCTTTCCACGACGTTTGCTTCCATTCCGGCAAGTTCTTCTTCCGTGAAGACGCCGTTCTCGATCAGTTTCTGGCGGAAGCAGGGAACCGGATCGACCGCCTTCCACTGGGCTTCCTCATCCTTCGTGCGGTATTCCGTTCTCGGGTCGGAAAGGGAGTGTCCGAAGTAACGGTAGGTGTTGAATTCGAGCATGACCGGGCCTTTGCCTTCGGCAATGGTCTTCTTGGCGCGCTCGATGGCGTCTCTGACAGCCAGCGGGTCCATGCCGTTGACGACTTCCGCGTGCATGTTTTCATTGGAGAAACCGGCGGCGCGGCGGACAAGCGGATTGACGCCCGTCACTTCGCGGTCGGCTCTGCCCGTCATGCCGAAGTGGTTGTTGATGAGGCAGTAGATAATCGGAAGACCGAAGTTGATGCTGGAGAGAGCCGGATCGGTGAACTGTCCCTGGCATGCCCAGTTGAAAGATTCCAGCACAACGCCGTTGGCATAAGCTCCGTCGCCGGCGAATGCGCAGACGACTTTTCCTTTGTGCGAAGGATCGATGTCGATGCGGTTGGTCATTGCCGCGCCCGTGGCGATCGGGATGCCGCCGCCGACGATCGCGTTTGCTCCGAGGTGTCCGACGCGGAAGTCCGCGATGTGCATTCCGCCGCCGCGTCCTTTGCCGTAGCCGGCTTCTTTACCGAAGAGTTCGGCAATGGTTCTGAAAATATGGTCCTCGAGGACGGCTTCCAGAAGTGCGTCGCCGGAGAGGGCGGAGAATTCGGGGCAGCGCGCCTTGAGCTGTGCCTCGGTCATTCTCTTGATGGCGTGGAAGCCCTTCGCAATGGAGTCACCGTGTCCGCGGTGGGTGGAGGTGATTTCGTCCGTGATGTTGAGAGCGGAGCAGACGCCCGCCGCTGTTGCTTCCTGACCGATGGAAAGGTGTGTCGGACCGCGGTATTCATAGTCGCTGAGGATTTCATAGGCGCCGTTTTTGAGTTTGAGGATCATTTCCTCGAACTCGCGGATGACGAGCATGGACTCATAGAGTTCCGCCAGATCTTCCTTTTTGACATGTCCGGCTTTGAGTTCCTTCTTCATGTCTTTGTTATACTGATACTCGGGGATGGAGTTCAGTTTTACTTCTCCGGCCTTGAAATTCGGACCGGAATCGCTCAGGTAGTTGCCCATTTCGTTCTCCTTGAATTTGTTAGAATATGACTTCTATATTTTGGGTTTTCAGCTTTTTCAGAATATTCTGCGGGATCCCCGGATCGGAGATCAGGGTGTCGATATCGGAAATGTCTCCGCTGAAGACAAAGGAGGATACTCCGAGTTTGGAGCTGTCCGCAAGCACGAATACGTGATCCGCGCGTTTCATGACGAGTTCCTTGGTGTAAGCCTCGTTGGTGTCGGTCGTGCTGATGCCTTTTTCCGGATCGAAACCGATGGTGCCGAGAAATGCCTTGGAAATGTTCATTCCGTCGAGAATTTTTGCGGTAAGCGGCCCGACCAGTGTCCGGCTGAGGCTCCTGAATTCACCGCCGACGAGAATCAGGCGGAAGTTCCGTTCCATCAGCGCCGAAGCCGCCATGAGCGAGTTCGTCACGACCGTCAGGTCATGGAAACGCTCCAGCATCTTGGCAAGTTCAAGAACGGTACTGCCTCCGTCGAGGAAAATCGTATCCGATTCCTTGATGAAAGAGACGGCTTTTTCTGCAATGTAAGCCTTTTCCGCCGCATTCCGTGAGGCTTTTTCCTCATAGACCGGTTCCTGATGCTGGCGGAGAAGTTCCGCTCCTCCGTGAACTCTGCGCAGTTTTCCGTTTGCCTCAAGCGTTTCAAGATCGCGACGGACAGTCGCCTCCGACACCCTTAGCTCATTGCTGAGCTCGGAGATGGTCTTGACACCCTCCGACAAACTTCTGCAAATCAGAGTCTCCCTCTCTGTGGAGAGCAGTTTCCTTTTCCTCTCAGGAACCATATTTCACCCGCGTTTTTGTTTTGTTGTGATAAAATATGACACCTTTTGCGCGGTTTTGCAAACTATTGAAAGAAAATAATTCTGTTTTTTTGATGTTTTGCAGGTTTTTGAAAGGTTTTTCTGAATGGAAACCATCGAAAATTTGTTCCGGCGAGGAAGGCGCCAGAGTTGCAAAACTCATTTCCGCGCCATTTTTCAGAAACTCTTCCGAACCTTGAAATCCGGCTTGAAAGTTTTCCCAGTAAGTGCTATGATATCAGAGTTCAATCGGAGACTTTTTATGCCGTATCTGGAGTATGACGACCACGGGACAATCAGAAGAGTGAATCTTGCCGGCGACAGGGAGACTTTCATCGGGCGCGATCAGCAGTGTACAATCTGCCTGGCGGGCGTCCCGCAGGTGAGCCGCCGTCACTGTGTCGTCTATTTCAATACGAATCTGAATGCTTATGCCCTGGCGGATATGCACTCCACGAACGGGACGAAGCTCAACGGGGTGAAAATCAGCCAGAACGATGTGACATTGAACGACGGCGACCGGATTCAGGTCGGCGCGATCCGTTTCACGTTCCGCGGAGAACAGGAGCAGCCCGATGTGAAACTGGTGGACCCGCTCAACATCGATCCGCTCTCCTATGCTCCCGTCATTCCCTCGGTTGCTCCCGGAATGCAGAAAAATTACACTCAGAACCTGACTCCCGGCGCATCCATCGACGGAATGGTGGTCGCGGCGGTGCTGTCCGCCTGCGACGAGTCCGTCCATTACCTGCTGACAGACCATGAGCCGGAACAGCGGCGGACCATAAAAATCTTCAAGACGCCGCAGAGTGATCCCGAAGCGAGAAAAGAGTTCTCGGACATCATCTCCGGGTTTCAGTCCGGAACGCTCCCGAAAACGCTTCTGCCTTATACCGGCGGCGGAATCCGCAGTGAGGAATACTGTTATTACACAACGGACTTTCAGGAATATCCATCGCTTGCCGCCATGATTTCCGCACGCGCTCCTCTGGATGAGAAAAAGACTCTGCCGATTATTTTTTCGATCATTGAAATTCTTGACGACGCCAACCAGCAGAGTATCTTTCACGGCAATTTGAAGCCGTCTAAAATTCTTTATTCCCAAAAAGGGTCTCTCATGATCGGATATGGGCTTGCGGCGTGGCTCCGGGCGCATCTGAAAAACAACTTCAAACAGCGTCCCGAATGGTACG
The DNA here is from genome assembly GCA_003526375.1 of Lentisphaeria bacterium. Taxonomy (GTDB): domain Bacteria; phylum Verrucomicrobiota; class Lentisphaeria; order Victivallales; family UBA1829; genus UBA11452. The sequence continues at coordinate 4,698 of DPDG01000013.1, forward strand.
CCAGCCCCGAATGGTTCGCGGGACAGGAACTGACATGGAAGTCGGACATGTATTCGCTGGGCATCATCTTCTATCAGATATTGACCGGAGTCCTGCCGTTCCGCGCGGAAACTGAGCAGGAGCTTGCCCGAATGCATGCCGAAGACCCGCTGCCGTTCATCAAAGACCGCAATGAAAACGCGAAGGTCACGAGTGTCACGGAAGGCATCATACGCCGGATGACGATGAAGAATCCGAAAAACCGTTATTCTTCCTGGAACGAGGTTCTGTTCCAACTGAAGAAAGCGAATTCTCTGCTTGAAGAACAGGAAAAACAATCATAATATACAAGACAGGAAACGTAAAATGAGCAACATCCAGCATCTCAACATTCCCCCCGAAAATCATGTAAAGGTCCTTGACGGGCAGGGATGGGTCGGACTGATCGACCATCTCGGTTCGGAGGCAACCATCGTCAACGCCGCGAGAGTGTCTTTCGGCAAGCTCAAAAAAGAGATCGACGAACGCGATGTCACACTGCTTCACTATCTGATCGACAACAAACACACCAGTCCGCTGGAACATCTGGTGTTTACTTTCAGCATTCACTGCCCGCTGTTCATCCGCGGACAGTGGCACCGCCACCGCACGTGGTCTTATAATGAAATTTCACGCAGATACACGGAAGTCGATCTGGAGTTCTATACCCCGCCGAAACTCCGCAAACAGGCGGAAACGAACCGTCAGGCGTCTGTGGACAGCCCTGATTTCGACGATACGGAGCTCCGGCAGTTGATCCGCGAGCATAATCAGAACTCTCTTGCGCTTTATAACAGGTTATTTGATGCGGGCGTCTGCCGCGAACAGGCGCGCGGGGTTCTGCCGCAGAATATGATGGTGACTTTCTGGGGAACGGTCGACCTCAGCAACCTGCTCCATTTCCTTGAGCTGCGCGACAGTGAACATGCGCAGTGGGAGATCCGCGAATATGCAAAAGCGATCAAACAGCTCATCAAGCCGATCATCCCGAACGTGGCGTCCTATTTTGAAAAACACGGGCAGGCATGGTGATGAAACATTTCGACGGACTGAAGGAAACCGTGGCGGAGATTTCGGATCTTCATGCAGCAATGGCTCTGCTGGAATGGGATCAGCAGACGTATATGCCGTCGAATTCCGCAGCCGACCGTTCCGGGCAGATCGGGACTCTGGCAAAGCTCGCGCATGAGAAGGCATCCTCCGCGGAATTCGGCAGATTGATTGACGCCGCCTCCAGAGAGACCGCATCCATGCCGGCGGATTCCATGGAAGTGTGTCTCTGCCGCAAACTCCGGCGGAATTTTGAAAAAACTTCGCGGGTTCCTTCTTCTCTTGTCGCAAGAACCGCCGGTACCGCCGCGAAAGCCCATCATGCGTGGGCGGAAGCGAAAGAGAAGTCCGATTTCTCGATCTTTCAGCCTTATCTGGCGTCCCTGATCGACCTGCGGCGCGAATATGCGGAACTGTTCCGCCCGTATCAGAACATCTATGATCCCCTGCTCGACAATTTCGAGGAGGGATATACGGTGGCGAAAGTGGACCCCGTCTTTGCGGCGCTCCGCGAAAAACAGGTCGCCCTGCTGAAAAAGATTGCTTCCTGCAAACAGGTTGACGACTCTTTTCTCCATGCGGAATATGATGAAAAGAAACAGCTTGAGTTTGTGAACGGCGTCATTGTCCGGATGGGATACGATTTCACGCGCGGAAGGCAGGATATGAGTGCGCATCCGTTTACTACGAGCTTCGGGTTGAACGATGTCCGCATCACGACGAAAGTGTTCAGGAAATTGCCGGTATCCTGCCTCCTGAGCAGTGTCCACGAGTGCGGGCACGCCCTCTATGAACTCGGAATCGACAAGGCGTTGAACCGCACTCCGCTGGGCGAGGGGGCTTCGTTCGGTTTCCACGAATCCCAGTCGCGCCTCTGGGAGAACCTCGTGGCGCGTTCCCATGACTTCTGGGTGTTCTTTTACCCGGAGTTCCGGAAGGCTTTCCCGGAACATCTGGCGAATGTATCGCTGGAGGAGTTTTACCGCGCGGTCAATAAAGTCGAACCGTCCTTCATCCGCACGGAAGCGGACGAGGCGACCTACAATCTGCATATCATGCTCCGTTACGAGATGGAAAAGGATATGCTGAACGGCGTGATCGAGGTCGGGGATATTCCGGAGGCATGGAACCGCAAGTCTCAGGATTACCTCGGAATCACGCCGGAGAACGATGCGCAGGGTGTTCTTCAGGATATCCACTGGTCGATGGGCGAGTTCGGTTATTTCCCGACTTATGCGCTCGGCAATCTGATTGCGGCGCAGATCTGGGCACGTGCGGAGCAGGAGCTGCCGTCGCTCGGAGAATCCATCCGCAAAGGCGATCTTTCATCCCTTCTGGGATTTCTCCGCCGGGATCTGCATGTCTATGGGGCGAAGTTCACTCCGGACGAGACGCTGCGTCTTTCCACCGGAAGCGACCGGATTGATCCGGACTGTTTCATCGGTCTTCTGGAAAAGAAATATTCCGCGATTTACGGATTCTGACCTCCGGAAGTTTCAGGGAAAAGCAGGAAGCCGGGTTGAACTCAGTTTCTTTCCGGCTTCCTGTCTGCCTTTTGCCCTGTCCCGCATTTTTTCCGAAAAAATCCTTTTTTTTGCAGTTTACCCTATTGACAATATCAGGATTTTGTTATATAATTAATATAAGTTAATCGAGTAAATTAAAATTTAACAGGAATGATTATGGCAACGATTTATGATATTGCGCGGACGGCGAATGTCAGCCATGCGACTGTCAGTATGGCATTGCGCGGAATCGGCAAGATCAGGCCGGAAACCCGCGAGCGCATCATGGCGATTGCCCGTGATATCGGCTACCGTCCGAACACCAATGCCGTTGCCTTGAAATCCGGCGTGAACCGGATGATCACCATGCTTCATACACCGCACCCGTTCAGCAAGATTGCCGTGGAACTGCGCAACTGCGTCCGGAATGACGGCTATGAATTGAATATGATTGAGCTGGAGCTGGAACCGTCCCGTCAGCGCCGCAGTTTCGAGCTTCTGCTGGAATCCAACTGCGCGGCGGCAATCTGTCAGATGACCTGGCTGAAACCGCTGGAGGATCTGGTGGAAAAATTCCTTGCTCAGCGGAAACCGCTGGTGGTGCTCGGCCCTCCGCAGGACTGGCACCCCATGCCGGGGCTTTACGGGATCACAATGGAGAATCTGAATGCGGTCGGAGAGTGCATCGACCTGCTTCTCAAACTCGGGCACCGCCACATTGCCCACACGGTATATTCCAGCGGGATATCCGATGTCCACCGGTTTCTTACCGAAAAGCTGAAAGCCGCCGGGATTCATGACTGGGATCCTGCATTTCACTGTGAGCTGCATGAAAATCTGAATATCTTCGAACAGGGATATCTGGCGGGAGGAAAGCTCCTGGAGGAGAAACCGGGTGTCACGGCGATCCAGTGTTTCAGCGACCGTTTTGCGATGGGAATCATGCGCCGTTTTTATGAAATGGGAGTTTCCGTTCCCGGAGATATTTCAGTGATCGGCTCGGAGAATGACCTTTTTGCCGAATACAATACCATTTCGCTTTCCACGATTGACACCGGCGGTGATCTCATGGGACGGCGCGCCTGGGAGTTGCTCTGCCGTCATCTCAACGATCCGGCGCTTCCGCTGGAAAGTTTTATCGAGACCGTGCATGCGCGTTTCATCCCGCGGGAATCCATCGGCATGGTTTCGGAAAAAAGCGTATTTTTCAAGTTGCGTGAAAATATAAAACAAAGAGGAGCGGCGGCAAAGAGATGAAAACAGCGGCGGATTGTAACTTTTCAGCGGAGAATGCACTGAAGAGAAAGGAAAACAGCTTATGAATTCATGGGGCAAGTGTCAGGAGGAAAATTCCATGCGGAAGAAGAAAAGGGGAATCCTCGAAAGATTCTCGTTAACGGGATGCAGGACTGCTTTGCGGCGGGGTGCTTTCTGCGATCCGGCAAACTCTCTTTCCATCAGGAAAAAACAGGCATTCACTTTGATAGAGCTCTTTATAAGGAAAAGTTGTAAAAAGGATATTTCATTCCGGCGGTGTCAATTCGCGCCTTGCTTTACTTTTCCTTTCTTCCTTCAATCATTCAAATGTTTTTCCGTTCCTTCTTCCTTCAGAATTCCCTGTTCGATATTCTTTCTTCGCAGGGTGAAGATACGGATTTTCACCCTGATAGAGCTCCTGGTCGTAATAGCGATCATCGCGGTTCTTGCAGGAATGCTTCTGCCGGCATTGAACAAGGCGAGAGAACGCGCCCGGGCAATCGCCTGCAACAGCAACCTGCGGCAGTGTGGCCTTGCAATGCATTCCTATGCAGATGATTATGCCGGAAGACTGCCGGAGCTATATCCGCAAGGTTTAGCCAACACTTATTATGATGAAAACTGGAGCAGAATTCTGGCACGTCTGGGTTATGCAAGGTCCAAAATATATTTCTGTGACTCCATTGTCAGTTATACAAAATATGAGTATTCTCTGCCCTCTTATGCTGCCACGCTGCAGGAACACGACAGCTTAAACAATCCAGGAAATGGCTGGATGTATCTTTACATTTCCTACGGTTACAACCGACGCATGGGGGGATACGATTACTGGGGAGGATATGTCGGTTCGGCACAAGTCAGCAACGTAAAAGGACCTTCGCACAAACTCTTGTTAACTGACTCCTTTAACAGCATGAATCAAATGGGCGCTTATGATGCTCAAATGTATTATACATTATGGACACACGTTCATGAACGTCACTCAGGGGCGGCAAATATTGTCTGGGCGGACGGCCACACGGAAAGCCTTGTAAAACCGATCCGCGAACTTCAGGCATACTACCCGAATCCCGGCGGTCCCACGAACAGGATTGAATATTACTTCAATCCCGATTACAACGGCAATATCAACGACTGAAAAAGGAGACCATATCCATTATGAAAAAGGTTTGTGTTATGTTCGGGATTCTGCTGCTTGGAACCCTCAGCGTTTTCGGAGCCAGATTCAATGTAAAGTCGTTCGGTGCGGCGGGAGACGGCGTGGCGGACGATACAGTCGCGATTCAGAAAGCGTTGCTGAACGCGTCATATTCCGAGACCTTCGCTTTAATCAGCACGATGGGCGGCAGTTTCGGATGCGGCTGGGGCGGGGAAGGGGCGTTCAATGAAGTTTATTTCCCGGCAGGCACCTATAAAATCACACGTCCGCTGGTCTACCCGGGCCCGAATTCACAGAGCCGTAAAATCAGTTTACGCGGGGAAAAAGGCGCCGTTATCGTTCAAAGCGATCCGAAAGCGGACCTGTTTTATCTCAATAACGTATTCCGCCTGATGGTTCGCTCCCTCGTTCTCCGCGGCGGGAAAACACAACTTCAGGTATGGACAGCGAATTCCGATACGGCGATGGTTCACCTGGACGGATGCCGCTTCGAGGGCTCCTCGGACACTGCGATCGTCTGCCGTATTCCCGTGGAAAACAAAGTGCTGAAAGCGCCATATCAGGTGAGCTGGATTTCACAGGCTGTTCCCAGACTGACGCCCGTTCCCGCAGAACCGGGGCGTTCGGAGTTCTGGAATTCCACACTGTTCGACATCGAGAACTGCGATTTTTCAAACTGCGCCCGTGTCATGGATCTCTCATGCGATCTGGCGGTCATCCGCAATTCACGGATTGCGACGCCGAAAGCGCAGAAAGGTCCGGTATTCCTGCTGATGAACCAGGTCTATTTCCGAAATGTGAAAGGCATGGGCTCCGGAAGCAAAACGGATTCTCCGTATTGGATCGATATTTCGGCAACAGTGGAAAACAAAGCGCTTCTTTACGTCGACGAATGTGAATTCGATGTCAAAGGCGCAGACGGCTGGTGTCTTGTAAAATCAAATCTCAAGCCCGGTTATATCAGCACGGCGATCCGGGTGGCGGATTCCAGAATCAGGAGCGCGGGCTGCCCCGAAGGGGGAATTGTTTCCCTTGCGGCGGGAACATCGCCCAATCTGATCGCAATCCGCAATGTGACGGACCCGAGCGGACGCGCAGTGCGTGCGGTAAGTTATGGGAAATCTTTGTCGAAAGACGATTTTCTCAACCGGCTCAGCTATCTTCATTACAGGAACTTCGGCTGCGATCTTACCTTCGGATTCTGCGTTTCAGGCTGCAGTGACAACATTGATCCCGAACTGACGCCCGGAGCACGTGATTTTCTGAATCCTCCGCTGCCGGAGAAGATTGCCGCGTCCGCAAAAGTGAAACCGGTTGAATTTTCATTTGACCCCGATGCAGTCTTTGTAAAACGGATCGATGCAGGAAAATACGGGGTGACGGGAAAAGGCAAGGATGAAAGCGCCGCCGTGGAAGCCGCTCTTGCCGCCGCCGCAAAAGAGGCTCCCGCGACTCTGGTGTTCCCTTCCGCCAACATTCAGATCGGACGGACACTCTCCATCCCGGACAATATCAGGCTGTCTTCATATGGCAATTCCCTGTTTCTTGCGCCGAAAGATTTTCCGGGACCGCTTTTCCGCGTTCAGGGAAACCGCCGGAATGTCTGGGAAGGCATCGGATTTGCCGGCGGGCGCAATGCCGTGGAGATCAAAGCCGCGCCGGACGGGGAATACCGTTTCGATTTTTGCCTTTTCACGGATCAGTCCTCTGCCTCGGTTCTTGCGCGCGCCGCAAAAAAAGGAGATGAAAGCAAACTCAAAATCGGGCGCAGCCGTTTCCTCGGCACCATGTGCGCGTTCGACGCCGATCTGACACGGAAAGAAATCGAAAAGAACTGGTGCATGAACGACGGGAGAATGCATGACGCGGGACTTTTCGTGAACCGCGGCGGCGAACTGCTGTTTCAATACAACCTGCTGGTGCCGATTCTTCCGAAAACCAAAATCGGGAACGGACGCGAGGACATAGGGAAGTTCCAGGAGAAACAGTGGGGCGTAAATGCCCGCTGGATTGACAATCACGGCAGGATTTTCTGTTTCGGCAACCGTTTCGGCGGCGAATTCATGGGTATGACGACACTCTGCAATTTCTCCCCGGATGGTTCGGTCATGATTTCTGGAGGTTTTTCCCAACATGCCAACCGTTATTGCCGTCTGGCGTTTCTCCATGCGGCAGCCTTGCCGAAAATGCTGGTTCTGGAAGATTTCGTATGCGGAGCTGAAGGACTGGCTTTCGGCAACCGTTCCGGCATTTCACGGCGCGACTCCAAAGGCAAAGAGGTGTATGGCTCAGGCAATATGCGTGTTTTCACCTCCAATGTCATACATCAGGCTCCTGAAGAATAACGAGGTTCAAATGCCTGAAATCGTGCCGTGACGCAAAAGCTCCGGCATACCGGAATAAAAAAAAGAAGCGAAAAAAGCCGGATATTGAGATACTGAACTCAGTCCGGCTTTTTCCTGTTTTGTTCTGAACGCTTCATTTTCTCCTGTCCGATCTCCGGCAGGTTGATCCGGGGAGTCCCTCCGGCAGAAATAACTTCTCTTTTTCCTGCGCGGGAATGGAAAAAAAAAGTTTCTGTGATATCTTATTGCGTTATCAAGCAACCGGAAAAATGAATTTTTGTTAAAGTAAGGAACCCTGATGTCTCACCACAATCGAAAACGCGATTTCATGAATTACTGGCGTCTGCTGGGATATGCAAAACCCTATAAATGGCGTCTCACGATAGGAATTCTGGCAGGTTTCATCGCCAGCAGTTCGCTGTTCGGCGGATTGCTCATGATCCCTTACCTGATGAAAGGGGTCGATTCCAACAGACCGGAAAATGTTGCGGCGGTTGAAAAGACGGCGACGCAGATCGTTCAGGTCATGGAGCGGGAAACGGAACCTCAGGAGAAAGTCAAAGGAGTCAGCAATATTCTTGCGGGCCCCCAGAAGCAAATGGCGGAACGCATCGTCCAGAGCACAAATAAACAGGGTGCCACGGAACAGGAAAAAATCAAAACGGTCGCCTCGATCCTGCTGACTCCCGACAACCGGGGAGAGCTGGAAAAGAAGCTGGTCAAAGCGGATGAACAGCTCAACAATATTGTGCCCGCCTCATGGAACATGCACATCTCCTACCGGAACGGCGATATCGTGTTTTCAATCGGGAATACGACTCTTTTGGACCTGCCGGCGGAAACGGCATCGGGGAGCATGACATGGCAGTTCTTTTCGATTTTCGTCGCCGGGTTCGTGTTCCTCTGGGTGATCCGCAATCTCTTCATCTTCATTAACAACTACTACACGCGCTGGGTCGGGACAAAAGTTTCGACGGATATGCGCGACGAAGCATTCCGGAAGATGATGAACCAGTCCATGCGCTTCTACGGACAGATCGACGTCGGGCAGCTCATCAGCCGTTCGACCAATGACACGGGAGCGCTGGAGGCGGCAATTACGAACTCCATTGCGGACGCCACGCGCTGCCCGCTGGAGATCCTCGCCTGTTTTGCCGCGATTCTTCTCGCCAGTTTCAAATACAACAACTGGCTGCTTGCCGTCATTCTTTTCATCGGGCTTCCGCTCTGCGTGCTTCCGATCATGATCATCGCAAGAAAAATCCGCAAGATTTACAGGCGTTCGTTTTCCCAGATCGCGGATGTCGTGACGCGGATGCACGAGGTGCTTTCCGGCATCATCGTCGTGAAGGCATACCATGCGGAAAACCGGGAGGTCCGGCGTTTCGAGGAGACCAACGCCAGATATTTCAACTCCGTGAACCGGGCGTTGAAAATGCAGCTTTTCATGGCGCCTCTGATGGAAACCGTCGCCGTCGGCTCCACGCTGGTGTTTTTCGTATTCAGCTACAGCCAGGGAGTCACCCTGACCGAACTGGCACAGCTCCTGACGCCCTGTTTCCTCGCATACGCCCCGATCAAGGCGCTGGCGAAGATTTCCGCGCAGTTCCAGCGGAGCATGGCTGCCGCAGACCGCTACTTCCAGCTGATCGATATTGACACGAGTCTGCATGAGAAGGAAAATCCCGTAGCAATCAGGGAATTCAAAAATGAAATCCGTTTTACCGATGTGGTTTTCGCTTACGATCAGAAGAAAATCCTCGACGGCATCAATCTGGCGATTCCGAAAGGACATGTGGTTGCGGTCGTCGGGGAAACGGGTTCCGGCAAAACCACGATCGCGAACCTGATTGCGCGTTTTTATGACGTGAACAGCGGAAAAGTGACGATCGACGGCATCGACCTGCGGGATGTGAAGACCGATTCCCTGCGCGACCTGATCGGAATTGTGTCGCAGGATGCGGTTCTGTTCAATGACACCATTGCAAACAACATTGCCTACGGCGTTCCCGATGCGTCGCGGGAGGAGATCATTCAGGCGGCGAAGCAGGCAAACGCGGACCGCTTCATTACGGATGGGCGCCACAAGGACGGCTATGACACCATTGTCGGAGAGAAAGGGTTCCTGCTGAGCGGCGGAGAGAAACAGCGTGTTTCCATTGCCCGTGCAATCCTCAAGAATCCGCCGATCCTGATTCTTGACGAAGCCACCAGTGCGCTTGACACCGTCACGGAGAAACTGGTGCAGGATGCGCTGAATAAAGTCATGGCAAACCGTACCGTGTTCGCCATCGCACACCGTCTGAGCACCATTAAGAACGCAAACATGATCATTGTTCTCGACAAGGGGCATATCGTGGAAGCCGGCACCCATGAAGAACTGCTTCGTCTCGGCGGCAGATACAAGAAGCTTCATGATACGCAGTTCGGCAGGCTGGCGGAAGCCTGAAATTCCGAAGCAGGGCAGGAGAACGGGATTCCGTAACCGTTTTGCCCTGCGAAGCCCGTCTCCGGCGGTTCCGCACTTTGATCCGTGCTGTTTCCTTTTCGGGTTCATTTTGCTTTTTCAGTACATAAAATAGGTGGTTTTATTCATAAAAAAATCATTGATTTTCTATTGAAAACACTTATCTTAAAATAAAAAAAGAGCAAATCAAGCCATGAAAAAGGAGGCTTCTCATGAAAGAACTTCGATTCCGCCAGGTTCATCTGGATTTTCACACCTCGCCCCATATTCCGTCAATCGGCACGAAATTCGACAAAAAACAGTGGCAGGACACGCTGAAAAAGGCGCATGTCGATTCGATCACCTGCTTTTCTTCATGCCATCATGGCTGGAGTTATCATCCGACACAAGTCGGGAAAATGCATCCCGGACTCAATTTCAATCTGCTCCGCGCGCAAATGGATGCCTGCCATGAGATCAACGTCAATGTCCCGATCTATCTGACGGGCGGAGTGAACAACCTTGCCGCGGAAGAACACCCGGAATGGCGGGAGATTACAGCCGAAGGCAAGCTGGCAGGCTGGGTCAGCAGCCCGCTTGAACCGGGATTCAGAAAACTCTGCTTCAACACTCCTTATCTGGACTATCTCTGCCGCATGATTGAGGAGGCGGTGCATCTCTTCCCCGATGCAAACGGCGTTTTCATTGATATTATCAGCCAGTCTCCCTGCTGCTGCAAATGGTGCATGGAGGATATGGCGAAAGAGGGATACGATCCACTCAATCCGGAAGACCGCAAACAGTTTTCCAGACGGACTTTGCTGAAATATTATCAGCGCACGACTGCCGCCGCGCGTTCTCTCGCCCCGGATATGCCGGTTTTCCATAACAGCGGCAATGTGACCGCCGGAAATCGTGACATCCTGCCTTATTTCAGCCATCTGGAGCTGGAATCCCTGCCGACCGGCGGCTGGGGCTATGACCATTATCCGATGTCCGCCGCCTACTGCCGGAAGCTTGATCTCGATTTCCTCGGCATGACCGGAAAGTTCCATACCACGTGGGGTGAATTCGGCGGATTCAAGCATCCGAATGCGCTCCGTTACGAGTGCGCCGCAATGCTGGCTCAGGGGTCGAAATGCAGCATCGGCGACCAGCTTCATCCCTCCGGCAATCTTGACGAGAGCACCTATGAGCTGATCGGAGCGGCCTACTCGGAGGTGGAGCAGAAAGAACCCTGGTGCGGACACGTCAGAAGCGCCGCCAATGTCGCGATCCTTTCCAATACGGCGTTCAATCCCGGCTCGACTCCCGAAGGCGCCTGGGCTCCCTACGGGGAAGTCGGCGCCTCCCGGCTTCTTCTGGAAAGCCATATCCACTTTGACGCCCTTGATCAGGAAATGAGTTTCGACCCTTATCAATTCCTGATTCTTGCCGATGACCTCCGCATTTCGCCGGAACTCAAGACGCGCCTCGACGCGTTTCTTGCCCGCGGCGGAAAACTGATTCTCTCCGGCGCCTCCATTCTGCGGAAAGACGAAGACGTTCCGGCATTCGATCTGCCCTGCGAATACGCGGGAGTCAATCCGCTGTTTCCCGGTTACATCAAGGCAGCGCCTGAATTTGCCCCGGACTTCGTGAAAACTCCGTTCGTGATGTATCAGCCGTCACACCGGATCAAAGTCAAATCCGGCACATCGCTCGGTGAAATTTACGATCCTTACTTCAACAGAACCTATGCCCATTTTTCCTCGCATCAGCATACACCCTATCAACCGGACCCCTCCGGTTACGATGCGGGCGTCATGACGGACAATATCCTCTATTTTGCGCATCCGGTGTTCGGGCTCTATGCGGGATACGGCAATGTCGCGCTGAAACAGTTTGTTGCCAAAGCGATCCTTGCATTTGCGGGGCGGGAGCTGCCGGTTCATACGAACCTGCCGTCGCAGGGGCGCGCCACGCTGATGAAGCAGGAAGATGAGAAACGTTATGTTCTGCACCTGCTTTACGTGAATACGATCAACCGCGGCAGCAAGATGGAAATGTCCGGCGGAAACGTCCGCAATGCAACGACAATCGAAGTGATTGAGGAGTTGAATCCGGTCGACAATATCACGGCTTCGGTAAAGGTTCCCGAAACAATCCGCAGGATCACTTTGGAACCGCAGGGCATCGAACTGCCCGTACAGCAGACGGACGGCAGGTATGAAGTCAAACTTGACCGTCTGACCTGTCATCAGATGGTGGTTTTCCATTACTGATTTGTTCTGCTGTCCGGCGGTCAATGAATCCGCTCATTGACCGCCGGGATAGATTCAAGGGGATGTTCTGCCGGATGAGGTACCGAAAATTTCCACCTCGGTCAGCAGACGTCCGGCAATCCCTTCCCCCGCAGTGTTGAAACGTCCGCATTCGATCCGGACCGTATCTGCTTCAATTCCGTCCAGAGGAATTCGGATTTCCGCTTTCCCGGAGGAATTGTCAAAGGGATAAAGCCTCCCGCCGATCCTGATTTTTCCGGTTTTCAAGTTTCCGGACGGAGTATGAAGCTTCACCAGATGCAGTGGAGATGAATGGGATAATTTGAATTCAACCCAGGGATTTTTGTCCATCGCAGACGGTTTCCATGAGTATTCCGGCCGTTCCGTTTCGGTCAGTCCGTCGATCAGATAATACAGCGAGCCGGTTTTGGAAGTCATGTAGAAACGTGCATCGCTGGAAGCCGTGATCTTCGGCACCCCCGGAGCCAGTTTTCCCTGTTCTCCGTAAAGAGTGTATTCAATATCCAGCATTTCACCCTGTCCCGCCAGATTGCCCGTTTTTTTCCGGGCGGCTCGATGGGCGTTGATTGCGGCTACAGTGTCGGCAACCGCCGGAAGCCGGGATGCCAACTCTTTATCACTGCAATAAATTCTGGTTTCGTTCGGAGTGAAAGCATCTGTAAAAATACCGTTATTCACTTGAACCGCCGCTGTTCCACCTTCCAGATACAGTTTGCCGGAAAATCTGTTTTTGAGCCGGAACGTCGCTTTGATTTTGTTCATGGATGTATTGACGGCGATCAGACAGAGCTTTCCGTCATGGATTTTCAAGCCTGCCTGAAAGTGAGGATGAACCGGAATGGTTTCCGTCTGCACGCCGCCCGGAACGGAATTTTCCAGCATATAATCCCGCAGGAGCATCAGGGTTTTGCCGATGGCGGGCGGTCCGAGGATCAGAGATGAAAAACGCTGGCTGTCGAACCACGCATACAGATTGAATCCTTTGACATTATGCACAACCGCCTGAAAAATCTGACTGCGCTGGTCATGATAAGTCGGAGGGATTCCCCGTGTTTTTCCATCGCGGGAAAGCGCCGGCCATGAGGTCATAAGCGGCATCTGCCATGCGGGGCGGAGCGAAGTGGAGACCTTGGCATATTCCGAAGGTTCCCAGCGGTTTTTTGAGGTGGTTCCATCTTCGAAGTATTGCGGATAACAGTCCGGAAGCAGGATATCGCAGCCTTTGTAATACCGGCGCATTCCGCCGGTGCCCCAGTTGAGCATGAAACAGGGATGATAGGGGTCGATTTCCGCAATCAGCTCGCGTGCTTCCTCATACCAGACCGGATTGTTGTCGCGGCATTCCGGTTCATCCGCCATGTACCATCCCAGCACACCGTCCAGTTTTCCTGCCTCGCTGACAAATTCAATGATCTTTTTCCTCTGTTCCGGCGTCAGTCCTTTCCGGCGGGTTTCGGGGTCTTTGAACACGACCCAGCGCCAGTCATTCCATCCGTCCAGATCCTGAAATGGCACGATGAGCGAACGCAGCCCGAAATCTTCATACCGTGAACGCACTGCCTCCACTGCATCGGACATCCGGGCATAGCGGGCAGTATTGAGAAAGGAATTATAACACGCCTTCCGTTTTCCATGAGTGCCGTACCAGCCGTAAGGCAGGAAAGGAACGCCATCTACATGAGTGACGCCGCGGGCATCCAGCCAGACTTCTCCTTTCCGGTAGGGCAGTTTGCGGATCTTTACGGATGCCGCCAGTTCCCGCCCGTTCTTTTCGCATCTGACTTTCAGCGTATAACGGCCGTCCGCCAGTTTTGCACCATCGAACAGAACTCTGTCTCTGCCGCCGGAGCGGGCTATTTTACGGACTTCGCGGACATTTTCTCCTGTCAGTTCGACGGTCAGGGGAATCCCGATGTCTTCCCGCAGTTCTATCTGTGCTTCGATGGTTTTGTCCGGCATCGTGGCGTAAAGATTATTGCGGTAGGCGGGACGCAGCAGCGTCACATGCAGCGGGATGTATTCCACAGTGACCTCCCGTGTCATGCGTTTCTGCAATACGGGGCTTCTTTTGTTGGAGAACAGATCCCATGTGAAAAGATAGTGCCCGTTTTCCACCTGCGGAATGGAAACGGAAAATGCCTGATAGGAATGGCGCGGCAGGCGGATCACTGATTCCGAGGATGTTTTTTTTCCGGTTTCCAGATCGGTCAGGGTGCAGAGCTGGCGGAAGATGCGGAAAGACTGCGTATTGTTGTGAACCGTGGCGGAAACCTGATAGGACTGTGTGTCTCCGGAACGCCGGATCTCCCCCTTGAAGTTTTCTATGTCGTAAAGATGTTCCGCCGCATTGAAGGAGCCGACCGTAACCATGCCGAACGCTTTCGGGATGACATGGCTTTTATACGGCAGTTGTGACCATGACGAGAGTTCCGCCGGCTGGACGCTCCAGCGGTTGCGCGCCACGTTGATCCGCCATTTGTCACTGTTTGCCGGTACAAAATTCATGGCGCCGAACGGGATCGCCGCTTCCAATGTCCATTTTCCGGAAGTGATCCGGGTTTTGACGGCGGCGCCGCTTTTCCATGCGGAACTGAACAGATACTTTTCCTGATCCGTGTTGTCATCCTGCCCGAAGAAATCAGTGCTTGCACCGTTGGAGTCTGCGATGATTTTATAAAAACTCAGAACCCTGGAGTCCGGAACCAGGCTGATTTCAACAGAATCGTTCATCCAGACAAGCCCGGAACCATCTGAATAAGGTTTGCGGACCAGCCGGGCTGTATCCGGTTCGTCGCATTCCACTGCAAAAAACAGATAATCGCCGTTGTTATATGTTTTGAAACGGGTTTGTGCGGCGGCGGGTTCTTTTGTTCCGATCAGCGTGAAAGATGAACGCCATGGAATTTTCCGCCAGACCGGTTCGGAAAGATCGCCGTCGATGACAGGCTGTTCGGCGATGAACGGAACGGCGCACAGTGTCAATGCCGGCAGGAAAGATGCCAGAAAACTGAATATTTTTTTCATGATTCATTCTGCCCGCAGTTATTTTTCAATGGAGAAAACGAGTTCAGAGGAGACATATTTGTCCGTTTTCACGTCGGGTTTGTCCTTCCTGCGAAAAAGAGCGGTGGCTGAAATGCAGTAATCCCCCTCCGGCCAGTGAACGGTTCCGAACCACCCCTGCATATTCTTATTGTCGGGAGCAAGCCATCTCCATTGATGAAACCGGATGCTCTGCCACTGAGGATCGCTGCCGCTGACCTTGAGTTTCAAAGTCTCCGCAAAGGATGCGGGAACATTCTTTGCATAGGCGTGTACGTTCCATGCTGCAAAGCAATAGCCGTCCGGATATTTCACGTCCATTTTGAATGTGACCTTGTCGCCGGGTCTGAATGATGCCCGTCCGTTTTCCAACGCGGTTTTGAAAGAGAATTCCTTCTGCTGCCCGAACAGCGCCAGAGTTGCGGCGAACAATGCCGCACACAGAGTTTTTTTCATGATTATCTGCCTTTCCTGTTAGAGTTCCGTTATTTTTCCAATCGGTATGAATTCCACGGATCAGGGGTATGCCCCCGCGATTTGAGCATATCCGATGAAGTAGGTCCACCCGGACATGCTTTTCCGTGAATCGGAAAACTGTTTGACCTGAATACTGCCCGCATGTCCATCCGCATAAACGGTACTGCATTTCCCGTTATGGCGGAAATGCGGCAGCCCAAGCCCGCCCTGAGCATAGTTGTTGTCATCCAGATACGCATGGCTGATTCTGCTTTCCCGTGACGGAGAACTGCGGTACTGCTTCCATAAGGAATCTCCCAGCAGAATCATTTCCGCAGGTGAATTCCATGCTGTCCGCCCGGTACCGGTAATGTAAAAAGGCTTTGGCGCTGCAATATTATAGGAACGCGGCAACTGCCCGCAAACCCGCAGACCGTAAAAGTGGTTGCCGCTGCCGTAGAGCCAGCTGTCCGGACAGCGGAATTCCTTTGGATATCCGGTTGCGGTGCGGGCTGAGGTATATCCGTCATCCCGGAGTTTCCATGTGTAGTAATATACTGATTTACCCGGAATGTCCAGACGTGCCGGATAGGTCCAGCCTTGATTGTCGCCTGCATAGCTGCCGACAGCCATAAAGGTCTGCTTCAGATTGGACAGGCAGCTGATTCCCACTGCGATTGTCTTTGCCTTGTTCAATGCCGGCAGCAGCATTCCTGCCAGGATAGCGATGATCGCAATCACGATCAGGAGTTCTATCAGGGTGAAAACTCCTGTTTTCACCCTTGAAGTAAGAACAGAGGAACATGGAACTCTGAAGTAAGAAGGAACGGGGAAACATTTGAACAATCGAACAATTGAACAATTCAGCAATTGAATGGAGAAAGAAGAAGTGAGGTCAGGGGACTGGCAACATCCTGCCCTGTTCTGCTGCCGGAATGAAATACCACTTTTACAACTTTTCCTCATCAGGAGTTCTATCAGGGTGAAAACTCCTGTTTTCACTCTGCGAAGTAAGAACATCGGACAGGGAACATGGAGGTAAGAATGTAGAAAAACATTTGAACAACCGGACAATCGAATGAAGAAAGAAGCGGACGAAATATGAGTGATATTCACATTGAGTCCATGATCTCCGGCAGGCTGTGCTGAATCTTGATCTGCGGTGCGGAATGGTCTTCCGGAGAGGACAAAGCCAATTCGCACCCTGCCAGGCTGCCGCCGGGGCGAAACACTCTTTTTACAAATTATCCTCATCAGAAATTTTATAAAAGTGAATGATATCTTGTTTCCTTTTCCTCCAGAAGTTTTTTTCTTCATTGCACAGTCTCCTTTCTTGCCATCGGCAGGATATCTTTGTTTATGATGATGTAACCTGTTCACTTTTCTGATTGATCCGCTTTTCTCCGGTCTCCGGCTCTGTATTTATTATATGATATTTCTATAAATAATCAATATGGAAGAAAATATATTTTCTGATTTTATTGACCTGTTCACTTCTTGTGGTATATTACATGCATCAGAGAAAGGGAAGGGTGCTGTGAATAAAATTGAAAATATGCTTGCTGTCCTGAAAAATGAACTTGCCGCGGGGAAATATCCGGGAGGAACGCGCTTTCCGTCCGAATATGAACTGGCTGAACGGTTCGGAGTTCATAAGATAACTGCAAACAAGGCTGTGTCCCTGCTTGTCAATGAACATCTGCTGAAGCGCGGCTCCCGCGGTTCAGGCACTTATGTTCTCCGTACGGAAATCTTTCCCCGCGGGCGTATTGCGTTCATTGCCTCTCTGAAAAGTATGTATGTCGGGATGATCCTTAACGGAGCCCAGAAATATGCCCTGAAAAATGATTTTGCCGTAACGGTGTTTGCACCGCCCATTGACCGCCTGGTCGAACTGGTGGAACGGTTTGATTCGGTGGAATACAGGGGAATCATCTCCATTGATTACGGGATTCTCAACTCACCTCTGCCGACTGTCTATATAGACCGTATTGCGAAAGAGAAACACTGTGTGAACTGTGCAAACCGGATGGGCGGCACTCAGATCATGGAGGCGCTTCTGGCACGCGGCCACCGTGAAATCGTGATCTTTTCGGAAGGAAACCGGCTCAGCACCCGCAATGAACGCATTGAGGGGTTTTATGAAGCGATGCAGCAATACGGTTTTAACCGCACAGAGTGTGAAAGACGCACTTTCCGCCCGACATATGTACTCAGCAGTCATGAAATAAAGCTTACTCTCCGGGATATTCTCTCTCAATATCCTTCGGTTACGGCCATCGCGACGGATTCGGATGACGACGCCATGCATCTGATCCGCGCCGCCAGGGAGATGGGGGTGCCCCTGCCGGGGAAAATATACATCAGCGGGTTCGGCAATCTGAATTCAGCTTCGGGAATTTACGGTTTTGCCTCTGTGGATCAGCACGCCGAAAAGATAGGGGCAGTTGCATGTGCCAGACTGATCGAGGGACTGCCGGAAAAACCGCTCAATGAAATCGTTGAGGTTGAGCTTGTCCGCGAGGAAAGCATTCCCCGGATCTGAGTTCCCCTGCATGCAATTGCAGTATGATTTCATTTCATCGGCTTATGCCGTTGGACTGTAACGGGTCAGCGGCCTGCACCGTACTGTTCTGTCATTGGTTCGGCTTTCCGAAACCTGCGGAAAATCCGGAAAAATACAAGTTTCCTTTTTTCTCCGTCCGTTCCCCTGATTCCGGCTCTTAAATGTTTCGTTAAATTCATTTTTTCAGGTGTAATATGATGTAAAAACCAGTGAAAAAAATAGAAATGAGGGTATCATTTTTCAAAAAAACGATTATAGTTAGGTTCCAGGGATGTCCGGCTTCCGAAAGCCGGGCATAAATCATTTTACAACAAAAGAAAGGAATGATGAAAATGAAGAAAAAACTCTCGCTCCTGCTTGCGATGACCGGAGCGGCGGTCCTGTTCGCCGGTTGTTCCACAGTCCAGTATGCTGGCGGCAAAGAACTGAACGGTCAGGCCATCACTGCATCCGGCACCTCGGTAGCACACGTCAGCGGTTATGCCAGCGGACTCTATCTGCTCTCGATTCCTCTGATTGTGGGCTCGGCGGAAAACCCCGACACGATCACGTTCGGTGAAGATTCCGTCAATGTCACAGCCGTTACGAAAATGGTTACAAAGAAGAGCAAAGAGTTGAAGGGCAGCAAAACGATTGACCTCGTTTCCATGACCGGCAGCACCAATATTCCGATTCCGATCCCGTTCATCTTCTACTGGAAGACAGCCACGGTTTCCGGTAACTCTGTTAAATAACCCGCCCGATACGGAAAACTCTAAATTAGGAAATCTATCATGAAAAAAATCATGCTTCTTCTCTCCATTGCCGCCGTCGGCCTCTTCATGAGCGCCTGCGCCAGCGTCGAAGTCGTAAAGGATCCGAATCTCAATGGCCAGGCCATCGCGAACAGCGGCAGGACCATTGCTCATCTTGATGCACAGAACTGGGGTATCTACCTCTTCACGATTCCGCTGCTGACAGGTTCCACGGAAAATCCCGGCAGCATCGACGTTCTCAAGGACACCGTCAATGTACCTTCCCTGATGCCTGTTCTTACTGCCAAAAGCAAAGCCCTCGGAGCCTCCAAGACTCTGAACCTTGCCTCACAGTACAGCGAAAGCGGGTTGATCTTCTACACCCGTTCCATCAACATTTCCGGAAACGCCGTCAAGTAAGTCCGGCTTTTCTTTTCAGAACCAGTCTCTGTTTTTACGGAGGCTGGTTTTTCTGTTTCAGGGCGCCGCCCCTGTTTCCGGAGTCTTCCGCAAAAGCTCAATATCTCCGTGAAGCCGGTTGAAAAAACGGAAAAGGAGAGCATATTTCCTGAAAACAGAAATTTCAGCCGAAAACAAGGAAGATTGAAAATGCTGCACACACAGCCCCCGGACGGAACGGAGTCCGGAACCTGGAACAGCGATGCAAAGGATTTGCCGGAAACGCAACTGCTGTTGAATTCATTATTTCAGGATCATGCCGTTTTTCAGAGAGGAGCATCCATTCCCGTATGGGGTAAGGCTGCTCCGAACCGCCGGATACACTGTTTGTTCGGCGGTGTTTCTACTGTGGCGGTCAGCAATGCCGAAGGCAGGTTTTTCCTGCGTTTGCCCCCACTCGAAGCCGGCGGGCCGTTTGAACTCAAAATCCGGCAGTTGCCTGACGGACCTGAAAGAATTCTGCATGATGTCTGGATCGGGGAAGTTTATCTGGCGTCCGGACAGTCCAACATGGAACTGCCGCTGAACGCCCTCCGGGAATATGCGGAAATGTGCGCGTCCGGCGAGTTGGACCGGGCTTCCGTCCATTATTTCAAGGTTCCGAAAACGGCTTATCCGGTACAGGCGGAGGATGCACATGGAGTCTGGCAGGCGGCATCCGCGGAGTCGGCGGGCGGATTTTCCGGCATGGCGTTTCTCTTTGCCCGCGGTCTGGCGGAACGGACAGGCTGTAAAGTCGGCATCATAGAAGCATCGCTGGGCGGAACCGGGGCGGAATGCTGGATCAGCCGTGAGGGGCTTATGAAAAATTCCGTATGGAGCCGCCGCGTCGAGGCTTTCGACTGCAAAAAATATGATCCGGCAATGTATGAGCATCTTCCCGCGGGAAAGTTGATGCCTGCGCCGGATGAACAGATCATGCAGGGAATCAGGACGCTTTTTCCGGCTCCTCTGCCGAATGAAGGAGTCAAGGCTGGATTCGCCGAACCGGATTATGACGATGCGGACTGGGAATCTATGGAGCTTCCGGACAGTTGGACGCTTGCGGGATATCGCCATGCCGGGGTGTTCTGGTTCCGACGCGGAGTGGAACTGCCGCAGGAGTGCCGGGGACGGGAGCTGACGCTCTCCCTGGGCGCGGTCGATAAAGGCGATATCACCTATTTCAACGGTGTCGAGATCGGGAGGACCGGCGACGGCATTGATCTCGCCCCGACTTTCCAGCCGAGGGTGTACCGGATTCCAGGTGAGCTTGTACGCGCGGGGCGCAATGTTATTGCCGTGCGTGCCGCATCGCAGGTTTCGATTGTCATGGACGGCGGGCTCATCGGCCCCGCGGAGCAGATGTTCCTGAAGACGCCGGAAAAACAGATTCCTCTTACGGGAAGCTGGAAACTGCGGCAGGAGCACGACTGCGGCAATGCAGGTTCAGACTTTATTCCGCAGTGCGGTCCGGGAGAACCGCACACGATGCATACTCTGTTTGACAATATGATTCACCCGCTGATTCCCTATGCCCTGCGCGGGGTTCTCTGGTATCAGGGCGAATGCAATGCAATTTCAGGGGCGGAAGGGTATCAGGAACTGCTGGAGAATCTGATTGACGACTGGCGCGGGCATTGGGGACAGCGCCGCCTTGATTTTCTGATTATTCAGCTGCCGGGCTACCAGCGCCGCCGCACGGTCTCCATACACAGCCAGTGGGCGCTTCTGCGCGAGGCGCAGTATCTTGCGGGGTGTTCCAGAGACGCGGAAGTGATCGTGAGTTATGATACAGGCGATGAAAATGATCTGCATCCGAGGGACAAGCATCCTGTGGCTCTGCGTGCCGCGGAGCGTGCGGCTGCCCTGATTTCGGGGCGGGAAGTCCCGCGCAGTCCCGTTTTTTCCCTTGTGACATTCTCAGGAAATGTTCTCCGCATCCGTTTTGAAACGTGGGGCGGAAGACTTATGTTTCATGGGGAGCCGTCCGGTTTTGCGATTTGTGGTGCGGACGGGGTGTTTTATCCTGCGGAGGCCCGTATCATCAGCGATAATGAACTGGAGGTTTTTCACCCGGACCTTCCGGAACCGACCGCCGTTTATTACGCATGGAGCAATTTCCCGACCGGAAACCTGTATGGCGATTCCGGACTGCCTGCGGTTCCGTTCCGCTGGGTCAGGCAACCGGCATTTGCATAATGAGGGATCGGGCAGTAAATTACCCGATCCCGTCATCCAAAAACGAAAGGAGCGTCAATCATGATCCGCAAAGCATTTTATATGGAGGTCCGTCCGGGCAAACTTGGAGAATACACGCATCTGCATAATCCGATTCCCGACGAGCTCGCGGCAATCCTGAAGCGTCACGGAGTTTCCAACTATTCGATCTTTCACCATCCGGCGACCAATGTGATGTTCGGTTATCTCGAAATCGCAAGCGAGGCGGAGTTTGAAAAGATCGCATCCTATGAGTGCTGTCATAAATGGTGGAAGCTCATGACCCGGTATCTTGTTACGGATTCCCCGGATTCCGCCAAAGCCAAAGAAGAACCGATGGATGAGGTTTTTCACCTGAACTAAGACGAAAACGGTTTCAGGCGGCGATGCCGGGAGAAAGGCGTTTCCACTTTCTCCCGGGGTTTGGTTCTGCCATACTCCGGTTGCGCAGGTTTGCCGTCAACTGATGTTCCGGGCGGACAGGCTGGTTGATTGAGCATGAACGTTTGAAAAGCGGAATCAGATGTCATGATTCCGCTTTTGATTGTTGGCATATGGGAAAATGCCGGCTTGTTATTTAACCCTGATGATTTTCGCCTGGCCCGGTTTCAGGCTCAATGTAAAATTCTTTTCAGCAGAAAGTGTTTCAGCATTCAGCAAATCCCGGATTTCCGTATTTTCCTGAACCGGAAAGCTTAGAACTCCGTTTTCCCCGGCACCTTCCGCGACTCCGCAGAAAATGTAGGTGATATCTTTTAATGCAAAGATTGCTTTTTCCATTTTTCCGCCGGTTTTGACCTGGTTTGCCCAAGCGGGAAGCGGGTCATCCGAAACGACTGCCGGCGCAGCTTCGGAAAAGCGTTTCACGGTCTTCAGCACACGCTCTCCAACCAGCCTGTATTCAGGGTTCACCTCTTTGCTGAGGTAATTGCTGGCGATAAAGTAAAACACCCCGCGCGCCCCCCAGATTACCGGCATGACAAACTGCGACTGGTTGTGGTCCAGTGATTTCGCACTTTGCGCCATAAAGTCCTCTTGTCCGAAACAGTGGATCACAGGCTTGTCCGCCCCCAGATTCAAGGCGCACAGCAGTTTCACGGAGGGCGAACACCTTACGATGATCGCATCCATGCTGTTCCGCAAATTCGGATCGGGATTTTCATAAGCGAACCATTTATGTTTCGGATCATATCTGTGAACCGCGTCATAAGCAGCCTTGATCACCGGATACGGCGTATTCTTGATGGAACGGGTTTCATCGACATAATATCCGAAAAGCGCCGGATGGTTCTTATAAACATCGAGCCATTGCGGGAAACGTCCGATGAAATCCGCTTTTTCCGTGTACCGGTGGGGAAGCTGGATCATGACATACACTCCCAGCCGCTTCGCATCATCCAGCAGTTTCTGCGTATTGCGGAATGCCTTTTCATTGAATTTCACATCGGGGAATGCCCTGCAGACATCCTCTCTGTTTGAAGCATAAGTATGAATCACATTATACCCTTGCCGCACGAGTTCGTCAACAGAAAAATTCCAGCCGTTCCCCGCATAAATGCCGATGGGAAAGAACTTCCTGCCATTGATTCTCACGCACTCTTTCCGTGAAAGATCCACACCGGAAGGCAGCGTCATGATGCGATTGATTTCCACCCGTTTCATTCCGACAAGAGCATTGTCTTTCCTGTCAAAGAGTTTTCCGACCAGCCAGGACTTGCCTTCCGGAATTCTGTTCATCGGTATCATGATGTTCCTGCCTTTCACCCGGCAGGTCACGGCATTGCCATTCGACGGATAATATTCCGCCTCGATTCTGAACTTTTTCAGGTTCTCACCGGAAAATCCGTTTACAATGAAATCCGCGGTTGCCTTACGGTTGTCCGGAGTAATGAAAACATCATCGGAACTGACGGAATGGACATTGAAATCCGGAATGATCCTGCCGATATCCTTTTTGCCGAGAGAAGTCGGATAAAGACGGATATTCCGGTACCACAGCCTGACGGCAGACCGGTTCTGCATTGTCAGGGTTACATTTCCCTTGACATTCTCCGCGATATGGAACAAGCCGCGAACCGTTGTGTATTCCTGAGCCGGCGCCAGCCACCATGAACGCATGAATACACCCGTTCCCCAGAATGTCGCATCCGCATGAAGATCCGGATTCACGTCCGAACGGTAGTCAAACTGAAACTCATAGACTTTGCCGGGTTCCAGCTTCAAATCCTGCTTGAAACGGATTTGATTGATATATTCCGTTCCCTTGAAATGAATCAGAACACCGCCATCGTCCGGCTTCAGAACCGTTTTGCTTTGCGGCGACTGCTGCCACTTCACCCAGTAATGGGGAACGTCAGGATGCCAGCAGGGAGGTTTCAGTTCCCCGTTTTTCAAAAGATTTCCGCCTGTGATGTATTGAACATTGCCTGCCGCCAAACTGAGTGTCAGGCAGATGGCATACAACCCCGTCATCATTTTTTTCATTTGTTTTTGCTCCCTGTTGTTTGAGATCAGTCTTTCATTTCTATGAACCCGCCGCGCCCTCCGCCGAAGGAGACCCATGCGGGACTGCGGTAACGACTTTTACCCGGCATATTGTTCATTCCTTTTTCCTGCCCGGGAACCGGATTCTTCACAGAAATCACATGACCCCCGAAACAAAGCGCATTCATATCTCTTGCGCGCCCGTGGCGGTAACGGGTGTAAGTTCCCATATCGTAAAAACCGCCGACAGCCCATTGTGCATCGTAAATCCACAACAGGTCGGGCGAACGCCTTGGAAAAGCCGCCAGTTGTCCCCGCTTGATTCCATTCGGGGCGTATCCACCCCAGTAATTTGTATCATTCGGACCGCCCGAAAAGGTATCGCCATTCATAGCATAACTGGTCTTCGTATAAAAATCATCTGCTGTCGGTTTGGCCGGATTACCCGGCTGTGTTTTTTCCTTATCCGAGGGGCAGACATACGCCTTGAAGACTTTAAGATAGCCCAGATCCGCCAGATTGTAAGACCACACGTTTCCACTCCAGCGGGCTTTGGAGCGCATAGGAAGCATAGAATCATTGTAGTCATTGGAATACATTTCCATAGCAAGACCGATTTGTTTCAGGTTGCCGCGGCAACTGGTGCTCTTTGCTTTTTCACGTGCGATGTTCAATGCCGGTAAAAGCAGTCCTGCCAGAATTGCGATCATCAGTATTAGATAAGTCAGTGCTTAACTTTTGTTATATGTTGAAT
>DPDG01000090.1 GCA_003526375.1 Lentisphaeria bacterium
ATTATTTAAGAGACGCTACACTAGCTGGGACGGCAGCCCCCGGAAATATAGGAACGGCATCAGCATGGCGACTTTCGCTTTACGGTTACGTGATGCAGGCATCGCAATTTCGCTGACATTCGCGATCTCCCGGTTCAGCTCCGCCATGAACGGACGCCATGGGGAATCCCAGTGCCAGATCACCACTCCCGACACCCCGTGCATCATGTGCGACCACAACAGTGAAGCATAATCACGCTTTTCCAGAAGACGCGTCTCGTTGATCCGGTCCTCCGGAAGGACAAAGACAAAGAAGCGAAGTCCGTTTGCGTAGTTGGAACCATCCACCAGATAGGTGATCTGATTCTCTCCCCCGTAGTTCAGATACGGACTGATGTCATACTTGTAAAGCGTCTCCCAGCCTTTCGGCTCGCCGATCTTCACACCGTTGATCCAGACAATCCCTTTCTGCGCCACTCCTTTTCCGTAAAGACAGAACCGACGGGAGCCGTCTTCATAATCCATTTTCAGTCGGGCAGGAACCGTGAACGTGGTGCGGTACCAGCCGATCCCCTTTTTATCGCGGTAACGGGCGGTCTCATCCCAGCATCCGGGAACAGTCATGACATCCCATTCCGAATCATCGAATCCAGGCTTGAAATATCCTTTTTCCATACCGGAGCGGTCTGGTTCAAGACGGAATTTCCATTCTCCGGCAAAATTCTTGAAACTATTCCGTTTCATGCTCTCCAGATTGCTTCCCGGCGTTGTGGTCCACCCGACAATGCACTCCGGATTGATCGTCACTTTCCTGTTGTTGGATGCGACAAAGTCAAAGTGCATTACGTTGTGCGTCAACGACGTAACCACACTGATCTCGTCAGCGGGCTGTCCGTGGTAATCATAGCTGTAATATCCGGTATGCAGACCGTTGATGTCAGAAACCGTATTGAGCAGATCGGGATCGACCGCCGCATAGCCGTCGCTGTCCGTTCCGCCGTGACCGCGCCAGTCGATCATAAACGGGGAATCCGCAACCGTGCGAAACTGTTTTTTCATTTCCGTCAGTCCGGAGATCAGATCCAGCTGCGTATAGCGGAGCCAGTCGTAATTCATCTGCCAGTATTTCCGCTTCATCTGTTTACGGAATCCGAAGGATCCCTCTCCTGGTAGAATATCCGGGCTCAGATGCGGTGGAAACACGGCATCCCAGCTCTTAAAATCCATGCACCAGACCTTATTTGCTTCGGCAAGCATACCGTATTTTTTCTTTGCGAACTCGCGAAACCCTTTCTGCACCCGTTCATGAGTTGGAGTATAGCCAAGTTCATTATAGATTTCGGTTGCCATGACCGGAAATCCTTTCAAATACCGATAACGGTTTTTCCAGCCATTGAAATGAATGCGGCGGCCAATCTCAGTATTGTGATCGTAACTGTAAAAATGGCTGGTCGATGTCAGAAAATCGCCCAGTTGCGGGAAATCCTTGAGAAAACGTTTCAGTGGACTGTAAATAAATGCCGCATTTCCGGTATCGTGCTCTACCACAAGCCCGTTGCGTGCCAGTTCGCGGAACATGCTGACACTGGACGCCGGGTCTGCGTAACGAATCTCCAGCGTATCGCCTACCTTCTGCGGATAGAGCGAAAGTCCCCAGTCCAGCGTGACCATGGAGTAATTCAGCAGACGCGCAAGCCAGATCGTCTCAGGAACGTACTGCCCGCCACCGAACGTGGAGTTTCCAGTATAGAAAAACGGCTTGCCATCGCGGGTGAGCACGCCGTCCTTTTCCCCATACTGAAATGGCAGCCCACGCAACGGCGGAAGCGTATTTTCCGACGGGACATCATAAACTTTGAGATAACCAAATGGGGAGACCGTCTTCGGTGCGGGTTCCTTGCCGTCCGACTCCACCGTAACACTCACTTCGTCGAGATACAGATCGCCCTGTCCCCACAGCTGAAACTGCAAATCCAGTAACGGCGACTGACGGAGCAGATTCTGCGGGACCTTGAACGAGCGGGAGAACGGCATCCATTCCGCAGTCTCTTTCAGCAGATAGGAAACGGAAGCGTTTCTGCCGAGTTCGTCTTTCAGCTGCTTGCGGGTTCCCGCTTCGCGAAACAGTACAAAAACGATCCCGTTCCTCCCTTTGTAATGGAAAGAAAGATGAATGGTCGCATTCTGCGCATTGTTCCATTGTGGGGCTTTGAGCCGCGCAAAGATCTGCGCTCCACCTCCTCCCTCCTTATGAAATTGCAGGGATTGCTTTCCCGCCGCAGACTCGTTCCGGGTCACCCGGACAAATCCTTTTGCTCCGGCGAATACTCCACCGTAACGCCAGCCTTCATTCTTTTCCTGTTCAAAACCAGGATTCGGAACAAGATTTGCTCCCGCCAAAACCGGCAGTGCCACCAGAACAGCAGCCGTAATCATGCTTTTGCCTGTATCCATACTATCTCCCTTACATTTTCTTGGTTCTGTTAAATTTTTTATTGTTTTGACTAGGTTAACTTGTTGTATTTCAATGAGGAAAGCACTTTTTTAGTAATTTCATCCGATTTTTCAAATTTCAAAAGATCAGAAGAAGTCTTTCTATGGTATTTTATTTTGGTCAACCTCCTAAGAAAGGAACTTCTTCAGAAAAAGCAGCTTTACAGCCTTGCTCGTCGGTTCTGTCATCAACTCAGCGTTGATGAATTCAATTCAATTCAATTCAATGGTGCCCCCGCTCCTCGAAGTTTTAAGTGGTAAGCATCCAGATTCTGAATTCAAGCTAGAGCCTCAGTCAGTCAATTCCCGCAAATTTCACTTTTCCATATTACTTTTGACACTACCTTTGTTTCGGTGTCAATAATACGCTTTTCCAAATCCGTTCACTGCATCAAACAGAACAGAATCAATCCGTTTTACTCCATATATCATGCATAGATAAAATATAAACGGAACATCAAGCCAAGTTTCAATAGAACCAGACTGTATGATTCTTTTTCAGATACTCTGAAGTCATATTGGCGGAACCATCCGTCCAAAGCAGATTCGCTCCGCTTCCCGCAAGCGGACCGCAGGAAGTGTGTTTTTTCAGCATCATCTGCGCATTTGCCATATTGCCGCCGTGACAGAAACAGATCGCGAAAGAACTTCCGTTTTCGAACCAGTCAGCCTGTCCGAGCCCAGCACCGGTGCAAGCATCCGACATATAGATCTTCCGCCCCTGCGCTTTTCCGGACCGCGTATAGATCCCGTACAAACTGCCCGGCCAGGAAGTCGACAGGGTCCGTCGTGGAATGAAACTCTGGTTGACACCGTAATTGAAATTATCCGACGGATTTTTCGTTGCGGGGCACTTCATGATACTGGAGGCAGGAAACTCATAAGCCTTGTCAGCACGCTTGGTATAATTCAGTTTTGCATAATCCGCAAGCAGACGAATGACGATCCTGGAATCGTTTCCGCCCGACGGGTTGTCCCACGCCCCGATTGGCAGGAAGCCGGAATCCCCCTCGTATCCCCCAACAAGCACCCCGACCTGTTTCAGATTGTTCACGCATCCGATCCTGCTGGCTTTGTCGCGCACCTTCTTCAGTGCCGGAAGAAACAGACCGACCAGAATTGCGATGATCACAATCACGATGAGGAGCTCGATCAGGGTGAAAATTTTTGTTTTCACCCTGAAAGTAAGGACAGAAGAACAAGGAACGGAGAAACAATCGAATAATCGAACATTAAAACAATTGAACAATCGAAGGAAGAAGGGAGAAGCGAGGTTGGGCAGGGACTGATTCCGCCCACTTTGAGAGACCGTTCCGCGCCGCGAATTACGATGGATTTGGGCATTGGAAACAAAATCATGGCGGGGGACTCGCTCCGCGAGGCCTTGAAAACCATGTTCCTCATGACATGATTCCGAATGCAGGTTCAGACTTATTCTTTGCGTCATATTCTTCAGGAGCTCGCCAGGCGAGTTCACCGTCATGTTATAAACTTTCGCAGACTCGCAATCCGCGGCACGAAGCGGGGATGAAGCAAACCTTTTACAAATTTTCATCAGGTGAAGGCTCTGCATGGACAGGAATCTTTTCCATTTTCCTGTAAAACCACGAAACGGTGTCTTGCATCGCATGGAGCTGAATATGCTAAAAAATTTTATCAATGTAAAAGCTGATATTCCTCCTGATGTCTCATAACATGTATTATGTGAAGCGGAGGGAAAAACATAGTGTGAATGTCATTGGAAAATTACACTCAAAACGTATAAATAGAATTAATCTCAAGGAGGGATGTCCTATGAACGCAACAGGAAAAGGAACGGGAAAACGGTCACATAATACATGTTATGAGACGCGTTGCCCTTGCGTTGGGGAATAGGTGACGGAACTCTTTTATGAGCTCTTATCCCTGTTTTTCCCGACTCTTTATCCCTGCCTGAAACCCTTCCAGATGATCACGCATGGCGTTTCCGAACATGAGAGTGCAGCGCAATGGACTGACACAGGAATAGAGACGGATATGAATCAGTCTGCGGTCTCCATACTCCAATGGATATTGGAAACACATGCCGCCTTCCGCACGATGGAACGAGGGAATCATCAGTGCCCTTGAAAATTGATCGAACAGTTTGACACCGTCCATCCAGAGGGTCAGACCGGTATCCGCCGTTGCCGACAGATAGACATCTTCCGGCTTGATATCCTGGTTTCTGACTTCAAGAAAAGCGAACAGGTGCAAATTGCCGCCTGCCGCCGCATAGGGTTCCAGATTCATGGTCAGATCGTCGAACGTGACGATTTTTGAACTCAGTTCCGGCGGGCATTCGCCTGTTTTCAGAAGTGTTTTCTCCAGTTCCGAAATGTCATGTTCCGCTTCATTGAGCACCAGCCAGCGGGAACGGTCGAATGACGGTTCGGAACCGTCCGGGGCGTAAGGGGCGTAAGGTGGATATTGCTCCTGCGGCAGCTTCAGGGAATCATGCAGGGCGAGCGTCATCTCGATGGTTCCGGAAAGCGTCAGCGGAACCCCGGGAATTTCATGGATAAACTCGCTCAGAGTCAGTTCATCTCTGACTTTATTCCTCCATTTTTCTGGTATGGCCCGGCTGCCGCCGACAATGCCGAGGTAGGCACCTGCGGTTGCCGCCGTGCAGTCGGTATCGCGTCCCATGTTGACCGCCAGGAGAACGGTTCTGATGAAATCGCCTCCGCCCCAGAGAATTGCAAATGTGGCGCTTGCCAGATTCATGACGCAATCCGTGAAATTGTGATGCTGAAAGCGTCTTAGAATAATATCGCGCGCGTCTTCAAGTCCTATGTGCGAATCATGAAGACGATGCACTTCGTTCAAAACTCCGGCGAGACGGCAGTCCGGCAGGAGAGCCAACGCTTTTTTCAATGGCTGGATATGGTCTGTCTCATTGAATGCAAAACATTCCGCCGTCGCCATGTAGACTTCTCCGAGCACGCCGTCGCCCCAGTGATCGACCGAGGCGTCGAGCGAGGCGAAGTAGCCTGCCGCGTCCGGACGCCCGGCGAAGACTGCCGCCCAGATTTCCGAACGGATTGCGGCGCCCATGCCGTCTGCAAAGAAGTTGTCTTTCCAGCCGCTTGCCGGAGGCATGATTCCCCGTTTCAGATTGCGGAGCGCCACGGAATATTCATCGACTCCGTGCGGAATGTGTTCGAGCCAGATTTTCCCGAACGCCTTGTGATCCAGCGAAAGACCGTATTTCCTGAGCCCCATGAGCCATACAAGCTGGAGTTCGAGGTCGTCATTCGGAACATCCTGAACGACAATGTCTTCTTCTGTCAACTGAGGCTGGTAAGGGACCCCCTCGTAAGCCATTCCGATTGCACCGCCGAGACATTTTCCCGTCCAGCAGCCGTAAACCCTGTCTTTATAATCCTGCATCACTTTTTTTCCTGCCGTGACTTGATATTCCGGATGGTCCCGCCGTCAACCGGAGTGACCGGCAGGCAGACTTTCCGTATTTCATTTTTTCCATTGATCTGTTCAAAAAGAAGCTCCGCGCCGCGTCTTCCGATTTCAAACGCAGGGGAGAAGAAAGAGTTGATCCTGACAGCGCTTCCCGGCAGTTTCAGACCGTCCGCGCCGGTGACGGAAATATCGTCCGGGACCGTGAGCCCGTGCCTGCGGAGTTCGTCGATGCATCCGAATGCCGCCATATCGTTGGATGCCATGACACATGTGACATGAGGCGCATTTTTCAGAATTTCACGTGTGGCGAGGAGCCCGAAATTGTATCCGTATCCATGTTGTCCGGTGATATATTCCGGTTGCAGTCCATGCGCGCGGAGAGTTTCCGTGATTCCCGCCATGCGTTCGTTTCCGGTGGAGGACTCCTCCGGCGCCCGTGCGATGGCGATTTTGCGGTGTCCTGCCGCAAGAACCTGTTCTGTCAGTCGGCGCATTCCGCCGCAATCGTCCGCAGTGACGACAGAACATTCACAGTCCGCCTTTTGAGTCTGAAGCATAACAGCGGGAATTCCTTCCTTGAGAATTTCATGAATATATCCGTCCTGTTCCAGCACTCCCCACAGCAGGATGCCGTCGAGGAGCTTCCCGCGGATCATGGAAAGGTAGCGTTTCGATTCAAGGAATTCCGGCGTGATTTCCGTCAGCAGAAGATCAATTCCATTCATTCTGAGAGTCGACTGGGCTCCCATCAGACATGCTCCGAAATTCATGTCAATATAATCCTCGACCGTATCTTCCGATATCTTCCCGAAGGGAGGGAAAAAGATTGCCGCCGTATCAGCCCGCCTGGAAAAGAGCCGGCGCGTATGTTCATTCGGACAGTAATGAAGCTTTGCGCAAATCTCAAGAATATGTCTGCGTTGCTTTTCCGAGAGTTTGGAGGAAGGTTCGCTTTTGAGCGCCCGTGATACGGATGCCACGGAGACTCCCGCGATTTTCGCAATTTCCCGGATATTTGTCGTTGTTTTGATCATTGTCAGACTCTTTTCAGGGTTAACATGTTTCCTTATAATTATATCTGAAACTTTTCAAACGTCAAGAGGGGAAAGAAAAGTCGTATTTTTTTTGAGCAGCCGGCAGGATTCCGGGACAATAAAGCTGAAAAATCAATTCGGCTGCAATCTGCCGTGCCACCTTTTGCAATAAGATTCCAGCCGGCACATCATGCGCCTCCACCGCCACATGTATCTTCTTTCAGCAATAAGGCAGTGACATGCTGAACTATTTCCGAAGCATGGACAGAGAATTGATTGGAGCGCGGTGTCGTTTCATACCCGCCGCGTCCATAATTCCACGCATTTGGCAGATAACCCGTTCCGCTTCCATTATTCAGAATCGCAATCAGAGCGGTTTTTCCGAAACAGAACTGCTTGCGGATCGTCAAGCCGCATGCGACAAAAGGCTCTGCGGGAAGCCCGATTACGGCACCGCAACCGAAATCCAGAAGAGAAACCTCAAACTGGAACACTTTCGGATGATTTGCCCGCTCCAGCAGCGTCTGGGCAAAATATTTCAGGACAACCGGTTTCTTTGCGGCAAAATCTTCCGCCGTCAGATTCCGCGCAGTCTCCTGGGAAAATTCAAGGTCGGCATATTTTTCCATCACGGCATTGGCTTCCGCCAGTTCATCCGGAAAAATTTCCCTCCCCGGCATTTCAAATGCGCTGGAACGACAGGAAAATTCCGGTTCTGCCGGTTTCAATGAGTTCAAACCGCAGATCACCGCAGTTGCATAGGCATGTCCGATGCGTTTGGCTTCCGCGGGCTCGGTCTGCATACCGGGAACCGTTACATCGAAATGGTTCAAATCTCCGGAACATCCGATCAGCGGCATAACCATTGTTCCTGCTCCCAGCTTCTTTTCCACCAGACGGCGGCACCATCCCGGCCAGTCACCGGAAACATCGTTTCCTCCGGTGGTATCGGCGTGATTGCAGATGGAACACAGCAACAGCGTCTTGCCTGCGGCGCCGCTGAATTTCAGCAACGGGATTTCCGGGTCAATTTCTCCTTCCGGACGTATGATTCCGGGATTCAGCTTACCCGGATTGGACTGGACAGTTCCGTCCTTCATCCAGAACCGCCGGTTGAAACTGCAGCGGAACTCCAGGCCAACTCCCTGCTCAAGTGTTCCTGCTGTCAAGTCCGCAACCGCATCCCGAACCGCCTTTAATGTCTGTTCGACAGCAAAGGGAAGATAGTCAGCTTCAAAACCACCGCGTCCTCTCCGAACCTCCGGTGCGGTATGGCAGTGAGTCGCAGTTACCAGAAGAACCATGTCACCGAATCCAGCCTTCTTCAGCTGTTCTTTCAGCAGTTGGAACATTTCCGGCGGACAGGCAATCAAATCATACTGTATCAGCAATGCCTGCTGACTGCCGGAGCGGAAAGCCGCCACCCGGACTTCAAGATCATCCAGCACCTTTTCCCAGATTCGCGTATTAAAATAACCGGCCAGGCCCATTTTCATCGGAGGGTTGATATTCCGCCTGGAAAATCCGAATTCAAATTCTTTCATTTGTTTTTTCTCCTTGAAAATTCTGTTGTTTTTCCCACGGTCTTACCGGAGGCAGAAAAACTGCCAGATGAGAGATATCATCATTTTCTCCGATAAAGATTTCTCCGTCAAGACCGATCAGCATTACGTCCGCACGGTGAATGATCCAGGTTTTCGGCATCCTGGCGCGCATGATACCCTCATCGGTGAATCCCTCCTCAGGAGTGTAACGGAACAGATGGCATACATCCGAATCCAGCCCGGAAATTCCCCAGAGCACATGATCCCTGTTATATGCCAGCGCCCGGATATTGTTTTCAGAAACCGGCCGTCCCAGAGAAACTACTTTTCCGTTTGCCAGATCCAGCCGGAATAAAATGCCATCCGCATTCGTTCCGCAATAGAAATCGCCATTTCCACACGGAGTTGCACAGTTCATGTGCGTGAGATACTCCCTGCCTGCGCCGCAGGGAACCTTCATGCCGGTTTCGGAAAAGGCCTCGGCAAGAGTGTCAAAGACAATGATATGGCCATGATGACCGCTGAAATAGATTTTATCATCAAACGGAATGAGTATTCCGGGCAAGTTTTGTTTCTGGATGATCCATTGTTTAAACATCGGGAACAACTTGAATCGTTCCGTTTGCGGGTCAAAGGAAAAAAAATCGCCTCCCGGAGCGGTGATGCCATAGAGCTTTCCGTTCAGAGCAGTCATGCGCAGTATTCCTTCGCCGACGGCGGGAGCGCCGATCTTCCGGATTGTTTTCAACCGGTCAGACGGCATGGGGTAATATTTGGCAAACTCTCCCCGGTCTGTGCGTTTCTGTTCATTGAACGCTGCCTGATTTTCTGTCAGGTCATACTCATACAATGCGCCTTCGCCGCTGCCGGACGTGCCGAAATAGAGCTTCCCGTTATCAGGCAATACAAGGGACCGGCTTTCCTCTCCAGCCTTGCCAAAGGCATTTAACGGCTGGAAAAAGCGGATATCCGGATAATAAACAAAAAGACGCGGCACCTTGCCGTATGTAACGCCCAGAATCACCCCGCTTTGAGGGTCCTGAGCCAAGGCGCCGATCCGGCCCGCCTGACGGGGAATCAGCGGAGTCGTGCCGGACATCCCCTGTTCCTGAACAATAATCGTTCCCGTCGTATTGAATACCTGATTGTCGCGTAATGTGACGGTATGATATTTTCTTGTCCTTTCCGGAAGCAGGGAGACGGTTGGATTGTGTTTCAAGTCCAGATCCTTGAAATTTTCTTCTGGTCTCTTGTTTACCCCTTTCCCGTTGTAGATGAAAAAGGAAAGTGCCTCTGCGGCGCCGGTTCGTTCACCTCCGAAAAACAAGGTGCCGTCCGAAGTGCAGCACCCGGAAGCAACAACGTTCAGATGTGCAAAGCCATTGACCTGAATCCGTCCCAGATCCTGCTGTTCCAATGTTTCCGGATTCAGCTTGAATATATGGGGCGGAATCCGCCGGGGCGAAACGGCATTGTAGGCAGCGAAATAAAGATTACCGTCATGACCGATGATGAGCATACGCGGAAAAAAGCGCTTGTCCGCGTAATGATCCGGCGCAGCTTCTTCGCAGCCGAGGGTTCCCAGATCGCGCATTGCTCCGGAATTCCCTTTCAAGGGATCATATTCGAAGATATGGTGCGTCATCCACGTTGTGCCGTAAAGCTTTTTACCGTCTCTTGACGGCAGGAGATTGAAGATACCCCTGCCATTGTGCGAAGCCCAGAAATCATCCGGAATTCCGAGAGGAAGCTGTTCCATTTTCCCTGTTTCCGGCGTAAAGCGCAGGAAATTTCCCTGACTGTCGGAAGTATATACTCTGCCATCAGCCGGACAATAGCACGGACCGAGGAAATCATGCTCCGCAATGCGCCCGTGATCCTTCACCTCTCCTGTTTTCAGGCTGGCGCTGTAAAAATGACAGCGCAGAAATCCTGTGATATAGACCTCATCCCGTTCCGGGTTGTAGGTCATCCAGCGGGCTCCGCCGCCGGGAACTGCGATCCCGAAATCTTCCGTGGAACCGGTCCGGGGATCGTGGACAATCAGATGTGACCCGCGGAATTTCCGTTCCGGGTCATTGATTACATTCCAGTAATGATAACTGTCTTCTCCGACGGGCGGGGCCGTCATGTGGGTGGCGGCAATCAGCTTCCCTTCCGGAGAAAAACAGATGGCTGTATGAATTTTTGAGTGCGGATGACGCAACCTGTCTTCCGGCGGATAGTCAATCACCCTGGCTAAATCCGCAACATCCCTCAAGGTATCCGTCGCCGGATCGTAACAGACCAACTGGGCGAAACTTCCGGCGAAACCGACTTCTGCGCATAACGCAAAGTATACCTTGTCATCAGGCGAGGCTGCCGCCGCATACATTACGTCGTGATGATCTTTGTTGCGGATATATCGAATTGTTATTTTTTCCTGATCGGCAATCTTATCCATCTTTTATTCTCCGGGTCTATTCCAAAATGTTTTTTCTCTTTGCTTTATCCTGCAACCGTCTTTCCGAGCACAGAGCGGAATGCATCCCAGGACTCCTTATGCCAAATCCCGGATTCCGTTTCCGCATGATAAAGGCGCGGCAGGGTATCAAGCATGGAGTCCAGCTCCTTCCAGTCGATATTTCCTTCGCCGGGAGGATTGTGGTCGTCGTGTTCGCCGTAATTGTCATGCAGATGACAAGTGACAATATTGTTTTTCATCACCTCAAGTATTTTGGCAACGCCGCCTCCGTAACAGTTGGCGTGCCCGCAGTCAAAACAGGTTCCCAGATTCGGGTGATGATATTTTTGAACCATTTCCTCCATCCGTTGAATCACAGGCAACGGTTCTCCGCTGTTTTCCAATGCAAGTGTGATGCCTGTTTCTTCGCAGACGGGCAGAAGGGAATCCACACTTTTTTCGAGCAGGGAAAAATTTTCCTCAAGACTCATATCTTTACGATATCCCAGGTGAATCGTGAAAGTCGTGACTTTCAACATCCGGAGTTCGCGCAGAAAAATCGATTGACGGCGAATCATGTCATTCTGAATGGCGGGATCCGGATTGATGCAATCATTGCCTGTTCCCCACAAGGCATGGCATGCCGTGGAACGCAGATGATATTTTTCCAGTAAGTTCTGAATTTTCCTTACATAGCTTTCTCCATCGCTGCGAAACCACTTCGGGTGGGCAACGATATTCTCGACTCCCCACTCCGGCAGTTCCGCCAGAACGCTTTCCACGTCTTTTTCCTGCACCTTTTCCCAGCGGATAAAGTGAATCAACTCTTTTTTCATTCTTTCGATTACTCTTTGTTTTTTATTGGTTTTCCAGTGATGACCGCGAGCTGATCTCCTGCGATTTTTCTTCTTTTATTACTTCTCATCCCCGATTTCTTCCAGACGGATATCATCGAACCAGACCGTTCCGGAGGCTCCGGTGATGCTCGGCGCGAGGTAGGAAATGTCACTTTTCGGCTCTGCCGGCGTCTTTACCTCGAAGGTTTGCAGGAACCAGTCATGCGTTCCGATGATTCCCTGCCATGGATAGAAGTTGTTGGAGCCGAGAAGCCCCAGCCGCATGCGCCCCCCGCAATTGCTTTTGCGGGGAACCACGTCCTTCGTTTTGATGAAATAGGAAAGCCGGTATTTCGTATTGGGTTTCAGTTTCATGACCGTCTGCTCAATACCGCAGTTGTTTACCGTTTTCAGGTCGATTTTCAGGCTTTGTGTCCCGGTGACAAAACAGCTCCCGTCAAAGCTGATTGCGCCTTCCGGCAGAGCGGCGTTCCACTGCCATTTGCCATATCGCATGGAACGGGCGTTATACGGGTTTTTCTCCGGCGCTCCGCTCATGGAGAAGTCCCCGCCTGACGCAAGATTCCTGTCCTTCGAATCCCGGAGGAACAGAGCGTAACCGTGCAGATCATGAAAGCTCTTTACAAAGGGGCCCAGCACATAATGCTGTCTGTTCCTGATTGGACGCGTCCGGCAGAAATTGACACAGAAATTACCGCTTTCGATTCCGGGCATGGACTTTTTGGGAATCGCCATTTCCAGAGTCCACATTCCCGCAGAAAATCCGATTTTGAATTCAGCATTGCTGTCCCATGTTTTATTCCCATCGAATGACGCCCCGATCTTTTTGCAGAACTGATCGCTGATGGAACCTGCGGAGTTGATCATGATCTGATAGTAATCCGTGCGGTTGCCTTTCGGATTCAGGAAGACTTCCACGGAATTGTCACTCCAGATGCCCAGGTCGTCTTTTGCCCGTTTCGAGGTTTGCTCAATGAGCCGCTGTTCCGGTTCCCGACATTGGAATGCGACATAGAAATTGTCCTGATCCTCCGTGAAACGGACAAACGTATCCGGAGATTTTCCGTCCGCTTCCCCCGGAAGATTTTGAAGTTTCAATTTGACGGCACGTTTCTGCCAGCACGCTTCGTCCAGTTTTCCGTCAATTGCGATGCGGTCATCTTTTGCAAGACTCTGCATTGGAATCCTGAAGATATCGCTATGTCTGTTTGCTGCCAGATACGCCTTGCTCTCTTTCAGCATACCATCCAGAAAATGCCTGCGGATATATTTCACCCGTGCCAGGGCATCGGGATCTTTTGCCGTCAATTTTTCGGCGAGATCATAACGTTTTCCAAACTCAGCGAGTTTGGCAGGAGAGTAAATCCCGGTCCAGATTTCATTTTCGGACGGCGCGACCGGCTGAGGCCCAAGATTGGTATGGACGATGCGGGACGCAATTTTATCAATCCAGATATCTTCCATTTCCTCATAAAGTTTTTCCATGACGTCCGCCGCCGCACCAAACATGCTCCGGTAGTGATCCTTGAGAAGCGCCTGCCAGTCGCAGGAATTGTCCCACATGGTTTTCCCGAACATGTAGACGTTCAGATAGTTGAAAAGCCAGTTGTCTGTTCCGGACTCCGTGAAGGCTCCATTGATGTAGGGGCCCGCCTCGGTGTAGAATTTGCCGAATGCGCGCGGCGCCAGATTGGGAATTCCTCTGATCTCGGTGCTTCTGTATTTTGCCGCATAGTTGTAGAGCGAAATATCGGCATTGGGAACTTTCGCATTCCAGGCTTTGATCAGTTCCATCTGATCAAGATTGCTGGAAGTGCCATTGCGTGGAATCTTGATGTTGAACGGGCCGCCGACACAGACCTGCACGTGCATATTGTCCGGAATTTCGCAGGCGGGGACTGCGATCGTATAGTGATAGGCGAACATTGTCAGAACGACCGGAAGTTTGTCCGCTTTTGCCCGTTTCGCAAGGTCTGTTCCGAATTTCCAGAGATACTCCGAGCGCTGCTGCGCGTCTTTGCCCAGATACTTCCAGCATTGTTCGCAGTGACACGGATACAGGGCATCCATCAGGGAAATGCTGAAATATCCGTCCTGAAAACCATGTGGAGCCCATACTTTTCCCGGAATTCCGCGCGAGGAGGGCGGAAGCCCCGCCGCCAGAGCTTGAATATCCTTGTAGATTTCTTTCGAAACACCGCTTGCATAGCACAGTTGCGGCGCACCGGGCATGTAACTCTCCTTGTAGCGCTTGCCGTCGGGGCGCAGAGCGAAGTACTCCGGATTCTTTTCGCCGAAACGGGCGCCGAGGTGCAGAAGTTCCAGCCCATGCATTGTCGGCGTTTCAGCCGTCTGCATCCGCCAGCGCCATGCGGAAAGATTTCTCTGCCGGGAGGCGTAATTGCCGAATACGTTTTTGATGTTTGCGGCGGGAATGTCTTCCCAGACGCCCTTGTAAATACCGAATGATCGGATGTCATTGTCCGGGCGGTCGTATATGTCTATGCCCGGCAAGTTCAGGTCCCTGCCTTTGGGAATGACCGTACCGAGCTCATTCGGAAAGAAGAAACGGACTCCTGCAAAACGTTCAAGAAAATCATAAACGCCGAACAATGTCCCTTTTGCATTGAACTGCCTCCAGATTCCGCCTTCTTTCAGGGCAAATTCCGCAGAAACCGGTTTCCCTTTGTCGGAGCCTGCAAATGCTTTCAGAATAGGGGCATCCGTACCGAGAATATAGATTTTCTTTCCGAGGCGGCGAATCATGAATGCATCGCGGGTCAGCTTTTTGTTATCCAGCCCGGCTTTGCGCGAATAGGCATTCACCCCTGTGATGAACGATATTTTGTCCGGTGTAACGGTATCGGTAATCGGAATCGTTGTATTCAATGCCTTTTCAAGAAAAGTCTTCAGTTCTTTCGCCGCGAACTGAGTGATGCTCTGTGCATTCTTGTCGACAACGATTTCCAGATTGGCGCTTCTCTGCGGAATGACCAGAACCTGTTTTTCGTCAATGGCAATTTTCCGGGGCGGAAGCTCCTTTTTCAAAAAGCGGGGGCCTGCGAACGATGCTGCGCAGAGCATAGCCAGCAAAAATACAGTCAGAGTTTTTTTCCCCATGGGTAAGTTCCTTTCTATATTTGATGTTTTAAGGATTTGTGCTGTAAATATATTGAGATGCGCTGTTGAACAGCGTGCTGAGTTGCATCGGCGTCACGTGCATGTCCATGAAAAGTGCATTTGCCGCTTTGGAGTGCCGGAATTCCAGCGCATTTCCGGCAGTGGGCGAGGCGCTGGACGTGAACGGATATCCCGTCCCCGCAAATCCGGTATTCAGACTCCAGTTGTATGCCTCGGAAGAGAAGATATACTGACTCGGTTTCCGGATTCTCGTAACACAGCTCATGCTGTAATTGCTGGAAGCATTATTGGGAATAGAGCTGCAAAAGACATTTCCTATATAGCTTTTGATGTGTCCCGGTCCCGGAGCGCGCCATGTCGTATCATCGGGGTCGGGAATGCGGCTGCGTTCGTCGGAGGGACACTGCATGATGTTTCCCGGTTCGGAGACCCATCCGAAGGTGCTGACATAGGTGTAAGGGAGTTTTGCATAAACAATCATGCAGTAGCGCCACGGATCTGTTCTGATGTTGTTCAGTTCGGAAAACAGATATTGCCCTGAGATCGGCGGCAGATAATCCTTGTTGTCGCCGAGATACATGGCGATTGCCACGCCCTGCTGTTTGCTGTTGTTGACACAATGGATTGCCCGCGCCTTTTCCTTCGCCATATTCAAGGCGGGAAGCAACATGCCGGCGAGTATTGCAATGATTGCAATGACGATAAGAAGTTCGATCAATGAAAAGTAGCCGGCGGATTTCTCTGCTGTCCTGTTTGCCTGCCGTTGTCTGTCCATCCTGTCCTCCTTA
>DPDG01000017.1 GCA_003526375.1 Lentisphaeria bacterium
TTATTTAAGAGACGCTACACTAGGGACACTTATTGCAGCGGAATGGCCGCTGGCGGAGATCAAGATAAGGATGGCAGATCCAGCGAACCCCATTCAGAAGCTTGCCGGTAGAGAACTGGAGAAACATCTGCATCTGATTGCCGGAAGAAGGATTCCGGGCGAAAAGTATCTTTTCCTGATCGGAGTTCCCGCTCCGGATTGGAAAGGGAAGCTCGAACGCACGGAGGCGCATTATGCTGTCCGCGGTTGCCGGGTTTATTTCTGGGGAGACGATCATGCGGCAGGTAATGCCGACCAGTTTATCAGTCATCCCCAGAGCCGTTTCGGTTCCCTGAATGCCGTGTATGCTTTTCTGGAGAGTGAACTCGGCGTAAAATGGCTGCGCCCCGGTGATGCCGGGATTGCGTTTGAACCCCGGGAGAAACTGGCATTGCCGGAACGGAAGGATTACAACTGGGTCATGCCGTTGGAGATGACCGGCGCACGGGTTTACTGGTGGCGTGACCGGCTGGTCCGTCCGATCAATCATCTTGCTCCGGAGGAACTGCGTTTGAGCAGTGAGGCTGTCAATGAACATCATGTGCAGGATTTGCTATGGGCGCGCCGTATGCGGCATGGTTTCCGGACGCCGATCCGATACGGTCATGCGTTTACCGGCTGGTGGAACAAATACGGCAAAGATCATCCTGAGTATTTCGGCATGGATGTGAACGGCAAAAGAGGTTTGCCGGAACGCCTCCGCGGCAGAGAAAAGCTTTGTGTTTCAAATCCGGAAGTTGTGGATGTAATCATTCGCGAATGGGTGGAGCGCGGAAAGCCGAAATATCTGAATATTTGTCCGAATGACGGGACCCCCGGTTTTTGCCGTTGCAGTGCTTGTATGGCGTTGGATACCCGGAAAGCCGGAGAGGATTTTTACGCACATCTGACAGACCGCTACGTCTATTTCTGGAACCGGATTGCCGAAAAGGCGGTGAAACTGCGTCCGGATGTTCAACTGGTTACTTATGTATATTCCTATTACCGGTATCCGCCGCGGCGGGAAAAGGTGGAATATCCGGATAACCTGCTGTTCGGCATGGTTCCGCAGATGTTTGAGGATAACCGGAAGATGTTTGAGGAATGGTGGAAAGCCGGAGCACGACAGGTTTTTCTGCGGCCCAACGACCTTTGCGCCGGTATGCCTTTTACACGCGGACTGGAAAGACTGATTTATGATAAATTCCAAGCTTCAAGGAAATTCCGGATTTTCGGAACCGATTACGATGGTAGCTGCGGAGTCCGTAATATTGATTTGGAATATTATATTGTCGCCA
Source organism: Lentisphaeria bacterium (assembly GCA_003526375.1). Lineage (GTDB taxonomy): Bacteria > Verrucomicrobiota > Lentisphaeria > Victivallales > UBA1829 > UBA11452. The sequence goes on from DPDG01000017.1 coordinate 1,317, forward strand.
GAATGATTCATGCGCCGGATCGAAGTTTTGAAGAACTGGAAAATGAATATTACTCCGCTTATGGCGCCGCCGCTCCGGAAGTGCGTCAATATTATCAGTTCTGGAGAAAGATCGGAGAGGGAATCCCTGGAAAAGTTGCTGCTGAACTGAAAAAGCAAAACCGTTTCCTGAATGACGCCGGGCAAATCGGGATGGTGGTTAATGAAAATATTGCGCATTTTTATCGGGAACAGGATTTTTTACAGGCGGATGCCGTTTTGCAAAAGGCGCAGCAACGTATGCTGAGTACTCCGGCACGGCGTTTGCTGGATGAGCTGATATTAATTAACCGGCACTCTCTGTTCACCTGGCACTTTATCCGGGAAGCCAACCGGAAAGCCGCCGGAAAAGAGAACCGTTTGGAACAGGCAGCCCGTGACCTGGTCGCATTCCGGGTGCGGAATCGCGATTGCATCGATTGGAAATGGCCTGAGTTGTTTGCCAGTTTGCGCACGGAAAAAAAGTATTGGGAGAATGTGGAGTGGTATCGTAAAGAAGTTTTGAAAGAGCAAGTGGCGGTACCCCGAAATCCGGATTTGGTTTTTCATGATTCTTTTGACCATGGAACATTGGGGAAATGGAAAAAACGCCAGGCGTTTAAGGCTGTTTCGGGACGTCCCGCCGGAAGCGGATACTGTTTGGAGTTCAAGGCTGGACGAGAATATGCAATGGGAGCCAGTCTTCATCAGATCAAAGTGACGCCGGGGAAACGTTATCGTCTGTCATCGGAAACTTTACTGTCGGATGAAGTACAATATCTGCGCCTGCGTATGACCGGCGGGGGAAAGACGCTGCTGAATCAGGTCATCCGCCGTCGGAAAAGCGATGAATGGCAGTCGGCAATGGCGGAGTTTGACATCCCTGCGGGTGTTGACAGTTTGACATTGTATGTGATTGTCGGTCCCGGTAGTGGCAAGTCTGCATATCTTGATAACGTAAAATTGGTTCGTATTGATGAAAATGCGGCTGATGCCATTTGACAGATAAATTTTCACAGCATGTTTCCGATGTGTCTTTTTCGAATACCGGAAACGGAACTCTTGACTTTTTCTTTTTACGGATTAAATTACATTACTTCCGTTATCAATCCTGATGATACGCAGGATTGATAACGGAAATTTGGTTTTTCAGGCAAAAAGAGGACTCTTTTTTGCAATTTTGCATTTTCCTGCTATATTATGCCGAAGTTTTCTTCAGGGCAAGGTGCAACTCCTTACCGGCGGTAAAGTCCGCGAGCGGGTCCGATGGACCGGCAGACATGGTGCGATTCCATGACCGACAGTAAAGTCTGGATGAGAGAAGAAACGACGTTGACGGCATACTTGGTTTCAAGTGTGTGCCAGCCTCACTCCTTCTTCCCTCCGCCCCTGCAAATTTTAAATTCAGCAAGGAGGCTGAGAATATGAATTTTGAATTCGACAGTGTGGAATCCGTTCTGGAGGATGTCAGAAACGGCAGGCTCATCATCGTGACCGATGATGAAAACAGGGAAAATGAAGGCGATCTGGTCTGCGCGACGGAAAAAGTAACCCCGGAAGTTATTAATTTCATGGCGAAATACGCCCGCGGCCTGATTTGCGCTCCGATCACCGAAGAACGCGCAAAGGAACTGAACATCACGCGTCCGCCCTCCACCGACCACTATCATACGCCGTTTACCGAGAGCGTCGATGCTGCGGAGGGAATCACGACCGGCATTTCCGCGTTCGACCGCGCTTATACGATCCGTCTTATGATGAATCCTGAAACCTCGCGCAAGGATTTTGTGACCCCCGGACATGTCTTCCCGCTGGCGGCGCGACCCGGTGGAGTTCTCCAGAGAACCGGGCATACGGAAGCCTGCGTTGACCTTGCACGCATGGCGGGGCTTTATCCTGCGGGAGCGATCTGCGAGATCATGAAGGACAACGGCGAGATGGCGCGTCTGCCGGAGCTGATGGAATTCAAAAAGAAGCACGGGCTCAAAATTCTTTCCATTGCGGACCTGATTGCCTACCGCCGCCGCACGGAACATCTGGTCGTGTGCGAGGAATCCGTCAAACTGCCTACGAGATACGGTGATTTCCAGATGTATCTCTACCGTTCCAAGATCGACAATTCGACGCATCTTGCACTGGTCTGCGGGGATGTCAGGGGAAAAGACTCGGTTCTTGTGCGTGTTCACAGTGAGTGTCTGACGGGAGACGTCTTCGGCTCCGCGCGCTGCGACTGCGGCGACCAGCTTCACACCGCCATGAAGATGATTGCGAAGGAAGGCTGCGGCGTGCTGGTTTATATGCGGCAGGAAGGACGCGGCATCGGGCTTGAGAACAAACTTCATGCCTACAAGCTTCAGGAGCAGGGATGCGATACGGTGGAGGCGAATGAACGTCTCGGTTTCCCCGCCGATCTGCGCGAATACGGAGTCGGGGCGCAGATTCTGCTTGACCTCGGCATCAAGGGCGTGCGCCTGCTGACCAATAATCCGCAGAAGATCGTCGGCATCGACGGTTACGGTCTGAAGATCGTTGAGCGTGTCCCGATCGTTATTCCGCCTCAGGAGCACGACAGGCATTACCTTGAGACCAAAAAAATGAAAATGGGGCATCTGCTTGACGGCATCGGGCAGTCTGAATGACCTGACGGGTGGAAAGAGCTTCGCAGACGCCGTTTTTTCTCAGGTTCTTTCCATCTTTTTCCTTTTTCTTGTTTCCACTGTTTTCATTTTAAGTTGAAACACTCGGGAAAACAAAGTATATTACACGGATTTAAAATAAGCTATGGCAGGATTAAGTTCTGTTTCATGAATCTCCGGATTTTGAAACTTGAGACTTGAAACTCCAATCAACATGGGATGGATGTGAAAATGGCAGTTTATGAAGGAATGTTGAAAGCCGAAGGGCTGAAATTCGCAATCGTGTGTTCACGGTTCAATGAGTTCTTTGTCAGCAAGCTTCTCGGGGGGGCGCTGGACACGATCGTGCGTCACGGCGGCGACAAGGAGAATGTCGACATTGTATGGGTTCCGGGTGCGTTCGAGATCCCGTTCATGGTTTCCAAGCTGATGGACATCGGAAAATATGATGCGATCATCAGCCTCGGCTGCGTGATTCAGGGGTCCACTGCACATGCGGACTACATCAACGGACAAGTCTCCAAGGCGCTCGGGCAGCTCGCAATCGAAAAGGGCACTCCGGCGATTTACGGAGTCGTTACCACCGAGAATATCGAGCAGGCGATTGAGCGCAGCGGCACAAAGGCGGGCAACCGCGGTGCGGATGCGGCTCATACCGCGATCGAGATGGCGAATCTGGTAAAGACAATTCCTCAGAAAGCTTGAGTCTGCCATCATGAATGAGTCAGAAAACAATCCGGCGGAAAAACTTCAAAGAAAAAATGAGCATATTGCGCCGATGCTCCATTTCAAGCGAATGGGGCGCGAGCTTGCGATGCAATATCTTTTTCAGTGCGATCTCGCCGGAAACGACAATCTTTCCGAATCACTGGAAAATTTCTGGACCCAGGCGGAGGAGTCCGGCGAATTTCCTTCGAACCGTATCTTCCGCAAGGCACGCAATTACGCGGAAAAAATCATTGCCGGGGTGTATGAGCACGAACAGGAAATTGACAGGACCATTGAATCCTTCTCGAAAAAATGGGATATCGACCGGATGCCTGTCGTAGACCGCAACATCATGCGCGTCGCGATTTTCGAACTGGAGTTCTGCCCGGATATTCCGGCGCTGGTCAGTATTGATGAGGCGATTGAGATTTCTAAGGACTTCAGTTCCGAGAAATCCGGCATCTTCATCAACGGCATCCTGAACGGCGTCAAAGACTCGCTCCCTGCCGGAGCGAAGAATCCTCCCGGACAGAAAACCAACGGAGAAAATGACTGATGTCGATATTCGATACATTTAAGCGAGGACTTCAAAAGACGGCAACGGCTCTCTCCCGTTCCGTCAGCGGTATTTTCACCGAGGTCAAAAAATGGGATGACGAAACATTCAGAAAACTTGAAAATGAACTCATCTCGGCAGATTTCGGCGTGAGTGCCACGAAAAAGATCATGGCGGATATCAGGGACCGCTATCAGCGCGGCATCCTGAACGGCTCCGACGACATTCTGAATGTCGCAAAGGAGGACATGATCGCGATGCTGACGCCGGGTACACGCAAGCTCAGAACGGCGCCGGACGGCTCTCTTACCGTGATCCTGATGGTCGGCGTGAACGGCAGCGGAAAGACTACGACTGCCGGAAAGCTCGCTTATCTGTTGACGAACCAGGGCAGAAAAGTTACGCTTGCCGCCTGCGACACGTTCCGTGCGGCGGCAGTCGAACAGCTCAAACTCTGGGGGGAACGCACCAATTCTCAGGTCGTGGCTTCCAGGCAGGGGGCAGATGCCGCGGCAGTTGCCTATGACGCGGTTTCCTCGGCGATTGCGCGCGGTTCGGATTACCTGATCATTGACACCGCGGGGCGTCAGCACAACCAGAAAGCACTCATGGAGGAACTGGCGAAAATGCTGCGGATCATCAAAAAGCTCAAACCGGATGCCCCGCATGAGACCTTGCTGACCATTGATTCCAGCATCGGTACCAACGCGATTGCACAGGCGCGTGAATTCGCCGCTCTTTCCGGCGCAAGTGCGCTTGTCCTGACCAAACTGGACGGAACGGGAAAAGGCGGTGCCGCGGCGGCGATTCAGGATGAGTTCAAACTGCCGATTCTGTTTGTAGGGCTCGGCGAGGCACCGGATGATCTTCAGGAGTTTTCTCCCGAACATTATGCGGAGGCGATTTTCTTCGGAGACAAAAAGGATTGACGGATTGTTTCCGGTTTGTTGCAGGAAATAAATGCAGACGGGCTGCGGCTCTCTGCGGGAATAGGAGGCGGGATGAAAGTGCGAATCTTACTGACGGCCGTGTTCTTTTCGGCATCTGTCATGCTTCAGGCGGCACCATTTGACTTGGCGGACAGTTTCGACAAAGAGGGAACGCTTTTTGAAAAGCTGACTCCCGCCAATCTCCAGAATAACTCCATCCTGAAAGCCGGTTCCTGTTTCAAATGGCTGTCTTACAAGCGCGACGCCGCACGTTATCAGGCGCTCAGGCGCAAGAATATCACTTTCTTTTCCGAAGTTGTGCCGGAGGCGATTGTCCGCTTCAAGGACGGCAAACTCAACCGTGTCTATATTTCCGTTTACAATAAGGGCGATTCGGAACCGATTACCGATGAAAAGGATTTTGAGCTGAAAATCGAAGCGCTTGCGAAGAAGCTGTCTGAGAAAACCGGAGTCAGGTCGCAGGAAAATCAGAGGCGCCTCGGTTCCAGGGCAAAAGTGAAGATGCGCGTCTGGAATACGCCGGTTCTCAGTTATCAGTTGCGCTGGAGTTCGAGCGACAAAGACTTTTTCCTTGCCGAATATATTCTCGTCACCATTGAGCGGAGCCAGGGGGCAGGAGAAAATAACACGGTGGTCGGCAAAGTGGAAAAAAGCGCTTCCCAGCTTTCCGCCAACGTGAAAAAGACACCTGCAAACGATGTGTATATTGATGGCATTCCGATGGTGGATCAGGGGGCAAAGGGATATTGCGTTCCCGCTGTCGTCGAACGGATTATGAAATACTATGGATCGGATGACATCACTCAGCACACCATTGCGCAAATTGCAGGGACCAGCAACCGCGGCACCAATGCGGAGGAGATGTACAACTCGCTGAAACGCATCAGCAACCGCCTCGGATGCCGTCTGAACAGCCATTATTCCTTCCTGGACGATATACGGGATTTCCGGAGTTTCATGGACCGCTACAACGGGATTGCCAGAAAAAACAAAGCTCCGACCGTAAAAATTGTAACACGCGGCGATACCGTTTTTGTGGGGGAAACATTGCGGAACTGCAAGCCGGATCTCTTTGAAAAAGCCAGAATGGATGACAAAAGGGAATTCAAGAAATTCAAGAAACGGGTTCATGATTTCATTGATAAAGGAATTCCCGTCATCTGGTGTGTTCCCGGGCACATGCGCATGATTATCGGGTATAACGACAGTGATTCCACGATTGTGTTTTCCGATACATGGGGTGCAAAATACGAGTTCCAGAAGATGAAAATGGATAAAGCCTGGGCAATGACGCAGGCCATGTACACTTTGGAGCCGAGAAAGAAATAAGTGTTGAAATGAATGATGATGTCAAATGGATGAAAAAAGCGCTCCGTCTGGCGGAAAAGGGACTCGGGACGACGAGCCCGAACCCCATGGTCGGAGCCGTCATAGTGAAGAACGGCAGAATTCTCGGACAGGGCTGGCATGTGCGCGCCGGGGAAGGACATGCGGAAGTCAACGCGATCCGCGGCGCGGCAGGCGGAAACCTGAAAGGCGCAACGATTTATGTCACTCTGGAACCCTGTTCGTCCTGGGGACGTACGCCGCCGTGCACGGATGCGATCATCAAGGCGGGGATCGGCAGAGTCGTGATCGGATGCCTTGACCCGAATCCGAAACACGCGGGACGCTGCATCCCGATTTTTCAGGAACATCATATTGAGGTTGCGGGACCCGTCTGCGAGGCGGAATGCCGGAAGATCAACGAGGCTTTTTTCCGGTGGATCACTGCAAAAAAGCCGTTTGTCCTGTTGAAACTTGCGGAAACTCTGGACGGCAGGATTGCCACGGAAAACGGTTCTTCGCAGTGGATTACCGGGGAAGCCGCCCGGAAGCATGTCCAGAAGCTTCGCCGCTGGGCGGATGCCGTGATGGCCGGCGCGGAAACCTACCGGAAGGATGCGCCCCGTTTTACGGTGCGCGGCAGAGACGGCAAAGTATTGAAAACACCGCGCAGGATCATTGTGACGCATACTCCGGAAAAGTTTCTGCCGTATCCGGACGGTTGGGAGTTCGTTTCCCTGGACACGCGGGAAAAGTGGGAGGCGTTTCTGGAGAAGCTGGGTGCGGAAAACATCACATCGCTTCTGATTGAGGGCGGGGGAGAGCTTGCCGCCTCGGCGCTCCGGGCGGGGATTGTGGACAAGGCCGAGTTTCATATCGCGCCGAAAATTCTCGGGGGACGCGGAAGCCGTCCTTCCGTCGGCGGCGAAAATCCTACTTCGGTTTCCGAGTCGCTGGAACTGGAACGGGTCAGCTCCCGCAGGCTCGGCGACGATTTCATCATCAGCGGCTATTTGAAGAAATGAGGTAAATGAGTCAATGTTTACAGGTTTGATACAATCGACGGGAGTGTTCCATTCCAGAAATCTTTCCGGCAGGGCGGGAAAACTCCGGGTCCGGACGGCGCGTGCTTTCCCGGATCTTCAGATGGGGGAAAGCATTGCGGTCAACGGGGTCTGCCTGACTCTGGAAAAAGACCTCGGCGGCAATCTGCTGGAATTTCACGTCATGGAGGAGAGTTTCCGCCGGACGAATCTGGGGAATCTGAATACCGGGGATCTTGTGAACCTGGAACGTGCGCTGGCTGTCGGGGACCGTCTCGGCGGGCATATTGTGAGCGGGCATGTCGATGGAACGGGGACGGTTCTGTCCCTCGGCAAAAACGGCGACGACACGGAGCTGAAAGTCGCCGTTTCCCCGGAGGTGCGCGAACAGATGGTGCCGAAGGGAAGCATCGCCATCGACGGAATTTCCCTGACGGTGGCTGCGCTCGGCGAGGACTGGTTTACGGTCTGCATCATTCCGACGACATGGCGTGAGACGAATCTCTCGCAATGCGGGAAAGGCGGCGTCCTGAATCTGGAAACCGATATGCTCGGCAAATATGTCCTGAACATGCTCCGGCGGATGAACGGGCGGCGGGAAAGCAATGTTTCCATGAATACACTTTACGAGGCTGGATTTCTGGAATGAGCGAGCTCAGGAACATCATTGACATGCGCAGGTATTACGCGAAAACGGTCTTCGGATTTGCCGTCGCGAAAACGAATCTGCCGGTATCACGGCTTCCGGATGCGGCGGAATTCAAGAGTTTCGAGGCGCTTGAAATTCAGCATGAACAACTTGACGCGATGTCGGTGTTCCGGCGGGAGGCGCTTCTGGAACGCTTTCCTGTGGTTCACGGCGGAAACCTGATGGATAAGTCGCTTTCGCGCAACATCATATCCGCGCCGGTAAAAATTCAGGACGACTTCGTTGCGGAGTCGGCGAGACTTCTGAAAATGATCGCCGCGCAGTATCGCCTGCATACTGTCGCCCTGGATCTGTCTGCCGGCAGTGCGATTGCCGATCCGGTGCAGAAAGAGGCGCTCCGGCGGATCCTGCGAAGACTTTATCCGTTTCTGCTGGAAAACGGGCAGACACTGCTCCTTCCGTTCCGGCTCCCAGTCCTGGGGGGATGTTCCACGGCGGAGCTGGCATCTTTTCTGCGTGAGACGATGATTCCGTCCGTCAAGGTGCGTCTGGACATCTATCCGCACGAACTGAAAAAGAATTCCGACCCGCGGGAGATTGTGGGGAATCTGCGTTTTGAAACCCGTTCCGTGATTTTCTGCTATGATGCGGACGGCGGAAACCGTCTGCTTCGCGCACACCTTGTCCCGTGGCTCAAATATTTTGCATTGAATGCGTTTTACGGACCTTATTTCGTATGTCCGTTTTCACAGGAATACCGGCTCTCGCCGCTGGAAGCGGAATCCTATTCCAAACTGGTGGAAGAACTGAAACACAAACAGGAGTGACACATCATGAAAAGAACACTGAAACTCGGGGTCAATATCGACCACGTTGCAACGTTAAGGCAGGCGCGCCTGGGTAAATTTCCGAGTCCGGAATATGCGGCGAAGGTATGCGAACAGGCTGGAGCGGACGGCATTACCGCGCATCTCCGGGAGGACCGCCGCCACATACAGGATGCGGATATGGAGAACCTGGTCCGCACGGTCAAACGTCTGAATATGGAGATGGCAGTCACGGACGAGATGGTTGCGATAGCCTCAAGGCTCCGTCCCGCGAACTGTTGCCTTGTCCCTGAAAAGCGTCAGGAACTTACCACCGAGGGCGGGCTTGATGCCGCCGGTTCCCTCCCGAAACTCACCGGTGCGGTCAAAACATTGAAAGACGCGGGGATTACGGTCAGTATCTTCATTGATCCCGTCGAGGCGCAGATCGAAGCGGCGAAAGCATCCGGCGCGGACTGTATCGAACTGCATACCGGAGCCTTTGCCAATGCGGTCGGCGAGGCGCAGAAAAAGGAGCTGGAGCGTCTGATCAAAGGTGCGGAGTTCGCTCACAGCCTCGGATTGACGGTTAACGCCGGACACGGCATTGATTATGAGAATATCCAGTTGATGCTGAAAGTCCCGTATCTTCATGAACTGAATATCGGTTACAGCATCATCTGCCGCGCAATCTTCACCGGGCTCAAACATGCGGTTCAGGAGATGCTTTCCAACCTGAACGCCTATGGTAAAAACGGCGAGAATTAAGTGTTGGGAAATGACTGCGGGGAACTCGTTCCGTTCCCCGCTTTTTTTTAAACTATATCACAAAAAGTGTATCAGTCAAGTTTTTTTTATTTCTGGTTCTATTGAAAATAGGAATAGTCATTTATATTAAAACAGAAAGATAAAATTTGTATGATATAAGGTGATAAAGGAGTTTCCAGAAAAGGAAGAATTCTTGTTTTAAGTATGACAACAGTTTGAAAACGTAGTATTCTTTTCTGCTTCAATGCCTTTTGTCTGTTGCATTAATAGTCTCTGAATCCGAAAAAAATCTCTTTTTATTGAATATACATCTTGACAAAATAAAAAATATAAGTATAATATAAATGCAGAACAAGATGTAATATAGAGGTATTTGGTTGTGCCAGACGAAACGAAATATGAAAAACTTCAGGATTTGTTGAAGGCGGAACTGTCCAGCGGGAAATTCCGGACCGGGGATCGTTTTTATACGGAGCGCGAGATCATGGAAAAATATAGTGTCAGCGGAATCACGGTTGCACGCGCTTTGAATGAAATGACCAAAAAGGGATATTTCAAGCGGAAACGCAAACTGGGCACGTTCGTCTTGGAATCTCCGGAAATGCCTGGCATGACCGGTTGTGTCATGACACGTCCACTGTTCATTAACCGGGCTACACATGAAGAATCAGATGAAACCCGCAATGGTCCCTCGTGGTTTGTGGTGGAGGAGATCCGGCGTGGTGTCATCAATTCTTATCCTGGCGCGGTGAAAATAGTTGATATGGATGAGATTGTGGCGGAAGCAGAAAAAGATTCGGAGCTTCTGGCTGTTCTGTTGCCTCAGCATATAGCGTATTATGAGGAAAAATATGCTTTCAGTAAACCGGCAAGATCCATTGAAATCGTTTTGCCGCCGAATGTGGGAAAGGAATTCAACTGTGTCCGTCCGAATTATCTGATCGGTGTTTATGAGGCGATGGAACATTTGATTCGTCACGGACATACCCGGATCGCTTTTCTGGGACGTCGGGAATTGCGGAACCGTTATGCAGCCTACCGGATTGCATTGGAAACATATGGATTGCCGTTTTATCCGGAATTGACCCTTTTCGACCGTAATGCCGTCAGTGTGGAAGTAGGCGCATTGCTGATCCGGCAATTGCTTGCCTTGCCATCTCCACCGAGCGCTGTTTTCTGCGGCACGGACAAATTGGCGATTGGTGCCATGCAGACGTTACGGGAGCTTAAAGTAAAAGTGCCAGAGGAAATTTCCATTGTCGGTTTTGACGATATCAGTGCGGCATCAACCTGCGAGATTCCGCTTTCCACGGTGCATGTTCCCTATTTCGAACTGGGAAAAGCGGCGGTCGGTCTGCTGTTCAAACGGATGAAATCCGGCGGGGATGTTCCATCAAAAACTTTGATGACTAATTATGTCATGCGGCAGACAACTGCGGAATATCATGGATAAACATACCAACCAAAAAAAGGAGAAAAAGAAAATGAAGACTTCCCCTCGGAACTTTTTTTCATGGAGAAATGTGTATTTTACACTTATTGAATTGCTGATTGTTATAGCGATCATCGCCATTCTGGCGGCGATGCTGCTTCCCGCATTGAATTCGGCACGGGCAAAGGCAAGAAGTATATCCTGTGCATCCAATTTGAAACAGCAGGGATATGGTTTTTCCATGTATGTCAATGACAATCGGGAACAATACCCGCCTTATTCGGTGACATATGACAGAAGGATTTACTATGCCGTGGTTTCCTATCTTTCGGTTGAATGCGGCGTCTTCAAAAACCTGGAGGCTATGCGGGCTAATGCGCCGGGGTCCGATATTAACAATGCCGCATTTCTTCCTCGAATGAAGAAGTTTCGTCTTTTCATGTGTCCGGAAGAAGATAAAACGGTAATACATTACAACAGTGGCGCGGGGCATGCTTATACCAATTATCTCTATAATAGCGCAATTTTATGGGGAATTACGAATTCGGGGTACTACAAGGGAATTCCGCAGAACCTGGTACGAAAACCCAGTTCGAATATGCTGGTTATGGATCATTATCTGCCGACAACTCATTGGTCAGTTCCCAATACATGGTATGTCAAGCTGAAGGAATCGGGCGGAGACGGATCGGTTGCTTACCGTCATGCCCGCAATGCCAACACTTTGATGGCAGATGGACATGTAACAGCACTGTCACGGAAAGTCATTCCCGACATTGCATGGCAGCAATGCGTGCATCCGACCAGGGGCGGCAGTACTATTCCTTGGCTTTTTGAATAACGTCTCCCGGAACCAGACTGTGCTGACCGTAAATAAGTTCTGCACATAAGGTGCCGGCATAAAAATTGGGGACATGGTAACAAGAAAACATTAACAAAGAGCCAGTTTTTTTTAAGTTTGGAAGTTGGCTTTCAACATTAAAATAAGGTGAGGATATGAAAAAAATCTTTCTTATCACAGGGCTTTTCGCTGCAATGAGTCTTTTAGGACAGCAGGTGGAGTCCGGACTGTTGCTCCACAGCAGCTTTGACAAATTCTCCACAGCTCCGGACTATGCCGCCAGTTCCCAAACGGTGACCAGCGGCATTCCGCAGGAACTCCAGATGCGTATGTACAAAGATCCGGCAAACAAGTTGAATGCCGTGATGCTCAACAACAAAGAGTTTATCGGATATACGCACCAGGACAATTTCAATCCGCAATGCGGCACGATTTCCTTCTGGGTGAAACCGGTGAACTGGAAAATGAGCGACAATCAGTATTTCCAGACTTTTTTTGAGGTCCGCAGCGGCGACCTCGCTTACCGCCTGATTATCTATAAAATCAATGCGGCAAACCTCCTGAATGTCACACTTATGAACAACGGGAAACAATATACTGCGCGTATTCGGACCCAATGGTTGCCGGGTGAATGGCATAAAGTGGATTTTGTCTGGAATTCCAGAAGCATGAAACTTTACGTTGATGGCGTGCCGCCTGCGTCCGGAACCCGGGGAGAGGTCATCTTCAAGGAAGATCCGGCATTTCCCGCCTCAATTCGCTGGGCGACTCTCCGGCTCAATTATTTTCAAAGCTGGAGAGTCAATCCGGAATGGTGTACGGCTTATGATGATCTGAAAATTTATAACCGGATACTTTCTCCCGCGGAGATTCTGAATGCGTATGAGAAAGTCATTCCCCCCAAAAAAGCGCACGTCAAGCTGCTGGTGACTTCACCGGGAACGGTTCCCGTTTCCGTGCCGTTGGCAGGTGAATCCGCTGAGGGGAACTGTGATTCGCATGTCCGGATCTCGCACAGCAAAGATGCGCTTTTTCTGGATTTCACCGTCGGCAATGCCGGAGCGAAGTATGACATTCACACTCGCGACGGCGAACTCTGGCAAAATGACGGCGTCGAGTTTCATCTGATTGGCGGCGACGGCAAAGCCCGGCAGTTCATTGTTAATCCTGCGGGAGCTTTATATGATTCCATGGAAGGCGATCCCAAATGGGATTCCCAAGCCAAAGTCTCGGCGGTGCGTCAGGGAAAAAATTGGACCGCGCACCTGGAAATTCCTCTGAACCGGCTGGGCGGCGGACAAAGTTTTCCGGTTAATTTCGGCGTGACGGATCTGTCATCCGGCCCCCGGCACTTCACCTGGAGTCCGCTGTCTGAACGTTCCGGCTTTTCCGACAAACGCTTTTTTGGAACTCTGGTTCTTGGTTCTTCCGCAGACCGGGTGGATCTGATATCGCTCGGCGATCTCCGCGCCGGACAGCTGAACGTTGATGTGCAGACTGCACCGGGAATCCGGACCGAAACGGAATATGTCACCATGAGCGGCATCCGTGGCAAGAAAGCGCAGGCAACGCTTCCCGAAGGCAAAGCCGAAATCACTTTCCGCGCGTTCGATTCAGCTGGAAAAAACATTGCCGTTTACAGTCGGACTGCGTTGGTCAATCCGCCGATTAATCTGATTACGGCTGCGATTCCTTCGGAAAACCGGATTGAATGCCGGCTGGATTTCAGCGCATCCGGCTTGAAAAAATCGGATGTCGTTCTCGAACTGAAATCTGAAAAAGACGGCAAAGTCCATGTTTCGAAAACCGTTTTTGCGGACACTCCGGAATATACGGCTTCCCTTCCGATTCCGGCAGATCTGCCGGACAACGCCCACTACAAAGTCATTGTAAAAGCCGGGTCTTTTTCCGCCGAACAGATCTTCCGGGTTCCGGATATGACCCCGTTCAAAACGCATGTCGCGGTGAATCACAAGGTTCCCGCGCCCTGGATTCCGGTATCGGGTTCCGGACGGAAATGGCAGGTGCTGGATCGCATCTATGAATTTGAAAACGGGCCGCTGCCGTCGCAGATCGTTTCCCGCGGAAAGAAGCTGCTGGTCAGCCCGCCGCGCTTCCTGCTGAACGGCTCGCCGATTGTCTGGAGCGAAGCGAAGTCCGGGAAAAATTACGGCGATTATGTCGAACTTTCTGCGGAAGGCACATTCAACGGTGGAACTGCCCTCATCAAAGGCGAACTCTGGTTCGACGGCATGTACAAGTTCGATCTGCAGCTGAAACCTTCCGCCCCGCTCAAAATCAATACCCTGCGTCTGCAATGGAGTACGCCGCGCGAGCTTGCCGTTTATGCTTTGACTCCCGAATACACTCCGTGGAAAAATGACGCCATTCAGCTGAAATGGGATCCGCAGGAATATAATTCCCTGTTCTGGCTGACCGGACATGAAAGTGGTCTTGCCTGGTGGTGCAAATCCGATGCGAACTGGATCATCAATCCGAACCGGAACAACATTACCGCAAAACGCAAGCCTGATGTTGTTGAAGTCTGTATTGACCTTTTTGCGCATTCCGCCATCTTGACCAAAAACGCGGAATATACGATGGTGTTTCAAGCTACACCTCCGAAGCGTCCTGATCATTCTCTGCGGGAATGGGCGCAGGGGGTGTCCTGGTTCAAGGACAGCGACTATGTGCTTGTCGGCGGACATTCGGAGGTCGGGCGTCCCGCCCCGGACAATATCCGCAATTGGACCAGTCTGATACCGGTCAACCAGACGACTTTCCGGAATCATATGAGAAAGATGCACGCTCAAGGTTTCAAGACCAGGCTTTACGGTATGCCGACTCATATTTCCAAACGTGATGCGGAATACGACTGGTTTTTCAGAACCTGTGCTTTGACCCCCGGTACTCCTTGGCAGTCCAAAGATCCGGACACCAATGAACCATATGTAGTGGAACCCTGTTGTGCGCATACGCCGATCGGAGATTTGCACGCATACCGTCTGGACAAACTGTATCGGGAAGTTCCGGAACTGGATGGCATTTACTTTGACATCATGCACATCAAGAATTGCGACAACTCGTATCATGGCTGCGGCGGTGTGGACGCCTTCGGGAAAAAATACACGTCATCCATTGCTTTGAATCTGCGCAGCTATATTCTCCGGATACAGAAAATTCATCAAACGCATAAACGTTTATTCTGTCTGCACGCGCACAGCGCCTTTTTCCCGTTTGTTCATGATCTCTCTGATGCCTGGCTGCCCGGCGAAGAGCTGTTCTCTACCATTGAGAAAAATCCGCAGTGGGGGTATCTGGAGGTGATTTCTCCGGAAGCGTATCAATCCGCTTGGAACAATGAAATTCGCGGTGTCGCCATCAACTGCATCGTTCAGTTGGAGCGCATTCCGCGTGTTTTAAAATTGCCGTCCCCCATTGCAGACGTGATGCGTTCTGACGAATATGCGCTGCATTCACTTGCTCCCGGTTTGCTTTATGACTTTACGTATTCCGCATTCGGCAGTGAACGCCAGGGACATCCCCTGTTCAAGTTCTGGAGACTCCGGAAGGCCGTCAAACTCAATGAGGCGAAGTTCCATGGTTATTGGGTTGAACCGGTTGCGTCTTCTGCACCGGTGGTAAAGGCCTCCTGGTATTCCTGGAACAAGAAATCACCGGTGTCGTTCATGCTGTGCGTGGTCAATACAGGCAGAAATGCGATTCAAACGGGATTGAAGATCGACTGGAAAAAACTGAATACTGCGCCATGCGAACTGATTGATCTTTGGAGCAAACATTCCTTTACCGAAAAGGAACTGGCGGAATACACGCTAAACGGGCACAACTTTATGTTACTGGTTCCCAGAATGGAAGGAGAAAAAATTCCATGAAAGATTGTCACATCCATCTGATGCCGCTGATCGGGCCAGAGGACCCCCCAGCGGTATTTATGGCGAAAGCCGCAGAAGCGGGAGTTGCAGGGGGGACCATTATGAGTCTGCCGCCAGTGTCATTCCGCCCCGATCCGGAACGTTCCCAGCATTGGCGCGACCGCTTGGAGCATATTATGCAATATACCAGTCAGACCCCTGGATTCCATCCGTTTTTCTGGATCGACCCCACGGAGGCGGACATTTTCAGCCAGATCAGCACGGCGGTTGAAGCCGGAGTCCGGGGATTCAAGTGTATCTGCAATCATTTTGCCCCGAAAAGTTGTTTGAAACAATTTTCTGCCATCGCCGAAACGGGACTGCCGATTCATTTCCATTCCGGCATCCTGTTTGATCATTATGCTTCGGGAGAATTTCTGCGTCCTCTGGCTTTCGAGCCGCTTCTGGAAATCAGAAATATCCGGTTCGCCTTGGCACATCTGGGAAATCCCTGGTATGATGAATGTATTCTCCTCCATGCAAAATTCAAAGCAGCGGTCAACAATGTTCCCGGAGTCCGCAAGTTGCGGATGTTCTTCGACCTGACCCCCGGAGTTGGCCGGGTCCGGCGCATGGATGCCCTTCGGATGCTGCTCCTTTCCGGCTATACGGTTACGGCTCCGGACATTCTTTGGGGGACAGACAACCGGATCAACAATTATGATGTGAAAAAAGCATTGTTCTGGCGGGACTTCGACCGGCAGGCGATTGCCGCCATCATTCAGGAGAGCCGGGAGAATCCGGGGCTGTACCCGCCGCTGCCTGATGAACTGTGGGAAATGATCAGCGAGCGGAATTTTACGGATTATTATGGTATATGAGCAATATCATCCTGACGTTCTGAAAGCGGAAAGGAACGTGAAAAATATTGGACTGGATGTCAAAGGTGTCCGCTCCATATTCTGAAAAAGCGGCGAGAATTAAGTGTTGGGAAATGACTGCGGGGAACTTGTTCCGTTCCCCGCTTTTTTATGGCTGACAGGAGAATCAGTCATTCAGGCGTTCCGCCAGTTTCAGCAGTTTCCTGCCGGCAGTGTCCATATTTCCGCCTGAACTGAACCCTTCCTGAATGATCTGCGAGAGTTCTTTTTCTTCGGCGGAGACATCCTTTCCGGCTTTTCTCCGCTTCTCAATCTTTTCCCGGCAGAATTTTGCAAGCTTGAACTCGACAAGCCCCTGATACCATGCCTCCTGCCGGCGGGACGGAGTCAGTTTCTTCAGCCGTCTGTTTTCATAGATCGTGCCGTAATCGGCAATGACCTTGCTTCCGGGGGCGGAGTCGTAGGAGTTGAATGCGTCGCCGCTCATGGCGAAGAGATCGTAGAAGGTTGCGGGGCCCTGAAATCCCGCATCCAGATTTTCCCAGAACAGGTGACGGTAGCGCTGTGCCTGAACGCTTTTTTCAAAAATGGAATAGGTCCAGATTTCGCGTCCGCTGTTCCGGTATTCGTCAATGAGTTTCCGGTTCATCTGCGGATAGAACGGTTCCAGAATGTCGAAGAGTTCAAAGTAGCGCTGCTGGCGTCCGTCATCCAGTTTGTAGGGATTTGCGAACAGGCGGAACTTCGGATCAATGCTCTTGATGAACTTTCCCCCGGCGAAGGCGAAGTGAGCCTTGTCCCTGGGATTTTCCGGATCGCCGTGCGGTTCGTCGGTCGGGTAGAACGCATACTGTTCATACCCGAATCCCTTTTCCTTGAGCCAGTCGCGCAGAAGGCGCAGACGCTTTGCCAATTCCGCCTGCCATTTCGGCTGCATGAAATTGCACCATGTCCCGTCGTCCAGTCTGATCGGCGACCAGAGAGAGAATTCCGGGTAGAACAGGAGGAACATCTCTTTCTGCGGCACCCCGTTATCCTTCAATGCCTGAATCATTTCCTCAAGGCGCGGGAAGACCGCTTTTCCGTTTGCATCATACTCGGGGTAATAATGGTGCGGAATCGGGATCACGCAGTTGAAGCCGTAGTCCTTCAATGCACGTATGTGCCATGGAGCCCGGACCGCATAGGTCCAGTTGCGCACAAACACTTTCGAGACATCGACCGGGCTGACCCGCAGATTCAGCCTGATTTCTTTCGTCTCAAAGCCGCTGAATGACGGATAGAGCCGGACTGTTCCCGCATAGTTCCCCGGTTTCAGCGCGGAGGTGTCAATGTCCAACCATACCATCCCGGTATTGCCGGGGGCGACGCGGAGCATGCTGCCGAGCGGCAGCTCGAAAAGAGGATCGGGAATCATGGCTCCGCCGTGGAGCTCGATGAATGCCGTTTCGCGGAAACGCACCAGCGGTTCAAGATTTTTTGAAGTTTTATCCGCGGTGAAGGACAGGTTTGTCATCAGGGCGCGGGAGGAAAGATTGGTGACGAGAAATGCCGTGATTGCGCGCGCACCTCTGGCGATTTCCAGATTCAACGCATTCAGCTCCCTTGTGCCGAACGGAATCTTGCGGTCCGGACCGAAATTCGCCCAGATGTCATCCTGCCAGACGAAATGTGTCTTTCCGCTGTTGACCGCCTGGATCACCATGTTGGCGACCATTCCGAGCCGGTTGTGGAGTTCCGTCCAGTTTTTGCGGGACTCTCCCTTTGCCTGGGCATCCTGTTTGAATTTCGCAAGAGCGTTCTCCGCCGTCCGGTTCGGTTTCGGGAGCGCTTTCAGTTCCGCTTCCAGAGGTTTTGCCGAGTTTGAGAAGTAGTCTTTCCTGCTTCCGAAGACGAATTTGCCGAAACGGTCCGGCGCGAGGAAACTGGTTCCGACCGGCGCCCAGCTGCTGAGCCCGCCGCAGGTCGCGCCTTCCCGTGCGAAGTTGCCGGTCCAGACGCTTCCCGGTGCCGGAGCTGTTTTCCCAAGAGCGGCAAGCGGAAGCGCAAGTTCAATGTCGAATGCATTGGCGGAACGGGACGCCGCGATTTTCATTCCTGCCGGTGTCCATGCTTCGCTTTTCCCATTGGAGAAATGTTTCATTCCCTGCCACGCTCCGTTTGCGTTGACGAGAAGCTGGTAATAGGCGTCGCTGTTTTCGGGGCGCAGAAAGAATTCCACGCAGTCATCCAGCCAGATATTTTCACCGGTCTTCTGTTCGGCGCGCAGCGTCATTCCCGCAGGATACGGAGAACGGATTGCGGCATAAAGCGTGTCGCCGGAGTAAAGCATTGCGGCACTGGACGCCGTCTTCTGAAATTTGGAATCGGCTGTTTCCCACAGTCCGTTGATGCTCTGACTCATGGCGCCGAGCACAAGAAACGGGGCGGTCCATTCCGCCGATTTCCAGCAGGAATCATTGAGTCTGCCGTCGATCACGGGACTTGCGTCTGTCCTTTTCAGCAGGAGATTGGCGTCTGCGCGTGAGGCAGAGTCATTCTCCTGTGTATTTTCCTCCACCGGTGTTTCCGCCGGCAGGTCCATAATCTTCAAGCCTGCGATAAGACCGTCGAACGGTTCTCCGATGTTGCAGCCCCAATAGGAATGGCCGAGTGTCGCAAACGGATGATAGGCGTCCACAGGCGGCGCTGTGAAATCGGAAAAGCTCATGGCGCCGTTATCCTCTTTCAGCAGCTTGCCGTCCAGATAGATTCGCGCCATTCCGCCGGAACTCACCGTCACGCGCAGGGTATGGAAACTGCCGGCATGAAGTGCTGCGGGAGCGGTTTCAAGCGAGAATTTTTTCTTTTCCTGTTTGTTGTCGATATTGAAAAGAAGCCCGAAACGGGAGCCTGGCATGAGGTAGATTCCGAAGTAGGCACGTCCCCATGTATTTTCCTGATAGGAAAACAGCGTCATTTTCCGCGACGGCGGCGCATTCAGCTTGAATGTGATGTCAATCGCTGCAGAGGAGTTCGACAGCTTGCCGAAATAGGCGCGATGCCCCTTTCCCGGCCCGCAGACCAGAGCTCCGCCTCCGGGCAGGTAATCATTGCAGGTAACGGTTCCTTTCCGCTTGGAATCCGTACTTTGAAAAGACCACGTTTTGCCCTTTTGCGTTCCGTTCCGGAAATTCCATTGCAATTCCGGCTGTGCTCCGGCTGTGATGAGGGTGATGAGGAACAGAGTGGCGCAGAAAAGTATTTTTTTCATAGGATTTCCCGTTTCAATGTTACCGGTCATAGCGGATGTTCTGTGTTGTTGCAAGATAATTCAGTTTGTTCCCATAGGTATATCTGGCATGGTAGGAAGATACATTTCCACCGACATGGAGCATGTTCACATTACCCCGGTGCCAGTCATGGGGAACACTTGTTCCGTCTCCGGGGTTGTAGCCGTTCGGGATCATGAGAAAACCGGATGAAGTATATTCCGTTGTGCTTGCTCCGTCGCTGATATACCATTTTTTGCTGGCGGATTTGACGTCGGCGAAACGGAACCAGTTCTTGTTGGATTCCGCCTCGCCGAAGTACCAGGGTTCCTTATGGAGCACAGCGCTGCTGACGCAGTAGCTGGTGGCGCCCCAGTACATGAGAGAGAACATTGATTTGACATACATGGAGGGACAGAAAAAGATTTTGGCTCCGTTTGTTACGGTGTCCGGACCTCCGCGTTTATAAAATTTTGTATATCCCAGGGCGTTGAAAACCATATAATAAGCACTTTTATTCCCATCACCGTCTCCGAAAACATCGCTTGATGCCGGCAGGGTGATTCCTTCTTTTGTCGATCTAAGGCTGGACGGTACGATATAATCATTGTAGTCATTGCCGTAAAAATGTGAAAAAGTTCCAATCGTCTTCAAGTTATTGATGCAGGAAATGGAATGTGCTTTGAGTTTTGCTTTGTTCAAAGCGGGCAGCAGCATTGCCGCAAGAATGGCGATGATCGATATAACGACCAGCAGTTCGATCAATGTGAAAATCCTGAAAATCCGGCACGGATTTTCCGCTTTCCCTGTCTTTTTGTTTTTTCTGCACATCATTTTTCGTTCCTTTCACTTATTTTTCCTGATGATTGTTTTCGAGTAAACGATCCGGTTCAAATCGCCGGTTTTATCCATTTCACCGACAAGACCTTCCGTGATCTCCTCGATCGCATGTTCCGCCGAGGAGATCGGAAGGTAATGGGTTCTGACTGCATGAATGTTGTTGAATCCGGCGACGAGGACATCCGTTCCAACTTTGCGCCCGGTTTCCATCAGATACTGGACGCCGCCGACGGCAAAGTAATCGGAAAGATAGAAGAAACCGGAAATGGACGGGTCCCGCTCCAGTGCCTCTCTTGTCTTCTCATAACCGATTTGCGCAAAGGTGTCGATGTCGTCATGTTCCTTGAGGTCGCCGAGATTTACGTAATAACGCTTTATGAGCTCCTGTTCCGTGACTTCAGGAAAAATCTGCTTCAGCCCCTGAAGCCGCTCGCTGTTGGCGGGATATCCCAGGAAAAAGCGGAAATTCGATCTGCCTTCGTGCAGAAAGAACCGGATGATCTCCTCACAGGAAGCGGAAAGATCCTGCACGATGTTCCGATGGAAAGAAGTAACATAACCGATGACGGTTTTTTTGTTTTTCAGGATTTCCTGCTCCAATTTTCTGCCGCCGACGGGATCGCCGATTGCGATGAAACAGTCCACGCCGCGGCTGACAAGATCCCGGACAGTCTGGAGATTTTTCTCCTCGCTGTCGCTGAGCGTTACAAGATAGGCGCCGTATCCTCGCAGTTCCAGCTTGTCCAGCAGCCTGATGATCATTGCCTGAATGTGTTCTTCCAGGGTGATCCGGTGCATTCCGAGCAGGACTCCGACGGTCCGTGTCTTGTCTCCCCGGAGGAGCTTGTGCCCGAAATTCTGCTTGTAACCGAGTTCGCTGGCAAGAGCGAATACACGCTGGCGGGTTTCTTCGGAACTGAAATCATTTGCCTTTCTGTTCAATATCTGCGAAACCGTAGACTGCGAGAGTCCCGCCCGTTCCGCTATGATTTTCAGCATACCCGCCATGATTTTACCTCAAATTTCTGTTTAACGAATTTTTCTTATGAAATTTTCGTGTCTGTTTTTAATTATAAGCGAAAAACCTTGTTTTGTCAAGAGGCGATTCCAAAGAAAATTGAAAAAAACGGCAAAAAAAACAGGGACCGTATCTCCATACCGTCCCTGTCGATCAGGATACCTGACTTAAAGACAAATTCAGGCAGACTCTATTTTTCCGGTTCGGATACTTCAAGCCTGAGGTTTCTGATTTGTGTTTTGAGCTGATTTTTTTCCGGGCTTCCCCAGTTCCAGTTCGGCATCATCATGGGGGCGATATAAGCGGTTCCCGGCCAGAACTGATCACTGAATTGATTGTTGTTTACAGAGTCCTTTGAAACTCCTTTCACCGTCTTTCCGAATGCAGTCCATTCATCGGCCGGCATCAGACTGCCTACATAAAAGTAAGCTCCGGAGGCTTGAATCCGGACTTTTGTCCCTGCCGGATATGATTTCTGCAGAGGTTTGCCGAATGAAACGGTCCATGTCTGTCCTTCGCGTTTGACGGCGGAAATCACATCAGGAGAAAGGTCTCTGTTCGGCAGTTGGACTGCATTGAATGCCGCATAATGGTATGTTTTTGCCGTCCAGCGCGCCCCGTTTCTGATTTTGATGAAATGGTCTCCGGCTTTTGCTTCTTCCGCCAGAACAGTGTCGGTTCCGCGAATCACGCGGACATGCTGCGGCTGTATCGTTTTTTTATCTTTATCATAAAGGATAAATCCGGCAAGAAAGAGAGCTGACGGAGCCCCTTTCGCCTTTCTGACCTCTCCGCTGAAACGGTATTCCGCTTTTTCATGGACGGGGATCAGAACGGAGGATTCAACCAGGCAGGGTGTCGTTGCCTCCAGAGCTGCCCCATCCGTTCCAGCTTTGATTTTGGTGCTTTCCCAGACGTTCTGTCCATTCCAGTTTACCGTTCCGGCGGGATCTGCGGCATTCACCATGCCGGCAAGGAGCATTGCTCCCAGAATCATTGTCTTTTTCATGTTGTTCCTCCTGTTACTTTTGTTCTTCAATTCTTACATGGTCAATCCAGATTTCCGCTTTGGGACGCAGGATCGTAAAGCGTATCTGTGCGTTACCGTTGAATTTTTCCGGCGTACGGAATGTGAAAGTCTTTTTATGCCAATCGGCATTGCCTCGCATCTGAAGCTGCGGCATGAAGATGTTTTTACCCACATTGACAACAGCGTTGACGCCGGATGCCGGGTCAATATTGTGTTTGATCCAGTAGCTGAACGTGTATGCCGTATCCGGTTTCAGCGTAAGATTCTGCGCCGCGGCAACACCTCTGCCTGTATCCATGCGGAGATACAGACTTTGGCCTCCTGTGATGAATTGTGCCGGATCGGGTTCGATTGCTCCGGAAAAATCCGGATCTTCCGGATAACGGGTCCACCATGCACCCATTCTGTCTCCGTCAAACGGAACATCAAAATTCCAGTCCTTGACCAGATTCTTCTCTTTCCTGCCGTCATCCAGAGACAGCAAACCGTATTTGTCTACCGAATGGAAACTGGAAGTGACATAAGGACTCCAGGAATAGGTTCTGGAGTACATCTCTTCTTTTTGCAACTGGCGGTTGTAGGCAATATTGAACGGGAATTCCGGTTTCATGCCTTCAAGCGCTTTCAAGGGAATTGTGACTTCCGCGCTCCAGTAATCCTTGCCGGTATGACTGCGAACGGAAATATCCGCTTTCCACGGCTGCCTGTCCGGATATGAGATCGCCTCAAAACAGCCGGAAGGATGAACCGCAATATGATAATATTTTCTGCGGTCGCCGGAAGGATTCAGGAAAAATTCCGCTAAAGCCTCATTCCAGATGTTTTTCTTTGCTGCTTTCGGGCTGCTTATCTTGAGACGATTCATCTCCGGTTCAGCGAAACGGGTGATCAGATAAAGATTTTTATCGTCCTTCTGCGCAATCGCTTGCAGGGAGAGATCCGTCTGCGGCTTCCTGAGGGCACGGAGATATGCTGTTTTGCCGGGAATCCGGATTTCTTTGTCCAATACGGGGGGCACCATCCGCTTTACGGCGCGGAGCAGGATTTCCGATGTACTGTTCTGCTGTTCCATGTAGGCTGCGTAATGACGTTCCATGACATTCAGAAAGCGTTTCCGGAAGAAGCGGACGCGTTTCAGTGAGTCGGTGTCGTTCCGGACTTTTTGTTCCGCCCGGTCAAAGAGCGTGCCAAGTCTGCGGATTTCTTCCGGCGGGTAGATTTTTGTCCAGATTGTGAACTGCGTCAGAGGAATGCTTTGCGGTCCAAGCGGAGTATCGATTTCCTGCCGGTTCTCCACCCAGTTCTTTTCAATCACCTTGAAAAACTGTTTCATTTCCGGTGCGGCGGCGGCAAACAGTTTGCTGTAAAAATCATCCAGCAGGGCATCCACGTTCTGTTCTGCGTTCCAGAACATTTTCGTTGCGACATAGATATTCGGGACACCCCAGATGAAATGATCGGTTTCACATTCGAGGAACCCACCGTAAAATCTGTCTTTGTGGCGCTGGTAATATCTGCCTATGGTTTCCGGTGTGGTGTGCGGCATACCGGGACGCCCGTAGTTTTCTCCCCATTTGCTGTTGTTGATGCAGTAATTCCAGAAAGCGACCTTATTCCGGAGCTTTTCAGTCCATGCCTTGATTTTCCCGTCATCATTCGCCTGTTGAGGCTTGCCGTCGCGCCACGGTCCGGGGGAGGCGACCATGACGAGTACGTTATCCGGAACTTCAACATCCGGGACAATGGAATAAAAATGATATGCCATCTGCGTCAGATAACCGGGAATCTTTTCCGCTTTTATCCTGTTGGCGATTTCGGCGGTCATCTCCCAGACCAGATTGGAGCCTCCCAAATTTCCTTTGTCAAAATATTTCCGGCATTCTTTGCAGTTGCACGGCTGAAATGCATCCTGCGGCATAAGATTGGCAAAACCCGGCTGAAAACCGGGAGATGCCCAGTAGCTGGAGCCATTGCCGGGACCCTTGATTCCGCGTACTGCGGCATTTTCCCCTTTCAAATAGGAACGGACATCAAGAAAAATTTCATTGCGGATGCCGGGATTGCTCAGGCAGAGCTGTCCGGGATACGGCATCTTCGGGTCGGAATAACGCCTGCCGTCTTTGCGTAATGCGAAATACTCCGGATGAGTCTTGCCGAAACGTTGGACATAACCAAGATAGGCGAGTCCGTGGCAGTTTGGAATGGAGCGTGTCTCCAGACGCCACCGCAGGTAATTCCTGTTGGATGCGGGAACGGGATCGTCATTGTTATACCATTCATCTTTTTTCGTGACCAGCCAGGATGTTTTGCGGCTGGTGAAGTCGGGACGGTCCATGATATGAATGGAAGCCGGAATTTTCAGTTCTTTGAGTTTCGGAACCACCGTGCCGATCTCTCCGTCGAAGAAGAAACGGATACCGGCAAAGCGTTCCATGAAATCGTATGCGCCGAACAGTGTCCCCCGCTCGAAATAAGTGTCGTTCCACCAGGTGCCGCTGCGTGAGTTCAGGAATTTCCTGATCTGTTTGCTTTTGTCATCGTGCCCGGCAATATAAATGTCCCCGTTCTTACGGAGTATGTAAAAACCGTCCCGTGTCAATTTTGCCGGATCAAACTCCGGAAAGGCTTTGCGGCGGAGAGCATTGTCGCCGAGAATGATTGCGTATTTTGCTCCGGAACGGGTGCTTTTCAATGGAATTTTGACTCCGCATCCCTGCTGAAGAAATTTTCTGAGTTCCTCTCCTGCATATTTCGCTGTTTCCCCTGCTTCTTCCGGAACAACGATTTCCAGATCACATTTTCCATTGGAAACCAGCGTTGTCATCTCTTTTCCTGTTTTGATTTCACGCGGCGGCGGATTGAAGTGCAATGCCGGTGGCGTTTCCGCTGCGGAGAGATGGATGGATGCCAGAACGGCGCCCAGAATAATCATCTTTTTCATTGTGGGAAAATCTCCTGAATCGTTAAAAAGTTGCATTTGCAGTTGGCTGAAGCAGAATACGGTCCGCATAGTTGTTTGCCGGATTGGTCCAGTGGACCTGCATCGTGTTGACCGATCCCACATGTGAGTCGAGGTAAAGAATGTTTGCAGAATTGCCGTGGCGGTTCTGGAAATGAAGTTTGTTCGGGTCCGTATTGTCCCTGCTGCCGATGTAATAGGCGAATACGTCCATTTCCTGCCATCCATCCGCGATAAGCGCACCTTTTGATGCCATTTTCACACGGGAGGCTTTCAGGGGGGATTCTCCTGAAGTTCCTCCGACATTGCCGCTGTACTGATAAGCATAACAGGCGGTGTAAGATGTTCCGTC
This sequence comes from Lentisphaeria bacterium, assembly GCA_003526375.1. Taxonomy (GTDB): domain Bacteria; phylum Verrucomicrobiota; class Lentisphaeria; order Victivallales; family UBA1829; genus UBA11452. The sequence goes on from DPDG01000017.1 coordinate 27,252, forward strand.
TCTTTTTGTTCCGGGATAAGGAACCACGGGGCAGGCCAGTTTTCCCCGTCCGGAAGAATCAATGTAATTAGGGGAATTGGGATGTTCTGGAAGTTGTATCATATCTACTCCGATGCTCAGATACCATGATCTTTTGGTGGAAGCGGAATTATTACCGGTCCATGTGAAACGTTGAGGATAATACTGATAGGTGTCAATGTAGAGGGCAACTCCTGTCCCCCATTGCTTCAAATTATTGATGCAGGACGTTTTCTTGGCTGTTTCTCTTGCCTTGTTCAACGCCGGCAGAAGCATTGAGGCAAGAATGGCGATGATTGCAATCACGATGAGAAGCTCTATGAGGGTGAAAATCCTTATTTTCACCCTCGAAGTAAGAACAGAGGAACAGGGAACTCTGAAGTAAGAAGGAACGGGGAAACATTGGAACAATTGAACATTGGAACAATTCAACAATGGAAGGAAGAAGGGAGAAGCAACAAGGTTGGACGGAATCAATTCGCGGCAAAGCTTGCTGCTGCCGGAATGAATCCCTTTTTTACAACTTCTCCTCATGAGTAACTTGATCAGGGTGAAACGAATATCTTTCATCCTTGGAATATGAAACGGGAGACGGTAAAACCTTTTCATGATTCAGCGCCTTTCTTTATTATTTCATTTAAAAATGTTTTAGTTAAACGTTTTCATCTTGCTTTTAATTATAATCTGAAAAATCTTCAATGTCAACCCCTGAAATTAAAAATTATATAAAAAAGAAGGGGTTTCCAGTCTTTGCCGATTCGTAAATGCCGCAGATCAGTTCAATCGCGCGGCGTCCCTCCCTTCCGGTCAGGCGCGGTTCACGATGATTCAGGATTGCATCCGAAAAGTCTTCCAGCTGAAGACGGTGCCCCGTATCTGCGATATTCATCGGGCTGCGCCCTCCGGCGGCGTCCCCTGCAAGAGCGAGTTCTTTCATGATTTCCTCATCCTCCGGAAGTCTTTTTACAAACTCCCAGCGTGTGATCCTCTCCTCCTCAAATGCCACGGTTCCTCCGCTGCCGGAGAATTCAATGCGGCGCGGGAAACCGGGGGCGCAGGAGGTGCTGACTTCGATCGTGCCGAAGGAGCCGTTCCGGTACTTTACCGCCGCACAGAGATTGTCCTCCACTTCTATGCTGTGGGAGAGGGTTCCTGCGAATGCGAACACCTCCTCCGGCGCTCCGTTGATGTAAAGCAGCATATCCACGGCATGAATCGACTGGTTCATGAGTGCACCTCCGCCGTCCAGCTTCCATGTGCCGCGCCAGTCGGAGGAACTGTAATAGGCGGCGTCTCTGAACCAGCGGACCTGTGCGCTGGCGAGGACCATGCGCCCGAAACGTCCTCTCTTCATTGCGTCCTTGACCAGTTGCACCGGACGTGTGAAGCGGGACTGGAAAACGGGAGAAAGAAGAACGCCGTTTTCGTCGCAGGCCTGAATGATCGCATCCGCCTTTTCAAGCGTGATATCCAACGGTTTTTCGCAAAACACATGCTTGCCTGCTTCGGCGGAGGGGATTGCCGCCGCCCCGTGCATTCCCGATGGCGTTGCGATTGTGACCGCCTGAATCCGGGAATCTGCAAGGAAGGTTCTGAAGTCCGGGCAGAATTCGCAGCCGTATTCTTCCGCGAGCCGTTTCGCCGCTGCGGTGTTCCTGTCGTAAACAGCGACAAGTTCTGCATTTTTCAGAGCGGAAAGCGCCTTTGCGTGGAGTGCCGCAATATTGCCTGCTCCGATAATTCCGTAGCCGACCTGTTTCATCCTAATGCCTCCTTCTCCGGCAATTGGAAGTCCATCCGGTCCGTCTGCATTCCGAAGCCGCTGCCGTTCAGCGTGGAGAGGTCAAGTCTGCCACCGCGCCTGCGGTAGAGCCCCGGATGAATCCGCTCTTCTTCTGTGGAAGCCTCCGGATAGAACTGCATTGCGTTGCATTCCACTCCCATGATGGTCCCGATATGGGCGGCAAGCTGGACGTGCGGTATCATGGCAAGACGCGGATTGGTCAGGTCCTGCACCATCAGCGTCATTCCATGCGCTTTCGCCCAGCAGGCGCTCAGCAGCGCTCCTGTCTGCGTTTTGCAGGTTTTGAGTGCGACTCCCGTCCATCCGAGGGACTGTCCCAGACGGACCAGTTTCCAATCGTGGGCGCTTTCATCCATGAAGAGCGGTTTCCGCGCCGACACGCTGTGCACATCGATCCTGTTCTGTTCAAGGTCATAAGGAAATGGCTGTTCGATATAAAGAATCAGATTGAATATTTTCGGATGTTCTGCGAGTAAACGGTCCAGTATGCGGTTCACATAATCCACATTCTGGACCATGCAGTTGAAATCCGCGCTTAAATGGTCGATTCCCCTTTCGAGTGCGATCCGTCCGGTGCGGAGCAGCCGCTCGTAATCCCATTCGGGGTCATTGCCCCGCAACTTGACTTTCAGGCATTTCAATCCGTCTTCCGTGATCCAGTCGTCCAGCAGCACCGGGTATCCGTCGCGGGGATCGGAGCGGCCTGTTTCGTTCCGGCAGAGCGGGTCCCTGCCGCCTACCAGATGCCATACGGGAAGAGTTGCCGCCGGGGCGGAGAAAAAGTCTTCGGGATAGAGACTGCGGAAACGTTCTTCTCCGAAATAACTCATCAGATCGCGGTTCATATAATTCCGGTTGTAGGTGTCGTAAACGGGGATGCCGTGGAGATTTCCGTAGGCGTCGTGCAGCGCGAGGTCGAAAGGGGCATTGCATGTGAGTTCTGCAAGCTCCGGCAGTTCATGAGGGAGCTGCGTTTCCAGAAAAGCGTATCCGATTTCCATCGGATGCCCCGCTCCGCCGAAATATTTCCAGAGAGCGCCCAGCTTCCGGCAGAGCCTGCGCATTTTGTCAAGACGTTCCGCAAAGGAGCTTGCGGACGGCCATGCCCATGCCGGGCTCAGGGGAGATTCTCCCCAGCCCGAGGCGCGCCTGCCGTCCATTCCCTCCACTGTGAGCCTGACTCTTGCCGTGTCGTAGCCGGTGCTGACTTCGCTTCCGAATTTCAGCGGGATGCGCATGACGAGCGGCAGAAAATACAATTCACAATCAATGATTTTTACATCATACTTTTCCGGCATAATCTATTCCTTTGCTCCTTTCAGCAAATCCGTGAGCCGCTCAGGGAAGATGCTGACATTTCCGGTTGCCGCGCTTTCCCTTGCATAAATCGGGGGCAGGACGGACCATAAGCCGTCTTCCAGTGTGACTTCGGGCGGTTCTCCCCTGCGTATGCGTGAGATGAACTCCTCAAGGGCGTCGGGGACTGTGCCTGGAACAGGAAGCGGTTCTCCTTCCCTGCGCTCATGGGCTCCTTTGTAGAAGATGATTTTCGATGGATTGTTCCATTCCCATTCGAGAGAGCCTTTTGTACCTTCCAGATAACCGTGTACACTGTATCTGGGATTTCTTTCGCTGGAATGGAACGAAATCTGACACCCTGATTTCTGTTTGATGATCAGGTCCCACAGATCCTCCAGACAGGATTGATTGTCCTGCATTTTCAGGCTCATCGCCGTCAGAGAACGGAAGTCGCCGCCAAGTGTTCGGAACCATTCGAAGCAATGACAGTAGTGCTGGGTGAGTTCACCGCCGGTTTCCGGTACATAACGCCAGTTCGGGTTTGCGCCGGCTCCCTGATTCCGCGTGAAATGATTGCACAGCCAGTTGAAATTGATTCCCGCCAGTTCTCCGATTTTTCCGTCCTTTACGAGTCTCGCAAGCTCCCGGAATACCGGAAGATAGCGGTAGGAGAGCCCGACATGCACATAGCTTTTTCCGATCAGCGGAATCAGCCGGACAACATCCGGCATGAATACCGCCACCGGTTTTTCAATGTAAACGGGTTTCCCTGTTTCTGCCGCTGCGAGAAGCGCATCGGGATGTGCCGCCGGAAAAAGAGAGATCAGATACATATCGACCTCTTCTCCGCTTAAAAGTTTATTAAGCGTGCATGGTTCCGCATGATACTTTTCCGCCAGCTCGCCGGCTTTTCCGCAATCAATGTCATGGCAGAGCGTCACCTTTGCCATACCGCTTTTCAGCGCCCGTTCCAGAACCTGCCGGGTACGGCATCCGCATCCATACAGTCCAATCCTGAATGCTTTCACCTGATCCTCCTTTGAGAAATATATACAGACATTCGCCGTTTTATTTTTCGAAATACTGCCGAGCCTCAAGCATACGGGGGTCGAGATCGGTGTAGATGTCAAACATTTTACGGAAAAATTCCTTGTGCCCGGGCTGGAAACGGTGAACCGGATATGCATCAAGCGCGGATGCGAAGATCTTCGGATCATGTTTTGCAATTGCCTCCGCCTGAAGAGTCTGAAACTCGGAAAGCGATGCGGTCAATCCCTGGAACGGATACGGAATAAACTGGTTTTCCACCGGAACGATACTGTCCTTGAAAAGATCCATTGTATATTCCAGTGCGGCATTGTCGGGCAGCCCTGCGACAGCTCCACGGTTTGGACGGGACGCCACGATTCGCATTTTCCCGATTCCCGCAACAGCCCTGAATATCGGAATTGAGATGTCCGTAAGGTCTTTTCCGAAATAGAGGTTTTCCGGCCACGGAATATTCCAGTTGATTTGTTCCGGAGACTCGGACTGCCGGATGAAATCATCGAAACGCTTCTGTTCCGCCAGTTCAGATTTTACTTTTTCCCGTTCAGGGTCATAAAACGGGAGCGCGGCGAGCCGTTCCCGCTGAAACTCCATAACTTCAGAACAGGCGATATGTGCCAGCCCGTCCAGTTCCGTGGAGAAAATAACGGTTCCGTATCTGCGATAGAGCCTGTAAAGTGTTTTCAGGGCAGTTTCCAGCGCTTTTCCGCCATTGCCGGAGCCGGGGAGTTCCATGCATTTCCAGGATTGGTCGAGAATGCGGGGCAGGAGAGAGGCATACAGGTCCTCGCCTTTGTATTCTCCTCTCAGAATAAAGGAGAGGTGATTGACGCCTGCCGCTACGACGTTCCAGTCCGGGTCGAATTCATTTCTTCCGCAGAGGCGCGAGAGATCCCAGCGGTGATTGTTGAATCCTCCGCAGATGCCGAGCGCTTTTATTTTCGTATAGGTGTTCACCATGCAACTGTAAACGGAAACCGGATTCGGAAAAATCAGCATCAGCGCCTGCGGGCAGAGTTTCTCCATTTTTCTTGCGATATCCAGAATCGTGTTTCCCAGCCGGAGCGACAGGAAAGCGCCGTTTACGGAAAGCTGGTCCGAGGAATAATAACCATGTTCCTGCGCGGCAAAAGCCGCCAGCGTTTCACTGGGTTCGCGCCTTGCCGCCATTGTCAGGTAAAGGACGTCGATTCCTTCCAGCGCCGCGTCGATTTCCTCGGGACAGGTGATCTTGCAGGATACATTCTGGTATTCGGGACATGCCTCAATGAGCCTTGCAACGGCTTCCGCACGTTCCTGCCGCCTGTCCAGCAGCCGGATTTCTCCACCCCGGAATACTTCCGGTATCTCTCCCATGATTCCCCGCAGAATGGGGAGCAGGCGGAGGGAGTCGCCGCCCAGAAAAGTTACTTTCATGATGATCCCTTTCTTTTTTCAGGTTTGCCGAGAGTTGTCCCCCAGTTCATCAGGGGAGCAACCAGAAATTCTGTGCATGGAAGCCCTTTTCCGGCGATCAGATCCTGAAGAATTTCTATGGCGGAAGTGAAAAGCTGCATGCTGTCGTGTACAACGGAAGTGACCGGATGTTCCATTCCCTGACTCTGTCCGCAGGAGGAATTGACCCCGATGATCGAAACATCTTCCGGCGCCCGGATTCCCCGTTCCGCAAGTGCTTTCCAAATGCTTTCGGCATATACCATATCCTCTCCGGCGATCAGCGTGATCCGCCCTTTTTTGATTTCCGGCACCATGGCATCCGCAACGGCGTTCATCAACTGGTCATGATTTTTCCACGAAAGCCCCTGCGGCTGGTAGAGGTGTTCCGGACCGAGTTCAAAACCGATTTCGTCAATGAGATTGCAGATCATCCGGAGATAGTTTCTGGAGAAGAACTCTTTCTTGTCCGGTCCTCCGACGACCGCCAGTTTCCGGTGTCCCATAGTATAAGCTTTGATCAACATTTCCTTCAACCCGTCTGCCGTCGCTGAGTTGACGCGAGGCACCGCAGGATAGTGATAGGCGCTTCCCACCTCCAGTGCAACGGTCGGAACCTTGCCTGCAATGGTTTCGATGACCTCCCTGTGGGGCGAACCGATCACCACTCCGTCAATCAGGCGGTCCAGAAGCAGGGGACAGCGGAATCCTTCCTGTTGATAGTAACGGTAAGTCGTAGTGAAAAAACCATGTTGACTGGCGATCCAGTCGAACATCTGGACACTGTCCGCAGTCTCCCGGTCTCCGATGGGATTTTCGCGTCCCAGGTTGAAAATACGCATAATCAGATTGGTTTTCGTCCGTTCGGTGGATGTTCCGTTCCTGAGTTTACGGGCTTGCTGGCTGGGTTCATAACCCAGTTTATGCGCAATCGACCAGACCCGTTTCTGCGTTTCGGAGGGGAAGCTTGTCTCGCCGTTGATTACCCTGCTGACCGTGGCGATACTTACTCCGGCCTCACGGGCGACATCTCTTATCGTGATGCGTCTGATTTTTTTCATATTATTGGCCAAAATGTTTTAGTTAAACGTTTTCATGATATGTTGATAATATGGACTTGCTCTGCTTGAAAATCAAGACGTTTTTTTGGTTTTTTTTAAGTTTTTTTGATCATGAACAATATGGCTGGGAAACAAATTGAATGGGTGAACCGGTCAGATTGTTTCATTCCGTTTCAGCATTTTCAGTTCTTTTTTTGAACAGGCGCTGATAATTGCTGAACGACATTCCGATCCGGCGGCAGATTTCCTGATTGTCCATATGACCGGATTCCTGATATTGCTCCATCAGCTTCAGGGCATTCCAGATCCGGGAATCCATGACGGGTTTGCTCTCTGCTGCAAAACTCTCCAGGACAGGTGCCTTAGCGCACAGTAGAGCACTTCATATTTTCAGAGGGCGGCAAAATACGGACTTGTCCAATTTTCCCTCCGCGGACGCAGCAACCTCGTTTTTATCGACGGGCATGTGGAATCGCGCACTCCTGTGTCATTCTATAACGGAAGTTCCAGTTATTATTTCAGAACGGGGTGCGAGTATGCGGAGGGTTTCCTGTTTTGAATAATGGATTTTTGTCAGAAAAACAAAGAATGATAAAAAAACGATATCTTTATGAAAAAATAGTATCTTGCAGAATCCGCTCTTTCATGTATAATTAAAAACAGCAGGAGATTTCGGAAAATAAAGATGAAGCCATAAAAATACAGTTTTCCAACACAGGGAGGCTCGAATGAAGTCACAGAATGCAGGCTGCGGGGAAGGAAATGGGATCATGACGGAACCTTGTACAATATGTAATATTTCTCTGCCGGGTTTTCGTCATTTTCCGCGGCGGGGAATGGTCGCCGGCAAAGGACGCAGTCAATCCCCGTTCAACCTTATTTTTTCCTTCATCCTTCGATTGTTCAACTGTTTTTCCATTCCTTTGTCTTTCCCTGTTCCCTGTTCCTCTGTTCTTCCTTCGAGGGTGAAAATAAGAATTTTCACCCTCATAGAGCTCCTCATGAGGAAAAGTTGTAAAAGTGGTATTTCATTCCGGCAGCAAGGCAGGGCAGGACATTGCCAGTCCCCTGATCCTGCTTCTTCTTTCTTCCTTCCATCCAATGTTGAATTGTTCCAATGTTTCCCCGTTTCTTCTTACTTCAGAGTTCCCTGTTCCTCTGTTCTTCCTTCGAGGGTGAAAATAAGAATTTTCACTCTCATAGAGCTCCTCATCGTGATTGCAATCATAGCCATTCTGGCGGCGATGCTGCTGCCGGCGTTGAACAAGGCACGGGACAAGGCTTATGCAATTTCCTGTGCTTCGAATCAAAAGACCATCGGGACAGCCGGAGCCATGTATTCCAACGATTTCGACGGCTGGATCGTTCCGACGGCGATGCCGCCTTTCGGGGTTGGGGGAAATTGGGACCGCGGGGGGATCTGGTATGGCAATCTGGCGGGACTGGACGGGAAACCCTCCTATGGAGTGAAATACAGGGCGAATGCGCCGAATGCAAAAGGGACGACCTATATCTGTCCTTCGGAGTCCGTTCCGCTGGGAGATATGGCTGCCGGTGAATTCGGTTATACGCATTACACTGCCAATGTGGGACTCTCCGGCATCCATTATTCAACGAATTCCAATCAGGGCAGGATGCGCCGGATTGCCGATGTCAAGATGCCGAGCATTGCAGTCTGGATTGGAGACGGCGTGATCAGAGACAATCCGGGCGCGTGTAATATACAGATGCTTGCATTCCGTCACGGTGCAGCGGATCCGAGGAAAACAGGTTCCTATTCCGATCCGGTGCCTTATTACCTGAAAGGAAGAGCGAATATCCTTTTTGCCGATGGGCATTCCGCACCGAAAAGTGTCGTGGATATGGCGTTGCCGGGCAATCCGGTTTATGGAAGGTTTACTTCGGCGAAGACTGCCGACTGCGGATATGACCGTACCACGGGAAGAACATACTGAATATCAAAACAGGGAGGAGGTAATTTCAAAATAAAATAA
>DPDG01000030.1 GCA_003526375.1 Lentisphaeria bacterium
GCAGTTGGATCGCGGCAGATGCAACGTACCCACACCATATTTCTTCAGAAGGAGTCAATGGGATTTCCCCAGGGAAATTCCGTAAAAAAATGAATAAAAAAGCCGGAATCATTTGTAATATTCAAAAAACGGTGGTAGTTTATACGGTTTTCGTGTCATTATGACAAAACAAAAAACATAGATGAAAGGTTACAGAAATGTCGTCGTGCCCATTTGAGGATCTGAAAGTCCGGGGGTTCATTTACCAGAACACTTCCGAAGATGCAATCAAGAAACTTCTCTCGGAGGAAAAGGTCTATTATTATGTGGGATTCGACCCCACCGGCGACAGTCTTCATGTCGGACATCTTCTCCCTGTCATGGCGATGCGCCGTCTTCAGCAGGCAGGGCATGTTCCCATCGTCATGGTCGGCGGCGCAACCGGGCAGATCGGCGATCCCTCCGGCAAGAGCGAGGCGCGCGTGATTCTCTCCAAAGAAGTCGTTGCGCATAATGCGGAGTGCATCCGCAAGCAGCTCTCCCGCTTCATCTCCGAAGACAACGCCATTTTCGTGAACAACGCGGAGTGGTTCAACAATATGTTCTACCTCGATTTCCTGCGCGATATCGGCTCCAAGTTCAGCGTCAACAAAATGCTGACTGCGGAATCCGTCAAAATGCGCCTTGAAACGGGGCTTTCCTTCCTTGAGTTCAACTATATGATCCTTCAGGCGTATGATTTTTATATGCTCAACAAGAAGTTCGGCTGCAAACTCGAAATGGGCGGTCAGGACCAATGGGGCAACATTGTGGCGGGAACGGAACTCGTCCGCAGACTCTCCCAGCAGGAGGTTCACGGAATCACGATGCCGCTTCTCATCAACAGCAGCACCGGGCAGAAGTTCGGCAAATCCGTCGGCGGCGCGGTCTGGCTTGACAAGAACAAGACATCCGTATTCGACTATTATCAGTTCTGGCGCAATACGGATGATGCCGATGTGCAGAAATTGATGCTCTACTTCACCGCACTTCCCGTTGACGAGATCCGGAACATCTGTTCCGCATCCATCAACCGCGCAAAGGAAATTCTTGCATTTGAAGCCACGGCTCTCGCCCACAGCGGGGAAGAGGCGGCAAAGGCATATCTCGCCGCGGGAGCGAAGTTCGGATTTTCCGATAAGGAAAACAAAATACCGACCTCCAGTGCAATCGCAAAAATCAATACGGATGAAGCGGTGATCGACGACCTGCCGACTTATGAACTGACTCTGCCGGCGGAAGGCATCTGGTTCCCGAAACTGATGGCGGAAGCAGGCCTCTGCAAGTCCAACGGCGAAGCGCGCAGGCTGATTCAGGGCGGCGGCGCCTACCTGAATGACCAGCGGATCAGCGATCCCGATTTCACGGCAAAAGCCGCGGACTTCCCGAATGGTTCCGCCATCGTGAAAGCCGGCAAAAAGAACATCAAGCGCATTGTGCTGAAATAATTTTCAAATTTCAGAATCTTCAGAGCCTCCCGGAGTTCCGGGAGGCTTTTCCATCTCTGCTGTCCAAAGGAAACACGGGCGAATCCGTTTTCCCTCCCCTTCCCCATCCGAAACTTGCTGCTTGAAACTTGAAACTCCTGCGAAGCAGGTTATAGTATGAGCCATTGGAAAATATAATGAGGGACCATGATACGATTCAGAACACTGATGTTTCTGCTGTCCATGACAGTTCTGACAGCGCTTGCCTCCTATTCATTTTTTGAACCGTTCACTCAAGGAAAAATTCCGCAGGCTGTTCTGGATGTCAGCAGCGACACCAATCCGTATGACGACGATTTTTTTACGCCGGACAATTCCGGGCTTCGCTCCAGCCGTCTGAAAGAGATGGGCAGGGAACTTCCCTCTTTTCAGGAAACACCGCAGGCAGAGCTTTGCATCATGGTATTTCCGTCGGAACGGGAACGCATCCCGGCATCTTTTTCAGCTTCAAAATGTGAGATGCTGAAACTGCTCCTTTCCGGCTGCCGGCCGGTGCGCGCCGGTCCCACCGTCGCCTGATCCCGATTTCATTTCTTCCTATTTATTATAACAGACAACCAGACCGGAAAGGTTAATTTCATATCATGACACAGAAAGCACAATGCGAATATACAGGGCTGAACGATGCGGAAGTGGAGGCAAGCCGTGCGAAACACGGCGTCAACGCCCTGCCCCCGCCGCAACGGACTTCGGCATGGAAACTCTTTTTCGAAAAATTCAAGGATCCGATTATCTGCATCCTGCTGGCGGCGGCGGTCATCTCCGCTCTCACAGGAGGCTTTATCGAGGGCGCGGGCATCATTCTCGCGGTCATTCTTGCAACGGGAATCGCATTCCTGAACGAGTACCGCGCCAATAAGGAGTTCGACATTCTGAACAAGGTTGACGACTCGCTTCCATTCAAGGCGATCCGCAACGGGGAATTCGTCCAGATTCCGAAACAGGATCTCGTCGTGGACGATATCGTGTTTCTGGAAACAGGCGAAGAAGTGCCCGCGGATTCGCAGGTTCTTTCCGCTGTCAATCTGCATGTGGATCAGTCGAAGTTCACCGGCGAACCGGAGCCTGTTCCCAAGATGCCGAAGCAGAACGGCGAAATACCTGAATCCATGCGCAATGCGACCTATCCCTATGATCAGCTTCTGCGCGGCTCAACCGTTCTTGAAGGCTACGGATATGTGCGGATCACCGCAGTCGGCGGCAATACGGAAATGGGCAGGACGGCAAGCGCCGCGACGGATATCACCTCCATCGAGACGCCGCTCCAGAAACAGTTGAACCGTCTCGGCAAACTGATTGCGATTGTCGGCACGACATTATCTCTGACTCTGCTTGCAATCCTGATTGCACAGGGGCTTTCCAAAGGTTCGCTTCCGGGCTCCTTGTCCGCATATGCGCAGTGGGAGAACATTCATACGCTTCTGGGGCTGTTCATGATCGCCGTCACGCTGATTGTCGTGGCTGTGCCGGAAGGTCTCGCCATGAGCGTCACGCTGAGTCTCGCCTACAGTATGCGCCGGATGACCGCAAGCAACTGCCTTGTCCGCAAACTGCATGCCTGTGAAACCATCGGGGCGACGACCGTCATCTGCACGGATAAGACCGGCACCCTAACCATGAACCAGATGCGCACACGCTCCGTCGATATCCCGTCGCTTCCCGGTATTGAAACGCTGAATCCGGCAGACGAGACGGCAAAATTCATTGCAGAATCAATCTGCGCAAACTCGACCGCGAATCTTCACGGAGACGATGCGACGCTTGAGATCATCGGGAATCCGACGGAAGGAGCGCTTCTTGAGTTTGTCCGCCGCAGCGGCTTCCCGTATCAGGAAATCCGTTCCTCGTTCAAGCTGGAGCGTCAGTGGACCTTCACCACGGAAACGAAGATGATGGCGACGCAGGGCAGTTCCGCGCTTCTGTCCAAACAGCTCCTATATGTCAAGGGGGCGCCGGAAATCGTTCTTTCCAAATGTTCGAAACAGAAATCCGCGGACGGTATGCGGGTGTTGACACAGGCGGACCGCGATACCGTCATGGAGAAGCTCTATCAGGCGCAGGGAACCGGATGCCGCACGCTGGCGCTGGCATACCGGGAAACGGACCGCCTTTACGATGAACTCGCCGATGCCGCACAGGATCTGGTCTATCTCGGTTTCGTCAGCATTGCCGATCCTGTCCGCCCGGAAGTTCCGGCGGCGGTTCAGGCATGCCGCGACGCAGGAATCCAGATCAAGGTCGTAACCGGCGACACTCCCGGAACGGCATCCGAGATCGGGCGCCGGATCGGGCTCTGGGATACCCCGCGCCCGCCGGAAGGCACACTCATCGAGGGACGTGATTTTGCGAAACTTTCCGAAGCGGAAACCCAGAAGGAAGTGGAACCGCTCCGGCTGATCGCGCGGGCGCGCCCGGATGACAAGATGAAGCTTGTCAAGGCGCTTCAGGCAAATAACGAAGTCGTGGCTGTAACGGGCGACGGCACAAACGACGCTCCCGCATTGAACTATGCGAATGTCGGTATCGCGATGGGCAAAACCGGAACTGCGATTGCGCGCGAAGCCTCGGACATCATATTGCTGGACGATTCATTCGGCAGTATTGTCAAAGCGGTTCTCTGGGGACGCTCGCTCTACCTCAATATCCAGCGTTTTCTTGTGTTCCAGCTCACGATCAACGTTGCGGCGGTCGGCATTGCCCTGCTGGGGCCGTTCATCGGAATCTCCCTGCCGCTGACCGTCATCCAGATGCTCTGGATCAACCTCATCATGGATACGATGGCGGCGCTTGCGCTTGCGACCGAAGCGCCGAACCCGGAACTGATGAAGCGTCCGCCGCGCGATCCCGATGCATTCATCGTCACGAAGAAAATGGCGTTGGACATTTTCATTACTGCGGCGGTATTCATCGGAATCTTCATCTGGTATGTGTTCACGCATACGGACAAGAGCGGAGTCTCTGCGGAAAACAAATGTATCATTTTCAGCGGTTTTGTAATGCTCCAGTTCTGGAACCTGCTGAATGTGAAATGCTTCGGAACGAAGCGTTCGGTTTTTGCCGCATGGAGCGAAAATCCGACTTTCTGGATTATTGCCGCGATTATTCCTGTCGGGCAAATCCTGATTACGCAGTTCGGCGGAAAGATGTTCGGGACGGTTCCGCTGAATTTGAATCAGTGGCTTTCCCTGATCGGATTCAGCGCATTGATCCTTGTGATCGGTGAAATCGTCCGGCTGATTGCCAGAATCAAGGAAAAGGCATGAGTTCCGCTCCCGTCCGCATTGCCGGGCGGGAGTTTTTTCATGATGCCGGTTCCTGAAAATTGAAGCTGTGACGGATTTGCAATTCAACGGGAAGAAGGCTAACTTATATTATAAAAATGCCAGGAACGAGGTCAAAAATACAACAATAAACCAATGGGGTTATAAAACAAGATGATGAATCAACTGACAAAAACAATCATGCTTATCGCCTCCGTCGCGATCATCACCACGGGTTGCCAATCGGTCCCGGACGCACCGTAAAAGGCGGAAACGACTTTTGCGAAAGACGCATTGATGCCTTTCGTCCAAAGCGGACAGCTCCCCGGCGCAATCAATGTTTTTTATAAAAACGGCATTCAGGAGACAACCTGTGTCGGATATGCCGATGTGGCGGCAAAACGTCCCATCACGATGAACGATGTTTATATGCAGTGCTCGCAGACCAAGGGATTTTGCGGAGTGACCATTGCAATGCTGATTGAAGAAGGCAAAATTTCTCTGGACGATCCCGTCTCCAAATATTTGCCGGAATTCAGGGAACTCTGGGTTTTGAAATCCAATCAGGATGGAGTAAAAACACTTGTCAAAGCCAAAAACACGCTTACCATCCGTATGGTCATGAACCATACCGGAGGTTTTCCGTTTGAAATCTGCGCGAAGCAGGGGAACATCAAGGGCGGCGGCTGGAGCGGCGGCGCACCGATCCGCCAGACGGCGGCTATTGCCGCAGCCTCTCCTCTGCTGTTTGAACCCGGTACAAAAGTGCAGTATTCCAACACCGGCATCGATATCGGCGCCGCCATCGTCGAGGTGGTGACGGGACAGCGTTGGGAAGATTTCCTCTAGGAACGGGTTTTGATTCCTCTCGGCATGAACTCCAGTTCATTCCGCCCGACAGACCGGCAGTTGGAGACACAGGTCGAGATGTATGACTGCGTGAAAGATGCACCGGCAAAATACCGGAGACAGAATAATATGCAGCAGCGCCCCTACAACGGCCCGAATGTCTTTGCGTCGGCGGGCGCGGGACTCTGGACAACAGCAAACGATCAGTTGAAGTTCTATAAGATGCTGATGAATCTCGGCGTGGGAGATAACGGCGCAAGGATTCTCAAGGAGGAGACCGTCAGGGAACTGCTGGCAAAATCAACCCGCCCGAAAGGAATGGGAGGCTATTCCCTCGGACTGACCGCTCCGGAAGAAGATCAGGAAAATTCCTGGTTCGGGCACGGCGGCGCATGGGGGACGAACTGCATGGTGAACTGGCACCGTAAGGAATTGAAGTTGTGGGTCGTGCAGCTCTGCGGACAACCGCGTCCCTGGGATAAAGCCCGTGCAGCGGCGGAGAAAAAATTCTTCCAATATGTGATTGACAACACGGCTGCGGATGCCTATACCGGCCGTACCAGATAATCACTGGAATTGATTTCTTAACGGTATTTTGTGACTGACGCTTCACAAAATACCGTTTTTTTGCATCTCATTTCATCTTGTGGATCATTCTGAAAAATCGTTCTTCCGCTCCAGCTCAGCGAGAATCATTTCAACCGGAGTCAGGTATTTCTTTTTGTTATTGCAGTCCTTGCAACAGGGAACGATATTGCCTTTATTGGAACGTCCGCCGCGGGCAACGGGAACGACATGATCCATGCTTAACTCCTCCGGCTTGAATTTTTTGCCGCAGTAGTGGCAGATTCCCTTGTCAAGCAGGCTGCGCCACCATGCGCTTTTCCGCAGTTCCCTCGCCTTTTCCCGTTCCCGGGCAATGTGCTTCGGGTCTTTCTGTATATCAATCCAATCCGACATGTTCAGCTCCCGTAAAATTTCCATGACGCCAGGCGCGCCAAAGGAAGACAACAGGCAACCGCAATTCCCAGAGAAAGAGAAAACGACAGTATGACGGCACACTGGACTAGAATCAATGTCCGTATCAGGAAACCGATTTTCTTTTGAACGGCAGCGGGTTCCAACATTCTTCCAAATGCAAACCATGCACCCGCCGATGCTCCGAAAAAAAGCAGGAGAAGGAGAAGCCCCGGCAGCATGATTATATCCAGTTCGCCGGCGGAAGAAACTCTGCCGGAGGCTGTCATGGAAATTGCGCAGGAAGGGGTGGACGACAAAATCCGGAGACCGGCGGCAAGCGCCATCAGAAGCGCTCCGGCAGGAATGAAAATGCGCCCCGGACGGGATTTCAATGTCTCCGTTTCGCGCCGTGCGACCAGAGTGATTCCAAGAATAAAAAGAAACATTCCTGCGGCATACAACGCACACAGCATCATGTCCGGGAAGGGAATTTCCGGATAGACGGCGGCGACACCGATCCCGAAACTGAACACGCGGCAAAGCCCCATCAGCGCTGAACTCAACAATGCGGACTTGCGGCCGCAATAGTTATAAAGCAGAATCACGACCAGAAGCAGCATCATGCCGAAACAGGCGCCATGCCCGGCAAAAGAAGTCAGCTCCAATGCGACGATACAGAGCACGACCGCCGCAATAGACGCCTCCTTCATTGAAATTTCACCCGACGGAAGCGGACGCGCCGGACGTTCCGCCGTATCCGTTTTCAGGTCGGCAATATCATTGGTCACCAGCCCGAAAGCATAGGCGCACAACGCGGCAACCGCCAGATAGCCGATCTTTTCCGGATCAGACGCTCCTCCTGCAATCAAAAAACCGCAGACGGGGTCCCACGGGGCTGTGAAAAGGTTCGGGAGACGCAAAAGCCGTCCCCATGCGCACAGCTTTCCGGTAAACGTCATTTCGCTCATTTCAGTCAGACTCCTTTTGGCAGATTGAAAAAGCGCAGTGCATTACCGGTAGTCTGCACGGCACATTGTTCCAGTGTGATTCCCTTGAGCCATGCCAGTTTCTGTGCAATCAGGGGAATATATTTTGAATGGTTCGGCCTGCCCCGGTAAGGAACAGGCGCAAGATACGGCGCATCGGTTTCAAGCATCAGGCGCTCCATGGGAATTATAGATATGGTTTCGCGGATATTCTCCGCCATCTTGAAAGTCAGCATACCTCCGACCCCGAACATTGCTCCCGCCGCCATGAATTTCTCCGCATATTCGCGGTTTCCCGCAAAACAGTGCAGAAGATATCTGCCGCCTTTCCGGTGAAACTCCGTCAGCATTTCGAGAGAAATATCATAAGCGCCAAAACATCCATCCTTGTCGCGGCAGTGTATCAACGCAGGGACATCAAGCTGCAGGGCAAGCTCCAGAAAACCGGAAAAAACTTTCTGCTGGACAGCGCGTCCGGACGTATCATAGTAAAAATCAAGCCCGATCTCACCGACCGCCACGAATTTGCCATGCGCGGCAAAGACTTTGAAGTCCTCAAAATTTCCGGTCATGCGTTCCGCTTCATGGGGATGCACCCCTGCGGCGAAATAAACCGCTTCATTCTCCGATGCGAAAGAAGCGGCACGTTCCGACTCCTCGAAGTTTCCGGAACAGAGAATCAGCCTGGAAACGGATTCCGCTGCGGCTTCCCCGCAGTATTCCCCCATATCCGGAATATAATCACCCGGATGAAAGTGGGTATCTATGAAAAACATACTTCTCAAACCTGCCTGTTACATGATCCGCGAACCGGAAAAACGGCATTGCGGCAACTGCTGCATGGCGCAGGGAAACTGCCGCGGCACATTCACAACCATTACTGCCATGCAAAACTTGTTATCCGGAAAATCAACATTACTGATAATGTTCTATTGACTTTTCCAAAATAACCGGTAATATAATATAGTTGCATAACGGTTTTCTTCAAACGGAAAGGACGCAGGAATGCCTAATATTGCCCAAATTTTAAAAAATGAGATTTTACGTCTCTCCCGCAAGGAGGTCAAGACGGCAACGGAACACCTTACCGACACACTGAAAGAACTGAAACATCAGAATGCTCTTCTGAAAAAAGAAATCGCAGGGCTTAAGGAGCAGCTTGCATCTGTGACGGATTCGGGGCGCCCGGACACAAAAGCGTCTGCCGGCGCCCAGCTCCGCAAGGAACGGAAAAGGCTCGGCGCATCCGGCATCCGGAAATTGAGAATCCGCCTGGGGCTGAGCCGGCAGGAGATGGCGCTCCTGCTGGAAGTCAATCCCAATTCCGTTTTTCTATGGGAACAGGGAAAAAACAAACCGCGTTCCGCCACCAGAAACCGGATTATCGAACTGCGTTCCAGGACCAAAAGCGAGATCGCCTCATTGCTCGCGGAAAAAACAGCCGTTTCAGGGCATATCTCCCATTCGCAAAAAAAGCAGGAAACGGCTCCGGCGGAATAACTTATGCAGTTGAATCGCGATAAAAGCAAAGCGCTTGACTCGAAAAAAACACCCATGCATTCTTCCGTCTCAAAGCCGACCTGTGGGGCGGATATTGAATCCGATAAAATAAAAAAATTGTAAAAAAAAAGAAAAAATCTCTTATCGCATATCCGGATAACAGATATCCGGTAAAAAGATATTACTGTTCCCGTCACTCGCAGACTCCCTCTTTGCAGGGAAATTCCGTATGAATCCCACAGCGATTTTATATTACCGCATTTCCGGTCAAAACACATGGGGAAACGGCAGGGCACACCGTCAGACCGCACAAAATCCGTTTGATTTTTCCGCTAGAGATGGTATGCTAATGCAGACAACAAAACAGAGAGTATTCAAACATCCGCAATGGCAGGACGCCATTGCCAATACAATCATTTTAACCTTGGGGGGGACAAAATGAAAATCACAATGTCGGCATGGCCGATCCTGTTCGTCTCGCATGAATTGAACTCCGAAAATGACGACGGGTTCCGTTTGCGGGAAATCATTCAGGAACTGGAAACATCACAGGAATGCAAGGTCATTCCATCCTTTTCCTACGAAGACGCCTGTGAAATCTTTCTTTCCCGCGCCGATCTGGGAGCGGTCATTGTCGACTGGGACATCCCGGAAGAGGACAGCACGGAAAAGATGCACCCGTCCGAACTCGTCGCAGCTCTGCGCAAACGCAACAGGACAATCCCGATTCTGCTGATGACCGACAAGCTCGAAACGGAAAAGCTTGCCGCTGAAGATCTCTCCAGAATCAACGGATGTCTCTGGAAAACCGCTGATACGGCGGAGTTTCTCGCGGGACGCATCGAAGAACATGCAAAAGAGTATGTGGCAGGCGTGTATCCGGCATTCTTCGGGGAACTGGTCAGATATTCCGAACTCTACAAATATGCATGGCACACGCCCGGACATCTCGGCGGACAGGGCTTTCTCCGGAGCCCGGCGGGTGTCGCAATGTTCAAGTTTTTCGGTGAAAACATGTTCCGCTCCGACCTCTCCATCTCCGTTCCGGAGCTGGGTTCGCTGCTCGACCATGAAGGCGTCGTAGGCGATGCGGAAAAGAATTCCGCAAGAGTGTTCGGCGCCGACCAGACTTACTATGTCCTGAACGGAACATCCACCGTCAACCAGATCATCTGGCGCAGCCAGCTGATCAGCAATGACATCGCATTTGTGGACCGCAACTGCCACAAATCGCTGAATTACGCCATGACCATCACGGATGCGCTCCCTGTCTACATGATCCCGCGCCGCAATAAACGCGGCACCATCGGGCCCGTCCGTCTTTCCGAATTCACGCCTGCCTCGATCAAACAGAAAATCGCAGACAGCAAGCTGATCCCGCAGGAACTCAAAAATACTGCGGTCAAGATGTCCGCACTCACAAACTCCACCTACGACGGAGTCTGCTACAACGTGGTCAAGATCAAGGAACAGCTCGAAAAGAGCGTGGAAAACCTGCACTTCGATGAAGCATGGTATGCCTACGCGCGTTTCAGCCCGATGTATCAGGACCACTACGGCATGGCGGACGGCGAAGTCAAACCGGACGATCCGCCGATCTTCTGTTCGCAGTCCACGCACAAACTGCTGACGGCATTCTCGCAGGCGTCCATGCTGCACATCAAAAACGGGGGAACGGTCAAGATCAATCCGGTTGAGTTCAACGAATCTTATATGATGCATGGTTCGACCTCGCCTCAATACAACATGATCGCCTCGCTGGACGTCGCCACAAAAATGATGGACGACAACGGCGAAGTCATGATGCGGGACATCATCCGCGAAGCCATTCAGCTCCGCAAAGAGGTCGCCCGGCTCAACCGCGAATTCAAGGCGAAAAAGGACTGGTTCTTCAATATGTGGCAGCCGCGCAAAGTCAGAATCGACGGCAAAGACGTTGAATTCGCCGATGCCGATATCGACTATCTGGCGGACCATCAGGAACCGTGGGTATTCAGCAAAGACAATCTCTGGCACGGATTCCCGGATATTGAGGACAACTATGTGATGCTTGACCCGATCAAGCTCACGATCACCACGCCCGGAATTGACGACGGCGGCGCTATGGACGACTGGGGAATTCCCGCTTCGATCCTGACGAATTATCTCATCAATCACAATATCGTGTGCGAAAAAACGGATTACTATTCGTTTCTCATGCTGAATTCGCTCGGCACGACACGCGCAAAACAGGGGACGCTGCTTGCGGCAATGCTGAAATTCAAAGAGGACTTCGATGCGAACAAGTGTCTCTGCGCCGTGTTCCCGGAGCTTGTCACGGCTCATCCGGAAACCTATGACGGCGTCGGCCTGCGCGATCACTGCGTGGCGATGCACCGCTGGATCAAAGAGCACAAAATGCTCGACAAGATGCAGGCGGCATTCGAGATCATACCGGATCAGGCGATGAAGCCGTCCGACGCATATCATGAAGTCGTCCGCAAACATGTCGAGACGATCGAACTCAGCAAGGCGGCGGGCAGAATACAGGCGGTCATGATGGTTCCGTATCCTCCGGGAATTCCGATCATCATGGGCGGGGAGATCTTCAACGAAAAAGCCGAACCGATTCTTGATTACCTGCTGACGCGCCAGGCTTTCGAGGAAGCCTTCCCCGGATATGAGGGAGATATCCACGGCGTCGAACGCAAAATCGTTGACGGCAGAACGGTCTTCACCACAATGTGCGTCAAAAAGTAAGCAGAAAATCCTGCAAGGTGCGGAAACAAAGCAATGACGGTGGAGCAGTCCTCCACCGGACATTCCTGCGGGCCCGGCATTTTGCAGGAAAACCATAATCCGAATCAAAGGGGGGATTTTATGAGTACAATCGTGAAAAAAGCCGGCATGGGAGTATTTACCCTTGCCATGCTGAACGTGGCGGCAGTGCTGTCAATCCGCAATCTGCCGTCTCAGGCGGAATACGGGTGGAGCATCATCTTCTATATCACGGCGGCATCCATCTGCTTTTTCCTGCCGTCGGCGCTGGTTTCGGCGGAACTGGCTTCCGGCTGGCCGGAGGACGGCGGCGTTTACCTGTGGGTGAAAGAGGCGTTCGGCCCGAAATGGGGTTTCGTGGCGATCTCAATGCAATGGGTGGAAAACCTGCCGTGGTTTCCGGCGGTCCTGACGTTCGTCGCTTCGGCAATCGCCTATGTCTTCAATCCGGAACTGGCGACAAACCGCTGGTTCGTGTTTCTTGTCGTGGTAGGCAGTCTGTGGCTGGCGACCTTCCTGAACTTCAAGGGAATGAAACTGTCCGCTTTCCTGAGCAGTTCGGGCGCCATCGCCGGGACTCTGGTCCCCGGCATACTGATCATTCTTCTGATGATCGTCTATTTCATCATGGGAAAGCCGAGCTCAATTCCGTTCTCGGCAAGTGCATTGGTGCCGAATCTCGACAACATCAATCAGATCATGCTGCTGTCCGGCATGATGGTGGCGATTTCCGGCATGGAAATGTCCGCAGTGCACGTGACGGACGTGGATAATCCGAAGAAAAACTTCCCGAAGGCGATTTTCATCTCCTGCGCGATCATCATTCTTCTGAGCATCCTCGGTTCTCTCGGTATCGCTGTCGTCATACCGCAAAACGACATCAGTCTTGCGGCAGGGGCGCTTCAGGCATTCGACAAGATGTTTGAAATATTCCATATCAGATGGATGACTCCGATCATCAGTTTCCTGCTTGCCTACGGCGCGCTGACCATGGTTGTGACATGGGTCCTCGGACCGTCCAAAGGAGTGCTCGAAGTCGCCAGGGAAGGCTATCTTCCGGATTACTGGCAGCATCGCAACGCAAACGGCATGCCGACCAGAATCCTGATCATTCAGGCAATCATCTCCTCTCTGCTCTCTCTGGTGATCTTCTTCATGCCGACCATCAGCGGAGCGTTCTGGATCATGTCCGCACTGACCGCACAGCTTTACATGATCATGTATCTGTTCATGTTCGCCGCCGCGATCAAGCTGCGTTATTCCAAAGGCGATGTACCGCGTTCCTACAAGATTCCGGGGGGAAAGCCTGGAATGTGGATCGTTTCCGGCATAGCGTTCCTGACCGCGTTTCTGGCGATCCTCGTCGGATTCATCCCGACAGGCAATGTCCGCGCGGAAGGTCCGCACGCGATTATTTTCTATATCGCGTTTCTGTTCTTCGGCTCGCTGTTCTTCATGGCGATCCCGCTGGTTCTCTATCATCTTTATGAAGCCAGAAAACTGCGTGAACAGACCGCAGGAAAATAATATTTTTCAGAATATGAAAAAACTCCCGTTCCTGATTTCAGATCATCATGGACGGGAGTTTTTTTATCTTTCAGCTTGAATTGGCAAAAGTCAATCAATACAGCATATCACATCGGGAATTCCGCCGGAGCTCTCGAACTTGATAAATCAAGTTCTCGCCATTGAGC
>DPDG01000005.1 GCA_003526375.1 Lentisphaeria bacterium
TATAAAAATAGTATGGTGCAGGTGTGCCGCATCTGCTTGTCGTCTTTGAAGAAAGTTTTACTGCACAATAGAAAAAACGTATTTTTTTCTGATTCTCCCCTTGTTTTTTCTCTTTTTTTGATTATAATAGATACCAGTAGCTAATACTGGTATCTTAAAGGAACGGTAATGGATAAGAAATCTGAATACATTATTCTTTATGAAGAACTGAGGCAGCATATTCGGAACGGAGAAATTCCGCCGGGCAACAAACTGCCTTCCGAACGTGCATTCATGGAGACCTATCATCTCAGCAGAACCACGGTCCGCAGTGCGCTGGCTCTGCTGGAACGGGAGAAATATGTCGTCAAACAGCCTGGCGTCGGATGCATCGTCCTTTCTTCCTCGGAGAAGGAAAAGAGCGAAAAACTCAGAATCGGGATTTCTTTATCCACGGTATCCGATCAGACATATCAGACTCTGCTCTATGAAGAATTGATGCGCGCCGGAGAACGTTCCAACATTGATTTCATCGTCAGAAAAAACAGTGAGCTGATTCTGGGGGAGGGGATCGACGGCGCCATTTTTACGACGGTAACGGTCAGCGAGCTCAAACAGATGGAGAATGATTACCGGAGAAAGTGTCCTGTGGTCTTCATCAACCGGATGCCGGTGCATCCTCAGTTCGCATACTTTGCCGTGGATTATGAGAACACGTCTCGAAGACTGGTATCCAGATTGTTGAAAAACGGCGCGGAGCGGGTTGCCATGATCGGCGGAGCGGATTATCTCGCCGGCAAATATTTCGCGGACTACACCCGTTCACAGGGCTGGCGGGCCGCATACCGCGAGCATGCCGGGCATGTTCCGGAGGAACTGTTGTTCCGGACGGAGGAACTGTATGCGGACCTGAATCTTGCCTGCCGCAGAATCGAAAAGGAACAGCCGCAGGTTCTGTTTGTTTCATGCAGCAGTCTGCTGTCTCTGCTCTCTGTGATTCTGAAACAGTTGAACATTACCGTCGGAAAAGATGTCAGTGTTGTATGTTTCGACAATGTGGAAAGGATTGCGGAAAGCATGAGGATTCCGATTTCATATATCCGCATGCCGTTTGCTGAGATGGTGGGGCGTTCGGTTGACTATATCGTCAAGGCGTTGCGCGAAAACGCTCCGGTTCCGAAGGAACTTCTTGATGCGCAACTTGTTGTGAATAATTGTCATTATCTGTTCTGAGAAAGATTTTTAATCAATAAAAACAATAGGGAGGAAGAAAAGATGGAAAGCAGACGGATTCAGACAGAGAAGAGGCTTCGGGGATGGGATTGCGCAGTGAGAGAGAAAAGATGGGATTTCACCTTGATAGAGCTCCTCGTCGTGATAGCGATCATCGCGATACTGGCGAGTATGCTTCTGCCCGCCCTGAACAAGGTGCGCGACCGGGCGAAAGGGATTCAGTGTGTCAGCAATCTGAAGCAGGCCGGCACGGGAATGCTGCTCTATGCCACGGATTTTGCCGACTATGCCCCGCTCTCCTACGGCGACAGCGGCAGTGCCAATAAATACATGCCCGGCTGGGCGGGACTTCTGGGAACGCCTGTTGATTCCGCGAACAATAAAGACGTTGCATTGGGGTATATACGGAACTGGAAAGTGTTCCATTGTCCTGCGACGACCAATATTCCCGCTCCGGACAAATATAATTCCGCCAATACATATGGGGTCTGGGGTGACGGCTGGAACAAGCCCGCCTCCCGTTTTGTGATCAACCTGCCGGACAACAGGCAATTCGTCGCCCTGCCGCTGCGTCTTGTGGACAAGATTTCTTCCACGATGTATGCCATTGACAATACGGACCCGAACCGTTCCGGCGGAGCCGATGTGAATACCGGTCATTGGGCTTCCACTGCATACAGCACCGCTTTGCGTCACAACAATACGGCAAACGCAGTGTTCTTTGACGGTCACGCGGGCGCCAATACCAGGGGCGATATCATCGGCAAAAAGATTTACCGTCAGAGCATGCAGCCTGCCTACTTCATCAATTCAACGGCTTATCATGACGCCCAGATCAATTATCGCGGCGGTTTTTACGAAGGTATCCTGAGCAGTAACGCAAAGATCAGTATCCACTGAACACGGAAACGGAGGAGACTCCATGCTGAAACACGGTATCTTATTGTCGAGTGTATTTTTCCTCTGCGCGGCGCTTTTTGCCGCGGAGGAGGGGAAATCCGCCGCTCTGAACCGGATGCGCGAGGCTAAAGCAGGAACTTTGATGCGCGGGCACTGGCTTGCAAAACAGGACTGGAAGAAGTGTCTGGAACTGCTGGAGCCGGACGGCTCTTTCAAAGATATGAAAGAGTTTGAGAGGGAAATCCGGGCGAAGGAGTTGACACGGAAAGAGTTTTCCTACACGGAACCGCAGAGCCGGATTGTCGCCATGACCTCGAAAGCGTTTCAGCGGCTCTGGGCTATCTCCGAAGCTTTGCGCAAAGATGAAATTCCTGCGGATCGCAGAACGGAGGTCAAACGCGCTCTTTACAGGGCGATTGAGCGTTACGGCGATATCGAAGTGAACCGGATCAGCACGCATTCGGGACGCTGGCACGCTTCCTGCTTCTTTATCCCGACCGCTGCCGTCAATCTTTATTTCGCAAACTTCAGCGATATGAAGGAGGCGGAAAACGGGACATGCAGAGACTCCGATACGCTCAAGGCGAATGCGATGTTGAAAAAACTGGCGTTTCAGGCATGGAGCCAGCCGATGCGGAACGATGCGACGGATCAAAATATCATTTCGCCGGAGCGTTTCCGCAACAGCACGTTCTATGTCGGCGGCAATGCTCTGGGATACCGTCCGCTTCTGGAAAGCGCACTGGTTATGAATTCGCCTGAAATGATGGATGTTGTTGCGGAGGTTGCGGGAGGAGCTCTCGGAATCACGTCGCAGACCACCGCCGGACAGTCTTTCTGGGATGAAGGATTTACTGCGGACGGGGCTGGGTGGGGGCATGGGCGGCAGGCGCTTGTCTGGGGGTATCCCATCGACGGCGCGACCGGCGCACTGACCATTCTGAAAGAGCTGAAAGGGACGCCGTGGGGCAAACCGCTTTCCGGAGAGACTGCGAAAAACTGCATGAACTTCATCCGCGGTTCGAACTGGTATTATTACAAAGGGTATCTTGCCCCGCTGGTCAGCCGCGACAATTTTCTGATGACTTATGGAAAGCCGGTCAGAATCCGCACTGCCTTTGTCGCGGATTTTCTGCTGAAGCATTTTGCGGACAGTTTCACGGATGCCGAGCGCAAGGAGCTCAGGGAGTTTCACCGCGAGGCGCTGAGCTTGCATATCAGTATGAAGCAATATGCGCCGGGGATCTATTCGGGAATCCGTTATTTCTACAATAATGACGACATGATCTGCAAAAATGATGATTATTACATGTACCTGAATATGGCATCCTACCGCTGCGACGGACTGGAGAGCGGTTCTTACGGGTTCAATATGTTTTCCAATGACGGCGCCACATTCTTTGCCCGCCGGGGAAATGAGTTCTATGAGCTTGCCGGAGTGATGGAGCCGAATTTCTTTCCCGGAGTTACCTCGCGGAAAGTCGAAAAGCTGGAGCCGGAGGCGAATTGGGGCGGATATTGCAGCAGGGCGGATTTTGCCGTCGGCGTGACTGACGGCAAAAAGGATTTTGCCGCCGGATTCATCTTCGAGAAGTACAATGCGACGTGGAAGTATTCGGAATGGAAACGGAAACAGCGCTACGGCAGCAATCCGCTTCTGGGCGGCGTGTCGGCTCATAAGTCTTATTTCAAGTTCGGGCATCTTTTCATGATGCTCGGCTGTGGAATCACGGATGCGGAACCCGCGAACGGAGGCAGTCTGATCACTACGATCGAACAGTGCGTGCGCAAATCCGATTTTGCGCAGTTGGACAGGGATGGGCGCTGGTTCCGCAACAATGGTTTTGCCTACGGTATCCTTTCCGGAAAGGGAATGAACCTGAATACAGTGCGTCCGGCGGCATGGGAGAAGATGCACAGGGGAAACAGGAAAGTGGAAGGTACTGTCCCGGTCTTTCAGTTCTGGATCGACCACGGAGCCAATGCGGAAAATGCCTCCTATGTGTATCTGGTTTCAGCGGAAGGTGTGATTCCGGAGAAGTTTCCGGCGGTTCTGAGTAATACGCCCGCATTGCAGGCGGTCCGATCACCCGACGGTTTGAGTATCGGCGCGATTTTCTACGATGCCGGAACTGAACTCGAAACCCCGTGGGGAATGTTGTCTGTTTCGGCTCCGTGCGGACTTCTGATTCAGAAAGAAAAAGATTCTTTGAAGATTACAGCCGCCGATGCGCGGATGGACCGGAAGCTGAATGATTTGACGGTAACTCTCGCCGGAAAGAAATTCGTGATTCCGCTTCCCCGCGAACCATATCGTGGACAGTGGTCAGTGATTAGTGGTCAGTGATTAGTGGTCAGTGGTCAGTAGTCAGTGATTAGTGGTCAGTGGTCAGTAGTCAGTGATTAGTGGTTAGTGGTCAGTGGTCAGTGATTAGTGGTCAGCAATGGGAATAAGGCATCTGTACGAAACTCATCTTGCCTGCAACCTTGCCATCTCGCAACCTTGCCATCTCGCAACCTCGCCATCTCGCCATCTCGCAACCTCGCAACCTCGCCATCTCGCCATCTCGCCATCTTGCTATCTCGCCATCTCGCCATCTCGCTATCTCGCACTCTCGCAATCTTGCAATTCTTCCTGTTTTGGGAATAAAAAGATATAAAAAAAGTATATTTTTCTCTATTTTTGCAATAAGCTCTTGACGCTTGATCTGTTTTTGTTATAATAATAGCAGAAACAGGAATATTGCAGGTGGAGCGATGACGAAAGAGCAGTTCTTGAAAATGGGGGCTTTATCCCGGAAGGATCTGAAAGTACTTCAGATTCTGCATGCGGTTTTCCGCGAGCCGGGAATATCGCGGAGCCGACTCTGCGACAGGCTGGACCTGAACAAGAACAATATGACCGACAGCGTCAAATTCATGCTGGATGAGGGATATCTGCGCGAAAACGGACAGAACCGGAGCGGAATTTCCGGCTCCGGGCGGCGCTCCATCGGGTTGACTCTCCGTCCGGAACTCTTTTATACGCTTGGCGCAACGCTGACGCTGGAAGATCCTGCCATTGTTCTTCAGGACGCCGCAAGAAATGTCGTCGAGAAAGTTTCCCTGCGCAATGAAGGTTCTCCGCTCCCGGAACGTTTTCTGGAGGAGATCAAACAGAAATGCGCCTACCTGATCAACAAGGCCGCTCCCGGAAAAGTTCTCGGCATCGGGCTGGCGCTTCCGGGGATCATAGACTGCGAAAGCGGCGAAGTGATTTCTTCCCAGGCATTCAATTTCAGACGGGAGAATCTGCGGCGTTTCTTTCAGGAAAATTTCGGGCTGGAACTTTATATGATCAACGAGTCGCATGTCTGTCCCCTCATGGAGAAGCTTTACGGGGCGGCGGCGGAAATGGAAAATTTCGTCACTGTGGATGAGGGGCTGGGGTGCGGGATGTATTTTCACAACAGACTCTACCGCGGCTGGCAGTATGCCTGCGGAGAGCTCGGTTACATGAAGATTGCCGATCATCAGGAGATCGGTCCCGATGGGCGCAACGGGTTGCTTGTGGACAGGGCTTTGTTCGGGCTGATCGGCAAAAAAATCATTCAGGTGATCAGGAACGGCGGCAAGATCGACATCGAACGGACATGGCAGAATGATGAGTATATCCCGCCGGAAGCGGTGGTCAGGGCGATTGAAGGCGGAAATCTGTTTGTCGCCCAGCTACTTTCCGAAATGTATTCCCATATCGGGGATGCGGTTGTGAATATGGCATACCTGCTGAATCCGCAGGCGGTTTTCCTGCCTCACTGGACGTCGCGGGTCAAGCAGTACACCGTGGATGTCGTCAGAATGAAAATGGGCAGTTACGGACTCAGCAACTGGTCGCTGAAAACGGAGATTTTGAGTTCGGAGTGTCCGCCGTCCAGACGCAGTGAGACGGTCGCCTATCTGTTTACGGATGATTATTTTGAACGTATGATCAGAAAAATAAAAAAAGGAGGTTCTCATGAGTAAAAAAAGAAGAAGGAAGAGTTTCACATTGATCGAACTCTTGATCGTTGTTGCGATCATCGCGATTCTGGCGGCGATGCTTCTGCCGGCATTGAACAAGGCGCGACAGGCGGCATATGCCACGATGTGCCAGAACAATGCTTCACAGATATCGAAAGGTTTCATCATGTATGCCGGAGACTATCAGGACTGGATGCTGCCGTATAATCTCAATTCCGCAATTTCCGGCTGGGTATATCCCGCTTATATTTATTCCTATGTGCAGGGAAAGCTCCGTGAGGAAGATGAGTTCTTTACGGACACAAACGCGATTGCCTCCCATAACGTCTGGTGGTGTCCCGTTCACCTGAATACCGGAGTTGCCGGACAAAGCGGATATGCAAAAACAGGCAGATATGCGCAGAATCTTTCTTTCGGCTACAGTGAAACTTTACGTAAAAAAAAGAAGATCACTTCGGTTAAGCGTCCTTCCGAAATGCTGATGATCGGCGAGGCTTCTTTGCCGAAGGCAAATACCGGCGGTGTCTGGAATCCCTGTACCGGCTTTTTTCGGATTTCCGGCGATATGATCAACAGCGTCGCCCGTCACGGCAACGCGCTGCCGAATCGGGTCAAAGGAAAAATGACGGTCGGTTTTGTTGACGGCAGTGTGCGCCCCATTCTGACTGTGAGCAAGATGAATTTGTGGGGACTGCGCAACAATCTGCCGTTTGATGATGATTTTGATGGAAAATAAGGCGGTTTGAACATGAATAGAAAAGATTTCACCTTTGCCGAATTACTGCTTGAGATTACCTGTGTCTGCCTGATCGCGGCGTTGCTGGTTCCGGCATTCGGAAAAATTCGCGCGGCTTCGGAAGTGAATCTGTGCTTCGATAATATGATGCGGATCGGCAAAGGTTTCATGCAGTATGCAGGCGATCACGGAGGAATGTTTCCTCCGTATAATTCCAACGGGCTCGGCATTACTTATTTTGACGCGATTTATCCCTATGTCCAGAAGGAAAAGCTGCCCGGAGACCGTTTTTTCGTGAAGACCGATCCGAGAGCGACGGATGATGTCTGGTGGTGCCCCGCGCATCTTCGCGTGGAACCGAATGACTGGATTAAGACGGCGCGTCTTTCCATGAGTTCCTCATACGGTTACAATCGGGCGTTTATCTTGAGGAAAGTAACGCTTGACGCCGTGAAGAAGCCTTCTGAAATGATCATCGGCACGGAATGCGGTTCTTATAAAAAAGATGTGGGAGTTCTGTCCGGCTACTATGTCGCGGAGCCGTGGAGCGTCGTAGCGCGCCATGGAGTCGAGATGCCTTCCAGAAAAGACGGAAGCGGCAATACGGTTTTCGCAGACGGCAGTGTGCAGGAGGTTTCGATCCGGAAAACCTACGGCGGGAAAAACTGGCAGGGCAGGTTTCTTCCGTGGGATATGGATCTGGACGGGAAATAACGCCGTTTCGTGTTCTGAATTAATGTATGATGGAAAGGATATGCAATGAAAAAACTGTTGACTCTGTTGTTTCTGGCAGCTTGTGTGATACTGAATGCCGCCCCTCTGTTTGAAAACGGAAAAACCTCGTGGAAGATTTACATCCCGGAAAAGGCGTCGCCGACGGAATTGTATGCCGCCGAAGAACTGAGCACATATCTGCGGCGTATTTCCCGCTGTTATTTTGATATCGCCAGAGGCGGGGCAGTGCCCGACTCCGATGCAATCGTCATCGGAACGCCGCAGTCCATGCCGGCCGTGAAACTGCATGAAGATCAACTCGGGCTGGGCTCCGGCAGCGAGCAGAAACTGGCGGTCTATACGCTGGGCGGGAATCTCTACCTTGCGGGCAGGGAACCGCGCGGCGCGCTTTACGCGGTTTATACGTTTCTGCAGGACACGATGGGGGTGCGCTGGTTCTGGCCCTCGTCCGAGGCGAACGGTGAATTCATGATTTACCGCAGACAGTTTGAACTGCCGGAGCTGGCGGTCAACCGCGATCCCGCCATTTTCTACCGTGGCTACCATTTCCTGAACGGAACGAATCCGCATCTTGAAACATGGCTCGCGCGCAATTTCGGCAATATCATCCGCGCCGGTACGCAGGGGGGCAAAGCGGCTCTTCCCGCGCGCATGGCGAAGGGGATTTACATTCACGGCTCCGGTCACAATATCGTGCTGAATGATAAAAAGGCGTTTCAGGAGCATCCTGAATGGTTTGCCGAAGTGATGGGCAAGCGGACGATGGACCAGATCTGCTGGAACAACAGCGAGGTCGAGGATGTGATGTTTGAAAAGTTCGTGAAACAACTGGACAAATATCCGGAATATGCCTTGTTCGGCTTTTATCCGGAGGACAACCAGAACTACTGCCGGTGTGCGAAGTGCCGGAAGACGGACGTCTCCACGAACTGGTTCCGCTTCCTGCGCCGCCTGACGGACCGTCTGCACGCGAAATATCCGCATCTGCGCTTTACCTCGATTGCCTATCAGGGATACCTTGATTACCCCAAATGCGATATGGACGGCTATGCGTTCATCGAGTTTGCGCCCTATGCCCGTTGTTTTGTGCATGACATCAGCCATCAATGCGCTCCCAACAAGTATGCCCTGGAGGTCTGGAGCCCGTGGCTCAGATCGGGGGTTCCCACAGGCGTCTACGGCTATGAGTTCGATATTCTCAGCCCGTCGATGATGATTCCGGTCTATCACTGGCTGTCCGATCAGGCGCGTTTCTTCAGGAAGAATAATGTGCAGGCGGTCATTCCCGAAATTCCGGGAACCTATGCGTCGAAATGGGGACACGCCCGCATTGACATGCGGCTGGCGTTTTATCTTTATTCCCGCCTGATGTGGGACCCCGATGCGGATGTGAATGCGCTGATACGGGATTTCTGCAATTACGTCTACCCGTCCGCCGCGGATGAAATGTATGCGTATCATACGATGATGGACCGGGCGTGGAGTTCTCAGAAGCAGGATTTTTCCGGTTACTTCAGTTCGCCGATCACGGCTTCCGCTGAATTCATCACGCCGGAACGGATTGCAAGGACCTTTGAATTATTCCGCGCCGCGTCGGAAAAGATCGCGAAGAATCCCGATCCCGGTGAACGCGGACGCGAGAAAAAGGAATTGGATTTCGAAAAGAAGCAGTTTGCCGGATGGGTTAAATTCTATTGGCAGAATGCGGAAAACGTGCTCAATGTCCCGCAGAAAAAAGCGGTGAAGGCAGATATCGGAAAAGATGCAGCGTTTCATGTCCGCTGGTCGGAGAAAGGAGTGTCCCTTGCGTTGAATGCGCCTCACGCGGATCAGGCGGTTGCCGGGTTGACCGCACCTGACGGAAGCATATTGGAAAAGAGAATTACCCTGACGGACGGCAGGGGAAGTGCGGAGCTTTCCGCTGCGTTGAAGAATTCCGACTGCCGCCGGCTTCGCATTACGCTGTTCAAAGACGGGAGGGAAGTGGAAAAATTCGGTTCGGATGTTCCTTATGTTCTCTATTTCAACAAAATACCCGCTGTGGAAAAGAAAATTCTGGTCTGCGTTCCCGACAGGAAGGTTCCGAAAGGGAACATGAGCAAGGTGCGCGGCGCGCTGATGGATGCCGCGTGGCAGCCGGCGATAACCGTCGGGGAGGAAAAGCTGAATGTCGCGAACCTTGCGGATCATGACATCGTTGCAGTCCGTATGAACGGGAACGATTTGCCTGTTTCCTTTTTCCGTGAGAAACTGATGCCTTATGTCAAAGGCGGCGGGATTGCAGTTCTGAGTGTAAGCGGCAAAGTTGCATTCGAGAAGATTTTCGGCAGTCCGGCGTTCAGGTTGAAATGGACCGGCAGACAGGAATATTCATGGAAGCTTCGTTACACCCAGTCCATGCAGCCCGGCGACTGGCTCCATAAGCCGGACAATCTGGAAAAGGAACTGAAAACCTACTGCACCCCGTATTCCGGTTATGAAATTCCTGCCGGCAGCAAATGGCGGATGCTTGCGACCATGCGGAAGAAAGATGGTTCGAAGGCTCCTTACATTCTTGAAATGCCTTATGGAAAAGGATGTTTTATCCTGACGACCGGATCCATCGGACTGGAGGACGACGGGCAATGGATGGTTTTCGGCAGTGCGCACCAGAGCACGGTCAAGGCATTTTTCAATAATATGCTCATGTGCCGTAAGGGGGCAAAGACTCTGGAATAGTTGACGGCAGGAGGGGTGTCTGCGGCGAACGGCGTCTGAATGCCGGATGCCGCAGACGAAATTCTTTCTTCACTTCATGAAAGCGAATTCTTTCATGAGCGTTGCCGCGTGCGCAACGCATTTTTCACGGACAGGATCCATGAAACGGTCGATCGGCATGAACTTGCCTTCAAGCTTTTTGAGTTCAGCTTCCGTCGCTTTGAGGAAGGTGTCCTGGAATTCCGTGGCGATATTGATCTTGGCGATGCCGCGTTTGATGACTTCCTTCACGTCTTCCATCGGTGTGCCGCTGCCGCCGTGGAGAACGAGCGGCGTCTCCGGCAGAGCCTCGGCAATCGCCGCGCAGCGCTCAATGTCGAGCTTCGGGGCGACCTTGTAATAGCCGTGCGCCGTTCCGATTGCGACCGCGAGGGCGTCCACTCCGGTTGCTTCGACAAAATGTTTCGCCTCGCCGGGATCGGTCAGGTGCCCTTCGTCGCCCATTGCGACGTGCCCGATTTCCGCTTCGGTGGAGACGCCCGCCCGTTTTGCCAGTTTCACGACTTCCGCCGTGATTCTGATATTCTCCTCCATCGGCAGATTGGAGCCGTCGAACATGACGGAGGTGCAGCCCCATCTGATCGCGTCTTTCACCTGCTCCAGGCTTGCGCCGTGGTCGAGGTGGACCGCGACCGGCTGACTGGATTTTTCCGCGAGTTTGCGGAGCAGGGGAATCAGCATTTCCGCCTTGCCGTTGCCGAACATGCGGGAATACATCTGAATGATGACGGGACGTTTCACTAGTTCCGAAGCCTCGTAGACCGCGACCGCCGTTTCATAATTCGCGATATTGATCGCCGCGACCGCCACACCCTGTTGCCGCGCCGGCCGGAGCAATTCGTTGAATGTATAAAGTGCCATGATTTCAATCTTTCCTGAGCACGGGACAGCCGGATCTTCTGATTGCCTGTCGGCTGTCCCTGCGTTCAATTGCGTTTTCAGAGCAGTGCGGCGACCGCTTCTTCAATCGTCTTCACATTCAGTTTCGCCTCTGTTGCGAGTGCATGTCTGGTGTAAGGCGATGCCGTGATCAACTGGTCGTTCTTCGCGTCGTCACAGCGGGAGGCGACCTTTTCCGCGAGAAGCTTCACGAGACACGGATCAAGTTCCCGCAGGACGCAGGCGCCTTCTCCCGCAGAGTAGGATTCCTCGTTGTTCGTGCCGAAAGGCTTGAGCGTGAATCCGCATTTTTCGAGGACTTCGCGCGGAGCCGCGACATTGCCGTTGTAGTTCTTGAGGAAGTCGCTTTCAAGGTAGTAGACTCCGGCTGTTTTTTTCGCCGGTTTCCTGAGTTTCAGCTTACCGAGTTTTTCCGCGATGAATTCGGCAGTGTGCATGACTTTGCATTTGAGTTTGACGCCGAGCGCCGGGAAGTCATTTTTCACTGCATCGTAGGCGGCGGGGTTGCTCACGACCAGAACTTTTGCGCCGGACGCCGTGACGGCTTTGGCGAATGCCGCCGCCGCTTTCTTTGCTTCCGCCTCGAAACCGAGAGTCTTCAACGCTTTTCCGAGGCATCCCCCGGAGATCGTCATGAACGGAACCTTTGCCGCATCCGCAATCTTTTTGAATGCGGCGGAGATCTCCGGCTGTTCCACGGTGTATTTGTCCGTGAAGTAGAGAGTGTCCGCCTTTTTTCCGGCGACCTTGAACACCGCGCCCTTTGCCAGTTCTTTTGCAAGCGCTTTGACCTTTTCCGGCGCGGCTCCGGCTTCGACGATGTCGCGGCGCGCCGCAAGGACGAGTCCGTTTTCATCGTAATGGTTGACGCAGTGGAAGCGGCAGCAGGCGCTGAGGTCGGACTTGTACA
The DNA here is from genome assembly GCA_003526375.1 of Lentisphaeria bacterium. GTDB lineage: Bacteria > Verrucomicrobiota > Lentisphaeria > Victivallales > UBA1829 > UBA11452. The sequence continues at coordinate 12,150 of DPDG01000005.1, forward strand.
TGGTGCTGACGACCGCCTCGCTCCTGAGGAAATCGGGATTCATCGTGACTTTGTCAAGCATCAGGGCGCGTCCGCGCGGGGTGTCGGATTCGCTGAACGTGACGTTGCCGACTGCGGAAAGGTGGCGGCACATGAAGCAGAAGCGGCACGCCTTCATTGCATCTTCAAATTCTTTGATATACATGGAATATTCTCCTTGAACTTAAATGTTGTTGACTCAGAAGCCGAAGCCCATTTTTCCGGGGTTCATGATGTTGTTCGGGTCGAGCTCCTTTTTGAGCTTGTCGAGGACAAGCGGCTTCGCGGGACCGTAGAGTTCCTTCATGAGACGGCCGAGCTTGAGTCCGACTCCGTGATGTTCGTTGATCACTCCGCCGTTGGCGATGGCGGCGCGGATCGCGAGGTCCCAGACTCTGTTGTAGAGATCGGCGGCTTCTCTCGGATCGGCGGGCGCCTGTTCAAAAATGAAGCGGGCGTAGAGCATGCAGCCCCACTCATACCAGTGGGAGAAGTGTCCGATGAAACGCGCCTCCGGGAAGTTTTCGTTGACGACTTTCTTCATCGCACGGTAGACATTCTTGATGTCGCTGAATGTTGCGACTGTATCGAGGGTTCCGAACGCCTGCGGCATGTGGAACATGTAGGGCGGATAGAAGAACTTGTATTTGTTCTCCCACCACATATCGCCGCCCTTGCTGCCGAGATCCTTGACGTCGTATTGCTTCATGATCTTCATCGCCTCCTCCATTTCGAGATCGACGATCTTTTCATAGCCGTCAAAGCCGAACACGAGGTAGGAGCCGCTGATGTCGTCGAGTCCGAACACGCGCTTGACGTGATGACGGGTCTCCTCCTCATCGTAGAGGCGGATTGCGCAGGGGCGGAGACGGCTTCTCATGAGAGAGGCTCCGGCGTCCATGGCGTCGTCGAAGGTCTTGAAAAGATACGCGCGGAACTTGCGCGCTTCCGGCTGGGGGTGAATCTTCATCGTGACTTTCGTAATCACGCCGAGCGTTCCTTCGCTGCCGAGGAACATCATCGTGAGGTCGGGTCCGGACGCATGGCGCGGAATCGGGAGCGTGTTGATGATTTCGCCGGTCGGGAGGACGACTTCCAGAGACATGACCATGTCTTCGATTTTTCCCCATTTCGTGGAGAGCACGCCCGTTCCCCGGTGTGCGAGGAATCCGCCGACTGTTGCGCAGGCGATGGAGGCGGGGAGGTGCATGGTGGAGTAGCCCGCCTTGTTGACTTCCCACTCAAGATGGCGCATGATGATACCGGTTCCGGCTGTCACGGTCAATGCCGTGGTGTCGATCTTCCAGACTTTGTTGAGTCTCTTGGTGTCCAGGTGGATGCCGCCGAGGATCGGGAGTGCGCCGCCCTGCGAACCGGAGCCGCCGCCCCAGGGAACAACGGGGATTTTGTAGGTGTTGGCGATTTTCATGACCTTGGATACTTCTTCGGCTGTGCCGGGATGGACAATGAAATCCGCCTGCGGATTGGGCATATTGCGGTCGTGCCACATCTCCGGAATCCAGTAGTAATCGACGGAATGGGCGAATCTGTCTGCTTCGCGGACATCGACGTAGGCGGCTCCGACAGCGTCCGCAAGTTCGCTGCGGATCATCTCGAACATGTAATTGCTGGTTGACGGCAACATTTTGTTGTGTCTCCTTTTTATTGGTTGAATGTGAAAAAATTGTTTTCCATAGGATGCAATCCCCCCTTACCCCCCCTCCGGAGAAAGCGTGCGGCTATCTCCGGATTGAACTGTAAACCGGAGCCATCGCGTCATGAATGGCTTTGTAGGTCTTGAACAGCTCCCTGTATTTTGCCGCCGTTTCGGGATCGGGCGTGAGTTCGCGGTCGATCTTGAGGCAGTGCCTGACTGCGGAACGGCTGTCCTTGTAGATTCCGACGCCGGTTCCCGCGAGAAGCGCCGCGCCGAACGAGGCGTCGCCGGGCGAGGGAACCGTGAGCGGAAGATTGAAGATGTTGCAGACGATTTCGCTCCAGATCCTGCTGCGCCCGCCGCCTCCGATGAGGAACAGGCGCTTCACGGGAAGCTTCATTTCTTCGATCAGCCCGTAACAGTCCAGCAGAGAGTAGCCCACTCCTTCCAGAAGCGCCCTTGCAAAGTCCGCCCTGGTGCTTCCCATGCCGATTCCGGTGAAACTGCCGCGCAGATCCGGATCCCAGTAGGGCGAGCGTTCGCCCTGCAGATACGGGTGGAAGAATACGCCGTTGGAGCCGGCGGGGGAGGACTCCGCCAGTTTGTCCATCAGGTTGAATGCTTTCTGGTTGAGTTCCGCCGCGAGACGTTTTTCCGTGTCGCAGAAATTGTCGCGGAACCATCTCTGGCAGACCGCCGCCGCATTGGTTGCGGAGACCGTGTAATACATTCCCTCAATGATGTGCGAATAGGTGAGGGTGCGTTCATGCGGAATTGCCCTGTCCGTCATGACATTGACATTTCCCGCCGTGGCGAGTTTCACGATGCAGTCGCCGGGTTCGACGGCTCCTGCGCCGTAGTCTTCGATTGCGGAGTCGGAACTGCCGCAGATTACAGGAGTTCCGGCAGGAATTCCCGTGTCGCGCGCCGCGGATTCCGTGACGCTTCCGACTCTGTCCGCCGGTTTGACCAGCTTCGGCAGAGCGGACGCCTTAAGTCCTGTCAAGGCAACGAGTTCCTGTGACCATTCCTGATTCTGCATGTCATAAAAGAGAGTTCCCTGCGCCTCGATGTAATCCGTTGCGGAAACGCCTGTTACAAGATAACGCACATAGTCCTTGACGAACAGGATATGTTCCGTTGCCCTGATGACCTCCGGTTCATGCCTGTTGATCCACATGAGCTGCGGAAGCGTCCAGGTCGGAGTCGGCATCTGCCATGCGGTCGCAAAGATTTGAGCCGCATGATGTTGCTTCAGCCATGCGCACTCCTCGACACTGCGCTGGTCCGTCCACATGATCGTTTTGCGGAGCGGTTTCATTTCGCCGTTCATCAGAACCGCGTTGTGAGTCGAACCGTCAAAGGCGATGGACGCAATTCGTTTGAAATCAACGCCTTGCTCTCTGACTGCCGCCAGTGCGCCGCACATGGCGCGGTACCAGTCGGACGGCTCCTGTTCGGAGAATCCGGGATGCGGGTAGTGCGTCCGGTATTCCACGGAGGCTTCCCCCTGAAGAAAGCCGTCCGTGTCGATCGCGGTGACTTTGCAGCCGCCGGAGCCGAAGTCTATGCCAAGCAGTATGTCCTTGCCAGCCATCACTTTACCCAGGCGTGTTTCGGATCTTTGCTGGAGATCAGGCCGCGGTTGTTGGCGCCGGTCATGGTCCAGAGATAATACATGTCATAACCCGGAGCCGCTGCGAGCGGGTGGTAGCCTTCCGCGATGGCGACCGTGTCGTTTTCTTCGATCGTGTAAATTTCGTCGATGCGTTTGTCGGCGGTGTAGACCTTCTGGATTCCGAAGCCCTGCTGCGGATTGAAACGGTAGAAATAGGTCTCCTCCATGTCGATCTCTTCCGGCGGATTGTCGATGTCGTGACGGTGGGGCGGGTAGCCGGACCAGTTGCCGGAGGGAACCATGCCTTCGCCGATGTAGAAATGCTCGGAGTCGAATTTCTCATCCAGCATGATTGTGGCTTTGCGCGTGAAATTGTCGCGCCCGATCGTGATCTCTTTTGTCTCCTCCGGAGTGATGACGGTCGGTTTCGCAGTCCGGCGGGTGGCGGGGGATTCATTGACCGCGAGATCCATGTAATCCGTCAGCGCCGTGACCGTATATTCCGTATGCCACGGAAGATAGACCGTGTAAGGTTTGCCGGAGAACACGTCTTTGCGTCCGCCGACTTCCGCAAAATCAAAGTCCTTGCCCTTGACGGAGCATTTGCCGCCGAGGATGACCAGCGCAACTTCATTGTCGCCGGTGTCCGCCGTATAGGTTTCTCCTTTTCTGAGCGCGAGGATGCCGAATGAGGTGAGCTTCATTCCGAGTGTGTGATTCTTGAATACCGGATTGTATCCGCTTTTCAATTCCTTGCCGAGCTTGACGAGCAGTTTTTCCATTTGAGAACCTCCGTGGTTTGATTGCAGAATAAATTAATGTTTTTTCAGGAATGCTTCGACTTCGGCGAGGGTCGGAATCCCGGCGCGTCCGCCGAGCTTGCCGCATTTGATGCCGGATACCGCCGACGCGAAGCGCATACATTCATACAAGTCCCTGCAGGTGACGTATTTGACTCCGAATGCCGCATGGAAGACGTCGCCGGCGCCGGTGGTGTCGATCACCGGGCAGTCGTCGAAAATCGGGCAGGTGATGATCTTTCCGGTTTCCCGGTCATAGCACATGGAGCCGCGGCAGCCCATTGTGATTCCCGTGACCTTCGCGCCGATTTTCACGAGTTCCATCAATTGTTTTTCGTATCCTTCGATTCCGGTAAGCTGTCTGGCGAAAAACTCGGACGTGATGAGAAGATCGGTATGCTTCAGAATCTCCTCCACGCCCGGACGCAGAGTTCCGGCGTCGATATTGACGGTTACGCCGTGTTTCTGCGCCATTTTTGCGGCGGTCAGCGCGGCTTTGGTCTGGTGTCCGTCGAGATGCAGGATTTTCGCCCTGGAAATAAGAGATTCCGGAACCTCGCTGTCGGTCAGGTCCGCGCCGTTGCCGCGATACCATACGATACTGCGTTTGCCGGAGTTGTCGATCCAGCAGTATGCCGTGGATGTCGTGCAGCCTTTGCGGATCCGGAATGCTTCAGTGGATACGTTTTCCGCGTTGAGGTCTTTCACGATCGTCTGCCCGGATTCGTCATCGCCCGCCACGCCGACGAACGCGGTTTTCATGCCGAGCCTTGCGGCGGCGACTGTCGCGGTTGCGGCGGGGCCTCCGCCCTGAGTGAGATGTTCGAGCGCCTCGACCTTGTGGTCAAGCGGAATTTCAGAGACGCGGCAGAGATAATCATTGCTGCAGTAGCCGAGTCCGATGAATTCAATATCACTGCTCATGAAAGATTCCTTTCGTGGTCTTTTCTGTTGTTCTGTTGTTTATTATACAATGGAAAAATGCTTTGTCAATGGGGGAATGAAAGTTTTTTGAGAAAAAATTGATGATAAAATGAGAAATATGATGATAATATTTTGAGAATTAATGAGAAAAATGCGATTTTTTCTTTTCCGTCTGTTGAAAAATCACTCCGCGGGGGTAGTGTAATGCGGGTCGTCATAACGCTTACAAGAGGGAGTTGCAATATGCCGGACATCGAAATACCTTACGGAAAGACTGTACTTGCGGCATGGGTCGATGAGAAAAATTTTCTCGGGTGTTTTCATTCGTCCCTGCCGCCGGCATCCGTTGACGAAGCCGCCGAAGTGAGGCGCGCACTGGATGCTCCCATTGGTTCCCCGCCGCTTGAGGAATTGGCTTCCAAAGCGGAAAATGCCGTTGTCATCAGCAGCGATCACACGCGCCCCGTTCCGAGCCGGATCATCATGCCGCAGATTCTGGAACGGCTGCGCCGGGGGAATCCCCGCATTGATATTACGATTCTGATTGCGACCGGTTTCCACCGTCCGACGACGGATGCGGAGCTGATTGAAAAGTTCGGCGCGGAGATTGTGAAACGTGAGAAAATTGCGGTGCATGACTCCGGAGACGATTCTCAACTGGTGCATCTGGGAAAACTGCCGTCCGGCGGAGACCTGGTCGTCAGCAGGCTGGCGGCGGAAACGGACCTGCTGGTTGCCGAAGGTTTTATCGAACCTCATTTCTTTGCCGGCTTTTCCGGCGGCCGCAAAAGCGTGCTTCCCGGAGTCGCTTCCCGCCGGACGGTTCTGGCGAATCACTGCGCCGAGTTCATTATGCACCCGAAGGCGCGGGCCGGCATTCTGGACGGCAATCCGATTCACCGGGACATGCTGTATGCGGCGGAGGCGGCGAAGCTTGCGTTTATCGTGAATGTGGTGATTGATGCAAAGAAAAAGGTGATTGCCGCATTTGCCGGAGATTCCGGCGCCGCGCACCGGGCGGGGACTGCGTATCTGGAACGGTATGCGCGCATCCGGGTGCCGGAGGCGGATATTGTGGTTACGGGCAACGGCGGCTATCCGCTGGACCAGAATGTATATCAGGCGGTCAAGGGAATGACCGCGGGGGAGGCGGTCTGCCGGGAGGGCGGAGTCATCATTCTCTGCGCAAGCTGTTCGGACGGTCACGGCGGCGAGTCGTTCTACCGGCATCTTGCATCCTCGTCGCCGGAACGGATTCTGAAAGATGTTGCGGAGATTCCGCGCGACAGGACGGAACCCGATCAATGGGAGTATCAGATTCTTGCGCGTATTCTTGCGAAACATACCGTCATAATGGTGACGACGGACTGTGATCATAAGATGTTGCGGGAAATGCATCTGCATACGTCATCCTCGATTGGCGAGGCTCTCGCCCTGGCATTCGGGCTTTGCGGAGAAGCGGCGAAAGTCGCTGTCATTCCGGATGGTGTTTCTGTGATTGCGGAACAGATGTGAAACCATATCATCAAAGGGAGATATATGAATATTATTGTCTGCATCAAGCAGGTGCCGGGGACGGCGCAGGTGGAGATCGACGAAAAGACGGGAGTTCTGAAGCGCGACGGCGTTGCGTCGAAGATGAATCCGTTCGATCTGTTCGCAATTGAGAGCGCAATGCGCCTGAAAGAGAAATACGGCGGCAGGGTGACGGCATTGACGATGGGCCCGCCGCAGGCGGAAAAGGTTCTGCGGGAAGCTTTTATGATGGGTGTGGATGATGCTGTCCTGCTTTCCGACCGCAGGTTCGGCGGTGCGGACGTGCTGGCGACTTCCTATACGATTTCGCAGGGAATCCGTAAAATCGGCTCCTATGACCTGATCCTGTGCGGCAAGCAGACCACGGACGGCGATACTGCGCAGGTCGGCGCCGAGCTGGCGGAGTTCCTCGGAATACCGCATCTGGCGAATGTGACGAAGCTCATGGAGCTGGTGAAAGGGAAAAAGCTGGATGTCGAGGCGGAAATCCCTCTGCATGTGGTGGATGTCAGAATGTCGCTTCCCTGCCTGCTGACTGTGGAGAAAGGCATCTTCGAGCCGCGCCTGCCGTCCTTCCGCCGCAAGCTTGCGACGGCAGATCAAAAGATCACCTGTCTTACGCTGGATGATCTTCCCGACAGGGATGAGAACCATTACGGTTTGAACGGCTCCCCGACGCAGGTTCAGAAGATTTTCCCGCCGGAAGTCAAAACGGAAAAAGAGGTCTGGACAGGCTCTTCCGATGAGCTGAGCGGGAAACTTTACGGGTTTTTGAACGAGAAGCGTTTCCTTAGCGAATTGAGGTGAGAAGATGGCGAAGATCGTAATTCATCAGGAAAAGATCACGGACGAGAAGAAACTCAATACGCTGTTTCCGTTCGGAACGGGGGACCTGAATCTTTCGGATGTGGTGCTGCATGAGGGCAGGGTGACGGATGTGAAGAAGCTTCAGGCGCTCTGTCCGTTCGGCGCGATTGAATATGCCAATGGCGAGCTTTCCATCAATGCCGGCTGCCGCATGTGCAGAATCTGCTGTAAAAAGAGTGACGGAATTTTTGAATATGTTGAAGACGAGTCCGAAAAAGGGGTGGACAAATCGGAGTGGCAGGGCGTGGCTGTGGTCGCGGAAATGGTCGGGAGCAACGTACACCCGGTGACGCTGGAGCTGATCGGCAAGGCGCGCGAACTCGCCGGGAAAGTCGGGCAGAAAGTCTTCTGTCTGCTGATCGGGCACAACCTCAGCAAATGCGCGGCGGAACTCGCCGGTTACGGAGTGGACGAAATTTATCTTTACGATCAGGAGGAACTTGCGCATTTCAGGATCGAACCTTACTGTGCCGCGCTTGAGGATTTCATCAATTACGTGAAACCGTCCGTGGTGCTGGTCGGCGGAACTTCGGTCGGACGCTCCCTCGCGCCCCGTGCCGCTGCGCGTTTCCGTTCCGGTCTGACCGCGGACTGCACCGTGCTGGATATCCGGGAAAATACCGATCTTGACCAGATCCGCCCTGCATACGGCGGCAACATCATGGCGCATATCCGGACCCCGAAGCACCGTCCGCAGTTTGCCACGGTCCGTTGCAGGATTTTTGCCATGCCGGAAAAAACTGCGCCTCATGCGAAATTCATTGCCGGAAAACTGGATACGGCGCGCCTTGCGTCGGGGATAGAATTTCTGGAGATGCGCCGCAAACAGAGCGAGCGCGGAATTGAGGATGCCGATGTGATCGTCGTTGCCGGGCGCGGACTCAGGAAACCGGAGGATATTGCGATGCTGGAGGAGCTGGCGGGACTGCTCGGCGGGCAGCTCGGTTCGACTCGTGCGATGGTCGAGGCGGGATGGATTGACGCAAAGCGCCAGATCGGGCTCAGCGGGCGCACGGTCAAGCCGAAACTCATCATTACCTGTGCGGTTTCCGGCGCGGTTCAGTTCGCGGCGGGAATGAACGGAAGTGAACTGATCGTCGCGATCAATACGGATCCGGACGCGCCGATTTTCAATATCGCGCATGTCGGAATCGTAGGGGATGTCTATGAAATTGTGCCGAAGCTCGCTGCACGGATCAAAGCGGAGAAAGGAAACTTGAAATGAGTGCGGATTACAGGAAAATGGATCAGAAGGATATGGACTTTCTCCGTTCGGTCTGTTCGCCGGAGCGCGTGACGGCACAGGGGGCAATCAGCGAGGATTACTGGCATGACGAGCTCGGCGGAATCAAAAGGGAGCCCGAAGCGCTTGTCAAGGTGCTTTCGACGCGGGAAGTTTCCGAAATCATGAAATATGCGCATGAACACAAGATTCCCGTGACTCCGCGCGGACAGGGGACGGGGCTTGTCGGCGCATCCGTGGCACTCCACGGCGGAATCATGCTGGACTTCTGCGCGATGAATCATTTCCTTGAACTGGATGAAGTCAATATGACACTGACTCTTGAACCGGGCGTGCTTCTGATGGAGATTGCCAAATTCGTGGAACCGCACAATCTGTTTTACCCGCCGGACCCCGGCGAAAAGACTGCGACGATCGGCGGCAATGTAAATACGAATGCAGGCGGAATGCGTGCCGTGAAATACGGAATCACGCGTGATTATGTGCGCGGGCTTGAAGTCGTTCTGCCCGACGGCAAGGTGATCGAAGTCGGGGGCAAGATCGTGAAGAACAGTTCCGGCTATGATCTCAAGGATCTGTTTGTCGGCTCCGAGGGAACGCTGGGGGTGATCACGAAAATTATTCTGCGGCTGATTCCATTGCCGAAACATAAGATCAGCCTTCTGGTGCCGTTTCCCGATCTGAATTCGGCGATTTCGGCGGTGCCGGAGGTCATCAAGGCGAGTTCCGTTCCGACTGCGGTTGAATTCATGGAACGCGAAGTGATTCTTGCCGCGGAGGAGTTCCTCAACCGGAAATTCCCGGACAACAGCGCGGATGCGTATCTGTTGCTGACGTTTGACGGAATGAGCTCGACGGAGATCGAACTTGCATACCATGCGGTTGCGACGCGCTGTCTGGAGCTCGGAGCTCTGGATGTGTTCATGTCCGACACCGATGAGCGCAATGAATCCCTCTGGGCGGCGCGCGGCGCTTTTCTGGAGGCGATCAAGGCGTCCACTACGGAAATGGATGAATGCGATGTCGTTGTTCCGCGTCTGCATGTGGCGGAGTTCATTGCGTTTGCTTCGTCGCTTCAGAAGAAACACGGTGTCCGTATCCGTTCTTTCGGGCACGCCGGTGACGGTAATCTGCATATCTACATCCTGCGCGATGAGCTGGATGAAAAGGCGTGGAAGAAGACACTCGGCGCGGTGTTCAAGGAGCTGTATGACCGTGCGCATGAGCTCGGCGGCCAGGTCTCCGGTGAACACGGAATCGGTTTTGCGAAGAAGCCGTATCTGGCGGAATCGCTTGCACCGGAGGTGATTGCGCTGATGAAAAACATCAAGCAGGCGTTTGACCCGGAGAATATCCTGAATCCCGGCAAGGTGATTGGATAGACGGCTGACTGCCGGAATCCGCAATCATTTTTCCCGGAGGGCAGCCGCAGGTTCTGCGGAAGGCATTCGTGAAGCAGTGCGGACAGTTCCAGTTGCAGAGTTCAGAGATTCCGTTACGGATCATGAGTCTGAAGATGTGTCTTTCTTCCGGCGCCGTGATCCGGTGTTCATGAAAATGCGGATGGAGTTTCCGGAGGATTGTTTGAGATAATACAAGAGGATAAGTTTGATCCCTGTAAAACTGCTCTGTTCCGCAGTAAAAGAGATTCCGTTTTATTTTGATATGGGGGAAGCATATAACTTTTTGCCTGAAAAAGCTTGCGCTCTGTTTTGCTTTTCCGGGGGGCGGCTGTATTGTAAGGAATGACATGTTCAACCTTAAACGAAGAAAACAGGAGTCTTTTTCCATGGAAAAAGTGAAATTCGGCATTATCGGCATCGGCAACATGGGCAGCGCACATGTCGTCAATATCAACAACCTGAAAAACTGCGAACTGACGGCTGTCTGTGATATTGATCCCGAAGCATTCAACCGCATCGACGAGGGAATCCGTTCCAGACTGCAATTGTTCACGGACCCCGAAAAGTTTCTGAAGGAGGCGGAGATCGACGCCGTCATGATTTCCGTTCCGCACTACTCACATCCCGATCTTGCGATTCTTGCAATGCAGCAGGGCAAGCATGTCATCGTGGAAAAACCGATTGCCGTCCACAAGGCGGAGGCGGAGCGCATGATCGCGGAGGCGAAGAAGTATCCGGAGCTCAAAAAGTCCGCAATGTTCAATCAGCGAACGATTCCCGCGCATAAGAAGATCAAGCAGATGATTGATTCCGGCGAGCTCGGAAAGATCATGCGCGTGAACTGGATCATCACCGACTGGTTCCGGTCTCAGTGCTATTATGATTCCGGCGACTGGCGTGCGAGCTGGCGCGGAGAGGGCGGCGGCGTTCTCCTGAACCAGTGTCCCCATCAGCTTGACCTGATGCAGTGGTTCTTCGGCATGCCGTGCAAGGTCCGCGCGACTGCGAAGTTCGGAAAATATCACGATATCGAGGTCGAAGACGAAGTCAATGCCTATCTGGAGTATGCGGACGGCAAAACCGGAAACTTCATCGCCTGCACCGGCGAAATCCCCGGCACGAACCGTCTGGAAATCATGGCGGAGCGCGGGCGCCTGGTATATGAGGGCGGCAAACTTGAATTCAAGCGCAATGAAGTCGAAACAACCGAATTCAACAGGACGACAGATAAAAAATTCGGCATTCCGGACATCTGGCGGTGCGAGATTCCCGTTGCTCCGCCCAGCCCCGCGCCGCATAAGGACATCGTCGAGAACGTCGCCAATGCGATCCTGCACGGCACGCCGCTTCTTGCCCCGATGGAGGAGGGGATCAATGGACTGGAACTCGGCAATGCAATGCTGCTTTCCGGCTGGAAGGAAGAAACCGTGAACCTGCCGATTGATTCCGCCGAATATGCGGCACGTCTGGAAAGGCTGATTGCGACGTCCCGGTATCAGAAGAAGGCTGTGAAAAAATCCGGCAACGCGGATGGGTTCGGTTCTTCTTTCGGAAGCTGATTTCTGAGGGAGACTTTCAGAGAAAATCTCCTGAATCATGAAAATGAAAAAGCCCGGTCAGATGCCGGGCTTTTTCGTATCCGGGTTTTCCGGTCAGTCTTCCATCGGGATCGCCGTAACGTTTTCCGGAGCCGTTTCAGGAACCGTTTCCCGCGGTTCGTCTTTCTGATATACGTTATAGTCGTCTCCGAACTGTTTTGCGAATTCCATGGCAAAATACTGCCGGAGAGCCAGGAGCGGCAGGAATACGACAGCCCACAGATAAGGCAGCCAGAGAACCGCGATCCACAGACAGCAGAGGCAGCATGTGACGATGAAAAGCAAAATCAGGCAGAGACCAATTACGAGTGAGGCGAAAATCATGAAAATATAATATTTCAGAACCGGCCAGATATTGGCGGCAACCAGTGCGAATACCTGCTTGAAAGCCGGCCATGCCGTGATCTGCCTGCGGAACATGAGAAGCGTCCCGAATTCATGGAACGCCCCCAGAACGAAACCGAACGGGATTGCGATGCAGAAAGTCAGCAGCAGGGCGATGATGGCGGGCGCCGGAGCAATCGGTGCGCTTGGCGCCGCAATCCATGTTTTGGTTACGGGGTGCAGGAGAAAATAGAGCGCCGGACAGAAGATCAGGACGAAAAGAAGCGACAGAACCACGACTGTGATATTGTATTTGAAAAGGGAATTTCCGGTGATGCGGCTTTCGCGCCATTTTTCCCTGAGAGAAAGCCGCTGCGTATCATCCGCCAGTGCGCTGATGAACATCATCCGTCCGCGGGAAATGACCCAGAGGACTGCAATGCAGAGAGCCAGGATAAACAGGAAGACTGGGATTCCGACGATGAAAAGCAGAGTCCAGAAAGTCGACGTCAGCTTGTCCTCTTTTCCGGCAAACCGGAGTTTTCCGTCTTTTGTGGAGGATATGCTTACAGACTGCGGCGGATTTTCATTCTGCGCGGGTGTCGTGACTTCCGTTTTTCCTTCTTCAACTTTGACGGAAATGCGTTCCGTCTCTTTTTTATCTTCAAATGTTACCTTTTCATAGGTGGCATTGCCGTCCGCCGTTTTCAGGACGGGGTCATTTTGGAATGAGGGCTGTTCCTGCCGGAATGAGTTGAGGAACGTTTTCAGATCGTTTCCGTCGATGGGAAAGTTGAATCCGCCGGAACACTGTCCCAGATTCGCCAGCCACGCAATGAATGCCAGTTTCAGGTAGAAAGCAAGATTGAACGGTTTGAAAAGTTTTCTTATCGTCAAATCAATTGCATTGCCGAACGGTGCGAATACCCTGAAAATTCTCATATCCAGTTTCCTTCCTGCTTTTTATTGTTGAATTCAGATCGGAGATGAAAAAATATCGGACGGAGAACTTGCCGATGCGTTTCTCGACATTGGTGCAGGCTGTGCCTGAATGCCGAGTTCGGCGGATTCCACAGCCATGGCGAATGCCCTTGCCATTTTCACCGGATCGCCGGCGGCAGCGACTGCCGTGTTGACCAATACCGCGTCCGCACCCATTTCAATCGCCTGCGCCGCATGAGACGGCAGTCCGAGCCCCGCGTCGATGACGACCGGAACATTGGAGTCTTCAATGATGATTTCAAGCATGGCTTCCGTCCGGATGCCCTGTCCGCTTCCGATCTGTGCGCCGAGCGGCATGACCGCATGAACTCCGACATCCTCCAGACGCTTTGCGAGCACCGGGTCCGCATTGATGTAGGGCAGGACAATGAATCCCTCTTTGACGAGGATTTCCGCCGCTTTGAGCGTTTCAATGGGGTCGGGCAGCAGATGAATCGGGTCCGGATGGATTTCCAGTTTGATCCACTGGAAGAAATCCTTGCCGAAACGTGCGATTTTAACTGCGTCCTCTGCGGTTCTGGCTCCGCTGGTATTGAGCATGATCTTCACTTTGGAGCGGTCGATTGCGCCGAGGATGTCGTCCCGTTCCTGCTTATTGAGATCGACGCGGCGCATGGCTACGGTTACGAGTTCCGTTCCGGAGGCTTCGATTGCGGCTTTCAGCGCCGCCGCGGATGAGAATTTGCCTGTGCCGAGGAAAAGTCTGCTTTTGAACTCCACTCCGCCCAGAATCAATGGTTTGTGCATTTTATGGTTTCTCCAGACATTATTTGCATTTTACCGGACACTTTAGCATAAAATAAGATAAAAGCAACATTCCGGTGAAAACTTCCCGTTAAAAACTTTCCTGTGACAGTTAAGTCTGGTAGAAATCGCCATGTGTTAATGAAAAAGAGAGAAAAATCAGTTCCCGCTTTGCCTTTGATCTTGTTGATACGATTCTCCATATTCTTTTGTCCCGGAGTGAACTTACTTTTGATGACCATGAAAGAAAAATGGAAAAATCTTGATTTTACAACTTGACTGTACTATCATCATAGTACAATTTAAAAAAGAAACAACACTCTTAACTCTTAACTCTTAACTCTTAACTCTTAACTATCATGTTTTATCTGGATATGGCAAGCGGAGTTCCGGTCTACCTTCAGATCGCGGCGGGCATCCGTGCGGAGCGTCTTTCCGGACGTTACCGGACGGGAGACCGGATTCCGCCTGTACGTGAACTTGCGCTTGCTCTGCGGGTCAACCCGAATACCGTTGCCAAGGCATATCGTTATTTGCAGGAGGAAGGCTTTCTGGAGAGTCGTCCGGGGGGAGGAAATTACATTGCTCCGGTTCCGTCGGAGACAGATCATGCGGAACGTGAGGCGCATCTTTCGAAACTGCTGGATTCCCTGCTGCGCGAAACCGACGCATTGCAGATTCCGCGTTCCCGCGTGGAAGCTGTTTTGAAACAAAAATTGAATGGGGAGGAGAGGAAAGATGTGGAGTGATTTTCTGACGATCTGGCGTCTGGAGTGGAAACGGAACAGATGGCTCTGGCTCGGGGCATTTGCCCTGATGCTGGGAGGTCGTATTTTCCATGAGACAGTTTCCGGGAATATTTCTGCCGTTGTCAAACTCTTTTTGCTGATTATCGGTTGTCTTTCTCCTGTTTTATTTGTGGATTCCCTGCTTTGCCATTTGCGCAGCCGGACTTTGCCGTTTCTCCTGACCTTGCCCTGTTCTGCGAACCGTTTTTATTGGATCACCTGTCTGGGCAGCCTGTTTCTGTCTCTCCTTGCCGTGCTTTGCTGCTGGTGCGGGGATGGTAGATTTCCGACGGCAGGACCGCGGGCTGCTTTATTTTTCCTGTATCTGATCGTTGTCATATCCATTCATGCGCTTTGCTTTTTCGGTAATATCGCATGTCGTGACCGGCTGGGAATATTGTTCGGCTTTCTGCTTTTCATTGCACTGTTTTTTCTCTGGATACCTTTTTCTCTGATTATCAAGTTCATTGTCTTATTCTGGTTTGAAGCAAATATACTTCCGCCATTCTTTTATATCCTGCCTTTGGGGGCACTGACATTTTTTCTGGAGGGATGGCGCCTCTGGACCCGTTTCATTGTCTATCAGCGTTCCGTGATACGTGAACTGGTCCGTTTTGCCGTGACCGTTGTTCTGCTTCCTGTCTTCCTGGGGATTGCCGCTTATGGCGGAGTCATAGCTTATGATATTCACTTGAATCGTTATTATAAAGCACTGATAAAACAGCGTGCGCTTGATTTGCGTCCTTCCGAACAAAAATATCCTGCCTATTTTCTGGATTTCACTCCGCTTCTGCCGGAGAAGGTCTCACAGACTGTGCCGGACACCGTATTGGCTGAGATCTGTCATACCGTAGCGGCGAAAGGCGACGGAACCTCTTTCCATACCTTTTCCTGCGTCGGATACCCGGGCACGCTTAAAGGGGAATATCCGGTCGTCTGCCGTTATCTGGGAGGTTTGCGTTCCTGCTTCGGCGTTTATTTTGAGTCCTTGTGTAAAGCGGGGAAATGGCGGGAAGCGGAGGAAGTGTATCGGGCGATGATGATTCTTTCCCGGTATCCGGAACCGCATAGCGCCTCTGTATTGCAATCGCAGGACCGGGTTTATTATGAGTGTTTCAAGGTGTTGATGAAGCCTGATATCGGGCGCGAGGGCTTGCGGATGATGAAAGACCTGCTAGCACGATGTGAACAGATGGAATATCCGGAGTTTATCCATGTCATGCGGTGCTGTGATAATTTTTCTTTTCGTGAAATGTTTTCCGAAAGAGGTTTTTTTCAGGATTTCGCTTCTTCCTATTTCAGCTCGCGTTTCCGGGACTACAGGAGGAATCAGGAGTTGGAACGGCTGCCGCCGACTGTGAAACCCCGGAGTCTTGAGGATGTGGCGAGACTTGCCCGAAAATATGATCTTATGCCTCATCCCTATTTTTTCCTTTTTATGAAACTGACTGCCGTGGAAGCGTTGCGGATCAAAATCGAATATCTGGAACATGGAACTCTGCCGACTGTGCGGAAAGAGTCTTCCTTGCTTGTCGTGCAGCCGCAGGGTGAAAAAATCGAAATCCGCTGGAAGTTCATAAATATTTCTTGTGCGGGTGGTTCTCTCAGCTATTTTGTTTTGGAACTGCCGAAAATAACTAAACAGGGAAAGGGTATGAAATGAGTGATTTTCTGACGATCTGGCGTCTGGAGTGGAAACGGAACAGATGGCTCTGGCTCGGGGCATTTGCCCTGATGCTGGGAGGACAGGGGACGTTGTTCCTGTTGAGAGAGAATTTGCCGGAAGTTCTCCAGTGGTTTCCGGTCGGACTGGCATTTCTGTCGCCGTTGTTTTTCGCTTCGGGAATGCCTTTGATGATTGCGAAAAAACAGTTGCCGTTTTTTCTGACTCTGCCGGTCGGGAGCCGGAAAATTTACTGGAACTATTATTCCGGCTCTCTGCTGCTGTGCCTCACTTTCGCCTCAACCCTGTTTCTGACGCAGGAGTTTATTCTGCGGAATCTGATTCTCGGGATATCCCTGCTTCTGCTTGCTCATGCGGTCATGTTCTGGGGCGGTTTGCTCCGTCGGGACGGCGGCGGCTCCGTGGTCGGACTGTTGATATTGTTTCCATTGTATCTGGCGTGTTATCCTCTGATTCAGTTCCTGACTGCTTTGTTTGCGGTATTGTTATTCCATTCCGTGGAAATATCATTGATTCTGCAACTGCTTACAGGAGAAGATGCGCCGCTGCCGACCTTGGAGTATTATATTACCATACCGTTGATTGCCCTGGCGTTTGCTTTGGCATTTGCTCTTGCCGGTGCGTCTCTCTGGAATAAAGAGGTAATCCATGGCAGAAAGGGAATGAAACGGACTGTATGGTTCACCGTTCTTCTGCCGGCAACTCTTTTTCTGGCGGCTGTCCTGGGATATACAGCCGTTTCCGGTGCGGACTGTTTGCTGCATGACTATTGGAGCCGCCAACCGGGGTTCAGGAGCAGTGAAAAACCGTTCCGGATTACGTATCCCGAGTTTTACCGGACGACTCCCATGTGGAAACAGGAACATGTCCCGGGAGGCGTGACACGCTATGTCGTCGATCCTGAAAAGGTGCTGCTGTTTTGCCGCCGGCTCCAAAATGAGACCGATACGGCAAAACTTGCCGTGACGACATATGATCTGCCTTTGCGACTGGGATACTATGACTATATCCCGTGGTCAGTGCCATACTTCACAATTTCGGATTACGACTGCTTTCCAATGGCGCTGAAAGCGTTTCTGGAACAAAAACGCTGGAACGATGCGAAAGAAATACTGAAATGTTCGGAGCTTCTTTTTGAATATATCCATCCGCAGTATTTTGAGCTGCTCTTTACCAAGTTGTATTTTCTGCGGCGCGAACTGGATGTGATTTACGCTGGAGATGAACCTGAAGCGGCTTCCGTCATGCAGGTTCTGCTGAAACAATTGGAAGAACTTTCCCTGAAACCTCCCTATCTTCCTGATGTGCGACTGCCGTCAAACACCGGAATCTTCGAGATTCCGAAGGATATTTCCGGTGACGGCAGTCTGCTGCGGCGCTGTGCGGAAGCGCGTTTCCGCCATATCTTTTATTATTGGCGTATTGCCAGAACCAATCGGGAAATCCGGGGGGCGGCACAGTGCATTACCCCAGAGGAGTTGTCCCGTTATGTCAAGGGGATTATAAGATTCGTGACCGTGGGATATGGAAAAAAGGCATGGATAAGAAAGGAGTTGAATCCTTATGTTTACACTTACTATTATCTCAAAGTTTTCGGGGTGGCGGAGCTGCGGATGCAGATTGCTTTTCTGAAAAAGGGTCCGCCGCCGGAACTTCCTGAACATCTGAAAATAGAAAATGGTCGTATCACGGATAAAATAACCGGTTATTCTTCATCAACTTCGGAGGGATGGCAATGAGCGGATATGCGATTGAAATGAACAGTGTCGCCAAGCGTTATGGAAAACGCTGTATATTGGACGGCTTTGACCTTGCGGTGCCGAAAGGAGCGGTCTATGCCCTGCTGGGAAACAACGGCGCCGGGAAAAGCACTTCGATCAGACTCATGACCGGACAGCTTCTCGCGGACTCCGGAAAGATTTCCGTTCTGGGGCTGGACCCCGTGAAAGAGGCGGTCGCTTTGCGCTTGCGGCTCGGCTACGTTGCGGAAACGGAGCGGCTTTTCGACTTCCTTACTCCGCCGGAACTTTTCGCATTCCTGAAGCATTTCTTCCCGGACTGGAGCGATCGGCGGGCAACGGAGCTTCTGCATCGGTTCCGGCTTCCCGCAGACAAGAAAATCGGCTCGTTTTCCCGCGGCATGTATGCGAAGACCGCTCTGATTACGGTGATGGCGCGGAGACCGGAGCTCGTGATTCTCGACGATCCGGCGCTCGGACTGGATACCGTCAGCCGCTCGGATTTCATGACACAGCTCATCGAATCCATTCAGGAGTATGAGCATACGATTCTCCTGAGTTCGCATCTGATCTCCGAAGTCGAAGGCGTCTGCGACCATGTCGGTATTCTGCGGAACGGGAAGCTCCTCTATTCGCAGGATACCGACTCTCTGAAATCGCGTTTTCGACGGATTCGTCTGCCCGGAGTGAAAACAGCGGAGGCGACAGGGGAAATCTGCCGGAAAAAGATTGCCGGAGAAACTTATGCCGTGGCGGATGTCTCCGTGAACCGTTCCTTGGGGAATGAGGGGGAGGCGATGACTCTGGAAGAAATTTTCCTTGCTTTGACCGATGGAGAATGATTACCGGCACCCGCAGGTTCCGCGGTAACAGATATGAACTTCCTCAATCTTGAACGCGGGGGAGGGGAGGGCAGGCATTTTCTGTTCCGGCAGGTCGAAAAGATCATAGACGCTGCCGCAGATCCGGCACTTGAAATGAGCGTGCGGGCGGAGATCGGCATCAAAACGCAGTTCGCCGTCTTCGATGATGACTGTGGAAACTGCTTTTTCCCTGACCAGAAGTTTCAGAGTGTTGTAAATCGTTGTCCGTGACAATGACGGCTGAGAAGCGATGATTGCCTGATAGATTGTATCCGCCGTCGGGTGAACCGGATGCGAGAGCAGATAGGAATAGACCGCCAGCCGCTGTGGCGAAGGGCGGATGCCGAGTTCACGGAGGCGTTCCGCCGGTTTGATTTGCAAGGCTGTCTGCATAGTCCACATCCTTTCGGGAGTAAAAAGCTGCCGGGCGAACCGGCAGCTTCGGAGCAGAGAACGTTATTTGGAGAAATAACGGTTCAGGAGTCCGTTGAAAGCGGAGCCGTGGCGGGCTTCGTCTTTGCACATTTCATGAACGGTGTCATGAATGGCATCGTATCCGAGGGCTTTCGCTTTCTTCGCGAGTTCGAGTTTGCCGGCTGTCGCGCCATGTTCTGCTTCGACGCGGACCTTGAGGTTGGTCTTGGTACAGGGAACCACGACTTCACCGAGAAGTTCTGCGAATTTAGCGGCATGTTCCGCTTCTTCGAATGCGATGCGTTTGTAGGCTTCGGCAACTTCCGGATATCCTTCGCGGTCCGCCTGACGGCTCATTGCGAGATACATTCCGACTTCGGTGCATTCTCCGTTGAAGTTGGCGCGGAGTCCTTCGACGACTTCAGGATCAATTCCCTCCACGGAACCGATTCTGTGTTCGTCTGCCCAGACCAAAGCTTCTCCTTCCTTCTTTTCCACGAATTTGGCTTTCGGAGCTTTGCACTGCGGACAGAATTCCGGAGCTTCTTCACCGACGTAGACATACCCGCACACGGAGCACACAAATGATTTCATTTTACCACCCTTTTGTTGTTTGTTATTTCCGGCGTTTGCGCCTTTGTTATTTTATAATCTGTAATGATTACAAAATTAAAATTACTACAAAAATAGAAAAATGCAAGTGACAGATAGAAAAAAATTTAATTTTTTCAGATATCCATAATTTTGATATGTCAATGAAAGATTTGAAAACGGCAAACTCGGTTTGCCGAGGTGCATGTGATTCTCACCTGCCGCGGAGTATGAGGGCGCGGAGCCCTCATGTTCTTTCCCCCCATC
>DPDG01000104.1:0-133768 GCA_003526375.1 Lentisphaeria bacterium
TATTTAAGAGACGCTACACTAGATATAATAAAGAAAAAAATGCCGTAAGATATTTCATGATCTTCTCCCTGTCAGCACATTATTTTAATAAGAATCAAACTCGATATACCACCAGCCGGAAGTTTTCGGAATATCCATGCCCGACATGAACAACTGATCCGCATGACCGTCCAGGTAAAGCATACTGCCGGATCTCCGTTTATTATGATGGGGAAAAAAGCCGAAAGCGGAAGGCATTGCCGGATTGTAATTCTTTGATACCCGATAGTTTCCGTCATGCATATAATATCCGGTGTCGCAATCGCCGACAAGGAATTTTCTGGAAGGCTGTTTGGCACGAATCACTTTCGGATAAGTTCTCCCTTCCTCCCCCAGGCGCCAGTTATAAGCAAGGGTATTACCGGCAGTCGGAGTCGGTCCATCCGCTTTTTTCCCCGTGCAGCCGAGATATTGATCTATCCGGTTATTTTTGAATAAATCCGCCTCATAAATGGATTGGAGCCATCGTTCTTTCACAGTGGCTCCGCCCCAGCGTGCCACCGGGGCATAGTCATCATAATTCTGAAAATACATGGCAAAAATAGTGCCGAGCTGCTTCCGGTTGCTCGTGCATTGAATTGTCCTTGCTTTTTCCCTCGCTGCACTCAAAGCCGGCAACAGCATCCCTGCCAATATCGCAATAATCGAAATTACGACCAGGAGCTCGATCAGAGTAAAACTCCCTGCTTTCCCTCTGAAAAAATCATATTTTCCCTCTTTCATCAACTTTTTCCTTTCTATCTTATACGACACCTTACACCTCCAGCTTTTGTGTTGTCTGTCCCAGATGCAATTCCGGCGGAAGCACTTCCACCATTCCGTCAGGTGTTTGCCCGATATTCTCCAACAGCCATTCGATACAGCGACGTGCCATTTTGCGGCGGGGTAAAATAATCCGCGTCATGTTTTCTCCTCCTTCAATTTCATCATAACCGACCACCGCAGTCCGCTCCGGCACGGGGATACCGTCACGCCGCAGACAGGAAAGCAGAATAGATCCCTGATTACTCCCGGTGCAGATATAACCATCCAGCAGTGAATATTTCTTCAGATACTCATTCATCTGCTGCGCCACAATGAAAAAACAGGTTTTGCCTTCCAGCTCCCAAACAAAATCCGGTTCTACCGACAACCCTGCCTCTCGCATTCCCCGGACATATCCCGTCAACTTTTCCTGTGAGCTGCTTCTCCGGAGATCATTGATTATCAGTCCAATCCGCCGCACCCCGAGTCCCGCCAGGTAATGCACCGCCGAACGAACCGCCTGAATCCGATCATAAAAGATTGCATTCGAGAAACAGTCCATCCTGTCTATATAATAAATAACCGGAATGCCGCAGTTCCTGAACGACATTGCCAGCTCCATACTGTGCACATCAAGCACCAGCCCGTCATACTGGTGAATTATCGCTTCAAGATGTTTCCGCCATCCTGAATCCATATTCAGATTGATCTCCAGATGGTCCAGTTGAACTCCCAGTTCCTCCGCCCGGGCATCAGCTCCCAGTTGAAACTCATTGCGATAAAACATGTGGGAGCGCTCCAAGTCGGATGACTTTTCAATCAGTGACGCCAGCCTAACCCGTGAAAATTCCATCGGCTTCACAACAGCCCCGATTCCATGCCGGATCTCCACCAGTCCCTGACGGGCCAATTCATGATAGATCCTGCTCACCGTCTGATAATGTATACCGCATTCACGGCCGAGAGAGCGAACTCCCGGCAGACGGCTTCCCGGCGGCAGACCGCCATTCAGTAAAGTATGGCGCAAATACCGTCTCAGTTCTGCAGTACTGTTAATATTTCCCGGACAGTTCATATTTTCTCTTATTTGCTTCTATCTTCGGTATTAAATTATATGAAGTTCTATTTTATTTGCAAGACCCTCTCTGCTCTTTATCAGTGATTTTTACTTTTTCTTATAATCAACTGATAGCATTCTCATAAAATCATAATAACAGTTCCATCCTGCAGAATGCCGTGTCTGATACAGCGGAAAAGTCAAGAATTCCGTTTCCGGTATTCGGAAGGGGAAAGCCCGTAACACTGCCGGAATGCGGCGGAAAAATACAGTTGATTCTGAAAACCGGTCTGTTCCGTAATTTCCTTGATGCTGAGCGAGGTGTCCGCCAGCAGTTGACCGGCTCGAATCATCCGCTGTTTCCGCAGATATTGGCAGGGAGTCATTCTGAAAGCCTTCTGAAAGCGGAGATTGAATGTAGGCAGGCTCATTTTGAACTCTGCGGCAATCTGTCTGATACTGATCTTCTCATTGATGCGCTGATCCAGGCAGGCCTGTATTTCACAGCTCTCCCTGATGCGGTGACAGGGCGCATTGGCATTTGCAACCCAGTTCAGCAGCTCAAAAGTAATTCCCGAAACACATTCGCAGGTTTTCAGGGAAACAGGACGCCGCAGTTCCCTTTTCAAACGGGCAAGGATTTCCACCAGACGTTTTGAATCCGGAAGATGAATGCAATTCACCTGGTCCAGATGCAGAAGACGAAGCGTCTCCTCCATGATTCTGCCGTTCAGGATGACGCCATATTTCCGGCAGACCCGGCCCGGCAGATACAACAGGCAGTTTTTCTGCCCGGGATGCAGCAAAGCAAGATCGCCCGCTTCCAGGATATACCCTGTATTGCCGCAAAGGACATGCATCTCCCCCTCGAGCACATATTCAAGAGAAAGAAATTTCTGCCTGTGTCTGCTCTGAAAAAAATACTTGTTCAAGATGCTTCTGCTCACGTAACGGCAATGAAGAGGCTGCTTCAGCAAGAGAGGATGATCGCTTAGGGAGATTTGAGTTACAGTCTCGCCGCCGGCATCATAGATCATGGATTTCGAGTTTGCCTTAAGGCGTCTCGCCTTTTGTTTTGTAAAGATTGAAAGGTCTTTTATAATCTGCATCTTTTATGATTTCTAATATATTTTTATAATTTCTGATATAAAAATAATTCTCCTCCATACTTTTTCAATCTGTTTATCATATAATTAATAAAAAAGAGGAGATTTTATGGAAAACTTCATATTGGAAGATCATGCACCGAGCCTTCTGCCCTCCGGGAAAAAATGGAAGCTTGTCTGGCACGATGAATTCGATGGCACAGAACTCGATACCTCAAAATGGGGATTCCGTCGTAATTTCTGGGGAAGAAAGTTTCCTGCTTTTACAGATCAGGGGGTGATCCTCGACGGGAAAAGCCATTTGCAATTACATGTGACAAAACGGAATGGCGAATACTGTTCTCCACATCTTCAAACAGCCTCCCTTACCTATGACATTCCTGAAGACAGCGGTGGTTTCTGGCCGTTCGGCAAGTATGAACAACCGAAGTTCCTGCATAAATTCGGGTATTACGAGATTCGTTGCCGTCTCAACAGACAACCCGGCTGGTGGGCTGCATTCTGGCTTCAGTCACCTTCCATCGGAGCACATCCGGACGCTTCTCAATGCGGAGTGGAATGTGATATCATGGAAAGCCAGGATTATCCGGCGGAAAAAAAGATCCGCTGCGGTAATATCTGGAATGGTTATGGAACCGACTATAAAGGTTCCGGCCACAAAATTTACGAACTGGCAGATACCGGTGACGGATGGCACCGTTTCGGTGTTGACTGGAATGCATCCGGATATGTTTTTTATACGGATGGCAAAGAGGTAAACCGTGTAAACGGCCCGGTTTCCAATGTGGAACAGTTTATCCTGATCTCCACGGAATGTATGGGATACCGCAATTTGAAGAATCCGGGGCCTGATCCGCTTTTGAAGAAGATGAACCTGCCGGAATATTTTGAAGTTGATTTTGTAAGGGTCTTTGATGAAATCTCACCTGTAAAATAAAGGAGGAATTATGATAAAAACAGACTTGAAACCGAATACGGGAATGCATATCATGCTTCCCGTTTTTACCTGGATAAAAATCTTCATGAGAAAAAATTATAAAAAGAGTATCTCATTCCGGCAGGCTGTGTTGAATCTTGATCCTCGGCGCGAAACGGTCTCCAGTCGAGGACAGAGTCAGTCCCTGTCCAACCTTGTTGCGTTCTTCCGTGTTGCCTGTCCGGTATTCTTACTTCATGGGGGAAAAACAAGAATTTTCACACTGATTAAGTTCCTCATAAGGAATATTTGCAAGAAGAACATAACGCAAAAAATAAGTTTAAACGTGAATTCGGAATTCTGTCATGATGAAAATGGTTTTCAGGACCTCGCGGAGCGAGTCCCCCACCATGATTTTGTTTCCAATGCCGAAATCTGCCGTAATTCGCGGCTGGGAACGGTCTCCCAGAGAAAACGCAATCAATCCCTGCCCAACCTCGCTTCTCCCTCCTTCCTTCGATTGTTCAATTGTTTTTCTACTTCTTCCTTCCATGTTTCTTGTTCATCAGTTCTTCCATCAAGGGTAAAAATGAGAATTTTTACCCTCATCGAGCTCCTCATCGTGATTGCGATCATCGCGATTCTGGCAGGAATGCTTCTGCCTGCGCTGAATGCGGCAAAAGAGAAATCACGAGATATTTCCTGCAAAGGAAAGCTGAAACAAACAGGAGTGGTCTGGCTGAATTATGCCACGGATCATGGAGACAATATTCTATCATGGAGAGACAAAGGAAAAACGCTTAACGGGAGCGCACTCAGTGATCAATACTGGCCCGAACGCCTTTACGTTCTCGGTTATCAGGGAATATATAAATCAACACCGAAAAATTCAATTCTGACATGTCCGTCAGATACAAAACCATATGAGCTTTATCGAAACTACCGTATCCCGATCAGTTATGGATACAATTGTCTTCTCGGTAACACTTCCCCTTCCTACGGGAACGATCATCAACAGCAATGGCGCTGGAGAAAGCTTGCACAAAACGGCAGAACTTCCTCCTCAATCGTTCTTATCGACCACTGGTACAAGAATAAGACAGGAACACTGTCACACCCAGATCATCTTGTATTCTCAGGTCAATGGTATGCCAGTTTCGACTGGCTTGAAGACATGAAACTCAATATTCGCTATACACATACGAACCACATCAATACCCTGTATGGCGACTGCCACGTCAGTCCCGTCAGCAAAATTGAATATAACATAACCAACAATGACCTCAGTGTATGGGCCAAAGGCGAACTGGGCACCTATTGAAAGGAATTGACAAGATGAAAACACAAAGACTTATGACACTGCTTGCAGTCACACTCTCCCTCTCCTTTTTTGTCTCCGGGCAGGAAGCAAAACACAAAAAACTGATCGGGTTCGACCATTCCACCCCGACACCCCTGTTTCTGAAGAAGAACATCGCTGAAATGGAAAAACGTGCTCCGTATGACGGCATCGGAATCCGCGTGGCAACATCCGGCAAGGTCAACGGAAAAACAATAAACTGTTCCGGCTGGACTGTTTGCTCCAACATTCCCTGGAAATATGAATGGTTTGCCGATACGGTCAAGACCTTGCAGGAGATTAAATTCAAAAAATTCAAACATAATTTTCTGCGCACAACGGTCCATCCCGGCACACTCTCTCTGTTCTCCGATACGGACTGGGCTGCCGCAGGCAATAATTTCTCCATATTGTCAAAGATTGCAAAAGAAGGCGGATTGAAAGGACTCTTCTTCGACATTGAAGATTATGCGAATTCTCTGTTCGCCTACAAGAAAGAACGCTATCCGGGAAAATCACTCGAAGACGCGAAGAAAATGATGCGGAAACGGGGGCAGGAAATCGGAAATGCCGTTTTCCGTGCATATCCGGATATCGTGTTGTTCTGCCCGTTCGGTCTCTCCATCAACCGGATCATAGCGGAAGCACCGAATCTGGAAACAAAAGACGCCTGGGCAAACACATACGTTCTTTTCCCGGCGTTCTTCAACGGACTGCTTGACGTTCTCCCCGCGACAGCCGTAATCGTGGACGGCCATGAGGGGAGAGGGTATTATGCGGAATTCAAACTGATCAGGAAAATTCACAATCAACTGTCGCCGCGTCTGGTCCAGCCGGAAAATATGGAAAAATATAAAAATCAGGTTCAGCTCGGAATCGGTTTATATCTGGACCCTTATTTTTATCCAGAGGCGATGAAGAAAACGAGCCAGTTTTTCCGGGCGCTGGCTCCGGAAAACAAGGACCGTCTTTCCGTTTTCCGCCATAATCTGGATCAATCATTTGCGACATCGGAGGAATATGTCTGGACCTGGGGCGAAGGAGCCGCATGGTGGAAAGAGGCAGCTCCGGGGAAAAAGATGCCTCTATGGGAGGATTTCTGTCCCGGCGTGACGGCGGCAACAGAGGAAATCCGTTCAAAATATTGATTTTTCCTGAAATCTCGCTTGCATTTTTTCAGAATGATATTCTTTTAAAAGAAACAAAAACAGAATATCGTTCTGAAATAAATCAAATTCAGAGAAGAATCATGCTTGATAAAACAGACAAGGCGATTCTGCGCCTGCTTCAGCAGAATGCCAGAATGCCCAATGCGGAAATTGCAAGAAAAATCAAACTCGCCCCTTCCGCCGTCCTGAAGCGGATTCAGCGGATGGAGCAGGAAAAAATCATCACCGGATATGAAGCGAAGATTGATCCCCGCGCGCTCGGTCTGGGAATGGGAAGCTTCATTAAAATCCATGCGGACGAGAAACTGGGAGAAGTGGCTGTCGGGAAAAAGATCGCGGCGCTGCCGGAAGTCCAGGAAGTGCATTTCATGGCGGGAGACTTCTACTATCTGATCAAGGTACGGGAAAAAGATCCGGAAGCCCATGTGTCGCTGGTGCGCAAGCTCGGCAGACTCGGAGTCAGGGACTGCCAGACGCTCCTGATTCTCCAGACGGTCAAGGATACCTCTGCGATCCCGGTCTATGAGAAAGATGCAGAAAAATGAACATCGAAAAAAACGCCTCCCGGAAACTGGGTGTATTCTGGTCTTTTCTTTCGGCGTTTCTGTGGGCGACGGTTTACGTTGCGACCCGCTGGCTGATGCGTGGAGAACAGGCGAAAGTCGATCCCGTGACCCTCTCCCTGCTGCGGTTCAGCGGCGGCGGGCTGCTGCTGTTCCTCATCTGCCTGGCGACAACTCCGAAGTCGTTGTTTGCGCTTTCCGGACGCGATTACCTGAAAGTCGCCCTGCTGAGCCAGTTTTCCTTCGTGGGGATGAGTGTTTTCCTGTTCTGGGGGCAGCGTTACACGACGGCGATCAACTCCTCCATGATCATGTCAAGCGCTCCGGTCCTGACGATTCTGCTGGGGCTGTTCATCGGGGAGAAAATCTCGCTCCGGCAGGGAATCGGCATGGCATTGGGAACGCTTGGCTGCATGATGGTGATCGGAGTGATTGCGGAACACGGGTTCGCATATTCTCCGGCGAGTTTCCGCGGGGACCTGCTGGTGCTTGTTTCGGCATTAAGCTGGTCAATCGCGGCAGTTTACGCGAAAAAAGTCGTGACTCCCGGCAACGATCTTGCCGTAACGACCTGGTCGATGCTGTTTGCCTCCGTCTCTCTCCTGGTCATCAACTGTTTCCGGCTCGGGGAAATCACCCTGCCTCAATCGGGAGCAGTCTGGAGCCTGATGATCTACCTTGCAGTTTTCCCGACGGCGCTCGGTTTTTACGCATGGAACGCGGCTTTGGGACGTGTCAGCCTGAACCTTGTGACGATCATGCAGTATCTGACTCCGATCATGACAATCCTCATGGCATGGGGCCTGCTCGGTGAATCCCTGGGACTGTTTGAGATCGCCGGCGCCATCCTGGTCATTTCCGGCATTGCCTGCTCCTCTTTCCCGAAACGGAAAAACAGAGTATTGACTGATTCAGGCGGTCAGGCACATGCCGGGAAGATATAGTCCATTGAAGAACTGTCCGGACTTTTTCTTATTACTCGAAGACTGCTTCACCAAAAGCATCAGGAGAATCCATCCGCATGGTTTCAAGATTAGGCGACCAAAGCGAAAGTTCTCCGTTCCACTTCATGGAGGCGGAAAGGAAAGCCTGTCTTCCCAGATTGAAGTTCCATCGGTCTCCTGAACCGGGAGTCCTGACTCCAAGTTCACGGAAAGGTATCCGGACGAAAGATGTCCAAAGATTCTTTTCCCGTTTGGAAATAATCTCCCATTGACCATTCCACGAGATATCTTCGCGCTTGTAAAGAGGATGCAAAGGATCTTCAATCATCCCGAAAACCGCATCATAACGGGAACCGGGAACCGGATTATATACAAAGTGGAAAAACTTTTCCCGAAAACCGAACGGATCAAGAAAAATTTCAATGCAGTCCTGACAATATGCTTCACCGTCCTGCCCTACACCGCGGACTTTACGCTGTTCCGGCAGCTCTGTAACAATACCGAAGTAAATATTTTCAGAATCATAAATAACTTTAAAAGAAGTTTTTTCCGATATCGTCCCCAGCTGAATATTGTTCAATTCATGCCATTGAGCCTGACTCCAGGCGCCTTGCGTAAAATCCACAGCAGTGATCGGTCCCGCGGCTTTCTTCACGGTCAGTTGTTTCCGTTTGGCCCCCGGCAGGATCTTTTTATCACGAAGCATTTTGATATTCCATGTAAACGGAGCCCCCAGCTGTGCAATCAGACGCCCGTTGTTCAAAGCCATGCCGCGGGCAACATTTCCCATGAACCGGATTTCCGGCCAGCCGGGGACCGGTTTCATCCTGTTCTCTGTATCATACCATGAGTTCAGCATCCGGTTACGGGCTTCAATCCACTCTCCCAGTCGGTTGAAGCTGTGCCAATCCGGCATCAGCCGGTAAGCATTATAAAGATGAATGCAGACCGCCAGATTCCTGGTATAATCAAATTCCCGCCGTACTAACTCCAGCCGTTTTTTCACTTTCGGAGAAACAGCCAGATTTTCTGCCAGAGTCAAGTTTTTTTCCATGATTTCCAGTGCATCCGGAGCATAGACCGCTCCCAGTAAAACCCGCGGGTTGGAACCCGGCAATGCATGATTTTCCTCCTGAACGGAAAATGCCTCAAGCCGTTCGAACAACTGTCGATAGAAAATCTGCATCGGAACAGCCGCCTCCTGAAATGCACTGCGGTAAAACTCATCGGCGAGCGTCTCCGGCTTCTGCAGCGGATCATCCAGCAGTTTGCCGTAAACATAATAAGCAGGACCTTCCATTCCCATAGCTTCACCAAAACCACACCGGTAGATTCCTCGAATCCGGTTGGCGGCAAAAAGACGGATCTGCCGTGCACAAAATGCAGGCGTACGTTTGGCGGTAATGCCCGGCATCGGATATTCCCCCCAGTTATAAACATAAGCGGTAAAACCGCAAATTCCTTTGATCTTGCTCCATTGCTCGAAAGTCTTCCGGTCATAGCGGCATAGTTCAATGATGACGTTGCCTGGAAACTCCTGAAAAGTCCTGGGCGGCTCCCAAGTGGGAGCATAAGCGATGATCATCACCTTTTTTCCGGGCCGGTCCTGCTTCAGCTTCTCCGCCAGTTGACGATGCAGAATCCAAAGTTTTTCGGCGGGGTCATCGGTATTGCCGAACTTCCGGCACTCATCGCACTCACAGGTAACGTAGCCGTCAGTTTGGGCAAGCTGAACCACCTCCGCCCCACCATCCAGCCGCCTCAGCATTTCGCGGTAAATTAATTTCTGAACCGCAGGATTGGAAATGCAGAGATGTCCATGTGTAATATCGCGTTTACCGCCCTGCATTATGAAATATTCAGGATGAGCCTTGCCGTATTTACGCACCGGAACTGCGGAATAATAGGAGTGTCCGCCGTAACTCCAATAAGCTCCCTTTCCGAAATTATTGTTGGCATAATCATACATCAGCTCATAATTCCGCCCTGCCGCATAATTCAGCATCGGCGTTCGTTTCTGACTCAGTCCCTCCGGTACAGACAAACCGGCAGACCGCGGTGTGGATGTCCCGACCTCACCCGGATAAAGGAAACGGGTTCCCAGATAATTTTCCATAAATACGACCACAGCTTTGACGGAACCGAGAATATACTGAACATAAGATTCTGATTTCCGGCTGCCGAAACCATGTCTGTCATTGCCGCACAGAAATACATTACCGTTACGGACAGCAATCAGATAAGAAAAATCCGGAAGGGATGCCGGGATGATGCCCTGCCGCTGTGCCTCAAGCGTGTTGCCGATGAAAATTGCCGGAGTCTTGGCATCCAGACTGTCTTCTTCAGCAATAGGCATTACCACGCCGGACGCCTCTTTTATTGCTGACTGCAAGCGTTCCGCCGCTTGATGCAGATACAGCCGAATCCCCTGATTTTCATACTTTGACGGCAGAATAATCCTGTAACCGGATTTACCGTCTTTCCATAAAAACACTGATGCTTCTGTCTGCCCGGCAGAAAGATTTCCGGCCAGGACGGCAAACAATGTAAATATCAACCAGATCCGTTTCATAATTCTCCTTATTAAGTTATTCTAAAATCAAAGTTCCGGTTTGGTCTTTAAAATTCCGATAGCTTTTCTGATCAAGATTGTATTCCCAGATATAATGTCCCCTGCCGAAGCAGGCGGCATTCAGCTCCAGGCGCATCCCGGAAAACGGTTCCAATCCCAATGCAGACCACGGAAGTTTCAACGTAACGGAAGTTTCCCCGTTTTTCGAGCCGGAAAGGGTAACGGAAGCCGTAGTCTGCGGAAGCTGCCGGTAACGGTCGCCGTCACCCCCGGTTTCAAGGTTGGTTTTCTCCCGTTCAAAAAAACTGGCGATGCCCCGGCGGGGTCGCCCGGCAAACCACCAGCGTTTGCCGCGATATCCAATAATAGTCTGGAATTCTTCTCCTGCCAACTGCTCCGGAGAAAGATTGCGGCATCGGAAAATCAGAGATAAATTCCGACTGTCCCAACGACACTCCAACCATATCGGTTGTTGCTTGATTACATCTTTCATCACATCGAATCCCGCCTGAACCAGCAATTGCGGCGCTGCACCGGTCTTCAAGACCCGGTTCACAGGCTGAATCCGGTTGGCGGACAGCCAATCCACATCCCAGTTGAACGGCGCTCTCAACCGTCCCAATAAACGCCCTCCGTTTTCCAGATGATCAACCGGCGGACAACCGAACAGACTGAAGACTCCCAACGGAGCAATCTGCGGAGGTTTGACTCCCGAACGGCGGGGCAGTTGAGCGATAAACCGGTTCCGGGCATTCAATGTTGTCAGCATCTCCTGAAAATCAGCGCCGGATTTACTTTGCCGCAACCGGTCAAAAACCTCCGTAACCTTCACCGTCAGTTTCAGGTAATCAAATTCCCGACGAAGCAACGAAAGCAATTCACCGGAATTCCGCTTCTCCGCCCGTGTCAGCAATTCATCCATACGACCGATTACCTCTGCGGGGTAACGCATCGCCATCAGACGCATCGTCTCAATCAAAGCCGGCGTCTGGTTATTCAAAAGCTCCGGCCGATACCATTCCACCCGGCGGCTGCCGGGCGGCAGATCGAATTTCAGCCGTTCATTAAGCAGGCGGTAAAACTCCTCCATTTCCGGAGCCGCCAGGCCAAAAGCGTGCCGGCAATACCGTTTCAGCAACAGATCGCGGTCATATGCCGGATTTTCCAGCAGTTTGCCCCAGATATAATAGGATGGCCCTTCCAAACCGAATAATTCGCCGAAACCACAACGGTAGAGACCGTGAATATTGTGACGATGGAAAGATTCCACCTGTTCCGCCAAAGCCTCCAGCGACATCTTCGGCATGAAACCCTCCAACTGGTACCAGCCCCAATTATAAAGATAGGCAGTAAATCCACCTGGTACCCGGTAATCCTTCCAAAGAGCGATTACTTCCTCATCACACGGCGCCAGTTCAATCATCACATTTTCCGGAAAAGCCCGGAACGTCTCCGGCGGTTTCAATGTGGGGCCGTAGGCAAGGATGCACACCTGCTTGCCGGGCCGTTCCCGCAATAACCGTTCCGCCAGCCTGCGATGCAGAATCCATAATTTCTCGCCATAATCTTTGACACCGTAAAGGTTACGGCAGGGCTTACATTCACAGGCGACAAAACCATCACTCTGTGCCAATTGAACCATTTGATACCCTTTATCCAGATGCCGCAGCATTTCCCTGTAAATCCGGGACTGGACCTCCGGATTGGAAAGACAATATTGCGGTTGAGATAAATTTACCCGTTTCCCTTTCACCAAGGCAAAATATTCCGGATGGGCAGCAAAGAACTTCTTTGGAACCGCAGAAGGATGCGAGTGCCCGCCGTAAGTAAAATACCAAGGTCCGGGAAACAGATTGTTGGCGATCTCATAAAATATACCCTGTTCCCTGTCCCCGCCCAAAGTAGTGCAGAATTGAATCACAGGGACTTTCCGGTAGCTGTATGATTCGGGAATACGGATCTGTTCCTGCGGCAGAACTGAAATCCCCGTATCTCCACGGTAGAGAAAAGCGGTACCGGCAAACTGTTCCAGAAAAACTGTCACAGCCTTTACAGAACCAAGCAAAAGCTGATGATAGTCCGGAGATGAGTTCATACCCCAGTTGCCTTCATCCCTGCCGTAAAGATAAATATTGCCGTTTCTTACCTCAATTCGATGTTCCCAGGCTTTCAACAGCTCCGGCTTGATGCCGTTTTTCCGCAACGCTTCGGTATGCCCGATAAAAATCGAGGGACGGTCGGGCTCCATGTCGCTTTCCCGGACAAGAGGCAATGTGGTGCCGGAAGCCTGATGCAGACACTTTACGACCAGTTTGCCCGTCAGTTGCAGATAATAGTCCACAGCCTTGTTTTTAACCTGATCCGGCAGAACCACCTGATAACGGCTGCCACCCCTGCCGACGACCTCCAATTCAGCCCCTTCGATAGTTATCGCCAACAGCAGAATTCCCAGTATCCGCCATCTCATAATGCACCTCACCAGTTGTCCGGCCATTTAGGCTCGCCATTGGCAGGATCCAACTGACTCTGCCAGAACGTGGATTTCCATGCATAGCTGACTCGGTCTGTGTCTGGAACAGCCTGATATTTCATATAATTTACATGCCCATCGGCAAAAAGAACATTCACTCCGTAACCATGCCGGAAATCCACTGGCCCGCAGTCCTTAGAACCGCTGTTGAGCTTATTTACATAATACCAGCTTCGAGGATACCGGCTTTCAATCATATAGCATAATCTTGACACCCTCTTCAGCTGAGAAATCTTGGGAACCCTCGCCAGTTGAAAAGAGGGATTATTGAACCCGTAGGAAAAAACCTCTGTCTTATTGCCGTTGCTGTCGCTGAAAGGCACGACCGGATTTCCGGGACAGGTCATCCGGTTGACATAAGTCTTTCCCCCGTCATATCGCCAGCCGCCCAGGACTTCGTCGGCATTCTTGTTGCCCAGATATCCGGCAAGAGAACCGGTTTCAGGCGCCCCTCCATACCAGGGCCCTGTCGGCGGATCAGTGACTTTCTGACTGAATGGCACGCACCAATCGTTGTTGTCGGCAATATACATATGGATTGCCTTGCCGAATTGATTCAGATTACTCCCGCAGGAAATTCTCCTGCCGGATTCTCTGGCTTTGTTCAAAGCCGGCAGCAATAATCCCGCCAATATGGCAATGATTGCAATCACGACCAGGAGTTCTATCAATGTGAAATTCCGCCTTTTGTTTTCTCTTTTCATTTTCCATCCTTTCCATAATTGTTTTTCTTTGCATAAGCAAGTGTCTTTTTAATCACAAGTGATGTCGCTATTTCCACATGGCTGTTCTGCTCCGTTTTCCCATTCTCGTAATAATCCAGAAGCAGTTTCAACGCCTTGTAGCCGATCGAGTAAAAAGGAAGACTGATTGTAGTGAGATTCTCCTCCGAAGTAATGGAGACACCGTCGTAACCGACGACGGAAATATCCTCGGGAACTTTTAACCCGAGTTCCGTCAGAGCATCAATCACACAATGCGCAGTCTCGTCATTGACGCACCAGTAAACAGTAGGAAGATTTCCTTCTTTTTTCTTTTTCTTCAAAATCCTCAGAGTCGCGGAAAAATTCCGGCATTGAAAACAGTGGAACCTCTCATCGCAATCCAATCTGTATCTCTCAAAAATCCGAAGGAGCTTTTCCGCACGGGAATAGGATTCATAAACAAAATAACCGCCGCTTCCTTCCTCATGAAACGAAGACATGTAATTCACGATCCCTATGGACTGATGCCCGAACGCCTGAATCTGTTCCGCCAGTGCGTAACCGCCGGAAGACGGATCAGCGGTCACAGTACCCACATTCGGAAAATGCGGATAAGCGGAAATCATGACCTGTGGAAGTTTTTCAAACTTCATCAGTCGCTCCAGAGGACGATCCGGATAGACATCACGCCCGCCGATATGGATCACTCCGATCAGCCGCTTGGCAAGTTCGTCGATGAAACGGTCGATCTCCGCATAGGAAGCATTGAAGTCAGGCAACTGAATCATGATCGTGGAGATGTTTCTTGCCGCGGCGCTGTCAATGATACCTTTGATATAATGCATGGTGAGGCTGTTCGCCTCAATCAGACTGGAAAACTGCTGCGGAATGATGATACCGATATTCGGGAACGGAGCCACCAGTTTCCGGCGGCTCTCCGAAGATATGCAGAGCGTTTTTGAAGTCCGGCGGGTCAGCAGGCCTTCTTTCAGAAGTTCACAGTAGGCTTTGCTGACAGTGGTCCGGTCCACGCCGAGTTGTTCCGAAAGCCGCCGCTCGGAAATCATCCGCTCATTGCTGTTCAGGCAGGTCATTCCGATCTGGCGGCGAAGCGCCCCTGCCAGTTGAAGGTAAAGCGGTTCGGAATTCTCCTTGTTCAAACTGATTTCCGTATATTTCAATTGTTGTCTCATCGGGATTTCATCGCTCCTTTGTCTTTAATTATAAGCATAAATTCCTGTTTGACAAGACACCAAAATCAAAAAACGAAAAAATTATAAAATTTTTGGCAGGTATTTATCTGCCAAAAAATATAATATGCTCCGGTTGACATTTGTCCGGGGAAAGGATATGATAACAGAAACGGGATTTCCGGACGGAACCCGGCAATGCCGGACCGTTTTTGAATGAACTGCCGCACTGTAAGCCGCGGAGAATGGAAAGCCAGAACAATGACGAAAGACCGAAACAGTATGGTGCAGGCCGTTGACCTGCCGCTATCCAACTGCATCAGTTCGCCGCCGGACCACGGCAGGGGCAGAGCCCTTGACCCGAGAAGAATGCTTATATATTCTTCCGCTTCAAAGCCGCATCGAGGACCGGGATATGGAACCCGAACAGAATAAAATTTTTAACCTGAAAGAACTCTCATGAAAATATTTTTCATTCTGCTCCCGCTCCTGTTTTCCATTTCTTTCTATGCCCAGGATGCGGAACTCCTGAAAAAAATCGGCGCACGGAAAGACAAAGACGGCAATATTCTGCTGGGAAAGGCTTTCATCAGGAAGGATGACCGGTCCATCTCCTTTCCCGGCAGAATCAACGTCCGGGAAGGCGTAATCGAAGTACTGGTCTCGACGCCGCGCGGAAGAATGCACGAAAGCCTGATCGTAACGGAGCTTGATCCGTTTCAGCTTCAAATGGCGTTGGTTCTTGCCGGATACGACAACGGAGACATAACGCGGGGAGCTCCTTTTCATATTGAGATCATTTACGGAAAATTCAGGCGAATCAACGTCGATGAATGGCTTTACGACAGCACCGCCGGAAAACCAAAGGAAAAAGGGACCTATGTTTTCGTCGGCTCCAGCTTCAAGGACAAGCAATGCCTCGCATCTCTGGAAGGAAATCTGATCAATATCAACAGTCTGGACAAGAGCACCATTCTGAATGCCGCTCTGAGCCCAAAATCAGCATTGCACGAATACATTGTGCGGAAAGAGAAGATGCCGGAAGCCGGATTGAAAAACAGAGAATCCCCTCTGGAGGGTTATGAAGAAACTCCGGTCCGTGTAATCCTTGTGCCTGTTGTCACCCCGGCAGACACCGGAAAAAACGGAAAAAGAGAAATGGCCCCTGCGGAAGGTCCAAAAACAAAATAAAAATTCATGTTTTATCAGGTCTTTTATTGCATTATCCCGATTTTTTCATATAATTAACACCGGAAACAGAATAATTTACCGCGGTGTAAGCGTATTTTTTTGAATGAATCGTGCAAAAGGGCATCTGATCGAATGAAGAAAAGAGTGGATTATTCGGAAATCAAGCTGGACCACAGAAAGCCGGACCTGCTGTTTCTTCAACTGGAAGAGGAACTGCGCCGCCTGTTCCGGAATATCACTGTAAAGGCGGATCTACGCCTGCCTTCGACACGGGAACTGGCGCAACATCTGGGAATCGACCGGAAGACAGTCGCACGCGCCTACCACAGCCTTCTGGAAAAAGGATTCATTGAACGGAAGTCCCCGAAAATACTACAGATTGCAAAATCCCTGCCGAGAAAACAGCTTGCACCATATCCCAACATCGGCATCATTCTGCCTTACCGTTTTTCCGAGCTGATTGAACACAACAGCGGCATATCATTACAGTTCATCAAGGGAATCATTGATTCCGCGGCGGAAAAAAGGCTCTCCACAATCATGCTGGAACTTCCTCCCGCATCGGCGCCGCCCGATGAGATCGAAGAATTCAACGGCAGCCTGTTGAAGCGCCTGCTCGGGATTGTCCACATCGGCGGACGCGACTGTTTCCCCGACCGGCCGCTGGAGGCTGTCATGAAAAACGAGGCTCTGCCGCAGGTTCTGATCTCCGCCTATCCCGATATTCCGAACGTCGGAGCCGTTGTCTGCGATCCAAGTTCCGGCGGCAGGACGCTGGCGGAACAGCTTCGCGCAATGCGGCATAGAAAAGTCGGCCTGCTGATTTACAACTCCAGTCTTGAGTCCACCGGAACGGACGGCTATTTTTCCTATGCCTCCTACCGGCGCGCCGGCATCATCCGGAACATTCTGGTGGAATACGGGCTTGACTGTGATGAAAAATATTGCAGTTACGGCTGCACCTCTTATCATACGGTTTTCAATGTGCTGAAAAAGAAAAAAACGGCGGGAAATCTTCCGACGGTATTCTGGTGCCATAACGATGAGGTGGCGCGCTGGTGCATCAAGGCATTGAACCAGCTCGGACTTTCGGTACCTCAGGATATTTCGGTCGTAGGCTTTGACGGCACATCGGCATCGAAAGAAGACGACAACCTGACAACAATCGCCCTTCCGTTTTACGCGATCGGGCACCGTGCCGTTCTTCAGCTTCTGGAATACTATGAACACGGAATCAACGATACGAACCGCACTGTCTACCTGCAAACTTTTCTGATTTCAAAAGGAACACTCTCATATGCCAACCACTCAAAATGCAAATGACGGAGAAGGAGAATAAAAAATGAACCGGGAAAAAAATTTTACTCTCAAGAAAATGAAACATGAAATATCAAAGAAGGGAATGAGGCATGAAAAAAAACCTGCCTGCAATGTTTCCTGCCCGACTGTTTCTCCGGTCAGGTCTCATCTTGTTTCGCGGTGTGAGACGATCTCCAGAAGAGAACGGTGCCAGTCCCTGCCCTGCCTTACTTTTTCTTTCTTCATTCAAATGTTCGATTGTTTTTCTACTTCTACTTTCCGTGTTCCTTGTTCATCAGTTCTTCCTTCAAGGGTAAAAATGAAAATTTTTACCCTGATAGAGCTCCTCATCGTGATAGCGATCATCGCGATTTTAGCTTCAATGCTTCTGCCGGCACTCAACAAGGCAAAGCAACGCGCCCATGCCATCAACTGCATAGGAAATCTGCGGCAACTGATGGCTGTCAATCAGACTTATGCAGATGATTTTGACGGGCAGGCTGTCTTATGGCAGGGACCGACTGCACTCGGATATGAAGCGGATCTCACTTGGTCAATGCTGCTGTATCGCAACAAATATGTAAAACTGAACTCGCCGATTCTGCGCTGTCCGGGAAATCCGGTTCTGCAATATCCCGATGTCGCCGCAAACCGCCACCGTTATGATGTATATGGGATTCATCGCGGCAACGACGGATTATCGCTGCATTTCACCAAACGGGTCCGTGTGCAGACTGTAGATGCATTCCGTCATCACGGTATCAACGATTCCAAAATACCGCCGAGCCGTATGTCGCTGTTCATGGACTCCCGCAAATCCACCGGAGCTTCAGCCTATATGGTACTCCGTTTCGGAAATCAGCCGGATTCCGCAGTTTCTCTTTCCCACTCCGGACGTGGAAATATTGCATTCTTTGACGGTCATGCGGCGGGAGTCGATGCCGTGGAGCTGGAAAACCTGAAATTCAGATCATGGTACAACGGGAAAGGTTTTTATATTCAAAAACCTTTTTCGGACGTCAATATATATTAATTTTCAGAAGGAGCAGCATCATGCGATATATCGTATCTTTGGCGGTTCTGCCGGTACTGGCAGCCGGTGCGGACCTGACGCAGGCAGACTGGAGCAAGCTTGAAACGGCATCCGATCCCGGTTTCATCTGGGAGCAGAAAGCTCCCGGAGACGGGGGAACCAGTTGGTATTTACGGATTCATCCCTCGGATTCCAACTGTCTTGTGCAGTCCTGCGACATGTCCGCCAGCTATATTACCCATGACGGCAGCAGGACATACCGATCCATCAACAATCCCGACTGGAGATTTCCGCGGCTGCATTACATCAGCGGCGTCGATTTCTGCCGGAAAGCCCCCGATATCGGATATGCCGGAACAGAAAGCAACGGGCTGTTCAAAACAACGGACCGAGGAAAAAGCTGGCAGAGGTTGTCCACCGCCTCCATCGAAAGAATCTTCGACTGGAAATTTGCACGCATTCCAATCAGCACCGTCACGGTCGATCCGTCCAATCCTGACTGCGTCTGGGCAGGAACCGGATATCTGCGCAGAGTCGAGAACCGCGGGAAACGCCGTCTGGCGCAGGGGCTGCTCCACTCCTCCGACGGCGGCAGGAACTGGACACTTCTGCCGGACGCCCTGCCCAGAGGCGAAATGGCGCTGCGGA
The DNA here is from genome assembly GCA_003526375.1 of Lentisphaeria bacterium. Lineage (GTDB taxonomy): Bacteria > Verrucomicrobiota > Lentisphaeria > Victivallales > UBA1829 > UBA11452. Next base: position 19,045 of record DPDG01000104.1, read on the forward strand.
TTCTGATGTTCGAGCAGCTCCCCGGAGTGATTCTTGTTGCAACGGACGGTGGAATTTATGCAAGCAGGGACGCCGGAAAAACGTTTTCCGCAATGATGAAAGGGCTCCCGGAAGGCATGACCTATTCCGACATCGACGGCATGATTGAAAAAGGCTCAGGCAGGCTGATTCTGGTCGCCGCGCTTGAATCCTCTTACAGAAAGCGTGACGGAAAAGTCGTTTGCGACGGCGGTATCTGGCGCTGTGACGGGCTCGACGGGACATGGCGGGAAATCACGGGAGATCTCCGGCTGCCGGGATCGCTGTTCGACGGACTGCCGGATTTCAAACACGGCCTGGGCGCGAATCCCTACTGGCTCATCAGCACAAAAATGATCTGGCATGAATTCATGGAAAAGCCGGAAAACCGCAGCCTTTATGAAAATGTGGTCCTGAATTATCACAAAGACCCCGCACCGTTTCACCGGAAATGGAGCCAGGCGAACAAGGACTACAAGCGTCACAAGCAATACGGCGAACTGGCGAAACAGACTCTGGGAATCATCCTGCCGGATTTCCATACGGTGCGGATTGATCCGCGCAACGCAGACACCGTCTATGCGTCCATCTTCCACCCGTGGATTCCTTACGGTGTCTGGAAGACCGGCAACGGCGGCAAACACTGGAACTGCATCACCCGCGGCGCACAAGGCTGGGAAGGCAGCCAGTGGAAACATTACCGCCCTGCCAATGAACCGGCGCTCAACATCCGGCAGGCATGGACGACACGGCACCCGATGAATTACGGAACTCCGCGATTGACGTTCGGGTTCTGGGATGTCCGGAAGTTCGATCTCTCCCGCTCCAATCCGGATATCCTGTATTTTCACTCCCACCGCGTCACCTACCGCAGTGAAAACGGCGGTGCAAGCTGGACCGATGCATCCAACCGGATCATTGATCCGGCAACTTCGCAGTTTGCCGGCGCTGGAAACAGCAACATGTGTGTGTTTGACCTTGAATTCCATCCGAAAAAACCGGAGCGGGTCCTTTTCTGGATGGCGGACTGCGGGCTGAAGGTAAGCCGTGACGGCGGCAATACGCTGTACGGGCTGCCCAATGCGATGGTCGGTTCCAACCAATGGGTGCTTGCCGCCGCCGTCGATCCGGACGACCCTGAACGCTTCTATGCGTTTTTCAACTGCCGCGACTGGCTCGTCGGCGGAATCCGCGGGCAGTATTTCATCGAAAGCCGTGATTTTGGAAAAACGTTTCGGGATATTACCGTCGGAAAAGACGGGACGGTGAAGCTGCCGCCGAAAAAAGCGCTTGCAGGCTATGTCGCCAAACTGCTGGCAGACCCGTCCTCCCCGCGTGAAATGCGCCGCTTTCTGGCTCTGAATTATGAAACGGAACGTTATTGCGTCGCCACCGGGCATCTGCTTCCGGGAAGTGAAAAAGGAGCCGGGCTTCTGGAATCCGTCGATGGAGGGGTAAGCTGGCGGAAACTCGGAAAGGGACTGGAGGGGGCTTCCGATATCGTCGATCTGGTCCCGGCAGCCGGCGACTTCTCAACATTGTATGCAGCGGCAGCGATGCGCCCCGGACGGGAACCGAAAGGGGGACTGTTCATCAGCCGGGACTCCGGCAGAAACTGGGAAAAGATCAACTGTCCGCTGGAAAGTGTCACCCAGGTCGTGCCTTTTGCGGACGGACGCCTTTATATCGCCGGAGGAATCAGGGAAACGGGGAAATCTCCTGAAAACCGCGGCGGAGTTTATTATTCCGGCGATCACGGGAAAAGCTGGCAGTGCCTGCTGAAAGCCCCGCTTGTGTCAAGGCTGGCTGTCCACCCGGAAAACTCACAGCTACTTTACTGCACCGTCGAACCGGACAATGCCGGCAAAATCCTGTCTCCGGGAGTCTGGAGATCCGGCGACGGCGGGAAAAACTGGATACGGGTCAACAACGGATTGGCGGGAGCATATCATTTCACCTGCCTGAAATGGCATCCGGTTTCTCCCGATCAGATCTGGCTGGGAACCTATGGCAGCGGCTATTATTATCTGAAGGACCCGGCGGGAAAAACACGGAAATAACCGGAAGCCGTCACGAAAAGAAAGAGAGTTGTTTCCGGTAATCGCGCGGGGAAATCCCGAAGCGGTTCCGGAAACACGTGGAAAAGTTCAACGCATTGTCGTAACCGGCTTCCGCCGCAATCTCTTTGATGGAACGATTTTCATCCGCCAGCAGGCGCCGGGCACGGCGCATCCGCACATCCAGAAGATACTGCCGGGGCGTCGTATGCAGATGACGGTGAAACAGACGGACCAGATGAGTCGGAGAACAGTGGCACCGCTGCGCCATCTCCGGCTGTTTCCAGTCATGCTCCGGATGCAGTTCCAATATATCGCACAGAGCCGCCAGCACCGGAGGCATTTCCGGAATATCCGGCGGAATCCGGAGCGCCTGAAACAATTCAAAAGTAAGGCAACTGTTGCGCCCCGGTTCCCTGACGGACGGTTCATCCGCCAGCTCGCTGATCTCACGGAACAGACGTTCCAGATGGCTGCGTTCCAGATAAGCAAGCACATCCAGATTTCCCAGCCCGCTTTCCTCCAACAGAGAGGAAAGCAGTTTTCCCTTGACCATGACCGAGATTTTCCGGCATCCGGATTCCCCTGACAGAAATTCATTCTCAATCATCGGCTGCATCAGGAAAAGTTCCCCCTCCTCCAGTTCATACATTTTCCCCCGCTGGCGCACGAGAAGCGAACCCTGCTGCACATATTCGATGGAAAGAAAAGGAGCATTCCGCCTCAGATAATGTGCCTTTTTCAGCAGATGAACTTCGCAGATGCACTCAATCCACAGCAGACTGTCCGCCGGACCGGACGGCGGCTGGCGCATCCGGTAGGAACGGCGGGAAGGACGGTGATAAAATTCCATCCCTTCCCAGCGGGACGGCGGAGGCAGAGTCTCCCAACGGAATACGGAGGAATCGCAGAGTTCTTTCATGATGTTTCTATTTCAAATGTTTTTGCGGGTATTTCAAATATAATTCTATGAATCCATGGTTGTTTTTCCATGCTTTTTTACTATAATATCTCTCAGAAGAAAAACAAGGAACTGCAATATGGAAAACGGCAAATCTTTCAATCAGCAAAGTCTGGAATGTGCATGGAGGCAGATTCATGATATTCTGTTCCATCCCGGAACAGGGATGGTTTACGACTATGTGACAAGCCATGATCCGAATCACCGTTTCGATCATCTTCCGTCTCCCGAGGAAATTGCCGCCGGTTTTCCAAATCCGTGCGGATGGAGCACCGGTATGGAGGACTGCGCCCTGAACGGCGGTATTCTGCTTGACCTGATGCGGTTCCGCGGATGGGAAAATTCCGTTTTCGCCGCAAAGATCGCGGAAGGAGTGATCCGCTGCGGAACGGTTCACGGGCAGGACGGCTTTATCGCAAGAGGCATTTCCCCGCACGACGGCAAGAGCTGTTACAGCAACTCCTCGCGGGATCAATTCACGCTGGCAGTCTACGGGATGTGGCGTTTTCTGAAAGGCTGCGCCATTTCCGGCATACTGCGGGAGAACGGAATCAGGTTCCTCCGTTCCGTCGCGAATTACTGCGAACGGACGATTACACCGGAACATCGTTACAATCTGCTGCGCCTGGACGGACATCAGGCTGTCGTTTCCAGTCTGTGGGACTGTGACCCGCACGAAGCAATGCGCCTACCGATGATCTACGGCATCGCATGGGATATGACAGGCGAACCGCACTACTTCGACCTCATGAACCGTTATGCCCAGGCGGGGTTGCGCCACACTCTGACACTGGACCCTGAAGCGGATTACTGGTGGGATATGCCTCTGCTCCAGATGCAGCTTTCGCTGAATTTCTTCTGTGAAAGCGGGGTTCTTCCGGCATTGACCGCAGAAATCCGCCGTGTAATGCACACGGCGGCGCTCATTGCCCTGCGCCGGTTGCCGGCTCTGCTTTGCGAAGCTGAAACATTTGGCGGCGACTGGGGAACGCTTTATGACAACTGGCGAACACTCCCGATGCGTATGCGGAGTGAAACGCTTTCCCGTGACGGGCGCTCCGGTCTTTTCGGCGGGAAAAGCTATCTGAATCCGGTGTTCCGGCAGGAATATGCCCGGCCAAATATGATTCTGCGGGGAACAGGAAATTATCTTGCCGTCATCGCCCACTGTCCAGACACCCCGTTTCCGGCGTCGCTTCACAACCGGATCGAACGGATTTTGCGGAAAATTGATTTCATGCGGTTCGCCGGTGCCGGAACCGTTCCGCTGGTATATGGTTACAGCGCACTCTCCGCATATGGCAAGTTGGATGCAATGGACAATCCGGCATGGAAAGAAGATGTCTCAAGAATGATGGTTGTTTAGTTTGAAAAAAAACAGAAAAAATGGAATGAATATTTTCAATCCGGAACTGGAGGTTTTTATGGAGAACGGCAAGAAAACGGTTGACAGCACGGTTCACGATTCAGCACAGTCGATGAAGGACAGCAACAGGGTGGGGTGCTCAATCCGCGAGCATCTGAAGAACGTAAGACAAAGAACAGATTTGAATTTCTGTAATAATCCCCGTTTGTCAAGGGCGGCATTACGTAGAAGCAGTCAATCCCGGTGCGACCTCGTTTCTTCTTTCTTCTTTCAAATGTTCCATTGTTTTAATGTTCGATTGTTCCAATGTTTTTCTACTTCTTACTTCCCTGTTCCCGGTTCGAGATTCTTACTTCGCAAGGTGAAAATACGGATTTTCACCCTGATAGAGCTCCTCATGAGGGAAAGTTGTAAAAGTGGTATTTCATTCCGGCAGCAAGGCTGGACAGGACGTTGCCAGTCCCCTGATCCTGCTTCTTCTTTCTTCCTTCCATTGTTGAATTGTTCCAATGTTCAATTGTTCCAATGTTTTTCTACTTCTTACTTCCCTGTTCCCGGTTTGAGATTCTTACTTCGCAGGGTGAAAATGAGAATTTTCACCCTGATAGAGCTCCTCATCGTGATTGCGATCATCGCGATTTTAGCCTCAATGCTCCTGCCCGCCCTGAACAAAGCGCGGGAACGGGCACGCTCCACTCTGTGCATGAACAATCTCAAGACACTGGGAACAGCAGTTCAGATGTATTCCGATGACAACAGAGGCTTTGCTCCGGGAGGCGGCTTGAAGATAAAATATGAAATCTGGACAAAGACCAGCGCCTATGGACTGGCTTCCTATCTAGGCTGCAAAGAGGACGCGACGACTCACCCTCCAAAATCCATTTTCTGCTCCAAGGGCGGCAGGGATTGTAAAACGCCGCAGGGAAAAATCATAATGGTCAGTCCAGGCGCCGATAGCTATGACACCCGGATCAATTTCAGCTATGCCTTGAATTACCATCTGACGAATATTGGAATAGCTGGAAGACCCGATGCGTATCAGAAATATTCCACGGGAAAATCGCCCAGCTCGCGGATGATTGTCTGTGAAATCGGGAAAAATCCGCAGTATGGTAGCAGTATTCCGACTGCTGTATGCGTGGACAGAACCGATTATTTCAGGCTAAGTCATCCGCTTGGCAGAACGACCAATTTGGCATACTGCGATGGACATGTCGCCCCCTACATATTCAAAGGGAGCTATTCCGGCTGGTATGCGGCAAACGATCCGGAATGGCTTTTCCGTGACAATTACTGAATTTCAAATAAAAAATATCAAAACAAGGAGAAAACATGATCCGAACCAAAATTCTTTCATCGCTTCTGACACTCTGTCTGACTGCAAGCGGACTTCCAGCAACGGAACCGCCAATGAAAATCATGAAACACAATGTCAAAATCATCAGTCTGTCGTGGAATACACCGCGGGCAGATGAATACGCAAGAAGACTGCCGGATCTGGAAAAGAACTGTCCGGCCGACGGGTTGGTCATTGAAATTAATGGAAAAGCACGTATTGTTAACGGCAGGAAATTCATCCCCGGCACTCGAACACCAATGGGTAAAATTGCTTGGAAATATGAAGATTTCACGGATGTGATCGCTGCCTTGAAAAAGGTGAAAAGCAAGAAGTTCACTCACAATTTCTTTTATACTATTCCCTGCCCCGGCGACATAGACTGGATGTCCGATTCCGACTGGGCCGCCATCACCAACAACTACGGTCTCGCCGCCCGAATCGCCAAAGAAGTCGGGATGAAGGGAATTCTGCTGGATATTGAACAATACGGCGAGAAGTTTTGGACTCCGAAATTCAAACAATCCGGCAAAAATTTTGAAGAAATCTGTACAATAGCCCGTCAACGCGGACAAGAATGGGGTAAGGCGGTTTTTTCTCAATATCCCGACATTGTCATATTTGCCCTGACCATGTTCAGCTCCCATAACGGCTACCGAATGGTACAACCTTTCTTCAACGGGGTGCTTGATGTCATGCCGCCGACTGCGGTGTTTACCGACGGACATGAAACGGAAGGTTATAAAGCAAACAATGTGATTGAATATGACCGGATGTTGCGGGATAAGTTCCGCCATTTCCCGAAACTCGTCGAGCCGGAAAACAGAAACAAATATTTCACACAGGTCCGGCTGGCTCCAGCATTCTACTTGGATGCTATCTTTTTGGGGCGTCCGGCTTCATGGTCCAAGATACTGAATCTGAAACCCGGAGCGGACAAACTGGCTTTTTTCCAGCGCAACCTGTTTGCCGCTATGAGATCAGGCGAAGATTATATCTGGCTTTACGGCGAACGTGCCTGCTGGGGAGAAGGACGAGTCAAAAACTTCTTCACCCGTCTGGAAACTACGGAGCCGGGCATCTACCAAATGGTAGAAAATCTGCGCTGCCCGGAAAAGATTGATGTTTCCAAGCTCCGCAATCTGCTGGGTGCGGCTGATTTTAAAAGCGGACTCAGCCCGTGGAAATTCTGGCAGATCGAAGAAAACCAGAAAAAAGTTGCTTGGGATAAAAACCGTAAGGGTGAAAAATATGCAGAAAATGATCAAAAGGATATGAAACTCCTAGGTAATGCCTCTGTACAGAACGGCGAACTCCGGATTCAGGGCACAGCCTTCAGTGAAACATATCAGAAGGTCAAAGTCAAGCCGGAGACAATCTATCTACTCCGCGTCCAGTTTCGACATGACAAAAACAGCCACGGGGCCTGCTGGATCGGAATGGGCTATCAGGATAAGAACAACATTCCTCTGACTCGTACTGATAAATCAGACACTTGGTGGGTCAACCGGTCCACCAACGGAGAATGGGTCGAAATGAATCGTCTAATCATGATTCCCCCGGATGTAGAGAGCGCCTCAGTACGCCTGGGAACAGGTGGTATGCGGGATAGTGATGTAATCTCTTTCCGAAATGTTTGGTTCTGCGAACTTCCGCCCAAGTAAGTGACACAACCTGATCTATTTCCAAAATCCTCCTTGAACAAAACGTCTGGGGAGGATTTTCTCAGTTCTCTCTGGAAATTGACAGGAAGAATGAGATTTGTTTGTTAAATTAATTGAATCCGCTCCGGCAGATTGAAATCCCAACCCGAAATTACATTGTCCGCATCCGTTATTCATTCTTTTGCCTGCGGCGGGGCTGTCTATTGAATCCGCCGCAATTATTTTGCGGGAGAAGATGAAAAATCATTTTTTCTCCCGCAAAGATTTGCGTTGATCATTTCCCGCATGTATATTCCACTCAAAAGAAGCTTGTGGAGGCTGTTTCATGTCGGAAGAAAATGCTCAGAAAAAGAATAAATTCCGTCCGGTTGTCTTCGGATGCCTGATTCCGTCCGCTGGATTTCTGGTGCTTGCAATCATTGCGGCACTGCTTCTGAGCCGAGCGGAACCGCCGGGGAAAAAGCCCGAATACATCAAATCCGCAGAACCCAGAATCGAACAGCGGATCAGCAATGTTGAGAAAAAGATACTGGAACATGCCTCGGACAGTTATGATCCCGACACTACCGTCATGGCACTTTTTTCCATGGAAACCGCGATCCGGAATGCGGGAAATTTTGAACAGTTGACCGAATATATCGTTCAGGAGTCACCGGAAAAAGTCGCTCCTGAAATCCAGCTTCTGAAATACCGGTTCTTCAATGTCTATAAGAAACTGCTGTCGAACAAGGATTCCGAGGCGGATGCAAAGTCCATTTACAGGACGGCGCAGGGAGCGCTCCTTGATTTCGCTTCGACGGTGGACCCCCTCGCTTTCACTTACAGTCGTGCGCAGGCGCAGAAAATCTGGGAAAAACATCAGGCGCAGGTCCGCATGGATGCCGATCTACGCAGAAGGATCGAACGGAATCAGGATGAAATCGTTGATTTTCTGTTCGAGTTCATGACGCTCTCCTCCAAGTATTACAAGGAGTGGGAGCAGCTCTGCGCTCTGCGCGACCGGGCGTATCTCGCCGCATGGGAGGGCAGCCGGGATGAGGTCATCGCGAATGCATCGGCGGCAGTCAGGCTTGCCCCCGATGAAAAAGAAGCACATATCCTGCTGATCATGGCGCTGCTGGAACGCAACCGGGAGGACGATCTTGCCGTTGCGAACGGACTTATCAATGACTTTCTGAAAAAGTATCCGGACAATGCTTCAGGGTATCTTCTGCGCGGCGTGGCGAAGGTGCGGGGAAAACATCTCAATGAGGCTGCGACCGATTTTGCACAGGCGGCGGTCTATTTCCCGAAACAGCAGGAGGAGCTTTCCAACCGTCTCGGAGTCTACCGGAAACGAGCCTATCTCAATAAATCCATGGAGGGGCGCATCATTGTCAATGCCTATCGCGCGATGATGTCGGGTTCCGGTTATTTCAGCCCGGATTTTCAACTGGCGCGCCTGATGCTGGAAGACGGCAGGAAAACCGAGGCGCGGAAGAAGATCTTCGATCATTTTTTCCGCCGCCGGATGCAGGGGGAATGGGACAAGGTTCTGGATGATTTCCGTTTCTCCTACCGGTTCCTGAATACGGATCTGTTCAAAATCGACGACGGTTCGGGGAATACGGTGGATATTGCGATCGACTCCGCATTTTTCACGAACAGCGTGATTCTGAAAGTAACGAATACCGGCGGCAAGCCGCTGCACAACGTGACCATTCTTCTCTGTGTACGTTTTACGGACATGTTCAAGAAAGACTATATCTCGTTTCCCGTCGGTGAAACGCTTGCGCTGCTGAAGCCGGGGCAGACCGTTGAGATCGGGCGGCGCAACATCGGAGAAGTTTCGGAAAATATTCTCGGCATGAAGAAGAAATTCAAAGACATCATTGAATTTGCCGCCGTCATGATTTCAGACGAAACAATCTCATGGATCGAATCGAAAAATGTAGGCGAAATCCTGCCGGAACCGGTAAAAGAAAAGGAGCCGCTCCATCTCGGCAAGGCCAAAACGACAGCCGATGTCCTGACCGAAAAAGCCAAAGAAGTCGTGAAGGATGCCGTGAACAGCGTGATCGACAAGACCATAGACAAATTGAACGAGCCGGTAAAGGAGAAACCGGAAACGGAATCGAAGAAATGAATTATTTCAACGACATCAGTTTCGTCACTTACGGAATTACCGACTGGGTGGAAAATACCGCCTGCGGACGCCGTTTCGAGGGATATTACGGGATACAATATGTTTTTGACGGAGAGATTTTCGCCCATGTGAATGAGAATCCCGTGGAAATCGCGGAGGGTCCGGTTGTATTCATCACTTACCCCGGCGTCTCTTTCTCCTACGGTTCCCGTCCCGGAATGCAGCGGCGGCAGGCACATATCTGTTTCAAGGGGGAACGGGTGAAACGTTACCTGAAAAGCGGCCTGCTCCAATTACGGGAAAGGGATCTTTTCATTCGGATTACGGCAAATGAACCGTTCATGCAGGCGGTCCGTTCGCTTCAGAAAAACCTGCGGATTCCCGGAAATTCCCAGCATGCACGCGCAGTCCTGCTTCTGGAGGAGCTGCTGCTCCAGCTTCAGGAACAATCGCCGGGACGCGTGAACAGTTCCAGCCAGTATATCAGGCAGCTTCATTCTCTGCGGGAAAAGATCGCCGATACTCCGTATCTGCCGTGGGATTTTGAAAAAGAGGCGGAAAAACTTTCCGTGTCCTATGTCCATTTCCGCCGGATCTTCCGTCAGGTGACAGGCTGGTCTCCGGGGCAGTATCTGCTGGAATGCCGCTTGCGCCATGCTGAAAAACTGTTGATGACCTCACATCTCCGGATCAGTGAAATTTCCAACGAGTGCGGTTTTGAAGACGAATTTCACTTTTCCCGGATTTTCAAAAAACACCGCGCCATGTCTCCCTCCCGCCTGCGCGCCCTCTACGGGATGCAGGAGTGACGGGAATATCTTCCGGCATCTCAGGAAACGCAGCAGAACACAGCGCGGCATTCCGGAAAATACGGGAGCGGTCATGCAACAGGTGTGCAGACTTGTGCCCCGGATGCCATGTTTCCGTGGTTTCTGCCGTCCGGAAAAAGCACGCAGATGCGTTTTTTGACTTCTGAAATGCCTTAAAATGATCAAAAAAGACATGGGTTTATCAAAAAAAACATTTGCTTTTTCCGCTTTTGCTGTATTTTTGTCAGTGGAAAGAAAAATTCTCCAACAGTATCAAAACAAACAAAAGGATTGATGTGATGGAAAATAAAATCAAGGTCGCGATCATCGGGCTTGACACCAGTCATGCGGTGGAGTTCCCGAAACTCATGCAGGACCCTGCGGTTCCGGAACAGAATCAGGTTCACGATCTGGTCGCAACAAGATGTCTCCGTTTCGAGACCCCGTTCCAGAATAAAGAGGGACTTGACAAGCGCCAGGCTTATCTTGAAAGCATCGGCGTCATGGTGACGGAGGATTTCGATACCGCCGTCGCAGACTGCGATGCGATCATGATCGAGATCAATGATCCCGCAAAGCATCTTGAATATTTTGAAAAGTGCGCCGGCCTCGGAAAGCCGATCTTTCTCGACAAACCCTTTGCGGATACGCTCGACAACGCGGTCAGAATCATGCAGATTGCGAAAGAAAACAACGTGCGTTTCTTCACCTCTTCCTCGCTCCGGTATGATGTGGACTTCGTTGACGGGCTTGCAAAAGGAGTCAAACCGGAATCCGCGGTGGTCTGGGGACCCGTCGGCAGGGCGCCCGCCGGTTCTTCGATCGTCTGGTACGGCGTGCATGCATTTGAAATGCTCCAGCGCATCATGGGCTGCGGCGCCGTCAGTGTGAATGTGTCCGGCGACCGCAAGGGATATGTCTGCCATGTCGTCTACGGTGACGGACGACGGGGGATTGTGGAGCTTACTTACGGCTCCTACCGTTACGGAGGCGTCATTCGCGACGACCGTGAAAAAGAGGTCCTGTTCCAGGTTTCCTATCGCGTGCCGTTCTACCAGATGCTCATTATTGAGATCATTAAATTCTTCAAGGGCGAAAGCCAGGTCATCCCCCTTGAGGATTCGTTCGAGGTCATGGCAATGCTTTCGGCGGCGGACCGTTCCGCCGCGACAGGCAGGCCCGAACCCGTATATGTCAAATAAAACCGGATCAAATTCATAAATTCAAAAGGATTTAAAATGAAGAGAATCAGAGTCGGAATCATCGGACAGGGACGCAGCGGACGCGATATCCACCGTCACCTGTTTGAAACTCAGGAACAGCTCAAAGCGCGTTTTGAAGTCGTCGCCGTAGCGGATTATATCCCGGAACGCTGCGAAATCGAAGGCGTGACGCCTTCCCCTGAATTCAAAAAATACAGCGACTACAAAGAGATGCTCAAGGATCAGAGCATTGACCTGATCGTCAATTCGACCAGAAGCATGGATCATATCCCCGTCAGCATCGAGGCGATGGAAGCAGGGCATAACGTCGTCTGTGAAAAACCGCTTGCACGCCATGTGGCGGATGTCGATAAAGTTGCGGAGGCGGCGAAACGCACAGGAAAATTCTTCGCAGTGTTCCAGCAGTCCCGTTTCCGCCCGCTGTTCCGCAAGTGCCTGGAGGTCATGAACTCCGGCATCCTCGGACGCATCGTCATGGTCAAAATCGCCTACAACGGTTTCGGACGCCGCTGGGACTGGCAGACCATTCAGGACATGTGCGCCGGCGAACTCCTGAACACGGGTCCGCATCCGCTTGACCAGGCGATTCAGTTCTACGGTGACGCCGACCCGGAAAAGATTGTCTGCACCATGGACCGCGCCAATACGTTCGGCGATGCGGAAGATCATATCAAGCTGCTTCTGATGGGCAAAGGGCATCCGACGATCGACTTCGAAGTTTCCCGCTGCTGCATGTTCCCCGGAAACACCTATGAAATCTATGGGACAAACGGCGGGCTCAAGGCGGGCGGCGCCGAGGTCACATGGAAATATTTCCTGCCTTCCGAAGCTCCGGAACAGCATCTCGTCCGCGAGCCGCTTGAAGGTCCGGGACGGCTTCCGCGCTACTGCGGCGAAAAACTTCACTTCTATGAAGAAAAATGGACTGCGCCGGACTATGCGCTGGGCTTCGACTCCTGGGGAACCAAATATTACGAGCAGGTTTATGACGCGCTCATGAACGGCAAACCCATGGAAGTCACGCTGGATCAGGTCAGGCGCCAGATCATGATCATCGAAGAGTGCCACAGGCAGAATCCTTTCCCGAAAATGAAGTAAGGTGAACGGATGAAAGCTGCATTCATCGGATTCCGTCACGGACATATCGTCGGGCTCTACAACCGCCTCAAAGACGATCCGCAGTGCGAAATCGCCGCGGCATGCGAAGAAGACCCGAAGGCTGCGGCTGAAGCAAAGGAAAACTGGGGAGTCGATATCACGCACTCCAGTTTTTCCGATCTGCTTGCAGACACCGATTTCGATATTCTGGCAATCGGAGATTACTTCGGTATCCGCGGCAGCCGCGCGATTGCCGGGCTCAAAGCGGGAAAGCATGTCATCGCGGATAAGCCGCTCTGCACCTCTCCGGAGGAACTTGCGGAAATCCGTTCGCTCGCCTCGGAAAAGAAACTGGCAGTCGGGCTCATGCTGGATTTCCGCAACCACGGCAACGTCGCGGCGGCAAAAGAGATCATCGACAGCGGCAGGCTCGGCGAGATTCATGCAATCCAGTTCGGCGGTCAGCATCCGCTTTCCTACGGGACGCGCGCCGCATGGTATTTCGAAGACGGCAAGCAGGGCGGCACGATCAACGACATCGCGATTCACGGCCTTGATGCCATTGAATACATGACCGGACACGCCATCACAGAACTGACTGCGGCACGCACATGGAACGCATTTGCGGATCAGGCGCCGAAGTTCATGGATGCGGCGCAGATCATGTTCGCTCTCGACAACCACTGCGGCGTAATTGCCGACGTCTCCTATTTTGCCCCGGAAAAATGCGGATTCAACAATCCGTTTTACTGGCGGTTTACGATTTGGGGCAGAAAAGGCGTAATGGAATTCAATTATTTCGACGACGGCGTAAAACTCTGCCTGAGCGGGGCAAAGGAGCCGGAGTTTATCGAACCCGCCAGAGGAAAATCCGATTATCTTACGATTTTCATGAATGAAATCGCAGGAAAAGAGGAGCCTTTCGGGGGAAAGCATATTATGGACATCACGGAAAAAACGCTTCTGTTGCAGAGAAAAGCGGATCGGCAGTGACCGGAGTTCCGGTCTTTTTCCGAAAAAAATTACTTTTTGCGGAACAGTAACGGAAAATATGGGGTCTATGCTCTCATAACAAGAAACAAGAGGAGATGATTTATGATGAAAAAGATCGCAACAATCGCCGCCGCATTCGCAATGTTGACAGGAATGGCATTCACCGCTGCCGCACAGCAGTGTGCCGCTCCCGCCAAAGCCGAAGCAAAGTGTGTCTGTGCCGACAAAACCCAGTGCAAAACCGGAAAATGCGACACAAAGAAATGCACTCCATGCGCTTCAGCAAAACAGGCATGCGCACAAAAAGCTGCGAAATGCCAGAAAAAGCAGAAAGCCTGCGACAGCAATGCAAAATCCTGCAAAGCGGCACCTGCAAAAACCTCCTGCTGCAAATAAGTTTGCTCTGACAGAAAAACGGCACTCCGGAAAATTCCGGGGCGCCGTTTTTTTTACGGCGTCCGCCGGTCTTGCGACAGGGAACGTCTGTTTTGTCTCGAGGTCATCAGATCAAAGCCAATGCATCACCCAGAGCGGCGATGATATCATCAATATGCTCCAGCCCGATGGACAGGCGGATCAATTCCGGCTGAAGCCCCGCTTCCCGCTGCGCTTCGCCGCTGAGCTGGGAATGGGTCGTGCTTGCCGGATGAATGATCAGGCTTTTCGCATCTCCGACATTCGCCAGTATGCTGAACAGCCTGATATTGTCCACCAGCTTCATCGCTTCCGCGCTTCCGCCCCTGACGCCGAACACCACCATGCCGCCGAAACCGTTTTTCATATATTTTGAAGCAATCGGCCAAGAAGGGTCGTCCGGCAGTCCGGGATAACGCACCCATTCCACTTTCGGATGTTTTTTCAGGAATTCCGCAACCCGGAGCGCATTTTCCGAATGCTTCGCCATTCTCAACGGAAGCGACTCCACACCCTGCAGGAAAATCCATGCGGCGTCCGGAGCAAGCGCCGCGCCCTGATTGCGCAGTCCAACAAACCGAAGCCGGAAACTGAATGCCAGAGGAATTTCATCTCCGAGATCATGTGCGAAACGCATTCCGTGATACCCCCGATCCGGTTCATTGTAAAGAGCAAATTTCGGATCGCTCCAGTCAAATTTACCCGCATCGACTACGATTCCTCCGATTCCGGTTCCATGCCCGCCGATCCATTTGGAGAGGGAATGCACCACGATGTCCGCCCCGTGTTCAATCGGGCGCAGGAGCGTCGGCGGGGTGAAAGTGGAATCGACGATCAGCGGCAGATGGTGTTTTTCCGCAACCGCCGCATACCGTTCAATGTCCGCGGCATCCAGCGCGGGATTGCCGACCGTTTCAATGTAGAGCGCCCGCGTTCTTTCATTAATGGCCTTTTCCACCGCCTCAAAATCGTTGACTGCGGTAAAATGCGTCGTGATCCCCTGCTGCGGAAGAATTGCATCGAACTGCGTAAAAGTCCCTCCGTAAAGATTATTCGCGGCAATCAGTTCATCCCCCTGCCGCAGAATATTTGTAACTGCAAAATAAATTGCGGCGGTTCCGCTCCCGAATGTAACCGCCGCCCTGCCGCCTTCCAGCGCGGCAAGACGTTTTTCCAGCACATCATTGGTCGGGTTCATCAATCTGGCATAGATGTTTCCATGTTCCCGGTAGGCGAAAAGGTCTGCGCCGTGTCCGGAGTTTTTGAAACTGTAGGCGGTGGTGCGGTAAACGGGGACCGCACGCGCCTGCGTTGCCGGATCAGGGATCTGCCCTGCGTGAAGCGCCAGTGTCTCAATATGATATTCAGGATCATTCATAGATTGTCCTCCTTCTATGTTGTTATGATTGAAAAAGCCATGTGGAAAGATAACGTTCACCGGAATCGGGCAGAAGAACCACGATCCGCTTTCCGCTCCATTCCGGCTGCCGGCTCAAAGTAAGCGCCGCAAACAGAGCCGCTCCGGATGAGATTCCGATCAGCAATCCCTCTTTTCCGGCAGATTCACGGGCGGTTCCGCCTGCGTCCTCGGCAGAGACTCTGAATACGTCGTCGATGATTCCCGTGTTCAGTACCTCCGGAACAAATCCGGCGCCAATTCCCTGAATCCTGTGCGGTCCCGGCCTGCCGCCGGAAAGAACGGGCGAAGCATCCGGCTCCACTGCGAAAATCTTTACTGCCGGGTTGCGTTTTTTCAGGACTTCCCCGACTCCAGTCAGAGTTCCTCCGGTACCGACACCAGCAATAAACGCATCCACTCTGCCTCCGGCATCTGTCCAGATTTCCTCGGCGGTCGTGACTCTGTGGCAAGCGGGATTCGCGGGATTCTCAAACTGCTGCGGAATCCATGAACCGGGATGTTCCGCATGGAGCTTCTCCGCTTCCGTGATCGCGCCTTTCATCCCGAGGGCGCCGGATGTCAGCACAAGTTCCGCTCCATATGCCTGAAGGAGTTTGCGCCGTTCCATGCTCATGGTATCGGGCATTGTCAGAATCAGCCTGTATCCTTTGACTGCGGCAACCAGTGCCAGTCCAATGCCGGTGTTGCCGGAAGTCGGTTCAATGATGAGCCCTCCGGATTTCAGAAGCCCCCGCCGCTCCGCATCTTCGATCATTGCCAGTGCAATCCGGTCCTTCACACTGCTTCCCGGATTGAACGATTCCACTTTGGCGACGATTTCCGCTTTTCCGTCGTTCAGCTTCGAAATCCTGACCAGCGGAGTATGCCCGATCAGTTCCGTTATATTGTCTGCAATCCTCATCTGGAACCCTCCTCTTTTAATCTCTACCATTTCAGTTGTTATTATAAAATATAATCTCTACCAATTAAAAAGCAAATGCTTTTCCCCGAAAGATAAAGAGAATCTTAAAATTACCGTGTTCCGCACAGGGAACGGCACCGTATCCGCAATTGAGAAATCTTACAAGGAAATTGTATTTTCTTCTTCTCCGCTTGTTTTTCAAAAAATGAAATCTATATTCGTCATGACAGTAGCAACAAACCCAAAACAACGGAAGGTTCAATATGAAAATTCAGTATGGTGTCGGACGGCGCTGTGTGAATCCGCAGGTGCCGGTGTCTCTGGCGGGGTATTTCAACAAACGCATGTGGGACCATGTCCTTGACGATCTTGAGGTGAGGGCTCTTGTGATGAAAAGCGGCTCCACCTATGCCGCGATTATTCATTTCGACCTGATCACTGTTCCCACTGCTTTGTATGAAAACATTCTTGCCGACATCAGGGAGCTCGGCATCGACAAGATCACGCGTGAAAACATTCTGATTACCGCAACCCATACTCATACGGGACCGGAACTCCGTTGCCACAAGCCAGGCGCCAATCAGGAATATCCCCCGTTTGCCGCGAGAATGGGAGCGGAGGCGCTCAAGGACGCTCTTGCGGAGCTTAAAGACGGCGAGCTGGAAGGCGGTCTTGCGGAAGAACACCGGTTCATCTTCAACCGCCGCTACTGGATGAAAGACGGAAAGGTCGTGACGAATCCCGGCAAACTGAATCCTGATATTCTTCGCCCTGAAGGCGACATTGACCCTGAAATTCCAATGCTGGCAATCCGTTCCAACGGGAAACTGGCGGTCCTGATCGCAAACATCGTAAACCATACAGATACGATCGGCGGAACGGGTGTTTCCGCTGACTGGGCGGGATTCTTCCGCCGCAGCATGCAGGAGGAAATGGGGCCGGGCTCCATGGCGATCGCACTCATCGGCTGCGCAGGAAACATCAATCACTTCGATACGCGCACGGATATGAACCAGACCTGCTATGAAGAAGCGAAACGTGTCGGAACCGGTTATGCGGAAACCGTCAAAAAGGCGCTTGGAACCCTCAAACCGATCGAAGGAGAAGGAATTCAGATCGTATTCGGGGATGCACAGGCGGGACCGCGCGAAATTTCCAGAGAGGAACTGGACGAAGCGGAAGCAATCTGCGCAAAATATCCGGATATTGATGTGGAAAGTCTGGAATCCACGGTGGACCTGACCTCCGAAGATCTTGCCAGAGGCACTCCGTTCGCATTGAAATATTTTGCAAATACCCTTGTCAAAATGGCGAACAACAAAACTCCGGTCGTATTCCATCTGATCGGCTTCCAATTCGGCAAGTGTGCGGTTCTTGCATCGCTTCCCAGCGAGCCGTTCATTGAAATCGGGCTTGAACTCCGCAAGGGAATTTTCGGCGGCAAGCTCTGCCTTGTGTCTTCTCACGGCAACGGCACCGGCGGCATGACTTATTCCGGCGGTTACATCCCGAATCCGTGGAACTACGGACGCGGCGGCTATGAGCCGACCCCGCGCTCGAACCCGTTCTCCATGAAGACTGCGGACATTCTTCTTGCCACATGGCGCAGGCTGGCGGAAAAGCTGAACTGATTTCCGTTCCCGGCGGCAAATGACTCTGCCCGAAGCAGCTCAAGCGGCTGTTCCGGGCAGTTTTTTTTGCAGGTATGATTCAGGATTGCCGCTAGGTGATTTCACGGATAACCGCGGCGGCGCAATGGCAGCCGAAGAGGGCGGGCATATAGGAGATGGTTCCCGTTACGGAACGTTTGTTCGCCATTCCCTCGGATTCGACAACTGCACTTTCAACCGGCATTTCCGGCGAAAATACGACCTTGACCCCTTTGTAAATGCCATGCCGGTGCAGACGCTTCCGCATGGCGCGCGCAAGGGAACAGTTATAACTTTCCGAGATATCCGCGCACCGGATTGCCTCCGGATCAAGGCGTGCGCCGGACCCCATACAGCTGATCAGCCTGATTCCATGTTCCACGCAGTAAACCGTCAGGTAAAACTTCGGAGACAGCGTATCTATCGCATCCAGCACGCAGTCATAGGGTTCCGCGCCGAGAACCTCGAACATGCGGTCGTCGCGCAGATATTCATTCAAAACCGTGAGTTTGAGTTCCGGATTGATATCCAGCAGACGCGCCCCGAGCAATTCGGCTTTCGGTTTCCCGACGGTGCTTGTCAATGCGGCAATCTGACGGTTGCGGTTGCTCTCCTCAATGAGATCGCCGTCTGCGATTGTCATGCGCCCGACACCCGCCCGGCAGATCATTTCCGCCGCGATGCCGCCGACACCGCCGAGCCCGATCACAAGCACATGCGCATTGCGCAGTTTTTCAAGTTTTTCCTTCCCGAGCAGAAGCGCGGTTCGTGCCTGCCAGCCGGGAAACTCCGTTGAATCATTCATAATGAAAAATCCCTGTAAATTTCCGGTAAATACGCTCTTTCAACTCTCCGGCATCCATTCCCGCCAGACACGCCGCAAGCGGATAAAGCTCCTCAATCTTTTCCTTTCCGTCGTCTGTTTCCAGAAGAAAACCGGAGTCTATGATACAATCGTACAACTTGTCAATATGCCTGAGCCAGACGGAGGAAAGAGAAAGGGTGAAACCGTGTTTCAGGAGTTCCCGCGCGGTCTGTTCCCTGCCACGGAAGCCGTGAATGACCCAGGGAACGGAACTTCCGGACCGTTTTTTCAGCGCGATCATTTCCGGATATGCGCGGACACAATGAAGAACAAGGGGCAGAGAAAGTTCTCCGGCAAGTTCCGCCTGACGCAGAAGACATTGTTTCTGAAGTTCAAAGTCGATTTCAATGGAACGGTCCAGACCGCATTCGCCCACAGCGGAACAGCGGTTTTCAAGCAGATAAGCTTTCAAGGGTTCAAATTTCCGCGTCAAGACATCATACGGATGAATTCCCGCGGAAAACAGGACATTGCCGGAAGAATGCGCCCGCTCCGAGGGATATGCAAGATTCCGCAACGCAAGCACCCCGGCGGATTCCGCCTTGCGATGAGTGTGCGCATCCGTAAACGGAATCATTGCCGCGCTCTCCATGCCTGTTCCAGTTTTTCCAGAACGGCGTCGGGAACGGCAAGCGCTCCGCCGCCGGTTCCCAGTTGAACGGAACTCTGGTTGCTGCCGTGATAATCGCTTCCGCCGGAAACCAGAATGCCATGTTCCAGGGAAGCATCCATGAGCATGGAATGCTGGGCAAATGAATAGAGAGAATAATACGCCTCAATGCCGTCGAGCCCGAACTGAATCAGTTTTTTCAGATATTTCCGCACAAAGGCACGTTCTCCCGCCGCCCGGTAGACGGGATGCGCCCAGATCGCGAGCCCGCCCGCCTCATGGATGGCGTCGATACTGTCCGAAGGGTTCGGCAGGACACGCGGCGTATAGGCGCGCGCGCCGCGCTTGAGGCAACGGTCAAAAACTTCCTGCGGCGTTTCGAAGTATCCTTTCTCCACAAGAATCTTAGCAAAATGGGGACGTCCGATGCTTTCCCCTCCGGCACAGTCGTTCAGCTCCTTTTGCGTGATTTCATAATGCATGGCATTGAGTTTCTGGAGAATCAGAGTATTGCGGATATTGCGGTTTTCCCGCGCAGCTTTCAGGAACTCGCGCAGCTTTTCCGATGTATGGTCGATAAAAAGCCCGAGAATATGGATTTCCTTGTTGTAAAGGGTGGAGGAGATTTCCAGTCCGGGAACGGCGCGGATCTCTTTTCCCGCGGCGCTTTCAAGGAATTCGGGAATGCCGGAAACGGTGTCATGATCCGTCAGGGCGATTCCGTGAAGCCCGATTTCCAGTGCGTGAGCCATGAGCTCCGACGGCGTATCGGAACCGTCGGAAGCGGCGCTGTGTGTATGCAGGTCGATCATTCTGTATTTTACAATCCTGCCGCATCAATCCAGCTTTCGGCAATGAGAGCATGTCCGGGCGCGGCGGGATGCACTCCGTCGGGAGTCCAGAAAGATTTCTCCCGTTTGCATGCGGCGGCGGCGAAAATGCCGTCCAGCGGGACCAGCGCATCGGCAAATTCCTCCGCGAGATCGCGGACCACCTGAATCTTGATGTCCAGATCGTCACGCCACATGCGGCGGTCTTCGGGAATCGGAAGCAGGAACGGTTCCATCATGATGATCTGAACGCCGGGAAGATCCCGGACCGTCTTTTCAAGGATGAAACGGTAATCGCGTTCGAAGATATCGGCAGGCGTCGGATCGTTGCGGCTGTATCTGCGTCCGGTGTCATTGATGCCGATCAGAATGGAAACGACGTCCGGTTTGTGGTTGATCACATCCTGCTGCCAGCGGTCCCTGAGGTCGCAGACCCGGTTGCCGGAGATTCCGGTATTGATGAAAGTCAGTTCCAGTTCCGGCATATTCGCCCCGAGAAGCGAGGCGATGAATATGGGGTAGCCGTGGCCGAGAAAGTTGATGTTTCCGCTGGTGGATCTTCCACAGTCCGTGATACTGTCTCCGGTAAAAAGGATTTTCTGTCCGTTTTCCATTCTAAGCATTGGTCTTCCTCCCGTAGTTGATACTGTTGCATATACGGCAATCTAGCGCGGAAAAGGCGTTCCTGCAAGTTTTTCAAGCTGAATATTTCAAGTTTTATGTCATTGGCGAGGGAATATTTCTTGCATATTTGCGGAAAGTGTGATATTGTTATGGTTTAGATCAGCACGTCCATGGTCCAGAAGGTTAATCACGGAGAAGCAGCAGATATGAAAAAACAAACTCAGAAAATAACAAAAACTGTATCCGGAAAGGCTCCGGCGAAAAAAACCGCGCCAACTGTCTCCAAAACAAAAAATACAGTTGAAAAGTCTGCTCCGGCAAAAAAAGCCGTGAAGACGGCTCCTGCCGGAAAGACAGTGAAAGCAGCCGCAGAAAAAACCGTCAGGAAAGCGGTGAAATCCGCTCCGGTCAAAGCTCCCGCCAGAAAAGCGGCAGTCAAAACCCCGGCGGCGGAAGTGCATCATGAACATGAGCACCCCGTACGCAAACTGAAACTCAGCAAAGTGGACAAAAAATATTTCCGTGAACTGCTGATGCACGCCCGCGATTCTTTCGGCGAGCAGATTCAGGTCCATGTGGACGAGGCTCTTTCCTCCAGAAAAGACTCTGCTGGAGAACGTGCAGGCATGGCAACTCATATGGCGGATCTCGGCAGCGACAATTTCAGGCATGATTTCGAGCTCGGGCTTCTTACCGATGAGGTCGATGTGCTGGAAATGATTGATGAGGCGCTTCAGAGAATTGAAGACTCCGAATACGGCGTCTGCCTTGACTGCGGCGCAATTATCCCGAAAGAACGTCTTGAAGCGAAGCCCTATGCGAGATACTGCACCAAGTGCAAATCCAAGCGCGAAGAGATGGAAGACTCCCGTTACCACAGATAATCAAGAAGCCGGAAACGAATGAGTTTTTTACAAAGCAAAAGACTGGAACGCGGGGCGGAAAAGGAAACCAGAACCTTGATTGCCGCCCTGATTCTTGCACTGGTTTTCATCGCGCTGGATCAGATCACCAAAGCGGCTGTCGTCAAATACATCCGTTTCGGGGAACGCATTCCGGTCATTCCGGATTTCTTCAACCTGACTTATATCACCAACACCGGAGCGGCGTGGGGAATTCTTGCGGGACACGGCTGGCTGCTCCTGCTTATCTCCTTTGCAGTTCTGATCGCCGTCATCTATTTCATTCATACATTGACGGACGGCTGGCCGGAACGCATTTATGCGATTGCCCTGATCGTATCCGGCATTGTCGGCAATTCCATTGACCGCATTTTCCGCAGGGAAGTTGTCGATTTTCTCCAGTTTCTCTTCGGCAAATACCAATACCCGTCTTTCAATATTGCAGATTCATGCATCTGCGTCGGCGTATTCATTTTCATTCTCTCCACGATCCTGCGGCCCGACAGAAAGAAGCCGGAACCCGATTCCTCCTATGTCCAGCTCCAGAAATGACTCTGTGCGTTTTCCCGTAATCATGGGAGCCACGGCATCAGGCAAGACGGCATTGGCAGTCCGGCTGGCTCTCCGGCTTGGCGGCGAGGTTATCTCCGCCGATTCCATGCAGGTTTACCGGGGGCTCGCCATCGGCACGGCAAAACCGTCTCCGGAGGAACGCGCGGGAATTCCTCATCATCTGATCGACATTGCCGATATCACGGAAAAATATGATGTGTTCCGTTTTTGTTCCGATGCCGAAAAACTGATCACGGAAATCCGTTCCCGCGGCAAAGTGCCAGTCGCAGCGGGCGGAACCGGTCTGTATCTGCGCGGGCTCCTCTATGGCCTCGACCCGCTTCCCGCTTCGGAATCCCTGCGGCAGGAGCTGGATTCTCAGTATGACAATGAGGCGCATTTCCCTGAATTGCAGAAAATCATGCAGGAAAAAGCCCCGCAGGACTATGAGAAATTTCACCAACACCGCAGGAAACTGATTCGCGCGTACGAAGTCCTGCTTCTGACCGGCAATCAGATGACGAAGCTCCAGCAGACATGGAAGACGGCGGAATGCCGCAGGGATGCCCGTTCCTTTGTATTGGAATGGGATAATGCCGTATTGCGGGAACGGATCAGCAGGAGATGTTCGGAGATGCTGGCGTCAGGCTGGATCGACGAAGCGGAGCGGTTCATTCGGGAAGGGCTGCACGATTCTCCGACCGCATGGCAGGTGCTCGGATACCGCCAGATCGCCGAATACCTGAACGGGAAGCTGCGCCGGGATGAACTGCATGACAGGATTACGACGGCGACATGGCAGTTTGCGCGCCGCCAGAATACCTGGTTCCGCACCCAGCACCCGGAAGCGAAACGGATTCCGATGCCGGAACCTGCCGCCGAAGAAATCATTGTGGAAAATCTTCAGTAAAAAACCGTTGCGGCATGATTCAGCAGGAGGAAAAGCAACTTTCCGCTGAATCTTTTGCCATATTTTAATGTTCAAACCCTTTTTTTTGAAAAAAAGTTTTTTCTTTTGCATAAAAACCGTTTTTCCTGCGAATTTGTTTACAGAAAAGCAAATGATCAACGCTCACCAAGTGCAGACCATGGAAAAAATGATCGGCGGATGATTGGCTGCTTCGAATGCTGTCGGGGGGACGGTGTTCATTTCCAACAAACATCTCAGGAGGTGTGATAATGAAGGGTCTTACAGACAAGCAACGCAACATTCTCGAATTCATCAGCGATTTTATGGAAGCCAATGTCATGGCGCCGACCGTATACGAGATTGCCGAACATTTTAATATCAAGACATCGACGGTATTCGCTCATCTGCGTTCTCTGCAGAAGAAGAATTATCTGAAAAGAAGTTCCAAGGCTCGAAGCATCAGCCTGAGCAAACCGCGCAGGAAAAGCAGATGCCCGAACGGGCTGCGTTCCGTTCCTCTGCTTGAAAAACTGGACGACTTGAGCATCATCCGGCACAAGGGAAACAGCGAGATTTTCTATGATTCCTCCATGCTCCGGAGTGATGAGGATGCAAAAAAGCTTTTTGCGATCCGCGTCGAAGCCGGTTCCATGAATGCTTCGGGCATCCTCAGCGGAGATATTGCGATTCTGAAGAAATCGTTCGGCAACCTCAAAAACGGCGATATCGTGCTGATCAAGGTCAACGGAGTTCCAGAACTCAGGACCTATCGTCAGGTGGATGCCGACCACGTGGAACTTGCTCCGTCTTCCGCAGGCTATACCATGGTCCGCGGATTGAGATCGGAACTTCCGATCCAGGGAGTCCTCGTCGGGCTCCAGAGATCGTTGTAACAGTGTGAACTCCGGTTCCTTTTTTCGGGGGGAAGAAGGAAACCGGCGCTCATATCAGACCATCTCCAGGCAGGCTCAGTGATAAAAAAGCATTCGTGCTTCCGTCAAGGGGGGGGAAATGTGAAAGCATTTCGGCGGAAGAAGGGGGGAACGGATGCCGCGGGAATCACAGCAGATGCCGGGACGTCACTCCGGGAAACACTCCCGGAGTCTTTTTTTGTACTGCCGGACGCGCCATCGGCTCCGGCGGCAAAACACTTTCATGATATCTTTGAAAACGTTCTTGAATAAATGACGCTTCTGCGCTATCTTTCCGGGTTCAACATGAAAACGGATCGGATGGATGATAGAAATTGCGGAACATGATGAAAACTTCTTCAAGGAAGTCAGGACATGCTGTCTGAAAAACACCAGCGCGTTTTTTTCCGAGGATACACCTCTCAAGGATGCCCATGCCTACGGGGGGCGTCCGTATGAAAAACGGATTCAGCAGGAACAGATGGCGCTTGCCGTCGCGGACGCTTTCGAGAAAAACAGCAACCTCTGCGTCGAGGCGCCCACGGGAGTCGGAAAAAGTTTTGCCTACCTGATTCCGGCGATCTACCATGCGCTTGCCATCCGCCGTCCGGTACTGATTACGACTGAGACGATCAATCTTCAGGAGCAGCTTGTCCGCAAGGACCTGCCGCTTCTCAAAGACATCATGAAGATCAATTTTTCCTATGTGATCGCCGTCGGGCGCGCCAACTATCTCTGCCGGAGACGGCTTGCCCTTGCAATGGGGGAGCACCGGGACGAATTTCTGCCGGTCGCCGGATTTGAATCCGACGCGGCGCAGGTCGCACGTTGGGCGGAGACTTCCGAAACCGGATTCTACACGGATCTCCCGTTCAAACTGGAGCGCGGCGTCTGGAACTGCCTTTGCAGTGAAACGGCATCCTGCGGGGGACCCTCCTGCCGTTTCTTCCGGTCCTGTTTTTACTGGCGGGCGCGGAGGGAATGGGATAAAGCGGATATCATCGTCACGAATCATGCGCTGTTTTTTGTCGATCTCAAGATGCGTGCGCTGGAACACATGGACGCCACGCCGCTTCCGGATTATTCCGCAGTCATTTTCGACGAAGCGCACACACTGGAAGACAATGCGGCAAAGCATCTGGGACTGCATCTGACCTCCTCCGCCGTCCGTTTCTTTCTGAACCGTCTGTATAATCCGAACAGCGGACGCGGACTTATGGTCAAGCCGGGCGAATCTTCCCTGGTCATGCGCGGGCTCATTTCAAAAATTCACGATCTCTCCAACGAATTCTTCGGGCAGTTCGAAGAAACTCTGGAACGTTTCCCCGACCATTGTATGCGCATACGGCGCATGGGACAGTTTTCGGATAACCTTTCCGGATCTTTCAAAGAGCTTGAAAAACTGCTTCACGACTATACCGATGAACAGGAAAACGAGGAATTCAAAACGGAGCTCCGCGCCCAGATCGACCGCTGTATCGCCATGAGCGATTCCATCCGTGACTTCATCTCGCAGGAACAGCCGGACTACGTTTACTGGGCGGAGGAAAAACGCAGCTCCTTCACGGGAAACAATATCATCGAGCTCTATTCCGCCCCGTTGAATGTTCCGGATATCCTGCGCACGACGCTTTTTTCGCAGACGTTTCCGGTGATTCTCACCAGCGCAACGCTCGCCGTCAATTCCAATCTGGAATATTTCAACAAACGCGTGGGCTTCTGCAACGGCACGAATCTGATCCTCGATTCTCCGTTTGACTTCAACTCTCAGGTGAAACTGTATCTTGCGCGCACCATGCCGCTGCCGAGTGAATCCAATTATAACGACGCCGCGGCGGAGGCGATCAAGGATTTCGTCAATTTCACGCAAGGGCGCGCCTTTGTGCTTTTCACAAGTTACGGGATGCTCCGTTACTGTGCGGATGCGCTGGGCCCGGTTTTCAGGACTGCCGGTTATCAGCTGTTTATCCACGGGGATTCCCTTTCCCGCACCGCAATGCTGAATGAGTTCAAACAGAGTGCGAACGGCGTGATTTTCGGGGCGCAGAGCTTCTGGACCGGCGTCGATGTGCCCGGAGAAGCATTAAGCAATGTCATCATCACGAAACTGCCGTTTGCCGTTCCGAACCATCCGCTGATCGAGGCGCGGTGCGAGCGGATCAAAGCCGCCGGCGGGCGTCCCTTCGAAGAATACACGATTCCGGATGCGGTTCTGATGTTCCGCCAGGGGATCGGGCGCCTGATCCGAAGCAGGACGGACCACGGTATCATTGTGGTTCTGGACCCGCGCATGGTTTCCAAATATTACGGCAGAGTCTTCCTGAATTCCATTCCGCACTGCCCGGTGGAGTATTTCTGACCGTCAGGAAAATACGGGTGCCGAATCAGTTTTTCCGGTTGCGTAAAATTTGATAAAATTTTTCTGTTTAATCTGCTTGACTTTTATTTCAAAAGACTTATAATTATCAACAACAAGGGAATTTTTCACGAAGCTATCTTGAAGTGTTCCTCAAAACGCAAAAATGCAAAGGATTTATTTATGAAGAAAATTATGGTTCTTCTTGTAGCGGTTCTGACTGCTACTCTCTTTACTGCTTGTTCAACAACAAACACCAGCGATGCCGGAACAATGAACCTCTATCCGGATCTCTATAAACCGGCAAAAGCCTACCGCCCCAAATACAATGTCGATCTTACCAACAAGATTACCGGAACAGCCAATGTCCACGTTCTTTTCGGAATCTTCGTCTGGGGTGAAAGCAAATTTGCAGACAATGCAAGCATTTTCGCAGACGACAGTGCTTTTTCATGGCTGTATTCCATTTTCCCGTCCGCAAAAAATATTTCCGCAAAGGCTGCATTCTACAAAGCCTGCGCTGCTTACAAACAGCCCAAAACCCAGAAGCCTGCGGATGCCATCATCGCAGCCCGTTACGAAGTTGTGACGAAAGATTATTTCGTATATCAGAATCTGAATACGAAGGTCACAGGCTATCCGGCTGTCATGGAAGGACTTGATGAAGTCAAAGTCATTTCTTTCTATATTGACGGAAAAGGAAACATGCATGTTCTCTCCGGCAACGATGTTTATGTGAACATTGCACCGGTTGTGAAAGTCGGCTGGTTCTGATATCCAATTATCTGAACACAAGAGATAGCGGGTTAAAGGGGCTGTTCCATCGCCCCTTTAACTTTATCATTCCGGTGATTCCGCTTTTCAGATGCAGCAGGCAGGATTTTATTGAGACAGAGGAACTTATGGTTAAATTTTTTACCGGTCTTTTTCTTTTCGGCGCCGCTTCCTGTTCTGCTTTATCCGGCGAAAAATCAGGAACGGCTCTCTTCTCTCCGGAACCTGCAGGGAAAGTGGCGGTTTCCGCTGAACAGTCATCCATGCCTGAAACGCCTCTCGTAATTCAGGACACCGGAAAAAACAGAAAAGAGGATTTTGCGGGAAACTGGGTCGCATACCGGATGTATTACAGTTATCCGTCAGGAAAGCTGGACACCGGATTCACGCTGACCGCAGATGGTTGCTGGCTCAGCCGGTCCGGGGAGTCTCAGCCGCGAAAACTCGGTACGTTCCGTGTGACGGATGACTACATCCTGTTCCAGCCCTCAGTTCCAGACGGGAAGAAAACGGACGACAGGGCTATTCCAGGCAGGCTTCTCAACAAGAATGGTTTCGTCCTTACCGGACACGAACAGAAAAACCGGAGTGTGATGTACCGCAGGGAGCAGAGTATATCTTCCGTCAGCCTGAAGGAACTGGAAGGAAAATGGCAGTTTTTTGATGTTGACCCGCTGACACGGAAAAAGCGCCCATCCCCTTTCATCATGGAATTCAAACCGGATGGAACATATGAAGTTCATCTGAAAAGACAGGATTTCATTGTCCCGCAAGGTGCCGGAAAAGGAGTTTACGAATTGAAAAAAGATTCTGTAAACCTGAAAAATGCATGTAAAACGGATGGACCGTGGAAAAATATGAGTTTTTTCATGCTTTTCGACAATCTGATTCTGAATCAACCGGACGGCGGATATGTTTTCGGTGAAAAACAATAACCTCCCGCCGTATTTCACAGTTCATGCAATATACCGCAGATAAAGCCGGGCGAGAGAAAAAACTCACGCCCGACATATCAGGCTGTCTTCAGCTTTTTTGCTGCTTCGCGGATCAGTCGTTCCGTTTCCTCCCAGCCGATGCACGGGTCCGTAATGGAAAGTTCGGGACAGGGAGTGACGCCCGCCTGAAGTTTCTGGC
The DNA here is from genome assembly GCA_003526375.1 of Lentisphaeria bacterium. GTDB lineage: Bacteria > Verrucomicrobiota > Lentisphaeria > Victivallales > UBA1829 > UBA11452. The sequence goes on from DPDG01000104.1 coordinate 47,547, forward strand.
TGCCTTCCCGGAACCAGCTTTCCAGCATGATTCCGGCAATCGCTTTTTCTCCGTCGCGGCACTGCCGGATCACGTCCCGGAGCACAATATGCTGCTTTCGCGGGTCTTTGCCTGAATTCGCATGACTGCAATCAATCACGATGCGTTCCGGCAGATTCGCTTTCCTCAGGCGCTCTTTCAGGTCGGAAACACGGACTGCATCATAGTTCGGGCCGCTGTTTCCTCCGCGCAGGACAACGTGGCAGTAAGGATTTCCCTTTGTACGGAAAATGCCCGTGTGCCCGTTTTCCATGGTGCCGATGAAACTGTGCGGGGAACGTGCCGTCGCAACTGCGTCGATCGCCGTCTGGAAATCGCCGTCCGTCGAGTTCTTGAACCCGACCGCCATCGGCAGGCCACTGGCAAGCTGGCGGTGTGTCGGCGCCTCGGTTGTACGTGCGCCGATTGCCGCCCAGGTGATCGTGTCCTCCAGATACGCCGAAATGACCGGGTCAAGCATCTCCGTTGCGGCAGGCAGTCCCAGTTCTGCGATTTTCAGCAGAAGACGGCGTGCCATGACAATGCCTTTTTCGATATTGTATTCGCCGTTCAGGTCGGGATCGTAGATGAGCCCTTTCCAGCCCAGCGTCGTGCGCGGTTTTTCAAAGTAGACGCGCATGATGACCATGAAACGGTCTCTGACTTCATCGCCAAGCGCTTTGAGCCGTCCGGCGTAGCGCAGAGCCGCATCGGGATCATGGATCGAACACGGTCCCACGATCATCATCAAACGGTCCGAGCGTCCCTGGAGGATGTCGAACACGGAACGCCGCGCCGCGTCGATCATCTTTGCAGATTCCGGCGGCAGAGGCAGTTCCGTGCAGACCGTTCCGGGCGACGTCAGCATGGCGCGTCCGGCGATATTGGCATTGTTATTCAGCATGAGACACGCCGCGCGCCAGAGATTTCACCAGAACGGCGACTTTTTCCTGACGTTCGGAAATGTTCTCCTCCCCGAACATCGGATGAATCGCCGCGGAACCAACCACCACGCCATCCGCATGTTTTGCCACCGCGCGCGTCGCATCCTCCGTCGAGATGCCGAAACCGGCGACAACGGGAACGGGGGAAAGCGAACGCAGTTGTGCCAGGCGTTCCGCAAGTTCCGGAGGAAGCTTCGAGCGCTCGCCGGTTACGCCGCGCACCGTGACATAGTACACGAAACCGGTTGCATCGCGCATGATCATTTCGGCGCGGGCGAGACTGGTTGTCGGAGAGACCAGCGGAATCAGGTGCAGATGATGTTTCGCGCAGAGCGGCTTGAGCTCCCCGCTTTCCTCGTGCGGCACATCGACCGCCAGAATGCCGTCCACACCGATCTGCTCCAGCTTCGCCGCGAGCGCCTCCAAACCGTAATTCATCATGACGTTGAAATAACTGAACAGGATCAACCCGGTATCGGGGTATCTCGCGCGGATGCGCTGCGCCATTGCGAGGATTTTTTTCAGCGTGATGCCGTTTTTCAAGGCAACCTGCGATGCTTTCTGGATCATGACGCCGTCCGCGATCGGATCGGAAAACGGCACACCGAGTTCAATGATGTCGGCTCCCGCTTCGATGCTTTTTCCGATCAGTTCCTCACTGCTTTTTTCATCGGGAAAACCGCAACTGTTGAAGATGACCAGCGCCTTGCGTTTTTCATCCCTGCACTTCCTGAATATTTTCTGAATTCTGTCCATGTTATCTGCCTTTCCCATTGAGCTGTTTGTACTGTCTGACGCTGTCCATGTCCTTGTCGCCGCGTCCGGAGATATTGACGATGATCACATCGTCTTTTGTATAGTTCCTTGCATTTTTGATGCCCTGCGCAACGGCGTGCGAAGATTCCAGAGCGGGAATGATTCCCTCAAGACGTGAAAGAGTGTCGAAGGCGTCAATCGCCTCGTCGTCGTTGATCGCAACATACTGCGCCCGTCCGTTGTCCGCCATGAAACTGTGCTCCGGCCCCACGCCGGGATAATCGAGCCCGGCGGAAACGGAATGTGTTTCGATGACCTGCCCGTTTCCGTCCTGAAGCAGATAGGTTTTGCATCCGTGAAGAACGCCGAGACGTCCGCCGCAGATGCTTGCCGCGTGTTTTCCGGTTTCGATCCCGCATCCTCCGGCTTCGACTCCGGTCAGCTTTACGGTCGGGTCTTCAACGAACCCGGCGAAAATCCCCATTGCGTTGCTGCCGCCGCCGACACAGGCGATCACCTCATTCGGAAGCTTTCCGGTCTTTTCAAGACACTGTCTGCGCGCTTCTTTTCCGATTACGGACTGGAAGTCGCGGACGATTGCCGGATACGGGTGCGGGCCCGCGACCGTTCCGATGATATAGAACGTGTCGTCGCACCGTGCGGACCATTCCCGGATCGCCTCATTCATGGCATCCTTGAGCGTGGCGGAACCGTCCGTGATTGACCGGACTTTTGCCCCGAGAACCTCCATGCGTTCGACGTTCGCCGCCTGCCGTTTCACGTCAAGTGCGCCCATGAAGACTTCGCACTCAAGCCCGAACAGCGCTGCAACTGTCGCGGTCGCCACGCCATGCATACCCGCCCCGGTCTCCGCAATCACGCGCTTTTTGCCCATGCGCCGCGCGAGCAGCGCCTGTCCGATGGTATTGTTGACCTTGTGCGCTCCGGTATGATTCAGGTCCTCGCGCTTGAGATAGATTCGCGCCCCGCCGCAGAATTCAGTAAGACGCTTTGCGAAATAAAGCGGGGATTCGCGCCCGATGTAATCCTCCAGCAGCTCTTTGAGTTCCGCCTGAAACACAGGATCGTTTTTCGCTTTTTCGTATTCCCGCTCCAGTTGATGCAGAGTTTCCATCAGGGTCTCCGACACATACTGTCCGCCGTAAATGCCGTAATGGCTGTTCATGATACCGCTCCTTTTATATTTTGAAACAACTGTACTATTTTTTCTTTTGATTTGATTCCGGCGCTTTCTTCGACGCCGCTTGCGAGATCAAGTCCCGCGGGATTCACTTTCCGGAGAGCCTCCGCCGCGTTTCCGGGAGAAATCCCCCCTGCCAGCATGACCCGTTTCCGCCCTGCCAGTTCCGCAGCCAGTTCCCAGGAACTGAGCTCGCCGGAACCGCCCGCTTCGGCATCCGCGACAATCCGCTCCGCAGGATAGGAGGCATAGAAATCCACATCCGCGAGGCTCGTCAGGTGCGCGGCTTTCCATACCGTGAGCCCGCGCAGACTTCGCGCGAACTCCGCACTCTCCTCTCCGTGGAGCTGAACGACATCCAGACCGCCCGTTTTCACCGTTGAAAAGATGAATTCCTTTGCAGCATTCACAAACACACCGACCTTTTTTACACGCTTCGGCAGGTCCCGCGTCAAAACCGCAAGCTGTTCCGGCGTAACATGGCGCGGAGAAAAATCCGCAAGGACGAATCCCACGTAATCCGCTCCCGCCTCCACTGCCGCTTCGACGTCTTCACGCCGTGTGAGTCCGCATATCTTGACTTCGTATTTCATCCGATCAGCTCCCGGAGTTTTTCGCCCGGCTGTTCCGCGCGCATCAGGGTTTCGCCGATCAGGAACCCGGCTGCGCCGACGCCTTGCAGGCGTGCAATGTCTTCATGGGAACGGATGGCGCTTTCCGCAATCGGAAAGCGATCCCGCGGGATCATTTGGATTAATTGATACGTCCGTTCCAGATCCGTTTCGAAAGTGCGCAGATCACGTGCATTGATTCCGAGCAGGGGAATCTCCGGACAATTCAGCAGGATTTCCAGCTCCGCTTCCGTGTGTGCCTCGCCCAGCACCGCCATGCCGAGCCCGGACGCAATCTTTGCAAATTCCCGAATCTCCTCTTTCTTCAGCATGGCGGCAATCAGAAGAACCGCATCGGCGCCATTCGCGCGCGCTTCATAAATCTGGTAGGCGTCGAAGATGAAGTCTTTGCGCAGAACCGGAATCGCAACCGCCGCGCTGACTTCACGCAGATAATTCAGGCTGCCGAGAAAATAGTTGCGTTCCGTCAATACGGAAAATGCGGCGGCTCCGGCGTTTTCAAGCTCGTGTGCAAGTTCCATATAACGGAAATCCCTGCGGATCAGCCCCTTTGACGGCGAGGCTTTTTTCAGCTCCGCAATAACATTGGTCCTGCTTCTGTCTTGAAACGCCTGTACAAAATTTTTCGGAGCCCGGGCATTTTCCGCGCGTTTTTTCATCTCCGGGAACGGTACATTCCGTTTTGCCGCCTCCAGAGCCGGTTTCATGTCCGCCACGATCCGTTCCAGAATCCTACTCATCGCGGCTCTCCCGGATCAGAATGTTGAGCTTTTCAAGCGCCCTGCCGCTGTCGATGGATTCCTCCGCCAGTTTCATGCCTTCCTGAAGCGTGGCGGCTTTTCCGCCGACGCAGATCGTGGCGCCCGCATTCAGGAGAACCACCGCGCGCGGCGCTCCGCGGTCTTTCCCGTTCAGGACATTCAGCATGATTTCGGCATTGCGTTTTGCATCGCCTCCGGCAATTTCCGAACGGTCGAACGTATTGCCGAGAAGCATCTCCGGATAAAGCTCGTAACTGGTAATCACACCGTCCCTGAGCTCGGACACACGGGTCGGTTCGCAGCAGCTTATCTCGTCAAGACCGTCATGCCCATGCACGACCATGGCATGTTTCGCCCCCAGTTCCCTGAGCGTTCCCGCAAACAGCTCGGTCAGTTTCGCATCGTAAACCCCAAGCACAATGGACTGCGCCCCCGCCGGATTGCTGAGCGGCCCGAGCATGTTGAAAATCGTGCGTATTCTGAGTTCCCGCCGGAGAACTCCGACGGAACCGAGAACCGGGTGCATCTTCTGGGCGAACAGAAAACCGATTCCATGATTCTGAATACAGTTCTCCATGACGGCGGGTTCGACATTGAGGTTGAATCCGAGTTCCGCAAGCACATCCGCCGCACCGCATTTGCCGGAAACCGCGCGGTTGCCGTGTTTTGCCATCGGAACACCTGCGCCCGCGGCGACCATTGCCGAAGTCGTGGAAATATTGAAAGAGATTCCTCCGTCGCCGCCCGTTCCGACCACATCGACCACATCCGCTCCCCCGCAGTCGATGAATGCCGCGTGACGCCGGAGCATCCGCGCGCCGCCTGCCAGTTCGGAAAGACTTTCCCCTTTCATGCGCAGAGCCGCCAGCAGAGCGCCGGACTGGGCGCAGGAGGCGTTGCTTCCGGTCATGAGCCCGAGCACTTTTTCCATTTCACCGCTTGTGAGATCATGCCCCGCAAGCACTTTGTTCAGGTAGGGAGTCAGCATGGCTTATGCTCCTTTTCTCCGGTGTTCTTCCACCTCTTTCAGGAAGTTCGCAAGCTGACGTTTTCCGGTCGCCGTCATGATGGATTCAGGGTGGTATTGAATTCCTTCGATCAGGAGTTCGCGGTGGCGCACCCCCATGATCTCGCCGTCATCCGCGCGGGCGGTGATGACGAGTTCCTTCGGAAGTGTCTCCTCACGCAGGGCGAGCGAGTGGTAGCGCACCGCCTTGAAAGGGCCCTTGAGACCGGCGAAAAGCCCTCTGCCGTCGTGCGTGATCTCGGAAATCTTGCCGTGCATGATGCTGGCGGCGCTTACGACCTCCGCACCGAAAGACTGCCCGATCGCCTGATGTCCGAGGCAGACGCCGAGCAGGGGAATCCGGTCGCGGACCGCTTTGATGAGCTGCGGCATCACACCCGCGTTTTCAGGTCTGCCGGGACCCGGCGAGAGGAGGATGGCGTCGGGGTTCATTCCGATCGCCTCGTCCACCGTGATTTCCCGGTTGCGGCGCACCTCGACCTGAGCGTTCAGAGTGTAGAGCAGATGCACGAGATTGTAAGTAAACGAATCGTAATTGTCAAGAACGAGTATCATGATTTCACCTCAGTCGATTTCCAGGTTGTTTGCCGCGAGATGCACCGCTTTGAAAAGCGCCCCCGCCTTGTTGAGTGTCTCCTCGTATTCATTTTCGGGAACGGAGTCGAAAACGATCCCCGCGCCCGCCTGAATGAACAGTCTGCCGTCGCGGATTTCCAGAGTGCGGATCGTGATCGCCAGATCAAGGTTGCCCGTGTAGCTGAAGTATCCGACCGCGCCGCCGTATACGCCCCGGGGCTCCGGTTCGAGTTCGTTGATCAGCTCCATTGCGCGGATTTTCGGCGCGCCGGAAAGGGTGCCTGCCGGGAATGCGGTGCGGACCAGATCAAATGCGTCGCACTTGTCGGAAAGCATCGCATCGACGTCGCTGACGATGTGCATGACGTGGGAATAGCGCTCAACCGTCATGAACGCCTTGACCTGGACACTGCCCGGCGCGGCGGTGCGCCCGAGGTCGTTCCGTCCGAGATCGACCAGCATCAGATGCTCGGCTTTCTCCTTTTCGTCGCTGAGCAGTTCATCCGCAAGTGCCATATCCTCCGCCGGAGTCTTTCCGCGTTTCCGGGTTCCCGCAATCGGGCGCAGAGAAGAACGCCCGTTTTCCAGTTTGACCATCGTTTCCGGCGAGGACCCTACGAGAGTCAGCTTATCCGTCTTCAGGAAAAAGGTGTAGGGCGAGGGATTGATGAGCCGCAGCGCACGGTAAAGCTGAAGCGGAGAAGAACATGCCGGAGCGGAAAATTTCTGTGAGAGGACAATCTGGATGGCTTCGCCGTCATGGATGTATTTCTGCGCTTTTTCGACCATGGCGCAATACTCATCGCGGCTCATATTGCCTTTCAGGCGCGGCATGACGGACGGTTTTTCCGGTTCTTCCGGAAGAACCACCGGTTTGCGGAGCTTTGCGGCAAGGGCGTCAATCCGCGCGACGGCGTCGTCATACGCCTTGCGCGGGGTGTCGAACTGCTCCGGGCGGGCGCATACAATGAATTTGATCGTATGGCGGACGTTGTCAAATACGATCATTTCGTCCGTCACCAGAAATACGGAGGTCGGCGTATCAAGCGGTTTTTTCGGCGGCGGCAGCTCCTCGAATTCGTTGACCGTCTCGTAGCCGATGTAGCCGATCGCCCCGCCGAACAGCGGGGGAAGTCCCGGAACAATTACCGGCTTGATGCTTCCGATGATTGAACGGAGCGCCGTGAACGGGCTTTTTTCGAACGGGAGCTCCCGCTTCACGCCTTTTTCCGTATAATACGGACGCCCGTTTTCCACGGAAAACACTCCATGGGGATTGACTCCGATGAAAGAGTAACGCCCGAAGCGTTCGCTTCCCTCGACGCTTTCCAGCAGAAAGACTTCCTGATCGTCCACGAATCGGCTCAGCACCGAAACAGGGGTTTCAAGATCGGCAAGCAGTTCCGCGCATACGGGAATCAGATTGCCTTCCCCGCAGAGTTTTTCAAAACTCCTGAAATCCGGTTTCAACATTTCTTTTCTCCTCATCTATTTTATTTTCAATTTTCAATTTTTCAACAAAAAAAGCCGCATCCTCAGGTTTTTCACTCCCGAGGATGCGGCCTGTATTCCGGAAAACAAAAAAGGCGGATTCAACTTTTCCAGTTCAACCCGCCGAAATCAACACTACAAAAAACACACGCAACAGCCCCGGCGGTTCACCACCGCCACTGCCATCGATTTGAAATGTAGATGTAAGTCTGTGTTTTCATAATGTATATAAAATATCATGGGAAAATTTTCTTTTCAAGAGCATTTTCAAAAAAAAGAAAGAAAATCTGATTTTTGAGGCAATATGATAAAACTGCCGAAACTCCGGGAAAAGAACCTGAAAGATAAAAACAGGACTTAAAGTTCCTCCAGCTTCACATCGTCGAACCATACTGTTCCGGAGGCATTCATAAGACGCAGCCGCAAGTATGAATTGACTTTCACGTTCGTATTTTTCCCCGTTGTAAACTCATAGCTCTGGAAAGTCCAGTCCATCGTTCCGGTCAGCCAGTTGTGAGCCGGGAACCAACGGTTCGCATCATCCCAGATATTGGCACAAACTCCGCCGCCGGCTTTCAGCGGCTTGACGTCCTGGAGTTTCACGAAGAAGGAAAGACGGTATCTTGTTGCCGGTTTCAATGCAGGAAGATACTGCATGACTGTTGCCCCCTCCTCACTCTGAAGCCTCATTCCGAAAGGAGCGCTCACGCAATTTTCCGCATCCACGGCGGCGGTATTGCTTTTATCGCCGATCCAGCCGCCGATCCATTTGTATCCCTCCCAGATTCCGAAATGGCGCTTCGTTTTCTCCGGCAGCATGGAAAAGTCGCTGTTGATGAGAATGTTCTGCTCTTTCGCGGAAGTGATGGAACCATAATTCTCCAGATCATGGAAGCCGCGGGCAAACGGACTCCAATGATAAAGCGTCTCGTAGTCGCCTTCGGTTTTCAGAATCCGGCTGCGGGCAAAATTCGCGGGGAATTCCTCCCTGATATCAGGCAGGTTCTTCAGGGGAATCGCGATTTCCGCAATCCATGCGGACGGCTCTTTCTTCACCTCAACGGACGCGCCGGAATTCCAGGTGAAATCATTGGAGCCGGATGCACCGAGTTTGACGATTTTCTGGTCGGAAAGCGAACCTTCGGAATTCACCATCAACTGGTAATAAGTCTTGCGGTCGCCGGAGGGATTGAGAAAAATTTCAACCGAGTTGTCTTTCCAGATTTCAGGATCGTCGGCTTTGCGTTTCTGCGCCACAATCTCACTCATGCGCGGTTCCCCGCAGCGGAAACGGATGCAGAGATCATTCTCCGTGCGCCAGACCTGAACTCCGGTTTTCACCGTCGCACGAAGCGCTCCCTCTTTCTTGCCGCGGAACGGAAGCAGATACAGCTCTTTTCCCGGAGCGCCCGCAATATGGAATTTCAATCCCTGAACGGCGGAACTCATGGAGTGATACGCTTTCGCGGCATTGACGAGCGGTTCATAGAACTCTTTCCGGATCAATGCAATGCGTTTCGCTTCCAGTGAATCCGCAGGAACCTTTCCCGCCGCATCTTTCAAATCCCGGTCCAGCCCGGCAAGAACTTTTGCGGAGTAAACCTTATTCCAGAGGTCATAATCCGACGGAGGAGCGCCGACCGGTCCCAGCGGAGTATCGACGACACGTCCCGCAACCTGTCCGACCCATTTGTCCTCCAGCGTCTCGTAAAATTTCTTCATTGCAGGAGCCGCATTCCCGAACATCAGACGGTAATGCTCCTCCAGCAGCGCTTCAAAATCAGCCTTGTTGTCCCAGGCGATTTTGGAAAAGATATAATAGTTCAGATAGTTGTAAAGGAAACGGTCGCTCTCCGACTCCGCGAAGGCGCCGAAAATCCACGGCGCAATCCCTTTGTAATATTCGCCGTAGGCGCGCGGACTCATCTGCGGGACTCCCGGCATGGTAAGCGTGGCGCCTTTGTTGACGTAGTTCCAGATCCACACTTTGCGCCCGAGCTTTTTCGTCCATGCCCGGATTTCTTCATCATCAAGCTTTTTCTGCGCGGGATTCCCTTTCGACCAGGGACCCGTTTCCGCCACCATGACCATGACGTTATCCGGAATGTCCATCGCGGGAACGCGGCGGTAGGGACGGTAAGCCATCATCGTAATGATTCCCGGAATCCCCTCTTTCTTCAGCCGGTTCGCAATGGAAACCGTATTGCCCCAGATCAGCTCCGTGGCATAATGCGGATCGTTCTTCCTGTATGCCGCCTGGCACTTTTCACATCGGCATCCGCTGAACGCATCCTGCGGCATGATGTCCACATAAGTCCCTCTGCTTGTATTGACGCCCCACGCATAACCGCCGTTCCGCCCCGCCGACGGAATTTTGCGGACATCGGCTTTTTCCCCTTTCAGATAGGAACGGGCATCCTGGTAAATCTCCTCCACGATTCCGCTGGTGTAACAGAGCTGTCCGGGGTGCCGGACGGAAGGATCATTGCTCCGTTTGCCGTTGCTCTGGAGCGCGAAATACTCAGGATGCGTTTTCCCGAACCGCTGAATGTACCGGAAATGATTGAGCCCGTGACAACACGGCAGATACTCCGTTTCCAGGCGCAGGCGGTAATTGTTCAAAGTCTTCGCGGGATTGATGACCGCATCGCGTTTCTCCCCCTCGAAATAGGTTCCGTCCCAGAATGTGGAGACCTTGCGCACAGTGAAATCCGGACGGTCGTAAATACTCATTTCCGGTATGGCAAGGCGGTCCGTCTTCGGGACAACGGTTCCCAGCTCGCCGGGGAAATACATCCGCACTCCCGCCGCACGTTCCAGAAAGTCGTAAACGCCGAACAGCGTGCCGCGCTCGTAAAGCTGGCTCCAGACACCGCCGCGTGCAAGCGCCCGTTCCGGGTTTGCCTTCGGATCGTCCAGCCCCGCAATATAAATCCGGGAACCGTCCGTTTTTATGATGAAAGCGTCGCGGACAAGTTTCGCCGCATCAATCCCTGCTTCCTTCGCCCACGGGTTGACTCCGAGAATGAAAGAGACCTTCCCGTTTGAAATCTGTTTGACTACCGGTACCTCCCTGCCGAAAATCTGCGACAGGAAAGACTGCAGCTCCTTTGCGGCGAAAAGCGTGGTTTGCGGCGCATCCGGCGCAACCACGATCTCGGTATCGACCGCCGTGGCAACGGCTGTGTTTTTCTTTCCGATCTGAATCTGCCGGGCGGGACGTTCCGCCGCAAAGACGGCAAGCGACAATAACGCCGCCATGAAAATGCAAGTGATCTGTTTCATTTTACAGTCCTCCTGTTTTTATGATTAAAAATCATGGTTGATAAGTAAACTTGATGTCCGTCCCGTAACAATCCGGCAGACGCATCATATTGGAATGTCCGTCAAACCAGAGCGTCGAAGCATTTCCCGAATGGCGGAAATGAACATCGCTCTGTCCCTTGACATCGGTTTTGAAAGGCCAGCGAGTGGCAGCTATGACAGTATAAACCAGCGCTTTGCCATCCCGCAAATCCTCGGTATCCATCCCATAAATCAATTTGGACGGCTGTTTGATGAGACTGATTTTTATCATCGAAACAGAATCTTCCTCGAGCAGGTTGTTCCTTGCATAATAGCTGAAACCGTAGCTTCCCGAAACATACCCTTCACCTGGAACATATTTGCGGGCCCGATAAGAATCTGCCGGACACGCCCAGATTTTACGCTGACTCCACGGCTTGTATTTATATTTGTCCGGGTCAATTCCGGTATAAGGAGCCAGTTCATAATAAATCTTATTCTGCAAAGTTCCACCCGGAAACCAGTCTTTGTTGTCCATGGTATAAGCCAGCATCGCCTGCCCGATCTGTTTCAGGTTGCTGACGCAGTTGATGCCGTATGCCTTGGCTCTTGCCGCATTCAGCGCAGGCAGGAGCATTCCCGCAAGAATCGCGATGATCGCTATCACGATCAGGAGCTCTATCAGGGTAAAAATCCTTATTTTCACCCTGCGAAGTAAGAATCTCGAACAGAGAACAGGGAAGTAAGAAGGAGAAAAACATTGGAACAATTCAACATTAAAACATTTGAATGAAGAAGTAAGGCAGGGCAGAACAACCCTTTTACAGATTTTCATGATAAACAGCTCGATCAGTGCAAGTAAATTTCTCTTTTTCATTCCGCATTCTCCCCGTCTTTGATTTGATATGTCATTCGTTTCTTCATTAATTCATACTCCCGCCCGGCTCGAAAACAGAGGGAACCAGAACGGTTGACGGCAGATAGGAATCCGTGCCGTTGACGGACAACTGCAGGACTTCCACCGCTTTCATTCCTACGGCAAGCGTATCAACCCTCATGCTGGAAAGAGTCGGAGCGCACTTCCTGCTGACAGCCAGTCCCTCAAGCCCTGCAATCCCGAGATCATCGGGCAATTTTCCGTCCGCAAGGAAATGAGAAATCAGATCCGCCGCAAGCACGTCAGTCGTGCAGATCAACAGAACCCGCCCCTGCTTCCGGCGCCGCCGGTAAGCCTCATCGATCTTCTTCAGGTAGATCTCCCGCGGAACCATCAGGCAGTTTTCAATCAGCTCATGTTTTTCGTCCTTGAAAAGCCTGTGGAACAGTGCCGCACGCTCCGTAGAATTATAATCGGAACAATCATAGGAAAACTGATCTCTTTTAGCGCAGAAGATGAACTGCGTATATTTCATCCTGCTCCCCATGTCATGAATCATGCGCAAAGCATTTTCATTGTCCGGGCAGACCATGTTGACGGGAAGCTTCGTCCTGCGGTTGATCACAACCGCAGGCTTCTTTGTTTTCTCTATGACCTCGGCAACAGTCTCATCAGGAATCCGTTCGTCCAAAAGAAAACCGTCCACACTGTCCGCGCAGGAAAGCATCGCCCGTCTGATCCCGTCCAGCATTTCAGGCGAAGGGACATAGGCATCCAGCAGCGCCGCATGATGCGGGAGAAGCAGATCAATCCGGCGGTTTCCCGCCTCGATCTGAATTCCGGTATTAATCTCGTTGAAATAATTGTCATTGTCCCGCGGCGACCGCATGGTTCGGACAAAACAGGCGAAACGCCCGAAAACTTTCTGCTGTTTCGGGGAACGGTCGCAGACAAAATACCCCTGTCCGTGGCGGCATGCGATCAGCCCTTCCGCGGAAAGTTCCCGGTACACCCGGAGCGCCGTAATATGACTGACCTGATACTTTTCCTTCATTTCGCTGATGGAAAGAACCTTGTCGCCGGGCTTCAACACATTTCCGGCAATGGCATCTTTGAGTTCATTTCCGATTTTCTCATACAGTTTCATATTAACAGTTCCGATTAAATCATATTAGATGTCATATTAATTATAAGCGAAAACAGAAGAATTGTCAAGAGGAGTCTTGAAAAAAATCCTGTTTTTTCCGATGAAACATAAGGATACAGCAAAACGCTCAAACCCCGGAACTCCTGCTTTCCCCCCTTTTTCCCGTAATTTTATCTGCGGGGACTTGAAATCACACAGGATTTAAGTAAGCTATTAGAAAAAGAACGGAACATACTGAAATATTTTGGAGACAACATGTCATTTCCGGATAAAGAAAAGATTGAGACACTGAAAGAAAACGGGAATCCTGAACTGCTTGCCGAACTGGATTCGCAGGGACTGCTGATCGCTCCGGGAGAGACAGCCGCCGGATATGCGGACCGTCTGCTTGCCGAGGAGGAACGGATCGGGAAACTGCGGGAAAAGCTCGCCGCGGAAAAAGAGATCGATCCCTATACCGGGCTTACGATCGAAGCGGGCATGGAGATTCCGGACGCAATTCTCGAAGAAGCCGCGGAGACCACACGCAAAGCTTACGGTTTCGCCGTGAAATGGGTCCCCGGATTCTTTCCGAAACACGGGCTCGGCATTCTCTGGGGCGGCTGTTCGATTTCATCTTATGAAGACCAGCCCACGCTTTTCATCATCCGCCGGAGTTTCAGAGACAGGAAGAAATTTTTCATTTACGGGCGCGAGGAGCTGACGGCACATGAGCTCTGCCATGTGGCGCGGACTCCGATTCAGGATCACGAGTATGAGGAACACTTCGCCTATGCGATTTCGCACAGCCCGCTGCGCCGTTATACCGGAAACTGCTTCAAGAGCGAAAAGGATGCGATTCTGTTCATCCTGCCGGTCTTTCTGCTTCTGCTTGTCCAGATCGGGCGTGTCACCTACTGGCCGATGATTCCCGCATGGCCGTTCTGGATTCTTGCATTCGTCTGGCCGGTGTTTCTGACCGTCTGCAATATTTTTGCGCGAAGGCGTTATTTCCGTGCGGAAAACGCTCTGCGTTCGCTTGGCGTGGAGATGCCGCAGGCAGTCTTGTTCCGCTGCACCGCAGACGAGATCAACACATTTGCCTCGCTTGCGGATACACCGGAACAGCTGAAAAAATACTTTCAGGAAAAACAGGAGTGCGATCTGCGCTGGAAAGTCATTACAAAACGTTTTATCAGAAAAGAGGAGGAGTGAAATGGCGAAGCTGAAAGATGTGGCTGCGTTTCTCGATGAGCGGCTCAATATCGCAAAATTCCGTTCGGATGCATCCAACAACGGATTGCAGTTCGAGGGAGGGCAGGATGTGTTCAAGGCGGTTTTTGCAGTGGACGCCTCCCACGCGCTGTTCACGACTGCGGCGGATCTGGATGCGGATTTCATTTTCGTCCATCACGGGATCAGCTGGGGCGGGTCGCTGAAACGGATTCTTTCCCTGGATGCCAAACGCGTCGCGATGCTTGCCGCAAATTCCATTTCATTGTACGGGGCGCACCTGCCTCTGGACGCACACCCGGAAATAGGGCACAACGCACTGCTTGCCAGAATGATGAAACTGGAAAACCCCTCTCCTTTCGGCGAATATGATTCTTACAACATCGGTTTTCAGGGAATGCTCCCGAAGGAAATGACGGTCAAAGGACTGGCAAAGCTTCTGGACGGCGCCCTGCTTTCCGAGGGTCCTTACCATATTTTCGGTGATCCTGAACGGAAAATCATGCGTGTCGGGGCGATTTCCGGCGGCGGAGCTTATCCGGCGGTGTTCAGTGAACTGTATGCGCTCGGCATCGATTGCCTGGTGACGGGCGAAATGACGCACGAAGCGTATCATTATGCGCTGGAAGCCGGAGTTTCCGTGCTTTCCATGGGACATTACCGTTCGGAAACTCCCGGCGTGGACGCCGTCATGCAGGAAGTGAGGGAACACTTCGACATTGAAACCGAGTTTCTCGATCTTCCGACGGGGCTGTAAACTTCAGCGGCAGATCAGGGTGTCAATATCCATGAGCCCCGTCAGCAGTTCATTGACGGAAAGCTGCTGCGCCGCATATTTTTTCTGAAATTCATGCGGAGTGATTCCGAACTGTTTCTTGAACTGGCGCGAGAAATAATTCTGATCCGCGAACCCGGAAAGAAGCGCAATGCTTGAAATCGAAGTGGGGGAGGTCAGGAGAAGCAGCGCCTTTTTCAACCGCAGGCGGATCAGGTAACGAATCGGCGACATCCCCGTGACCGCAAGGAATCTGTGGCGGAAACTGCTTTCGGACATGTTCACGGATTCCGCAATCGATTTCAGAGTAAGCTCCTGCGACACTTTCTCCTCCATCAGGCGGATTGCCCGCCCGATCTGGAACGAATACTGCCCGGATTCGCTGTCCGGCAGTTTGCTGATGCGGATCAGGTAAATCATCACGCGGATGAACTCCGCAAACGCCGCTTCGCGCCACCCCGGAGAGCGGATGGACATTTCACTGCGTATCGTTTCCAGCATCAGCACGGTTTTCGACAGCGCGCTTTCGCTGACCGGGACAAACGGCGAACACTGCCTTCCCGCAAAACGCCATAGCGGAGAGGATGCAAGCTGACGGGCAAGATTCAGGTTTCCCGTATTGAGAAGTTCTTCCGAAAACAGTATGTTGTAGTGACGGAAATGGCGGATTGCCGTATAGCGGTGCAGTGCTCCCGGCGGCATCATGAAGATGGTTCCCGGCGCAACCAGTTCCGTTTCTCCGGGCAGTTCGTTTTTTGCGGTGCCGCTGCACACGATCACAAGCTCGTAGAAGCCGTTGTGGCGGTGCCAGTCATTCGACGGCGAATCGTAATCATACATGAATACTTTCAGGGGAAACGAAATCTCCTGAAACAGATCGGCTGCCTGCATATCAATATATTTTCTGTTTTTCATAAAAATCCGGACAGATTATGCTAAAAGAAAGCCATTTTATGTGAGACTTTTCTTCCGAGCGCGTATATATTAGGGAAAGAATATAAATGAAAAGCATTCAATTTTCAAGAGGTCTGTCATGAATCCTTCCAATACATCCGTTTCTTTCCGTCCCTGTGATTTACGGGTTATGGCTCTGCTGAAAGGTTTTGTCTTCATCATGGAGTCACGCCCGCTGCTTTCATGGAAGATATCTTCGGACCGGACCGGTTTCCGGCAGTCCGCCTACCGGATTCTCGCCGCATCGGACAAAGCGGAACTGCTTGCAGGAAACGCGGATCTGTGGGATTCCGGACGTGTGGAGTCCGATCGGTCGCTGTATGTGGAATGGGGCGGAAAAGAACTTGCTTCCCGTCAGCATGTCTGCTGGCAGGTGACAGTCTGGGACGAAAACGGCATGGAGTCGGAGGCAAGTGAAATCGCGGAGTTTGAAATCGCGCTTCAGCATAATGCCGAATGGGAAGCGCGGTGGATTCATTTTGACGGCAACAATCCGGCATGTTCCTCGCCCAGCCCTTATTTCCGGCATGAATTCTCCTGTGGAAAAGAGATCGCAAAAGCCAGGCTTTATGTCACCGCGCGCGGACTTTTCGAGGCAAGGATCAACGGGAAACGGATCGGAAACGACTATTTCGTCCCCGGCTGGACCGATTTCTCGCAGCAGATTCAGTATATGAGTTACGATGTCACAGGCAGTCTGAAAAGCGGGAACAACACGATCGGCGCGATTCTCGGCGACGGCTGGTACTGCGGATACCTCAGCGGACGCCGCCGCAATCTCTACGGTGCATATCCGGAATTCCTTGCGCGCCTGGAAATCCTTTACAAGGACGGCACAAGCGAAGCGATCACCAGCGGCGAAGGCTGGAAAACGGCGACAGGCCCGATTCTCTATTCGGACATTTACGACGGCGAAATGTATGACTCCCGTCTTGAGATGCCGGGGTGGGACGACTGCGGTTTCGATGACTCCGCATGGCGCGATGCCGTTGCGGGAGAACATGCCGCGGAATCTCCGGCACTGGTACAGAAATGCTGTTTCCCCGTAAGGAAAATCATGGAGATTCCCGCGGTGAAACTGCTCCGCCCGCGGACGGATGTCTGCATCTGGGACTTCGGGCAGAATATTTCAGGCTGGGTCAGGATCAAGGTCAAAGGCTATCCGGGACGCCTGTTCACGATCCGTTTCGGGGAAATGCTCAATCAGGACGGTACGCTTTACAACCTGAATTACCGCAGTGCGCGTTCCACGGACTATTATACGACCTCCGGACCTCTTGAGCAGGAATTTACATGGGAGCCCCGTTTCACGTTCCACGGTTTCCGTTATGCGCAGGTGGACGGCTTCCAGTTTTCCGGGTCGCCGGATGAAATCGAAGTGACGGCAATCGTATTGCATTCGGAGCTGGAGACAACCGGCTCCTTTGAGTGCGGGCAGCCGAAAGTCAATCAGCTTTACAGCAATATCTGCTGGGGACAGCGCGACAATTTCTTTGAAGTCCCGACCGACTGCCCCCAGCGTGACGAGCGTCTCGGCTGGACCGGCGATGCGGAGGTCTTCTGTGCCGCCGCCGCATTCAATATGAACGTTGCCGCGTTCTTCCGCAAGTGGCTCCGGGACCAGCGGGAAGCGCAGTTCGAGAACGGTTCGGGAACCCATATCGCGCCGAATATCTTCGAATCGGGAGTGGAGGGTTCGCCCGCATGGGCCGATGCCCTCGTAATCTGCCCGTGGACAATGTATCAGCGCTACGGTGACGAAAGTTTTCTGACGGAAAATTATGAATCCATGAAACGGTGGATCGAATTCCAGAAAACAACCTCGGACAATCTGATCCGCCCGGATCTCGGTTTCGGCGACTGGCTCTCTCTGGACGACGTGAAAACGCCGCGTCCGCTGATCGGAACCGCTTATTTCTCCTATACCGCGCATCTTGTCGCGGAAACCGCCCGGATTCTTGGCAGGGCTGCGGACGCCGCAGTCTTTGAAAAACTCTCGAAAGAGGTTGCGGAAGCGTTCCGCCGTGAATTCGTGGGTGCGGACGGATTGATGAAAACCCGCAACCAGACTTCCTGCGTGCTTGCGCTCCACTTCGATCTTCTGACGCCGGAACAGCGGGAAAAGCAGATCAGGCTTCTGGAACAGCTTATCCGCAATAACGGGAACCGGCTCAGCACCGGATTTGTCGGCACGGCCTCCCTGATGCTTGCCCTTACGAATGCGGGGTTGACTTTGACCGCCTACGACCTTCTGCTTCAGGAGGAATATCCCTCATGGCTGTTCTCCGTGAATCAGGGAGCCACAACGGTCTGGGAACGCTGGAACTCCTATACGGTGAAAGACGGTTTCGGGGATGTGAACATGAACTCTTTCAATCATTATGCCTACGGAGCCGTCGCGGAATGGATGGGCGCCGTCGCCGGAGGCATTTCCCATGCCGCCCCCGGAGGACGGGAACTGCTCTTTGCCGCGATTCCCGATCCGCGCATGGGATATGTGAAAGCATCCCTTGAAACCCCTTACGGCAAAGCGTCCAGCTTCTGGAAATACGAAGGGGAACGTCTCTGCTGGCAGATCACGGCTCCGGCAAACACATCGGTGAAAGTGCTTCTTCCGGTTTCCGATCCGGCAGGGGTGAAGCAGAACGGCGCTCCGCTTTCCGGCTATGAACGGAAAAACGGATTGCTTCTGCTGTCCCTGCCCTGCGGAAGTTACACATTTGAGTTCTGAAAATGGCGTTTATCTGGTTCCGATGACGGAATAGTCCTGCGGCTGGACATCGACCAGAATCCGGCTGCCGTCAAAGCTGATATCGTTTCCTCTCTCCATATCCGCCAGCTTTGAGCCGGAAATCTTCAGTGCCTTGAATTTTACGGGGTCCACTTTGATTGTCAGCGGCGCGGATTCACGGGAATCGTTCATGACAATAATCAGGAGCTTTCCGGCTTTCACATAACAGGAAACCATGACTTTGTCCGGCGCGGTAAACGGCGATTCCGGATCATTGTAGAGAATGAAGCGTTCACTTCCGTCGAATCCGAATTCGTCCTGAATCTTCCACCAGTCATCGCAGGAAACGCCGAATGCGGGCCAGATCAGGGAGTCATGCACAAACAGATATCCTTTGAAATGGCGCAGGACTGCGCGGTGATTGTCAAGATGCTTCTTGCTCCATGCGTTTTCATAACGGTTCCTGATCGGGCTGTGCAGTTTGATCGCACGCTGGAACTGGGGGATGAAATAACGCGGGATGCCGTAAGGAAGCGTCATGAACATTGCCCGGAACATTTCGGGGGCAAAAATATTTTTGTAGTGCTCATCGCGCCCGATGGTTCCGCAGTACATCTCCCCGTCTGCAATGAAATCGGCAAAACCTATGACCGGAGTCACGGTCTTTGTCGACATGTGCCGCATGATACGGCTTTCCGGATGCGCGGCCTTCACCATGCGGTAAATGCGTTTGGTCAGTTCACGGGTTGCAAGCAGATTGAAGGTGCGGTAATGCCGCCCGTCCGTACCTTTCCAGCCGCATCCATGCCGGAAGTTATCGCAGAACTGCGCATCCTGATTGTCGAAATAAAGATGCCTGATATTCAGCTTCTCCATGGTGTTGCGGAGACTGTGCACATACCAGTCGATGTAGCCAGGCGCCGCGGGACAGTTCCGCGCGAAAGCCCATTCCCGTGACCGGATGTCGCCGATTGTCCCGACTTCCGGCGGCGTGAGGCTCCACAGCGGCCCGTAGAAACTCCATTCACGGGTAAAGGGACTGTTGGAAAATCCGGCGAAATACCAGTGTACGGCGGGATAGCCGGAAACCTTCCGCCATCTTTTGTCAAAATCCGGCGCTTTACGTTCCGGGTCCGGGATGTTATGAACCTCAGACCATGGAAACCACGGGTTGAAATCATTTTTTCCCTTGCCGAACACACGGGCGGTACGCCAGCTCGCCGGAAGCGGTTTCACCGGAAGCGCCTGAAAGCCGAAACGGAAACGGTGTTTCAATCCGGCGGCAGTCGGAAGATCGACCAGCGTCAGCAGCATGCGGTTCTCCTCTTTGCCGGGGATCAGCCGCAGACTGTCTGCCTGTTTACGCACTTTCCATGAGGAAAGTTCTTCGCAGAACCATTCCAACCCGGTCTTTTCATTTCCGACAAACATGGTGCGCGACAGTTCCCGGAAAAGGTCAAGTGAATAAGCCTGGAATTTCCCGGCGTGCCCCGGACGGTAATCCGAATATTGTTTGATCATTGCATTGAACAGGGTGGACTGCTCTTTGCGGAATGCAAAATCCAATGTCAGACTGCGGATTGCCGCAACCGGTTTCTCCGGAATCAGTTCCATGTCCACCCAGAAAAAACCATCGAACTCTCCGCAGATACGGGTTTTAACCGTAAATCCGTCTGCCGCCGCCGTTCCCTCCAATTCGATTTTTTCCTCGTCCGAGGAAACCATGCGCAGGGGGCCGGGATTGAGCTTTTTCCCATCCAGCATAAGCAGAACCGGACGTGCCAGAAGCGGCGTCCCTGCGGAGAAAATCTGTTCCGGCAGCCCGGATCTGCCGAACACATATTGACGGTTCCAGCAGGAGAATACCCCGCCGGCGGCATCCCATGCGGGCGCGGTCCACGGAAACGGCGCCGTTGCCGCCGTTCCTGTCCGGCTGCTGCGCCACGGTTCGGGACGCTTCGGAATTGCAAACGGATGGGATACCGTATGATTCAGCCTGCTGTCATTTTTAAGTACCGTAATCTTGAACGTATAGTCTCCGGGCGGCAGGGAGTCCACCGGAAATGCAAAGTGATATTCCGTACTTTGCGGAGCCAGAATCCGGTTGACGATCTTTTTACCGTTTCCGTCTTCAATACAGGTTTCCGCCCGGTAAAATTTTCCGTCCGGAGAAATCTCTTTCACGGCAAAATCGAACTCCATTGTACCTTCAGCCGGATTGAAACCGCTCATGATGTTGCACGGTGCGACTTTCGATTCATCCGCGGTCACGATCCTGCTTTGCTTGTAAGCCCTGTATCTGGCAAGCACATCGGCATCGGTAAGCATAACATGATAGAGCATAAGCTCATCAATCAGGGAATAGTTCTGCGGGGTTTTCCACTGTTTCGGGCGCAGTCCTCCCGCACCGAATTTCAGAAACGGCGATCCGGGGCGGATAAATTTTTTCTGTCCCTTGCAGATTCCGTCGATATAAAGCTTCATGGTCCCGCCGCCCCAGGTCGCAACGACAAAATGCCATTCACCGGGCCGCCATTGCCCAATCGGCGCGGATATGGTTGTCCAGACCTGTTTTCCTCCGGATTTTTTCTTCGGACCGAGGAGAAAATACAATTCGGAATTCCATGCAACCTTATATACAAGCAGATCCGCATCCGTTCCATCCGCACGGAAAAAAATATGGAAATTACGGTCGTTTCCCTGCCAGTTTTCCGGGCGGACCCAGAATACGACGCTGCCCTGTTCCGGAGTAATGAAGTCATGATTGGGATATTCAATATGATAATCTTCCCGTTTTTCATTGCCTGTACCGATCAATGCCCCTGTGCCGTTGACACCATCTTTCAGATAAGTCGCGAGATTTTCATAAAGTATCTCCGCGGAGTGTTTTCCGGCAACATATCCGGTTTTGCTCACAGCACTGAAATCCTGATCAAACGAAGCATGGAATGCTGCCGAGGGAACCGCATGCAGCGGTGAAAAACTCATGGCGGCGATCACAGTCAATACGACAATTGTTTTCATATAATTTCCTTTCTGATTGTCAGTCTTTATAGTACCATGCCATCAGATATTGAGGCTGAGTAACGGAATTGGTCTGTATGATGGTCCAGTAAGACAATGTCCGCGATTCGACATGCATGTCCATCCACAGATGAAACATGGAGTTTGACGTGTGGCGATAACGGCCATTGTTGAGGTCATTATAATCGGTAATGGAATTATAGGCCCGTTTGGCTTCTGCCGTGACAACCCGTTGTGACGGTTTGGAAATCCGGCTGACGATCCGGTAAACTTCCGGATAGCCGCCAGTATAACGATCCATCCGGAGCCAGTAAAGAAGAGAATAATTGTGTGAAATGACAGGCGTCTTATCGGCAGGGCAAGACATCTGCCGGTAAAAACCGGGCGATCCGGGAGGATTCAGGTATCCCCATTTCGCCAGCGACGGAATACTGGAATCCTTGCCTCCGGGAAAGCGGTCGCTGTAATCATTGAAATATTGAACATATGCAATCCCGATCTGTTTAAGATTGTTCATACATGCAGTAGCATGGGCTTTTTCTCTTGCTTTGTTGAGGGCGGGCAGCAGCATTCCGGCAAGTACTGCAATGATCGATATTACAATCAGCAACTCTATCAATGTAAAACGCTTCAGAAACCGACACTTCATCGTTACTCCTCCTTGTTTGAAAGATAATATTGAATCTTCTTTTCAATCAGTTCATAAACATTTTCATCACGCTGTCCGTTCAGGTAATAAAAAAACTCCCAGGCGAAGAAATAATGAACCACCCGGAGCAGTTCCGGATCGGGCAGAAACATCCAGTGATGAGTTTGCTTTTCCAGTTTTTCAGCCAAGTAACCGAAACCGCCACGTTCCAGTTCCGTATGGTGAAGCGGAAGGAAAATTCCGTTTTCCAAAGCTTTCCTCTGGATCTCTTTCTGAAGAAGTTTGCGAATGACGCGGAGGGCTTCTTCCGGAAATCTGCAACCGCGGCTGATGACTGCGGTTAACGGTGTGGCTGTAAAACAATGTCCGTCGGGATAAGGTACCCGCCTGAGTCCCTGTTCCTTCAATTCTTCCGGCCGAATACGGTTGAATGGACACTCCACAATATGAATGGGCTGGTCGGCTTTCAATTTGCAGATCTGTGCATAGTCGGAAAAACGTCCATGCATCCAGACCAGATCGCCCCGTTGGTACAGCTTCCTTGCACGGTGAAACACCTCCATGAGCCGCCGCCTTTCCGGCATTCTGAATTCCCCGCTCCGCGAGTCGGCAAAATCAAGCCCATTGTTCGCAACCAGCCCCCGGCAGTTCAGCAGTCCGTATCCGACAGCCCCGTTGCTCTTTGAAACAAGGCGTTCAATATAATCCAGCACATCTTCACCGGATTCCGGTTGTTCCGCACCGTCCCGGAAAAGAAGCTGGGAAGTAATGAATGCAAATGGGAAATACAACTCTTTCCCCTTCCATTTCAATTCCGACGGCGATACAGGAAGCCCCTCGTAAAAATCATTGCCGAACTCATATCTGATATCTGCGGGAACCAGCGCCTCTCCGCAAAGCCCGGCACCGGCAAGATATTCCGGGGAAGCGATTCCGATATCGAAATCCCGGGGATTTTTATTTTCCGCCATATTGTAACTGACCTGAAGCTCAATATCCGGATTTTCCAGCGTAATGGCGTCGAATACCCCGTTCCAGAATGCAAGCTGGAACTCTGTGTTGTCCTGCATGAGAATCCGCAGTGTTTTCGCGCCTGTGTATTGTCCGAAAAGCCGCTCGCCCGAGTATTTGAAATCAACAAGTTCCGCCTGTCCGGAGGTTTCGGAATAGATCCCGTCTCCGACCTTCACACTGACCAGATGCGCCTCTTTCAACAGTTCCACGGCTTTTGACGCGACGTTGATGCTGACATTATAGCGTGCCGCCAGCTCCTTGAGATTCGGGAGCTTTTCATTGCACGGCCATGTCCCGCGCCGGAGTTCCTCGGACAAGAGGTCATATAACTGCTGATGTTTATGTTTTATCATAATACAGATCCACTTTCACGTCGTTGCTTTAATTATATTCTATAAATCTCATTTTGTCAAGTATTATAATTTGATAATTTGATAAAATAATGTTTTTTATCAGGGAACAGGCGAGTTTCCGGGAAAACTGCAAGTCCATCCGCCTCATGTCCCAAACTTTACGGCAGGTAAAAATCAGGAATGCCGCGGCAGAATCGTTTATCGTCCGGGAAAGACTGACCGGGACATGACAAAAAGAGTATTTTTATCGGGATTGCCGTCTTTTTCACTGGCATATTATGAAGTCGCAGGCTAGATTACTTGCGCTAAAATTTACAGGAGACAATGAAATGGGGAATGAAAAAAGCATTCTGTGCATCGGCGCCGGCTATGTCGGCGGGCCGACGATGGCGATGATCGCGGCAAAATGCCCTGAATATAAAGTAACGGTGGCGGATATCAACGCGGACCGTATTGCTCGATGGAATTCAGACAGTCTGCCGATTTATGAGCCGGGGCTTGAACAGCTTGTGGCGCAGTCCAGAGGGCGGAATCTCTTTTTCACGACAGATGTGGAAAAAGGAATCCGTGAGTCGAAAATCATTTTCGTCAGCGTCAACACCCCGACCAAGACATTCGGTTCCGGCGCAGGCAAAGCCGCCGACCTTCAGTTCTGGGAGAAATCCGCGCGCCTGATCGTAGAGTGTTCCACGGAAGACAAGATTGTCGTGGAGAAAAGCACTCTGCCGGTACGTGCGGCAGAGGCGATTCACCGGATTTTGCAGTCGAATACGAAAGGACTGAACTTCTCCGTTCTTTCCAATCCGGAGTTTCTTGCGGAAGGAACGGCAGTGGCTGACCTGGAAAATCCGGACCGCGTCCTGATCGGTTCCATGACGACGCCCGACGGACATGAATCCATGCAGCGCCTGGTCGATATCTACGCACACTGGGTGCCGCGTGAGAAGATTCTTACGACGAATGTCTGGAGCAGTGAAATGTCCAAACTCGTTTCCAACGCGATGCTGGCACAGAGAATCTCCTCGATCAACAGCATTTCGGCGCTTTGCGAAAAAACCGAGGCGGATATTCAGGAGGTTTCGCGCGCAGTCAGCATGGATTCCCGTATCGGAAGCAAGTTCCTGCGGGCGGGCGTCGGTTTCGGCGGCTCCTGCTTCAAAAAGGATATCCTGAATCTGGTCTATCTCTGCGAATGCTACAACCTGCATGAAGTCGCCGCCTACTGGGAACAGGTTGTACTCATGAATGAGTATCAGGAGCGCCGTTTCGCGGAACGCATCGTCAAGAACATGTTCAATACGGTTTCCAATAAACGGATCGCCGTATTCGGTTTCGCGTTCAAGGCAGATACCGGCGATACGCGGGAATCACCGGCAATCTATATTTCGAACCTCCTGGTCGGGGAACACGCCTCACTTGCGATTTACGATCCGAAAGCGATTGAGAACGCCAAGCTGGATCTTGCGAATACGGAAGGCAGAATCGAATACTTCGAAGATCCTTATGAAGCGGTCAGGGGGGCGCATGCCATTGCTTTGATCACCGACTGGAAAGAGTTCACAACATACGATTATGAAAAAATCTTTTCTCTGATGGAAAAGCCCGCTTTCATTTTCGACGGCAGGAATATTCTGGATCATGAACGACTCTATACCCTCGGATTCAATGTCTTTCCGCTCGGGAAACCGGCATTGACCCATTTCTGAAAAAACAGGGGACACCGTGAAATTCAAGATGAAATATCCGGATGTCCCCGTTTCCGTTTGGAAAAACTCTTTTCTGAAACTGAAAAAGGTGAAATGGTTTCTGCTCGGAACGGGAACGCTGGTCACCGCCGGAATGTTGTTTTTATTGATCTGCAACCTGATCGTGCTTTCCCATGCAAGGAAAGTTTATCATTCAGCGGAAAAAATACCTGCATTCAGAGCAGGGCTGGTTCTCGGAACCAAACCGGAAGTCGGCGGATACCCGAACTTATATTTCACAAGCCGGATTGATGCCGCCGCCACGCTTTACAGAAAAGGGAAAATCCGGAAAATCATTGTATCCGGCGACAACGGGCGCAAGGAATACGATGAGGTCACGGCAATGCGTAACGCCCTGATTGAGAAAGGAATTCCGGAAAAAGACATCTATCCTGATTATGCCGGTTTCCGCACACTGGATTCCGTGATTCGCGCAAAAAAGATTTTTCAGGTAAGGGAACTGATCGTCATATCTCAGGAATTCCACTGTACAAGAGCGCTTTTCATTGCAGCAGGGCACGATATCGGCGCCATCGGTTTTGCCGCGACGGACCCCGGAGATAAATATCCGGCATATCGCCTGAAAATGGGATGCCGCGAAATTCTTGCACGTACTGCCGCTGTTGTCGATGTTTTCATCCTCGGACGCAAACCGCGTTTTCTCGGAGAGACAATCGAAATAGAAGGATGAAACGAAACAGATGCTTCCATACCGGAGGAAACCGACTGAAATTTATTTGGTTTATTTTCTGTAAAAATCGTTGCCGGTGATGTTCAGCTTCATCACCGGCAACGATAGTATAGCACCAGAATTTTATTTTTCAAGGTCGTTTCCAGAAGAAGCCGGAAAAACCGTATCAAATGCGTTATCGCATCTTCTCTTCAAAAAAAGTGCATTTTTTTCTCTTGCCAAGTAGTTTTTATATGATTTTGATATAGATTACCGTATCGCGGATCGTTCCACTGAAACAAAGTATTTCTGTTGTGAGGCTGTAATATCATGATTTATCCTGAAGTATTCTCTTTTGCGCAATCGAGTCTCTACTATGCGTTCAAAAACTCCGACGGCATGGGACAGGGAATCGTCATCCTGCTGTTTGTATTTTCTGTTTTTACATGGACATTGATGCTTGAAAAGGGAATCAGCCTCCGGCGCGCGCACAATGACTGCGCCTCTTTCCTGCGCAGGTTCCGCGAACGCCGCAACCCGCTTTCCATGAATGAGGGAATTGCCGATGAACCGAGCCCTTCGGCAAGGGTTTGCGAAGCCGCCTATGAACGGATCAAGACCCTGAACATCGAACTGCCCGGAGGAGGACGCCGCGCCCTGAATGTTACGGAAGTCGATGTGGTGCGCGCTTCACTGGAACAGGCTGTCGCCGACCAGATTCTCGAACTGGAACGGAAAATGATTTTTCTTGCCACGGCGATTACGATCAGTCCTTTTCTCGGACTCTTTGGAACGGTCTGGGGCATCATGCTGGCGTTTACAGACCTTGCGATCATGGGCAAAGCGGATATCCAGACTCTTGCGCCGGGCGTCAGCGGCGCCCTGCTTACCACAGTTCTCGGACTGCTCGTTGCGATTCCCTCCGTGGTCGGCTACAATATCATTACGAGCCTGATCAAAGCCACGATCGTTCAAATGGACAATTTCGTCGAAGAGTTTCTGGTCAAGCTCAAGATCGAACAGATCAGCACTTCCAGATGAACAGGGGCGGACGGTATGCGCAGGCGTTTTCAATCGAAATCCTATGACGAGATCAATATCACTCCGCTGATGGATACCGTCTTTTTTCTGCTGATCATTTTCATGATCACGGCGCCGCTTCTGGAGTACAGCATTGATGTCTCCCCGCCGAAAATGAATGCTTCGGAAATGAAACCCGATGAATATTCCCGGGTCATTAACGTAAAGAAAAACGGAGATATCGAATTCGAGAAAAAGATCATGAATCCGGCACGGCTGATTGCGCGGTTGCGCGAGTTGAAAGCATCCCCGGACGGCGGCAGGATCAAAGTCTTTCTGCGTGCGGACAAGGATCTGCTTTACGGGTCCGTCATTCAGGTGATGAAAGATGTCAAAAATGCCGGATTCACGGACATTTCACTGATTACCGAGGTGGACAAATGACAGGGCAGATTGACGGACGGAGGCATCACATGGAACCGGGCACGGCTCCTCTGCCCTATGTCAAAGGTGGAAAACGTTCCCTGATTTTCGGTTCCGTTTCCATATTTCACGCAGGGCTGATTCTGATTCCGTTTCTATTGTATTCTCTGTCGAATTTCATCAACCCTCCTGTAAGCGTTACCAAAGTCTCTCTCGTGGACAGTCCCCCGAATGACAACGAAAGACCGTCAAAATATCCGGATGCGGCAAGACCTGATCCTATCGGAATCCCCAACTATGGCGATCCCGGTCCGATTACGGATATCCCGGATGTTCCCGATCCCATCGTCGAACCGGAGCCGGAACCTGCCGTGAAGCCGGAGCCGAAAGTGGAAACCGCTCCTCCCGAACCGGAAGTGAAACCTGTTGTCAAGACTCCGAAAACAGAAGTGAGAGTGCCGAAAGAACTGGTCAAGCCGAAGGAAAGCAAAGTCAAGCCGAAGCCGAAGTGGAAAAGTCCGGATGAAATCAGAAAGAGTACGAAAATCATTCGAAAGGGTCCCATAAGAACCTCCGGGAGAAGGAGTTCCGACACCCGTAAGCAGGATATCCGCAATATTCTGAAAAACTGGGCAGCAACCGGAGGAACCGGCAGCGGCAGCCCCAACTCCAGCCGTTATGGAATGCGCGGCGGCAGAGGACTTGCCGGCGGTGGCGGCGGTCCGGTCGGAGTTCTGGATAAAGACCTGATAGACTACTATGACAAAGTTGCAGCGTATTTGAAGCGTAACTGGAATCAGCCGAATAAAGCGGCGCTGAACAATTCCATGCCGAAGGTCGAGGTGCGGCTGAGGATCGACAATGCGGGCAAAGTGCTTTCCGCAACGATCATCCGCCGTTCCGGAAACCGCGCCATGGACGCTTCCGTCGAGGAACTGGTTCAGGATTTGAAAGTTCTGCCGAATCCTCCGAAAGCAATGGAATTTGTCGTAACGATGGAAATTGACCCGTGGTAAGCCGTCATTCTGCCGTCATTTTTCTATCATTATCAATATAAATCCGTTATACAGAAACTGAAAGGCTGGAAATGACGATCCACATCAAAAAATATCAGTTATATCCCTTTCTGGGAGGCACACTCACGGCATCCGTTATTCTTCTGACGATTTTCGGTTTTTACGGCAGGTCAGTAACGAAAAAAATCGAGGTGCAGGAACAGAAAGTCGTGCAGGACACCGCACTGCTGAACAGTCTTTCGGAGACCATGCGTTCCATGGCGGCGGCATTCCGGTTCGTCTCCCCCTCCGAGGTTTCCGGCAAGGAGCAAAAGAACGAATATCAGATGGAAAAGGGAGCGTTCGACAAAAAAGAGTATATTGACGCGCTGTTCAAAAAGACTTTTCCCGACGGGCCTTCGGGCGATCCGCAGAAAGACGCAAACGCAGTTTATTCCATGGCGCTGAATACGGTCGCGGATATGGAAATGACGGTCGGCCTGGAACTTTCTTCCGTCAATCACCGGAAAATGATCGACAAGGGAACCTCGCTGATTCTTGGAGAACTTTGCCGCAGGGCGGGGATTTCAATGTCCACAACTCTCGTCTGGGATTTGAAGAACCGGACTTTCTGGGTGGAAAACGAGTTTCCGTCCGATTCCGAAAAACCGCTTTCCCTGATTGCGGGGGAACGCCCGGGACGCGGAATCTCTCCGCGCCGGCTTGTGAGACAATCAGGAGACCACAGCGTTTCTTTTCCGTTCAAGTTTGATCTCATGAGTTCGCGTGAAGTATATCCCACGGGCAAGAACCTGGATCTTCCGGTCGGCGGTTATTATATCAACTTCTTCTCGGTTTATGCGAAAGGCTCGTGGCTGCTGGAGTATGTGTTTCCGAAATCCGTCGATATCGATCTCGTGAATCTCAGGGCTTTCCCGCTGAATCCGTCCATTACGGTCAAAAAGACTTTTCCCGGCGGCAACCGGATCGTCTTTGAAATCGAACGCACCGGAATGCAGGAAGACAACATCATCGTCTTCGGAGACACGGCGGCAATTCCCCTGCTGGTTTCCGCCAGGCTCATGTGATGAATCATGCCCCGTCAAAACGGAGAGTGACGATCTGCCGGATTATTGCAGCACCCCTGATGCCAAAGCCATATCCTCCTCATGGACATCAAATGTTTTCCGGGCGTTTTTCCTGTGAAGAAACAGGCACGGAGTACAGCTCCAGGCATGGCAGGCGCTGGTGAGGCACGCATCGCCGTAAAGAACCGGGCTCCGGTCCGAAGAATCGAACACCTCCCAGAACGTATCCGCCCCCAGACGGATCATTTCGCCCCAATAATCATGGATCAGTCCGCAAGCTTTTTCTTCCTCTCCGCAGAGCCAATACGCTTCAAGCAGATAATGCTGCACATAGGGATTGCGGGAGCGGATCACCCCCGGAAGCTCTTTCATCTTCGCAAGGGCGCGTTTTCCCTCCGCCGCATCGAAAACACCGGAAAGAACCGCCCATATCTGGGACGCCTCGGAAATCTGGCGGGATGCGCCGGACACTATGACTCCGTTTACGGGGTCCATGGTATGACTGCGGACGATTTTCCGCCAATATTGGTGTTCCCTGCGGAATCTCTCTCCGTCTTCCGGTACGCCGAGCAGATGTGCCAGTTCAGCAAGGCTTCGGAGTGCGAACAGATAGATGCAAAGTTCCGCGGTATCTTTTTCGAGTTCCGCACAGTG
This sequence comes from Lentisphaeria bacterium, assembly GCA_003526375.1. Classification (GTDB taxonomy): domain Bacteria; phylum Verrucomicrobiota; class Lentisphaeria; order Victivallales; family UBA1829; genus UBA11452. The sequence continues at coordinate 77,569 of DPDG01000104.1, forward strand.
ATCCACAAAAAACCAGTAGTCCGGGTCTTTTTTCAAAATACAGCCATCCTGCAGAAAACGCTGGAACAGTTCCGCCTGATGCACGGCAAGCGGGTAAAATTCTTCTGCGATTTCCCGTTTTCCGCAAGCCCTGCAATGCTCCAGAAGCAGGGCGGGAAAGAGCAGAGAATAATCCGGGATGAAACAGGTTGTCCGTATTCCGCTGTCTTCAAAAGCGCAGGCGGGAAGCATTCCATGTTCATCAATGTTTGCAGCCAGCAGGTAGATACTGCGTTCGACAAGGTGGAAGTTCCGGTAGATCACGGCATTCACTTTCGCCTCAAGGTAAAGATCCCCGAGCCATAACCGCCGGTCGCGTTTCGGGCCGTCCTCGAAACATGTCTGCATACAGTCGCGCAAGGTTCTGCATCCGACGGTGTAAATCTCCTTCTCAAATGCGGAGAGATGCAACGGCGGTTCCGGCAGGTAATTTGCGGCGGAAACGGTATCGAATTCAATCCTGTCGAAAACCAGTGTGCCCGGTGTTGCGATCACGTCGATGCGGAGATAGCGGCAGGCATACCGCCGCGGAAGCCGGACCGTTCCCGGAAGAACATCGATCTTGATGTATTCCTCCTGTATCCACGCCTGGCTCAAGCTGCCCTTGAAGTTTTCCGCCCTGTAAGCGAGTTCGAACGGCAGTTCCGCCGCCAGCAGCCGCAGGGAAACCGGAGAGTCGCAGTAATCGCCGGCAATGCGCATCGACAGCGTAAAATATCCGACATGATGTTCCCCGAAATCAAGGATAAGAGACTCTCCTTTCCTCCATTCCAGCAGAGAAAGTTTTGAAGCCTCCTCCACGGGAACCGCCCGCATTCCCTGCCATGCCTCCGGATCGCCGACGAGTTCCGCCAGCGATTCCGGCACAACCTGCCTGTGCTGTAAAACCGGAATCAGTGCATCCGCCTTTGCCCGCCACTTTCCGCGCAGCTCCGCAAAGGAATCAATATTGAAATTCAATTCTGAAAAATTCATTTTTCTTGCTTCATTCAATTAATAAGTAAGAGATGTTTTTACATCAATTACCGGACCAATATATTTTATTATCGGGATTAAACCGTGCATCCTCATTGTAAGTGACAGGTGAAACCGGACCGCTCAGACTGCCGCCGGGAGAAAATGCACCAAGTATCGGCATGGCAGGTTTTTCTCCGGCAAGTTTGACTACCACAGCATTTTTAGCGGGAATCGTTACTGAAACAGTTTTTCCTATGGTATATTCACAAGCGGGACTCCACACGCCGCCGGTACAATCCATTCGTTTCACTTGAGTTCCTTCTTTAAATCCCCAATCACGAGCATTCCAAGGAATATTAACAGTTTGCTCTTGCTCTGTGTGATTTGCCAGAACCAGACCTATTGCTCCTTCAGGAGAACGGTATGCTTCTGCAAATACCACAGGAATTGAGAATTCAACTTCCTGCTGGTTTTTCAGGAAAACCCGCCATTTTTCCTTTATATGCTTAATCCCTGAAACATCGGGGGAACGCAGAAATTCACCATCATAAAGGAATTCCAGGGCTGCTTTGCGGGTATGTAGCAGATTACGCCAGATGGCAATCTTTTTTTGATCTTTAAGATCAATTGCTCCAGCCAGCCAGAACATACGGCCTCGAACGAGTTCAAAGCATAATTGGGAATCACCCCCATAATAAAGCCCCATCAGATTGGTTCGATCCGCATACACTGTTTCAAACATTGGAATGGACGTCGGTTCTGTCTCTGGAAGAGCCACCAAAAGAGCATCTACCGTTCCAATATAGGTTTCTCCGGTGTTCTCGCCGACAATAAAAGATTCGCCTTTGGGACGCAATTTTTTAACTTTTTCTGTAATGGCACGTCCTCCTTTACCGAAATAATTTCCTCCCGCAATGGTATGTCCATGAGTTTTATCAAAACAGAAGCTCTGGCTGCTGAAAAGCAAATCCATGTATTCCGCATCACAGTTATAGTCATCTTTAAGCTGACGGTATACATTGGCTATGAAGTTTTGCCACCATTCCGTTGCAAAGCACATACCACCCCAACCGCCTCCCTGATATAACCCCTTTCCTGTCGGACCGGGTGAAATAATATTGCCATCTAAGTTTTTCTTAAAATATTTTTTTGCCTCACTGTACTGCGGTATGCTGCTGTCAAAAAGCAGGACGTTGACATACGGCATTACCGCAACCCCTTCTGCACGCATCTTCGCGATACCCTCTTTTACTCCCGGCAATGCTGGAAAGAAATCAGGATACTTATAATCCATTTCCGCCCATTTATACCACATATAAAGGTGTACTCCCAACTTTACCCCTAATGCATTCTGCAGCGCCACCATCGTATCACTGACTTGATCCATGGCTTTATTGCACACTTGTATGAAATGCGGATCATTGTTAGGTTTATCATTTACTACCGGAGTGATTGGAACTGTCGGTTTTCCCCATAGACACATCCAGCCCATAACTTCACTGCGAAAACGTTCGGAAACATCGTCCCGTTCAGCCAAAGGTGTCCAGCGCTTATGATTCAGCGTCCATTTCCGGTAAACTTTGCAGGCATCATACCAATCCCCATAAATCAAACCGGTTACGATTGGGTAAGGCAATTCCCATTTTCCGAAAGGAGTAGTTGAATCATACGGTGTACGAATATCAATTACGGCACGTTCCGGTGGTGTTTCAGCGTAATGAATATTGAACATCCTGAAACTCCCTCCTTCCGGACGACAGGCGAAAGTTTTATGGTAATCTTCAGCATCATGCGCCGCAAAGTAGATACCTCCACCTTGTCCATCATTATAATACATCATCTGAAAAGCCAGTCCGCTTCCCATCGGGTAATTACTCATTTCCTGACCTGTTACCAACGTATAACGAGGGTTCTTCCAGATATTGCCGCAAAACAGCGGAACTGCCACGGAATCGGTCTTCTCACTGCCTGGAGCATTGGAAGCCAAACCATTCAACAGTGGAAAATGAACTTCCTTCAATGGCGTGCCGGATTTGTTATTCACGGCAATATGCCAATTAATAAACGGGCTGTCATCCGGCAAAGATACGGTAATACAAATATCAGCCGTGTTTCCTGCATCATTGACAATACCGTCCAGATAATAAAGTTTCAATATATCAACATTCTCATCGCGTTCTTTTTTAAATTGGTACCCCGCTACATTAAAACCGTTGAGAGTGTAATCGGAAACCGTTCGCCAACTGTCTCCAGAAAAAGCTCCAAATGATGCATGGAACAGTGAACCTCCCGGTTTCAGGACATAATTCACATTCCGCCTGCAATCCCTCAACTGCAATAAGGAAAGATCTTTACGGTTAAATTGGATTTCCACATTGGAATTCCGCATGATTATGGCTTTTTCAGTAAGCAGAATTTTTGCATATCCGGTTGCCGCTATGCCTAGAAATATGAAAATGATTAAAGTACGCATTTTGTTCTCCTGAAATTAAAGGCGATCACATTCGTCTTTTTGAAAGTAGTTCTCTTTGACAACCATTTTTTTAGCTTCGCCATTTTCTACATGACCATCGGTAAAAGCATAGTTCAGGCGTCTGTTATGCCGATGTTTATTACCATTTGTGGCTGCAATCCAGTCATTCCAGTCTGCATTGCTTCCACATTGTTGAACACTTCGCGGCATAAACCATGCGGAGATATAATTAGTACCTTTATACTGATTAAAACTTGCTTCCGGCATATCACTGTAAATAATATAATTTTTATCCAACTTGTTCAGCTTGCGAATATCTGTAACACTGCCGTATTGAAAAGACGCGATTCCACTGGTTGTATAACTGAGTCCGTTACCATACTGTTTTACAAACTCATCAGGAATACCAGAGGGACAAACAAAAATATTTTTAGGCACATTTGCATGGTCAAAAAGCAAACGGCACCAATTACTGTTAACTTGATTAAGAGCGACTCCTGTTCCCCAGCCACCAAGAACATCATTACTTCCATTTAGATTGCCTACTATAACTTCATTATAATCTCCTGCATATGAAGTCATGCCTAATGCTATTTGCTTAAGATTGCTAAGACAGCTGGTTGTCCGTGCTTTTTCCCTGGCTTGGGATAATGCCGGCAGCAACATACCTGCCAGAATTGCTATGATTGCAATTACGATGAGTAACTCGATAAGGGTAAAATTTTCTCTTTTACCTTTCCTGTCTTGCCGATGCCAACCTGTCAAATTTTCCATTTTGATTGTTCTCCTGTTTAATTTTTGAGAAATTCAATTTTTCATGATATATATTTTACATAATTTTTTTAATAAAACCTTGAATTTTCATTCAAAAAACATTATTTTCCGATCATATTCATAAAAAAGGCAGAAAAATGGCAAAACAGTTACAGCCGGAATGGACTTTCAAATGGGAAGCCTTTGAAGAAACCAGGGATTTTCCCCTGACCGTAAAAATGGTGCGGGATGTAAAAGCCACAGCGCCACCGCATTCCCATGATTTTTTCGAGCTTCTGCTGGTGGTTGCCGGAACAGGAAGCTATGAAACGTCATCGGGAGAATATCAACTGAAACAAGGCGATATTTTTCTGCTTCATCCGGGTCATGTCCACGGTTTTTCAAATCAGCACCATCTGGTGGTTTACAATATTCTCTGGAAAGCAGAGGAGCTCTGTTTCGATTTCCGGGAAATTGAAAACCTGCCCGGTTATCATCTCTTTTTTCATCTCGAACCGAATTCCCGGGAAAGCAATCACTTCAAACGGCACCTCAATCTGGATAAGGGACAGCTTGCATTCGTGCAGACTCTTGTCGAACGGCTTCACGACGAAATCAGATCACGCAGAAGCGGTTACAAACTGCTGGCGCGTTCCCTTCTCGCCGAGCTTTTCGTCATGATCTGCCGTTTCTGCATCAAGCTCAATGAAGAAAAAGGCAACGAGCTTCTGCAAATGGCGCGTATCATCAACTTCATGCAGGCAAATTACAATAAAGCGCTGAACAGAGCCTCGCTCGCCCGCATGGCAAATATGTCCGAGGCAACCTTTTTCCGGCATTTCAAACAGGCGACCGGTTTTTCCCCGATGGATTATCTGCTGAATCTCCGGCTCGCAAAAGCCGAGGAACTGCTCCGGACCACCTCCCTGCCTCTTACGGACATTTCCGCAAAATGCGGATTTTATGACAGCAATTATTTCGGGATGCAATTCAGGAAACGTTACGAGATCACTCCGCACCGTTTCCGCAGGCTGTTCCGGTAGTTGCGATGGAACGTGAAAAGAAAAACTTCCGGCAGAATTCCGTCTGCATCGGATCGGTTCTTTTTTTCTGAATTTTATTTGAAAAAAACGATTTTCGTTGTATAGTTCCATTTTAGAACTGTTCCAAAACAGGATGATTATGAAAAAGACAGAAGCTTTTTTTGAAATGCACCGGGATATCGAGGTTCTGCGGCGGCGGGCGATTGCCGAGTACTGGAACGACAACCAGGCTGACGATGTCATCGCGCAATTGAGTCTGCGCCAGCTCTCGCATCTGGTCACGATAGAGAAGCTCGGACCATGTTCCCTGCTGACCGTCATGCGCCATACGGGGCTGTCCAAGTCAGCGGTATCCGCGGCAGTGGACAAGCTGGTCCGCCTGGGGATTCTGAGCCGGGTCGGCAACCCGGACAACAGGCGCGAAATCCTGATCGGGGTTCTGCCCGCGGTAAAAACGCACCTGAAAAACATCGACACACGTTTCCGCCGTCTGGTAAACAGCATTTTCACTGAAGAATGTACCGGAGAGGAAATTGATAAAATCGCCGAGGTATCGGCTCTTATTGTAGAAAAATTGAGAAAATACGACCTGAAATGAAACACAGAAACGGCTCCTTCACCAGCGCCCCGATCGGGCGCACCATGATTTCAACCGCAATTTCAATGCTTCCCGGAACGCTTGCAATTTCCGGCTACAATATTGCGGACACCTACTTCGTCGGGCAGCTTCATAACACCGTTGCACTCGCCGCCATGGGATATACGTTTCCCGTGATCATGATCATCGGCTGCATCTTCCGCGGGCTCGCAACCGGAATCATGGCGACTGCGGCACAGGCGCTCGGCGGCGCAAAACACGGCAAGGCGGCGAAGCTGATCACCTCGGGGCTGTGCCTGACTCTGGTGCTGTCAATCATCTGCGGACTGCTCGGCGCCCATTATATCGACTGGACTTTCCGTCAGTTCGGCGCGCAGGACAATGTCATGCCCTACATCCGCAGCTACATGGTAATCTGGTACTGGGGCGTCTGCACGGCGGCGCTCACGATGAGCTGCAATGACATCCTGATGGCGGCGGGTTCCACAAAAATCGCCAGCGGCATGATGGTGGCGGGAATGTTGATCAACGTGATTCTGGACCCGATCTTCATTTTCGGTTTCGCCGGAATTCCAGCCATGGGCATTGCCGGAGCGGCATGGGCGACAGTGCTTTCGCAGGCGTTTGCGGCAGTGGTCATGCTGTTGATTCTTCATTTCCGCTACCGGTTCCTGACATTTATCGCGCTTCAGTGGAGACTCCTGAAAAACACCTGGCTCATGATTACGCGCTTCGCGATTCCGTCCATGTTCGGAATGCTGCTGATGCCGATCGGAAACGGCGTGGTGACATGGGTTCTCTCCCAGTTCGGAGACGAAGCAGTCGCCGCCTCCGCTGCCGCGGGACGCCTTGAGGTCGTTGCCTTTTTCTTCCCGATGGCGCTTGGAACCGCTTTGATGCCGATGGTCGGGCAGAATTACGGTGCGCGGCTTTATTCGAGAATCAACCAGTGCCGCCGATTTGCCATGCGGTTTGCATTTTACTATCTTCTCGGAATGGCGTTTCTGTTTGTCGTGTCCGCTCCCTGGATGGTGAAATTCTTTTCCACGGACCCGAAAGTGATTCCGATCATGGTGGCGTATCTGCGGATCATTTCGTTCGGTTTCGGCATGATTGAGATTCACCGTTATTCGACGTTCTTTTTCACCGGATGCGGACGTCCCGGAATTTCCGCATGGCTGAACGCGCTCCGAATTGCGGGACTGATGATCCCGTTTACGCTTCTCGCGCTGTGGTTCCGCTCCCTGAACGGCGTCTTTGCGGCAAGGTTGGCTGCGGACCTCATCGCCGGAAGCATCGGGCTGTACTGCGCGAGACGCATGACCATGAGTCTGCCGGAGGACGGTCTGCCGGACCGGGCATTGCTGAAATCCATTTCCGAAACTATGCTGGAGGCGGAAGCCGAAGACGAGGCTGCGGAGGCGTGAATAATGCGGTATCGCTTCGCCCGTTGATCCGGTATCTTTTTTCTTTCCGGCGCTGGAAAACGACAAAGAAACAGTGTATTTTCCTGCATGATGTTTTCAAGATTATTCAAAGAAATGGTATCTGCCCGCAACAGGCTTCTGTTTCTGTCCGGGGAATTTTCGCGGACACTTCCCTGCGGCGTGGTTCTCACGGGAATTCTCTGCGTACTTCTTCCGGCATTTCTGCTGCCGGGCGCGGGACTTGCCGTAATTCTGATTCCGCCTCTGGCTTCCCTTGCGGCGTTATGGTGCTTCGGTCCCCGGGATGCGGCATTCAAATTCGCTTTGCCGTGTCTTCTGGCAATGTTCTCGCTGATATGGCATACGGAGCGTTACGAGCGTGATCCGGTTGCGGCATTTGCGCAGGAGCGCCCGCGGATCGGCGCAATCGGAGAGTTGACCGTCATTGACCCGTCCGTTTGCGGACCGCGTCTGCGCTGGATGCCTGTTCCGGGAAATATTCTCTGCCGTCTTGACCGTGCGAAATACAGCAGTTACGGAGTCTGGCACAAAATTGACGGGCTTGTGATGGTCCGGCTTCCCAAAGAGCATCCGCCTCTTGTTTACGGCGGGAAATTTCTTGCGGAAGGGGTGCTGGAACAGCCGGAACCGCCGCTTTTCCCCGGAGCGTTCGACTATGGCGAATACCTGAAGAACCGCGGAATCCGTTATCTTTTCCGGCTGACGGAACCTCCGGAAATGACCGGACGGGAAACCGGCTTTATGAGCGGTCTGCTGAATGCACGCGATTTTCTGCTCGGCCGCATTCTCTCGCCGGTTGCATCCGAACCGGATAAGACTCTCTGCGCCGCCATGCTGTTCGGATGCCGTCAGGGGATCGAGTATCAGACCAGGCTGGATTTCATCCGCAGCGGCACAATCCACATCCTGACCGTAAGCGGGCTGCATATCGGCATGTTCGCCGGAGTCATGTTTCTGCTGCTGGCGTTCCTGCCGTTTCGCATGCGCTGTGTCATCGTTCCCCTGCTGACCGCTCTGTATGCCCTGAGCACCGGCCTGCAAATGCCTGCGTTCCGGGCGCTTGCCATGCTTTGCACGTGGTGTTTCATGCGCGCCTTCCTGCTGCGCGGTTCGGTTCTGAACTCCGTATTCATGGCTTGCGCGATTCTGCTGATCTGGAATCCCCGCCAGCTTATGGACCCCGGTTTCCAATATTCGTTCACGGCGGTGATTTTCCTTGTGGCGTCTCTGCCGCTGACGTCGGAATGGACTTCCATGCTGTTTGAAAAGATACGCTGGGTTCCCGCGGATCATATTCCGCATACGAAATTCTGGCGCCTGCGCTTCGCGCGAATGCTTTTCGCATCCCTGTCCGGCTGTATCATTGCATGGCTGGCAAGTTTCGGACTGACCTTGATCTACCAGGGAATCACGGTTCCGTTCTCCGTGCTGACGAACCTGCTGATTCTGCCGCTTTCCTGGCTCTGCTTCTTCGTGTTCTGCCTCGGTTCCCTGATCGGATTTCTGATTCCGCCGTCTCTTGCGTTCAGCGCTTATATCCTGAATCTGCTGTCCGCCGGAATCAACGGGATCTGCTCCTTTTTTTCCGGACTCGGTGAATTCATCCGCCCTGTTCCGCAGGCATGGAGCGTCCTGCTGTCTTTGGCGCTCCTGATGGTGATTCTCCGTTCTCCGTCAAAAAAGACGGTGCTGCGTGCGCTGGCATTGCTCGGGATCATCCTCTTTTTCTGGTGCACGGACCTTTTCCATACTCCCGAACCGGAAACGGCAGTGATTACCGGCGGAAATCTGCGCCGCCCGGCGGTTCTGCTGAGCGTGCCGGAATACGATTTTTCCGTATTGGTCAATGCACCGGATTTTTCTCTTGCAAGAGATGCCGCCGCTTATCTGAAACGGCGCGGGCACGCCTCCCTTTCGTATCTGATTCTCACCTCGGGACAGCGTTCCGAAACCTATGGCGCGAAATATCTGTTTCCGGTCATGCGTGTCGATAATCTGGTGATGGTAAAACCTTCTTTCAACGCCGTCGCCGCAAAAGAAGCATATGCAACGGCATACGGTCATAATGTGCGGACTTCGTTTCTGGACCGCTGCGGCAAAGGGGAATACCGCTATTTTTCGCAAAAAGTGAAAACATTCGTTAAAAACGACGATCTGTTCTTTGAATTTTCTCATTTTGACTTTAAAATAACAATGGAAATCAAACATGAGAACGGAACCATCCGCGCGGCTGTTTATGACAAGAGGGGAAAGCTGATTGATTCACTTTCTCTCCCGGTCGCGCGCGAAAGGATTTTTTCCGTTTTAACAGTTCAGAAAGCGAGTTGAAACCTGCTATGAAGGTATGCCATTTTATCACGCGGCTGATTGTCGGCGGCGCCCAGGAGAATACATTTCTTTCCGCCCGCGGGCTTGTGGAGGCCGGACACGAGTGCGTTATGCTGACAGGCCCCTCCGAGGGGCGCGAAGGACAGTTGCTCCAGAAAATGAAAAATCCGGGGTTTGAAGTAGTCGAATGCCCTCTGTTTGTGCGTGAAATTTCGCCTTTTACCGATCTCCGGGCGATTCTCCACCTGAAAAAATTCCTTCAGGAACGTAAGTTCGACGTTCTTCACACGCACAGTTCCAAAGCGGGGATCATCGGGCGCATCGCCGGACGCATGGCAGGAGTGCCTATGGTTGTCCACACGATTCACGGACTGGCATTCGGGCCTTACGAAAGCAGGCTGAAGAATATGATTTATATCAATGCCGAGCGTTACGCCGCCACAAAATGCGACAGGATTTATGCCGTCGCGCAGGCGATGATTGACCAGTGTCTCTCGGAAAAGATCGGACGCCCGGAGCAGTATCAAGTCGTTTACAGCGGCATGGAGCTGGACCGTTTTCTGGAGGCGGAACCGGACGGCGAACTGCGCCGTTCTCTCGGAATTCCGGAAAACCGCAAGGTCGTGGGGGCAATCGCGCGCCTGTTTCCGAGGAAGGGATACGAAGACTTCTTCCCGATTGCCTCAAAGATCGTCAGGGAACTGCCCGATACTCATTTCCTGATTCTGGGAGACGGACCGAAACGTTACGAATACGAGGCGTTGACCGAATCGCTGGGAATCCGTCGCCACGTCACATTTGCGGGGCTGGTGTCCCCGGAAGAGGTTCACCGTTATATTGCGCTGATGGATATTGCCGCTCACTTCTCGTTGAAAGAGGGACTGCCGCGCGTTGCCGTTCAGGCTCTTGCCGAGGCAAAACCCGTGGTGGCGTATCATCTGGACGGCACCCCCGAGGTCGTGATCAACGGCAAAACCGGATTCACGGTTCCTGCGCAGGACACGGAAGCCGCAAAGAATGCCCTGCTCCATCTGCTGAAACATCCGCAGGAAGCCGCTGAAATGGGGCTTCGCGGCAGGGAGCTGGTCAAAGACAAATTCCCGTGGCAGAAGATGTCGGAAATCCTGATTCACGAGTATGAGACATTTCTTGCGGGCAGAAAGTTGCCATGAAATCCCTGCCGGAAGAGGTTCGCCTTGCGGAAATCCTGCGGGGATATGCTCCTCTGGGAATCGCATTTTCCGGCGGCGCGGACAGTACGGCGCTTGCCGTCTTCGCTTCAAGAGTCCTGAACACGGGAGACGTGATCCTGATCCATGCAGAGACTCCGCTTGCCCCCGGACGGGAGAGCCAGCTTGTGCGAGAGACTGCAAAACGTTACTCCATTCCTTTAAAAACAGTCTTTATCGACGTGCTGTCCGATCCGGCGATTCGTGCAAATGACTCCATGCGCTGTTACCACTGTAAAAAACGGATTATGGGCAGTGCTCTCGATGAACTGCGTTCCGCAGGGTTCCGGTATCTCTGCGACGGCGCCAATACGGATGATTTTTCCGACTGGCGCCCCGGAATGAAAGCCTCGGCGGAGCTGGGCGTCAGACACCCTTTCATTGAAGCCGGACTGGGGAAACGGCGTATCCGGCTGATTGCGCGCCGGCTCGGAATCGGGAATTGGATGATGCCTGCCTCCGCATGCGCCGCTTCGCGTTTTCCCTGCGGACTGCCGCTTGAAAAGACGGAAATCGACCGTGTCATGAAAGCGGAACAGCTTCTCAAAGAACAGTTTTCCGTCCGGGATGTCCGTGTGCGCCATCTCGCCGGGAATATTGCATCAATTGAAGTGAAACCTGTTCATCTGCGGCGGATTTTCCGGCTTGAGCCGGAGATACGGAAACAACTCCTTCTCCTGGGATTTCAACACGTGGAAATCAACCGCTCCGGTTATAAACAGGGAGCGATGAACCATCTTTGAAATACGGAAAAAATGCGGCGCCTCTGCCGGAACTCCGGAACCGGGCAGACAGCGCCTTTATGAAAAACAGTTGAACTGAATCTTTTCTTTCTTCCTGACGGGGTTCCGGCAATCTTGACACAACAATAAAAAGCTTCCGGTGTTTCCCCCGTTTCACTTTTCATTTTTGCCGGAACGGTACTTCTCCAGCAGAGTCAGCATTTTTTCACGCAGGACAATGACATGTTCGAAATGAAAATCGGTTTTTGCCCGCGAAGCAGGAAACTTTGAACCGAAAAGACGGAACTCTCCCAGCAGAAGATTCACATCGGCAAGCAGGCGTTTCATGATCGCCACACGGAGTGCGGGATATTCATCCTCCTCCATGTCGATGATGTCCGCGCAGCGCGCCATAAGTTTGCCGTAGAAACAAAGGATGCGCATTCCGCCGACGGTCTCCCCGCGTCCGCCGAGCGAAGCGAAATACTGTGCCCAGAGTTTTGAAAGACGTCCGAGCACGATATAAAAATCGGAACCGTCACGTTTCTGCCATTCTTCGCTGAACGTGATGTCCTCCTCGTAATCCGTATTTTCAAACAGCCCCGCAAGGGATGAGTTCTTATAATCTCCTCCGAAAGGGACGAGCTCGGTTTTATCCTGAATATGCTTCATGATCACCGCGTCTTCCGAAGGCAGGTCAATATAGCGGGGGAGCTCCTGCATGTAAGTGCAGATCCGCGCATCGTCTTTCTTGAGTTCGGCTTCCCAGTCGAACTCAGTCCAGTAGTCTTTCAAAGGTCCGGGCATGGAGTGTTATGCTTCTTTCTGTTTTTTCTTGTCCGCGGCGGCTTTCCGTTTCGCCTTCGCCTCGATGCGTTTGATCGCATCGGACTTCGGCGCATCGCCCCAGAGACTTTCCAACTGATACAGGGAACGGGTATCCTCGTCCATGACGTGAACCATCACGGAACCGAAATCCACGATCATCCAGCGGCTTTCCGGGGAACCGTCCACATGGAGCGGCTTGATTTTAAGCTGTTCAAGCACATCGCGCTGGATGCGTTCGGCGACGGCGCGGATATGCGGTTCGGAAGTCGCGGTGCAAAGCACGAAATAATCGCTGACCGCCGAATATTCTTTCAGGTCGAGACGGATGATGTTCTCCGCTTTCCTGTCATACGCAATTTCCTCGCAGACTTTTGCGAGTTTTTCTTCAGGCGTTTCCTTTTTCCCTGCCGTCTTCTTTGCCGTTCCTGCTTCTGCCATGATTCCCCTCCTGAGGTTATTTTGTATAGACACCGTTTTTTCTGATAAAGTTCATGACCGGTGGCGGAAGCAGAGCCTCCGCCTTCTCCCATTCCCCCCGCCGGATCATCCCGCGAATCTCCGTGGAAGATACCGGAAAACAGGGCGCCGAGGGAAGGACTGCACTCAACAGTTTCTCCGTTTCCTCCTCCGCCCAGTACCGCCTCAACTCCTCCCGCGAAACCGGCTCCTCTCCGCGCGGATAAGCAATGATCCCGAAGCGGCGGACAATCTCATGACACTGTCTCCACGAATGGAGCTGCCGGAGACTGTCTTCCCCGATCAGCAGTAATATATCATCATATTCATATAATTTCGACAGTTGATTCAAAGTATCTATCGTATAAGAACGCCCCGAACGCCGTTTTTCGATGTCGGAGAGGGCAAACCCCTCCCCTTTCTCCTCCAGAGCCAGAGCCAGCATTTCATAACGGACTTCAAACGGAGTGATCTCCCGGTCCGTCTTATGCGGCGGATTCGGAGCGGGGACAAACATAATCCGCCCGGCTGAACGGTGCTCCAGCACCAGCTTTGCCAATGCGAGATGCCCGTTGTGAACCGGATCGAAAGTCCCGCCGAAGAATGCTATTTTCATGAAATCCTCTTGCAAATTCTGTTTTCCAGTCCATATTTAAGCATGAAAAGAGAGAAACTCAAATGCCGGAAGTGATTTTTTATGCAAATACCTTTCAAAATCAACAGGAATATCCGGGAACGCCGCATGTTTTCCGCCGCGGCGGGAATCGTTGCGGAACTGCGCAATGCCGGATTTGAAGCGTATATCGTCGGCGGCGCGGTCCGCGATCTCTGCCTCGGAAAGCTCCCGAAGGATTACGACATTACGACCAATGCGGTGCCCGCGGAGATCATGAAGCTGTTTCCCCGCTCCATCCCGCTCGGCGCATCGTTCGGCGTCGTCACGGTGGTCGCGGACTCCATGAACTTCGAGGTCGCCACATTCCGCGAGGAGCGCGATTACGAGGACGGGCGGCGCCCGGAGACTCTGCGTTTCAGCAAAACGCCGCAGGAGGACGTCGCCCGACGCGACTTCACGATCAACGCCATGCTCCTTGATCCTGAAAAAGAAATACTCATCGACTGCACCGGCGGTTATGACGATCTCCGGCGGGGAGTTCTCCGCACAATCGGAGATCCCGTCGTCCGTTTTTCGGAAGATTACCTGCGGATGCTCCGCGCAATCCGCTTTGCGGTCCGCCTGCAGCTGGAACTCGACAAGACGGCAATGTCCGCAATCAGGGAACTCGCCCATAAACTGCGTTTTCTCTCCTCGGAACGAGTGCGGGACGAGTTCACGCGGATTCTGTGCGGTCCGATGCCGGACCGGGCATTCCGTCTGGCGGCGGAACTCGGTATTTTGAAAGTCCTCCTCCCGGAAATCGACGCCATGCGCGGCGTGGAACAGCCGCCCGAATTCCACCCCGAAGGCGATGTCTTTGAACACACCATGCTGATGCTCTCCCATATCGCATATCCGTCGCCGGAACTCGGCTGGTCGGTTCTGCTTCATGATGTGGGAAAACCGTCCTGCCGTGGAGTCAGGGAAGACGGGCGCGTCCATTTTTTCTCCCATGAGGAAAAAGGCGCGGAAATGGCGGAAACAATCCTGCGGCGGCTGAAGATGCCTTACAGGATGATGGAAAACATTACGGCGGCAGTCCGCAATCACATGCGTTTTGCGCAGGTCGACAAAATGCGGACGGCAAAATGGCGGCGACTCATTGCCGGTCAGAACTTCCCGCTGGAGCTGGAGCTTCACCGGATCGACTGCATTTCCTGCCACGGCAAGCTGGACAACTATCTCCTGCTGCTTGACCGGATGCATCAGTTGGAATCCTCGCACACGGATGCCGTCCCGAAACCGTTCCTGACCGGCGCCGACATTCTTGCGCTCGGTGTCCTGCCCGGCCCCAAAGTCGGATTCCTGCTGAAGTATGCCGCAGATCTCCAGCTCGACGGGATCGTCTCAACAAAAGAAGAAGCATTGAAAGCCGTTGCCGACCGTATCATCCATCCCGCAGATGTGTAACGCTCCTTTTTACCATAAATAAAAAAATGCTTTTTTTCAGTGTTCTATACTTGCGGTTTTCTCAGTTTGTTGTATAATTTAATATAGAACAGACTATAGAACACTGTATTGCAAGAAGCAACTATGTAAAAAACGGATGCGCAGCTGGATGTTGATCGAAACAAAACACACTAAAATAACGGCGGAACTGGAGCAGCGGATCACGGGAGGATATTACCGTGAAAAACTGCCGCCGCTGCGGGCGCTGATGAAGGAATATCAGGTCTCACTGCAAACGATCAGCAAAGCGGTCAAACCTTTGATCCTGAGCGGACTGGTCTCTCCCGGTCCCCGCGGTTCCGCCATCAACCATGCATCAGCAGTGCGGGAACGGTATTATGCCTGGGGTTTCTTATGCTCCGGCAGTGCGGAAATGACCGATGTCACCCACGATTTTTTCCAGTTGATTCACCGATGTCTGGCACGGGACAGTTACAATATGCTGTTTCTGGACGGGCGCAACAAGCGGCTGCGGCAGGATATGGATTTCTGGGAGAAACAGCCGATCGACGGGTTGGTCTTCGGGTATGGAACCCTGACTGCGGAACTCGCCCGGACCGTTCACCGTGCGGGAATTGCGGGAGTGGCGCGGCATCATGCGGGGAATCTGCCGGTACACGTCGTGGAATATGATACTTTTTCCTCCATTGATTTTGTCATCGGGAAGATCGTTGAAAAAGGATACCGACGGATCGCGTTGCAGTTCAAAGCATCGCTTGAAGGATACCAGGAGTATGCGGATAAGAACTGGGAACAAATCCGCCGGAAATACGATATTGCCTTTCCGGAATACCGTGAAAACGTCATGCCGGGGCATTCCCTGAATGCGTGGGAACAGCACACCCGCTATCTGTGCGCGGACACTCCGCCGGAAATATTGCTTTGCTGGCACGCCGAGGCGGAAGGCACTTATCAGGAACTGAAGAAAATGGGACTGCACAGAAAAGTCAAACTGGTCTCTTATCTGTCTCACTGGCAGCAGGAGGGGCACTTCATCCCATTGGAAAAAATCAGGGAAGAGGAATACTGGCAGACAGTCTATGAAGTCCTGCGGGAAGTCATGAAAACAAAACCCGCAGAAATGATTCATCGCAAAGTGCCGTATTTTCCGAGATTCATGCAGGAGCTGCCGGAAGCGAAATGAAATCATACATAATGGAACAGAATTCAAGTGAAAGGAATTTTTATGAGTAAATTATTTTGTATGTCGGCAATGTGGATGATCACACTGTTCGCCGCGGGAATTGACCTGAGCCAATATGAAAAATCGGAAACGGAAAAGACACCGGTTCCGCCAGTGATCAATCCGTCCTTTGAAGAAGGCGCCAAGGGCTGGAAATTGAAAGGAAAAGCCAAGGTGGAGCGCGGATTCGGGACAGTGGCGTCAGGAGGGCTTCTTCTGGAACGCAGCAATCCGGAGGAATACCAGTTATCCAGCCAGTCCCTGCGGTTGAAGCCGGGACGAATTTACAATTTCAGCATCATGATCCGCAGTGAAGATGTGAAAGGCGGCGACCGTCGCGGAGGCACTTTCGCGGTGGAGTTCTCCGACAAAAACGGGAAATGGATTCGCGGAGGAGCGTATCCGAACGGGCTTCGCGGCACAGCAGACTGGACCCGGATCGAGATAAATCATCTGAAAGTCCCTGAGAATACGGAAAAAACAGGGATAACCCTGTATCTGGGCAAAGGATGTACCGGCAAAGTTTATTATGACGATCTGACCGTCACTCCGGCGGACATGAAATGGACCGTCTACCCGCTGAACGCCCCCATGTCGATCATCGCTCCCGGTAAAACGCTCCGGCTGGCATTCAGCAGGGACGGCAAATCCATTATGAATGCCGCCAAGCCCGGAAAGCTGGCGGTCTGCGGCGAATTCAACGGACACCGGATGTCCGCGCCGATCAGAGACGGAAAGGCATCGCTGCAGTTGCCGGACAAACTCGAAAGCAGCGGAGAATTGAAAATCTCCGTGGTGGATACCGCCCGGAAACTGATACTGGAAGAAACCGCTATTCCGTTAACCGTCAGAAAACTCCCGGCGCCACAGCCCGCGGCATCCTGCCGGATCGACGAACAGGGATATGCCGTAGTCAACGGCAGGCGTTTTCTGCCGATCGGAATTTACTGCAACGCCCAGTTCACCTGGGAGCTGGACAAAATCCGGAACGCAGGATTCAACACCATTCTCCCCTACAACAGCCTCTCCATGGGATTCAGCAAAAAGAAAGCAGGCTGGGAACGGATCGGGGAAGTGTTCGATTATTGTGAAAAGAATCATATGAAACTCATCTTTTCCCTGAAAAATCTTTACCGGAACGCGGGCAAATGGTCAATCACCTCCCTTTATGACGAACCGACTCCCGCCGCGATCGCAGAAAAAACGGCACGAACCTTCCGCAACCGTCCCGCCCTGCTGGGGTATTACACCTGCGACGAACTGCCGAACCAGATGATCCCGGAAATGACGGAACGCCGCAATATGCTGAACCGTCTTGACCCGGAACATCCGGTGTGGATTGTAGGAGCGGTCGGTTATACCACCGAGTCTATGAAACCCTATGGTCCCGCGGCGGATATCATCGGCTCCGATCCCTATCCAATCAAAAACAATCATTCGATCAAGTCCATGGAAACTCATTTGCAGAAAACTGCGGAAGCCGGTCTTCCATTCTGGATTGTCCCGCAGATGTTCAACTTCCGCCGTTATTTTCCTGCAACAGCACAGGCGGAAACCTTCCGTTTTCCGTCTGCAAACGAATTCCGTTCGATGATCCTGCTGGCGGCAGGCTATGAACCTCGCGGCTATGTGTTCTATACCTATACACCGCTGTGTAAACCCGATCCAAAACTTGACGGCAATACGGAGGAGAACCTGAAAACCATCCGGCATGGCATCGGTATGCTGCGGAAACTCGAACCTTTTCTGTTGTCGGGAAAGCCGGTCAAAAAACTGCCGGTCAAAACGATAAAGGGAGACATCCGCGCGTGGGAGTTCTCCGATGGTAACGGCAGCCGTCGAGTGGCAGTCGTGGCATTGGGCCCCGGAACAGCCGAAGCGGAAATCACAGTCGGAGCTCCGGAACAGCTGCAATCCGTATATGGAAAAACCGTATTGAAAAACGGGAAATGGCTTTTCCGGGCAGAAAATATTGACAGCGATCTTTTAAGTTATGACAAGGAGATGAAATAATGAACCGGTTTTTCACCATGACGAAATTTTCTATGAAGAAAATTTGTAACAGGGATGTTTCATTCCGGCAGCAGGACAGGGCAGGACGTTGCCAGTCCCCTGACCTCACTTCTTCTTTCTTCATTCAATTGCTGAATTGTTCAATTGTTCGATTGTTCAAATGTTTCCTCGTTCCTTCTTACTTCAGAGTTCCATGTTCCTCTGTTCTTACTTCGAGGGTGAAAATAAGAATTTTCACCCTCATAGAGCTCCTCATGAGGAAAAGTTGTAAAAGTGGTATTTCATTCCGGCAGCAGGACAGGGCAGGACGTTGCCAGTCCCCTGACCTCACTTCTTCTTTCTCCATTCAATTGCTGAATTGTTCGATTGTTCGATTGTTCAAATGTTTCCCCGTTCCTTCTTACTTCAGAGTTCCATGTTCCTCTGTTCTTACTTCAAGGGTGAAAATAAGAATTTTCACCCTCATAGAGCTCCTCATCGTGGTTGCGATCATCGCGATTCTGGCAGCCATGCTGCTGCCGGCACTCAACGCGGCACGCACCAAGGCAAAATCCATTGCGTGCCTGAATAACCTGAAACAGGCAGGGCAGATCGCCCAGTTTTACATCAATGACAATGACAGCTGGGCATTCGGCCCGCTTGCCGGAGCGATTTACTCCCCTGCCGGCAATGCAAATTATCAAGCCTACGGCACCCTGTTATACAGATACGGCTATCTTCCCGGAAAATATCTCGCAACGGGAGGATATCATGTCGCCAGATATATGACATGCCCGACCGTCAAAGAGCAATCGGGCACCCGTTTGATTCTGCAAGATGGACTGGTCAACAGCTTGTATACTTACGGCATTGCGCAATATGCCTATGACAGCAGCGGAAAAACAATAGTCTATCCTGACAAAACGTTCAAAACCAGCCAGCCGGCTTATTCACGCCCCTCAAATTTTCCATATTTCATGGATTCCGCCAACGGAACCGCCAGTGCAGCCCCTTTCCCCTGGTATACCTGGGATTGCAGGAATACAAACAATGCAAAACCGGCGGGAGTCCATGCAAAACTCTGCAATGTCGCCTTTCTTGACGGCCATGCCGGTGCAAACAGCCGCGGGGAACTGCATTCGAAATACAAGATCGCAAACTTCGCCATCCTCACTTATTGAGAAAAAAGGGGCGCTTCGCAGGCATCCGGACAATACAGCGAAATAAAATTTCGATCACCGGAACGTCGTTCTGCTGTTACAGTTCATGCTGCTGGAGAATTTCAGGAACTTTCTTCTCCAGGTATTCCATCGAATAGGCAAGCGCTTCCTCGGCGGTCTCCGCGGCAAGGGCTTTTTCCGCGATCCGCTCCGCATCGTACATGGAAATATTGCGGATCAAACGGCGGATGTGCCCGATTGACAGGGGAGACATGCTCAACTCCTTGACGCCGAGCCCGATCAGAATCGGAATATAACGCGGGTCTCCCGCGACTTCGCCGCAGACGCCTACCCAGATGCCGTTGCGTTCCGCCGCATCGACAGTCCGCCCGATCAGTTCCAGAACCGCCGGATTGGTCGGGGCATACAGATGCGCAACTTTCTCATTGTTCCGGTCAACCGCAAGCGTATACTGCACAAGGTCATTGGTTCCGATACTGAAGAAATCCACCTTCTTCGCCAGTTTATCCGCAATCAGCGCCGCGGACGGGATTTCGATCATGACCCCGATATCCATGGAGCCGTCGAATTTCATATTGGAATTTTTCAGGTCGGAACGGACCTCATCCAGAAGCTTCAAAAGTTTATTCAGCTCATCCATGCACGAGACCATCGGGAACATCATGCGGATCTTTCCGAAAACTCCGGCGCGGAGAATCGCACGCATCTGGACTTTCAGAATCTCCGGTTTTTCCAGACACAGCCGGATCGCACGCAGTCCCAGAAACGGATTCTGTTCGTGATACGCGCCGAGCGCCTCGCTGAGCTTGTCCCCGCCGAGGTCCAGAGTCCGGATGATCGCCGCCTGGCCGTCCATTGCCGTGGCGACCTTTTTGTAGATCTCAAACTGCTCCTCCTCCGTGGGAAGTGTCGGACGGTTGATGTAAAGATATTCCGTCCGGAACAGCCCGATGCCCGACGCACCGTATTTTTTGATGTCCTCCAGAGAATCGGCATTTTCCACGTTGGCGGCAAGATGAATGCGGTATCCGTCGACGGTCTCCGATTTCAGTTGGGTTTCACGCAGAAGCTCGTTGTAAAGTTTTGCCTTGCGGCTCTCTTTCTGCTCATAAAGTTCAATCGTCTGCTTTTCCGGGTTCAGGATCGCAATTCCGAGAAAACCGTCGATGATCATCCGGTCGCCGTCTTCCACCCGTTCGACGAAGTGGTTCATGCCGACGATTGCGGGAATTCTCATGGAACGTGCCAGAATCGCGCTGTGAGAGGTTTTACTTCCCGACTCCGTGGCGAAAGCAAGCACATTCGTGCGGTCGAGCAGCGCCGTGTCGGAAGGAGTCAGATCCTTTGCGATGATGATACGCGGCCCCGGCAGATGGTCAAGTTTCGGGCGTTCCAGACCGTAAAGATTCGAGAGAATGCGCGCTGCGACATCCTGAACATCGGCGGCGCGTTCGCGCAGATAAGGGTCCGGCACCGCGGAAATCGCCGCAATATATTTCTGCATGGTCTGGGAAAACGCGGCATCGGCATGGATCAGTTTTTTGGAAATCGAGGAGCAGACCTCGTTCATCAGCATTTTGTCATCGACGATCAGGAAATGGGCGTCGAAGATATTGGCTTCATGGGATTCGAGAGAAGTCTGGACACGTGTCCGGAGCTCCTTGATCTCGTCTCTGGTCTTGTCGATCGCCTGACGGAACAAAGCAATTTCGGTATCGACCTGTTCCGGCGCAATACCGGTGATTTTGATGTCTTTGAACAGTGTACGGTGAGACTCCGCAATCAGCATAACCGTCCCGATTGCAATCCCCGGAGATGCAGGAATCCCGTGATAAAGGACTTCCCGCTTTATTTTCTTATCGGGCAACCCCGCTCTGCCGTCACTACTCTTCATCGAATCCTTTCATGATGAGTCCGCCGAGAGCGTGCAGCGCCCGGTCGGCATCCGAACCGCTCGCCACGATCTTCAGTTTCGTCCCGCGGGGCGCCGCAAGCATCAGAAGCCCCATCAGGCTTTTGCCGTCGACTTTATCCCCCGTCGTTTCATTCTGCACGGAGATATCGGCATCGTAACCGGATGCCTCCTGTACAAAAAGGGATGCGGGCCTGGCATGAAGACCGCATGAATTCTTAATTTCAAAACTGCCGCTGACCGTTTTACTCATCTTTTATAAAAATCCCGAAACAACGCCGCCGGCAGGAACAAAACCCCTTGCATTCCTGTCCTTTTGACTTTACAGTACTTTACAGTATCCCGTTTCTGCGGTAATTCAATGCGGAGTAATGCTTATGAGGCAAAGAAAATTCATATTTTTTTCCGGAAGGAGCTTCCGGCTTCTTTCTTTTCTGTTTATTTTCCCGTTCCCGCTGATCGCTTCGAACAGCCTGAAATGCGACTGGTGCAAAAATGCAATCGGTGCAGGAAAGAGTTATTACCGGATCAAAAATAAAAATTATTGTTCACGCTCCTGCGCAGACAAGAGTCTGGAACAGTCCCTCCCGGAATGTTCGGTCTGCGCCAAAAGGATCAAAGGCAGTTACCTGACTTCCAATGATAAAATCTTCTGTTCTCAGAAGTGTTATGAATCCATACTGCCGGAATGCACGGTCTGCGGAAAACGTTCCGCTGCCGGAGCACTTGCCGCAGACAACTCTTTCTTCGCCTGCCCGGACTGTCTCAGAAAGCCCCGCTGTTTCTCGTGCCAGATTCCGACCGGCGGCAGAAAGCTTCACGATGGACGTGTAATCTGCCCAACCTGTTCCAAGACAGCGGTCTACAACGAAAACACCGCGAGAAAACATTTCCAGTCCGTAAGAAACGACCTGAAATACAAACTCGGGCTCGGCACCAGCCATCCCATTCAGTTTTATCTGATCGATCAGGAGACTCTCCACAAAAAATCCCGCAACCAGTCCGATGTCGTGACGGAACAGGGGCTCTTCGAATACCTTGCCGAGCTGGAAAAGGTGGTAACGCGCAATCTGCTGGGGCGCAAGGTTTCCGAAAAAGAGGAAAAAACTTCGGAATTGTTCAATATCTATGTACTGAACGGGCTTCCGAGGGAGCGCATGGAATATGTCATGGCGCATGAACTCGGACATGACTGGCTTGTGACGCATTTCCCCGGAATCCGCGATATGCAGGTCAAGGAAGGCTTTGCCGAATATGTCGGCTGGCTCTACAATAAACTCCACAACCGCGACTATCTGAACAAGCGCATCGAAGCAAACACCGATCCCGTCTATGGGCAGGGCTTCCGGATGATCAAGGACATTGCCGACAAAAAGGGATTTGACGGACTGAAACAATTTCTCAATTCAAAAAGGGAAAGCAGATGAAGAAAATCGGAATTACCGGAGAAAGCGGATTCATCGGAACGGTCCTGCGGGAAACACTGCGCCTGACGGATGCAGTGCATATCCCGTTTCAACGAGAGTTTTTTGGAGATCGGAACGCCATGTGCGGGTTTGTGTCGCAGTGCGACGCCGTTGTGCATCTCGCCGCAGTCAGCCGTTCGCAGGACCCGCAGGCGATGTATGAGACAAATATGCGGCTGACCGCCTGTCTCGCGGACGCGGCGGAACAGTCCCGGAACAAACCGCACATTTATTTCGGCTCCACCACGCACGAAGCAAAAGATACGCTCTACCATGCTTCAAAGCGCGACGGCAGACGTCTGCTGGAAAACAGCGGCGCAAAATACGGCTACGCGGTCACAACACTTTTTATGCCGAATTGTTTCGGCGCCTATGGGCGTCCTTTCTGGAATTCTTTCGTTTCGACTCTCTGCTTCCTGTGTGCCGCCGGAAAAGAGCCGGAAAGGATTTCCGATGATACCGTGGAGCTGATCCATGTCGGAGAACTCTGCCGCAGAATCTGCCGGGCCATTCTCTCCGGTTCTCCAGAAAGCGCCGTTGTAATCCCCGCTTCAGCATCCGTCAAGGTTTCTGATATTTACGCTCAGCTCCGCAGCTTCGACGCGGAACTTGCCGCCGGCAGAGTGCCGCACCCGGACTCGAAGTTCGGAATGGAACTTCTTCAGGCTTACTGGTCCTATCTTATGCCGCATCGGCTGGAAAACCTGCAAAGGTAATGATTTCTCAGAAACACCGATACGGAAGCATGACAGTTTTTCCGGGATATCCCAAATATTACAGACAAGTAACGCCATTTTAAAGAGGAAAAGAAGACAAGTTTTCAGAACAAGAGGAAAAGATTCTGAAAAAAAGCGTTCTACAGCGGATTGCAGCCAATTCTCCGGATGCTACATTGTAATTTCATATCTGTTGCCAGAACCGAAATAGAAGGAGAATATCATGTCTGTCTACATCCGCTGTAAAGTTGAGTCCGGTCTCGTCATTCTGGAAAGTGACGAAAAACTGACGGAGCCGAAAATCGTCACTTTGACGGGTGCCGACACCGATTGCCGTCAGCTTGACTGCATCCGGAAAGACGGCAGGTATCATATCACTTTTGAAGCCTCCTCCCTTGAAAAATGGTCGCCGGACACGCCGGTGCTTTATCAGTTGAAAGCCGGTTCCCTCACAGAACGGTTCGGATTCTGTGAACTCAAAACTTTTTCCAACACTGACGTTCTGCTGAACGGAGAACGCTGTTATCTCCGCGGCTACATCCGCGGAATCGTTGCGCATGAACATCCCAATATGACGGGCGGAACTCTCAAAGACGCCGCCGTCAAAAATATCCGTCAGGCAAAAAAATACGGATTCAACCTCGTTCGTTTCCACAGCACGATACCGACACCGGAATTCGTCGAAGCGGCGGATGAAGAGGGGCTCTTCATTCATATGGAAATCGGTTTCGCCTATGAATATGATGAAAAAGGCGACAAAAAGAGACTTTCCATGGACAATGCAAGCTGGAAAGAGACCATCCTCCGCTACCGCAATCATCCGTCTGTGGCGATTTTCTGCATCGGCAATGAAATGCACAAATCGGGGCATCAGCCCGAAGTACATGCTCTTTACGCGCTCGGCAAGGAGCTTGCCCCCGCAAAGCTCATCATGGACAATTCCGGCTGGGGCGAGTATGACCGTCCGACCGCGGACATTTATTCCCAGCACATCGCCTACTATTTCCCCTTCAAGCACCACGCCGACATGTTTGAAACGGACAACTGCTGGCGCATCAACGGTTCCACTTATGACGAACCGCTCGAAAACGACATTTCAAACGCCGCGGTCACAGCTCATATCCGCAGGGAGGCGGTTCCGCTGAAGCCCGTTATCGCGCACGAGGCGATTCACTATATCGAAATCCCCGATTATGAAGCGCTGAACAGAAAATTTGATGATTTCTGCGCCAGAGTCGGGGAAGACTACCTCAAGGCAAACGGCATCAGGAAACCCCGCTACATGACGGCGCTTCCCGAACTGATCCGCCGCAAGGGACTCGAAGCAAAAATGCCGGACTATGTCAAAGGCTCCGAATTTTTCAAGAAACTGGCGATCAAGAGATACCTGGAACAGCTCCGCCATTCCCGTCTCTGCGGATTTGAAATGCTCCAATTTGCCGATACGCTGAAATACGAAAATAAAAACGGCATCGTGGACTGCTTCGATGACGACAAATATATCGACCCTGAATGGATGCGTTCCGTCAACGCCGACGCGATATTGCTGGCGCGGTTTGAAAACGAAGTGTTTTACCATGACACCCCCGTCAACGTCGTGCTGAGCATCTCCAACTTCCTGCCGCAGCCGTATATCAAGGGCGACCTGAAAGTCAGCGTGAACGGCAAAGAGGTCTGGACCGGAAAAAATATCGCGCTCGCAGGCGGGCTTCAGAAACTGGCGGACATCCGGCTCCGTTTCCCGAACTCCGGCAAGGCTGAAAAAATGGAGCTTGCAGCCGAATTCACCGCTCCGGGACAGACTCTGAAAAATGCCTGGAATTTCTGGCTTTATCCGCAGACGCAGATCCGCGTCCTGCCGGAAATGGAACTCAACGATCATGCATTGGAAGAACGGATCAAAGCGCATCATGGGGAAAAGGACGCTTCTCTTGTGCTGACCGATACCCTGACTGACCGGGTGTTCAAGCATCTGGAGGACGGCAAAAACGTAATTCTGTTCTATCATCGCGACAATCCGGGCAACCGGTATTACTGGCCGGGGGCGCTGGAACGTTTCAAACCCTGCATCTGGGACCGCGGCAGCAATCTCGGCGGAGTGATAGATTCGGAGTATCTCCGCAAAGAACTGGCATCCGGCCGTTATTTCGATCTCAACATGCAGGCGCTTCTGGAAAGCAAGTACAAAATCTGCCTTGATGATTTTCCGGTGAAAACCGAGGAATTCATTTTCGGTATCGACAAACCCGTACGCGACCGTATGAAAGGACTGATCCACGGCGTCAAGGAATTCATCCCAGAAGACACCCTGCGGAACTTCTCCCATCTGTTCTCCGTGAAAGTCGGCAAAGGTACTCTGATCGTCTGCACGATAGTCTCCGGCGGACAGTTCTCAAGTCCGGCGTCGGACACGTTCCTTGCCGCTCTGCTGAACGGCGCCACGGAATTTGCAACGGAAAAAGCGATTGAGCCGGCAGTTCTGAAACAATATCTTGCGGATGAAACCGCCAAAGGGGAACGCAGGGAAGATGTCATGAACCATTTCTGGGAAATCGACAACAAGCCTGTCGAAGACACTCTTTTCTGGGAACAGACGGGAATCGACCTGAGTAAACTGCACTGAGTCCATCCAAATTTCTGTGGTGATTAAAATTACAGAAAATCTGTTACGGTCTCGTATCTCCTTCTGCCGTCATACCGCAAAATACTGAAACCGCCGCGGAATATGAGGGAACGGCTGCCCCATATTCCGCGATGGTTGAAAATTATTTGCACCGTGGTAAATCTGTTTTTACCTCTTAAAAATTCGTCTGCTCATTGCCGATTACGCTTTCTTTCTAAAAAAAAACGTCTTTTTCTGCTTGTCTTTTGCTTGAACAGGTATTATTATACAGCTTAAGAGACGCAGAAAAAACGTTTTTGAATTCAGAAAGGAAAGGTTTTCAGTCAGAAAAGAGTTTTTTGCGGAACAGAATGTCTTTTTTCATGTCAAAAAAGAGTCATCCGGTATTTTAAAATAATAACAGAGTTTAAGTTGAAGGGGACGTAGAAACAATGCAGAATGAAAATACGAATCTTACTGCGGTCTTGGAACGGGCGGGGCTGGCTGTAAAACTGTCAATTATCTCATGTGTGCTTTCCGCGGTGCTTTCCATCATTATTCTGCTTACCGGTCCCGTTTACGAATGGGCGGGTTTTGCAACTTTCACCCTCTCCCTGATTCCTTTCACAATTGCTTTCCTCTGTGCATTGATGGCATGGATCCATTCCAAACTGACGGAAAAGGCAATCCGCGACGAAGAAGAAAAAGTCATCCTCCAGAAACGGAAGGAAAGCAAGCTCTCCATTCTCGAAATCTCCGAGGATGTGAGATTTACAGCCGGGCGGAACCTGCTGAATTTTGAAAAATATGTTCCCTCCACCGTCGCCGCTCTGATGACGGTGATTCTGGCTTTCGTGTTGGTCTATCTCTGGAAAGCCCTGATTTTCCGTCCGGAAGACGCCGTCACACTGGCAACAGGAATGCCGAAACAGCCGATCGTGCTGGCGTTCCTCAGTGCGATGTGCGCCGCATTCAGCCTGTTCCTCGGAATCTTTCTTGCCGGACAGTCTCACGTATTGGAATTCCGTTGGCTCCGTCCGGTCGGCGCATGGCTGATGGCCGGCGCTCTCGTGATGTGCTTTACTCTGATTTCCTCTCTGCTGGCTCAGTTTGAATTCCAGCCATGGGACGGATTCTTCTCCAGATTCACTTATTTCGCTCTGGCGGTTCTCTGCGCGGAGCTGCTGCTGAGTTTTATCAGTGAGTTCTACCGGCCGCGGAATCAGATGGAAGACCGCCCCGTCTACGAAAGCCGTCTTCTTTCCCTTTTCACGGAACCCGGCGGCATCATGCGCAATATCGCGGACTCCCTTGATTATCAGTTCGGCTTCAAAGTATCCAGAACGTGGATTTTCGGCTTCTTCGGGCGCGCCATTCTTCCGGCGATTCTCCTGTGGCTCCTTCTGTTCTGGGCATTTACAATCGTTACGGAGGTCGCTCCGGGTGAAGTCGGAATCCGGGAACGGTTCGGCGCGGTTTCCAAAAATAAAGAAACGCTGGACCCCGGAATCTATTTCAAACTCCCGTGGCCGTTTGAGACGATACGCCGGATTCCCATTGACAAAATTCAGGAGGTGGTCGTCGGCTCCCGTTTTGAAAAAGACGGCAAGGTACTGAAACCCGGCGTGGTTCTCTGGACCACGGCCCATGCGGAATCGAATTCTCCGATCAGCACAGGTTTCCTTGTCGCAAATGACATGATCGGCGCCGAAGTAGCCAGCGCAGTTTCGATTCTCGAAATCACGCTTCCCATCAATTACAGAGTCAGAAAAGATCAGGTCTACAACTACGCGTTCAAGTTTGAAAATGTCCAGCGGATGGTCAAAGATGTCAGCGAACAGGAAGCGACGCGTTACTTCGCCAGCACGGACTTCATCAAAGACATGTCCTCCGGCCGCGAGACGATTGTTCAGGCTCTCAAGACACGGATTCAGGCGGAAGCCGACCGTCTGGGACTCGGCATCGAAATTGACTGCGTGAATGTGAACGACGCTCATCCGCCGGTCAAGGACGTGGCGCCCGCATTTCAGGATGTCCTTGCCGCGCAGGAACAAGTCAAGACATTGATCTACGAGGCGACTGCGCAGGCGGAGAAAGTGGAAGCCGAAGGCAAGATCAAAAGCATGGAAATCACCAGCAATGCGCAGGCATATTCCTATAACGTATCAACAGTGGCGGAGGCGGACGCGTTCCGTTTCAAGAGTCAGTTGACCGCATATCAGGCGCAGCCGAAACTGTTCCGTCTGCGCACCTATCTGGATTTTCTGGAAATCGACTGCAAGGATTTGCGTAAATACATCATTTCCGCAAATATCCCGTCTCAGATATTCGAGGTGAATATGGAGGAAAATCCGCGCCTTGACCTTCTGAACAGCGGCGATATCAATGAGCTTGGCAAATAAATAATAATTAAAATATTGGAGAACAAAATTATGTCGAAGAGCAGTCCCGAAAAAGTTTCTAAGGTGCCGGTTTACTGGTCCACAATACTTCTCGGCCTTATCGTTGCCGCCGTATTTCTGATGGCGATCTTTACGTATCAGGTTCAGGAAAATGAACGGGCATTGGTAATTACCGTGGGAAAAATCTCCGGTGAACGCGGGCCGGGATTGCATCTGCGGTGGCCTCTCCCTATTCAGGAGATCGTGAAATATGACATACGCCAGCGTTGTTTCGACGGCACCGTCGGCAATCTGGAAGAAACAATGACCGCCGATGAGAAGAACGTAATCGTCGGAATCTATACGATTTACAGCATCAAAGACCTCTCCAAGTTCAAGAATGCGGCAAAGAGCCTGGCATCCGCGGAAGAATATCTCAGCAACCGCATGAGAACGGCAAAAGGCGCGATCGTCGGTAAATACCGTTTCGACCAGATGATCAACACGGACCCGAAGAAGATGAAACTCTCCCAGATGGAAGAGGATATGTATAAGCTGATTGCCCCGGATGTGATGGAGCGTTACGGCATTGAGGTCGTAAAAGTCGGAATCCGCACAATCAGCGTTCCGGAAAAGATCTCCGGCGAAATTGCAAAACGGATGAAAACCGAGCGTGAAACCGCCGCAGTCAGAGTCAAACAGCGCGGAAATGTCGAAGCGGAAAACATCAAGACCAAAGCCAATCAGATGAAGCGTGAGGAAATCACCAAAGCGGAAGCCAAAGCCAAGGAACTGATGGCAGCCGGCGATGCCAAAGCCGCCGAATTCTATTCCGTTTTCAACAAAAACCCCGAACTTGCCGCATTCCTGCGCAAACTGGATTCTCTGAAACGCATTCTCGGCACAAAGACCACATTGATTCTCGATACGGAAGCAACTCCGTTCGATATCTTCAAGATCAAAGTCGGTTCCCTCGAACAGGAAAACGCGCCTAAAAAATAACGGGAAAACGGGGATTGAATACAAATGGAAAATGATAACAGATATCAGAACGCGATGGACACGGCGGACAGCGGGCAGTTCTCTCAGGGAATGCTGGCTGTTTCACGAATGTTCAAAGTGTTTTTTACACTGCTGACGATCGTCATCGGATTGATGGTCGTCTGGTTCTTTACTCTCGGCGGCTTTTTCATCGTGGACTCCACAAAAGAAGCCGTTCTTCTCCTGCAGTTCGGCAAGCTGAAAGAAAAATGCGAGCTCGGCGGAGTTTACTGGAGTTTCCCGTATCCGGTGAGTAAAATCATCAGGGTCCCGAAGACCAACCAGACGATCCGCAGCATGACATTCATGCCTGCCGACCGTACCTCCATCACGGAACGGAAAAATGATCAGAACGGCGCTCCGCCGAACGCCACCCTGACACCGGGAAAAGACGGTTTTCTGCTGACCGGCGACAACAGTATCATTCACACGGAATGGGAACTTGTCTATCAGGTCACGAAACCTGAGATTTATTATGAAAAGTGCCTGACGCCGGAACGTCCTCTCGACCCCGATGAAGTCATGAAAGGACTCGACGGAGAACTGCTCGGCACGCGCGGCGCAACCACCATGATCAAAAATGTTCTGGACGAATGCATCATCAAAGTAACCGCCACATGGGACATCAAGGATATTCTCTACGATAAGACGACCGATTACATCAACGCGGTTGAAGCGCAGTTGGTCAAACAGCTCAACGACATGCAGATCGGAGTCACTGTGGAAAGCCTTGCCCTTCCGGTGAAACGCCCGCCGCTCCAGACCATTGCCGCGTTCGATGAAGCCGCAAGCGCCAGCACACAGGCGACAATTGAGATCGAAACCGCCAAAGCCAAAGCGATCGAAGCCGCCAACAGCGCAAAATCCCAGTCGGCAATGATCATCGCCGACGCGGAATCCTACAAAGCGCGCATTGAAGCGGAAGTCAAGGCTGACATCTCCTATTTTGAAGCAATCCTGAAAGAATACAAAAAGAACCCTGACGCCGTGATGGTCTCGCTTTATTCGACCACTCTCGCGGATGCCATGGCACTCGTGAAAGATAAGTTTATCCTGAGCAAAGTCCCGAATTCAAAACAGGAACTCAGGCTCAAACTTAATCCGGAACCTGTAATCAAGAAAAATGAAGACAAGACAGCGAAGGATCAGAAATAATGAGTGAAACAGCACACAAACACGGTCCCGGATGCGCACATGATCACGCGCATGAACATACTTCCGCATGCGGATGCGGGCATCATCACGAAGCTTCTCCGGAAGAACCGACGCGCTGCATCTCCTGCGGTGCGCCGATCGGAGAAGGCGTGGGGCATGGCAGGTCCATGGGCAGAATCGGATTCGCTGTCGTCGGCGGTTTCCTGATCCTGAACTCCTATCTTTTTCTCTGGCTCCTGCCCGGACAGACATTCGCCGCAGAGCTCTGCGCTTTCATCGGCGCGGTCATTCTGGCATTTCCAATCATCCTGACGGCGGTCAAAGACCTCTGCGAAGGACGCGTCTACATGAATGAACTGGTGGCGCTGGCGATTCTTGCCGCATTCACTTCGGCGGATTTCCGTGAAGCCGGAATCATCGCGTTCTTCCTGCTGGTGACAATCATCATTGAAACTCATACCGCGAGCGGCGCCCAGCGTTCCATTGAGGAGCTGATCCGTCTTGCGCCGGATACCGCACGCAAACTTGTAAACGGCGTCGCCACAGAAGTCAAAGTTTCCGAACTGGTGCTTGGAGATATCATCAACGTCCGTCCCGGAGACAATTTTCCGGTTGACGGCGTCATTGTCAACGGACTCAGCGCGGTCAACCAGGCGTCAATCACCGGCGAATCGCTCCCTGTGGACAAAGCGGTCGGTGACGATGTCTTCGCCGGCACACAGAATCTTTCCGGAAGCGTGGATGTCAAGATCACGAAAGTCGGCAGCGATACCACGCTCGGCAAAGTCAAAGATATGATTCTTGCTGCGGAAAAGAGCAAAACTCCGGTGGTCCGGCTGATCGACAAATATGCGGCATTCTACACACCGACGATTCTGATGCTTGCCATCATCACATGGTGGCTCTCCAATGGAGACATGGAGCGCGTCATCACTCTGCTGGTGATCGCATGTCCGTGCGCGGTGGTTCTTGCAACCCCGACCACGGTTGTCGCCTCGGTGGCTGCGGCTGCGCGCCTCGGCATCCTGGTCAAGAATGTCAGCCATCTCGTGGAGCTTGCCTCCAGAATCCGTGCGTTCGTATTCGATAAGACCGGAACGCTGACAGAGGGACAGCTTGCCGTTGCAAAACTGGGTCCCGTCGACGGCGTGGAACCTGCGGAACTTCTGATGATCGCCTCTTCCATCGAAGCGCACAGCAATCACCCGACAGCCATTGCGCTTCAGAAACTTGCAAAAGAGGTCGGCATCCAGCCGCAGCAGGTTGCAAACTTCAAGGAAACTCCCGGAACCGGCGTGGAGGGCACCCTGAACGGCAAAGTCACGCTGGTCGGGCGTGCCATCTGGCTGAAAGCGTTCCATATCGCGCTTCCCGAAGCGCAACCGGAGGAATCCACAGGGATGAGCGTGGTTTATGTCGCGCAGGATGGGAAGCTGATCGGCTGGATCGGATTCCGCGATAAAATCCGTTCCGAATCCGCAGAAGCAATCCGCCGCCTGAAAGAACTTGGCATCAGACGTTGCGCAATGGTCACCGGCGACCGGGAAAGCGTTGCCAAAGGCGTTGCCGCCAAACTGAATATCGACGAATTCAAAGGGGACTGTCTTCCGGAAGGAAAAGTCGCCTATATTGAGGATCTGAAAAAGAGCAGTCTGGTTGCGTTTGTGGGAGACGGTGTCAACGACGCGCCGGCACTTGCCGCAGGTGATCTCGGCATCGCAATGGGCGCGATCGGAAGCGACATTGCCATCAACAGCGCCTCGATTGCACTGATGACCAATGATCTGCGCCGTATTCCGATGCTGATCACGCTGGCAAGAAAGTCAAGCACGATCATTCATCAGAACGTTGCTTTCGGCTTCCTGTTTGTGCTGTGCGGCATTGTGCTCTCCGTCTTCGGATGGATGGGACCGATCGCCGCCGCGATGTTCCATACATGCAGTACCTTGATCATTATATTCAACAGTGCCCGTCTTCTCCGTACCGGAGAAGATGCGACAAGTCAGGAGTTGAGTTCCTGGCGCCGCGCACTGATTCAAGAGGCTGCGGAAGAAGTGAAACAATAATTCAGGGGAACTTTGCAATGGTTGAGACGGCGACAAAAGAATCGAATATCGTAGTCAGTTCCGTGGGACTCGTCAAAGAGTTCAGGGATTTCTGGAACCGCCCGAAGGCAAAGGCCGTCAACGACCTTGATTTCGAGGTCCGGGAAGGCGAAATTCTCGGACTGCTCGGACCGAACGGTTCCGGCAAATCGACCACGGTGAAAATGCTTCTCGGACTGCTTTATCCGACAGCGGGACGCCTTACCGTCTTCGGCAAGTCGCCGCGCGATGTGGATACCAAACGCCTGATCGGGTATCTGCCGGAGGAATCCTACCTCTACAAGTATCTGACCGCCTATGAAACGCTGGATTTCTTCGGTTCGCTGTTCAATCTTTCCGGGCTCGAACGCCGGAAACGGAGCGAACAGTTGCTTGAAATGGTCGGACTCTCCCATGCAAAGAACCGCCCCGTCGGAGAATTTTCCAAAGGAATGTCGCGCCGTATCGGGCTTGCCCAGGCAATGATCAATGACCCGTCCCTCCTGATTCTCGACGAACCCACCTCCGGACTCGACCCGCTCGGCTGCCGTGAAGTCAAGGACCTGATTCATATGCTGAAAAAACGCGGCAAGACCGTAATCGTGACAAGTCATCTCCTCAGCGATATCGAAGATGTCTGCGACCGTGTCATTATTCTCTACGGAGGTCAGATCCGGGCACAGGGGACATTGAACGAGCTCCTGACAATCGAAGGCACCAACCGCATTACGACCCCGCAGCTTCCGCCGGAAGTCATGGAAAAGGTCCTTGCGATTCTGCGCAGTTCACTTTCCGATGACCAGTTCAAGGTGGATCATCCCCGCATGTCACTGGAGGATTTCTTCCTGGATGTCGTCAACAAGGCACAGTCCGAAAGTGTCGAAACCTACGGTGCGCGTTCCGGCGGGCATATTGCCGAGTATCTTTCGGCGGATGCCCAGGAAGATTCCGCAAGAGAACTGCTTGATTCCCTGACAAAGAAAGACAGGGATACGGAGAAACCGCAGGAAACCGTTGCCGAAACTCCGAAGATTGATACCAAGGCGCTGGAAGACCTCAGTGACGATCTTCTGCGCAAGAAGGAGCCGAAGAAGGAAGAACCCGCGGCTCCGGCAATTGATCTCTCGGAAGCCAATGAGAAACTGAAGGATATCCTTTCTTCGAAAGATTCAAAGTGATGCGGGGCGGACGATGACATCATTTCTCGCAATAGTCAAACTTACCTGCCGGTCGGCGATGCGGTCCAATGTATTCCGCTTCCTGCTGTTCCTGCTGATTGTCTGCGTCATACTTGTACCGAATACGATCAAAGGCGACGGCACAGCTTACGGTTATATTCAGGTCATGCTCGAATACAGCACAGGAATCGTGGCGCTGATTCTTTCCACCTCAATCATCTGGCTCTCATGTTCCGAGTTCTGCACGGATATGGAAAACGGGCAGATCCACATGATTTTCGTCAAGCCCGTATCCCGCATTACGGTGTGGTTCGGCAAATTCACAGGCGTCTTCCTGATCCATCTGGTTCTGCTGATCATCGCGTCCGTATTCATTTACGCCTTTGTCATATTCCAGTATAACCGGCAGAAGTTTACTCCCGAAGAACGTGCAAAAATGGAGAATGAGGTTTTCGCGGGACGCAGAAGCTACCTGCCCGTAATCAAGGACTTGAACAAGCAGGTGGAACAGGTGGTGGCGGAACGCATCAAGAAAGCGAATACTCTGGGCGAAAAACTTCCGGATATGAGCGGCGGGGAACGGCGGAAATATCTGGAGACGGTCAAAATGGAACTTCTGTCGCAGATGGGCGAAGTAAGACCCGGCGAGGTTCAGCAATGGTATTACGACACACTGCCGAAATCTTACGACGGTCCGGTTTTCGTCCGTTATAAGATTTACTCCGGCACACTCTTTTCCAAGGACCAGAAAATGGCGTTCGGAACCTGGCTGATCCGTTATGTCCAGATCATTTATGATGAAAACTCGACAGCCGATCCGAAAAAAATCGTGGACCGGAAGGAATATCAGATACAGAAACCGCCGGAACAGATTGTCTGCGGCATCTATAACGAGTTTCCGGTCAACGGGGCAACCCTGATCTATGACGGAACGGCATATCTGCGTTTTGCAAACCTCGGGCAGCCCGGTTCGGATACACTTCATTTTCAGGTGACAGACAGTCCCCGTCTGCTGATCAAGCAGGCTTCTTTCCTCAATAACTATGCGCGTGCAGTCTTCACAACAGCCCTCGGCATCTTCGCCCTCGGGCTGATTGCCTGTTCCGCATCGGCGTTCCTTTCCATGCCGACGGCAATCTTCATTACAATATCTTACGTTCTTACGGGAATGTTCTCAAGTTACATCATTACATCCATCGATTCGACCAGCGAAGGGGTGGATGTAAACGTTTTGGACGCCGTCGGAACTTACACGGGCAAGGTCATGATGTCCCTGCTGATTCCGGTCCAGAGCTTTTTCGTTTCCGGCTCGCTCGCAACGGGTGAACTGATCGAATACGGATTTATCATGCAGCTTCTGGTTTTCAACATCATATTGAAGGGGCTTCCTCTTTGCGCGCTCGGAGTTTATCTCTACTGGCGCAGAGAAGTCGCCCAGGCAATGAAGCAATAGGACGGGGAAACGGCTATGACAGAAAAGCGTCCGATCGTTTTAATCGCATTCGTGGCTGGAATTCTTCTTCTGGCCGGCAATATGTTTGTCCAGTCGCGTCTGGACAACAGCATCAGGGAAAACAAACTCATCGACGAACAGTTCGTGGAGGGGGCGCCGCCGATGGTGGCGTTCACGACAGTTGCGCTCGGAGGGTTCCGCGGTCTGATTGCGGACTTCCTCTGGCTCCGCGCGATTTCCATGCAGGAGCAGGGCAAATATTTTGAAATGGTCCAGCTTGCCTCATGGATCATGAAGCTTCAGCCGAAATCCACGGCAACGGCGGCGTATCTTGCATGGAACATGGCCTACAATATTTCCGTGACATACAGCTCTCCGGCAGACCGCTGGCGCTGGGTCAACAAGGGAATCGACCTTTACCACGAAGCACTGCTGTACAACCCGAATGATCCGGTGCTTTACAAGGAACTCGGCTGGATCTATCAGCACAAACTTGGAAATATTCTGGATGACGCCCAGCGTTATTATAAATACCAGATGGCGCTCCGCATGATCACGATTCTCGGCAAACATTATCCGGACTGGAAAGAGCTTGCGGAAGCGCCGGCGACAGAGGCGGGACTGAAAGCCGCACTCAAGACGGAATCGACTTTCTTCATCGAAATGAAAGATGCCGGCTACGATTCACTGGATCAGCTTTCCGAGGCATTCCGCGAAGCCGAAGGAGTCTTTCCCGAAAAACTGGCGGTCAAGATGAAGAATAAGGATGAAGTCAGGCTGATTACGAACTATCTGCGCGTCAGATGGCTGAGAGATGCCACCATGCTGACTCCGTCCGATATATTGAGAGTCAATGAAAAATACGGTGATCTGGACTGGGTTCTGCCGGAATCGTTCGCTATTTACTGGGCAATGCTCGGCATTGAGAAAAGTCCGGACCGCAAGAGCGTGGATTGCAGCCGTATGATTACGCAGTCGCTTCAGGTGACGTTTACGAACGGGCGTATGCTGTTCCCCGGAGACAAACCCGCCGAAAACTTTCTGCTGATCCCGAACTTCTCCGTCGCGGATGCCGTCCGTCAGTCTTATCTTGACGCAATTCAGGAAAATCCGGATATCAAATCTTTCCGCGATGCGTATGAGAACTTCATGTCGCGTGCCATCACCACTATGTACAGCTATGGTCAATATACCAAGGCGCAGGAATTCTACGATTACCTGACGGACCATAAAAAGAACCGGAATACCCGTCTGCCTTTCGATCAGTTTGTTTTGAAGCACTGGCAGGAGGAAATCAAGGATGCCGGATTCAAACAGGCGAATGACATGATCAACGGCCTGATTTTCCGGAGCTGTGTTCTTCTCGGTTACGGAGACAAGACGGCGGCAGATGCTCATCTCCAGCTTGCACGGATGGCTTATAACAGGTATATGAAGGACATGGGAACCGAATCCCGCACAGCACTGCCTCCGTTCTCCCAGATGACTTCAGAAATCGCGCAGGCATGTATCCGCAGTCTGCCGGGGGAAATAGCGGACCGGATCAAGGCACAGCTTCTGCTGGAAGCTCAGCAGGCACCCGCAGAGAACAAAGCGGAAAACAAAGCGGAAACGGCACCAGCCAACTGATGCAGGCAAATAGAAAAAAACGCCGGAAAGATTCGAACTTTCCGGCGTTTTTTTATTCAGTTCTTCATTTCATCCACGCCGCGATGTCGGCTTTTTGGATGCGTTGGAAATAATCCGGTTCTGCGCATTGCTGCGCGCCGCAAAAGAACGGGATTTTACTGAATCCGATTGCGGACGGGGATTATTGCGGAGCTGCCGCGGAGGTTTCATGACTTCTTATCATTCAGTTTGTCAAGGTCTTTTTGAACGTAATCAACCACCTTCTCAAACTTCTTGACGTTTTCTTCATCGACATCCATCAGGGTTTTGTGCGCATCCAGTACTGTCTGGGCATTGACGATCTTATCCGCGGCGCCATCTGCGGCACCCGTCTGTGTTCCAAACGGCACTTCACCCTCCGAGAAATTAAACAACTTCTTCAGTCCAAGACCAAAAAGAAGAGATTTATTCAGTTCACCGGCATTGAAAATCGTCATAACCGCATCAATCTTTTTGGAACGGAGCCCCAGCATGGCAAGAATCCCCATGAAAGTACTGTCCATTCCCGTACATGCGGAAAGGTCCACGTCAACTCTTTTGAACATGACGTTTTCCAAGTCCTTTGCCAGGCTGCGCAACGGCGGCGCACACTCAAATGTAGCACGTCCGTTTACCTTGATGCTGTAAACACCGTCATTGCTGGCAATCAGAACCTCTGCATTCTTCATTGTGCACCCTCTCCTCCTGATTATTTACCGATTACAGCCTTGATGCGTCTGACACCGCGGCTGGAACTTTCCTCTTTCACAATCCTGAAGTGCTCAAGATCACCTGTATTCGCCGCATGGGGACCTCCGCAGATTTCCTTGCTGAATCCGCCCATCGTATAGACACGGACCTTTTCCCCGTATTTGTCGCCGAAAAGACCGATGGCGCCCTGCGCCTTCGCCTCCTCCACGCCCATTTCCTCGCAAATGACCGGCGCTTTCGCTTCAATCGCCTCATTCACGAGCCTTTCCACTTCGGCAATCTGCTCCGGCGTCATCTTGTCCGGATGCGAAAAGTCAAAACGCAGACGTTCCGCATTGATGTTGGACCCTTTCTGAGCCACATGTGTTCCCAGAACTTTCCTCAAAGCTGCATGAAGCAGATGCGTTGCGGTATGAAGTTTCGCGGATTCTTCGGAATGATCGGCAAGACCGCCCTTGAACTTCTGCTCGGCGCCTTTTCTCGAAAGCTCCTGATGTTTTGCATAGGCGTCTTCATAGCCTTTCAAATCGACCTTGAATCCCTTTTCCTGCGCCATTTCAACAGTCAGTTCAATCGGAAAACCGAACGTTTCATAAAGATAAAAGGCGTTTTTGCCACTGACGACCTTATTCTGAATATGTGCGGGAACACGGGCAATCAGTTTCTCAAACTCCGCGGTGCCTTTTTCAAGCGCCTGCTGGAACTGTTCCTCCTCACGGGTGAACTCCTCCAGAATCTGCCTGGAATTGGCTTCCAGTTCGGGATAAAACTCCTTGTAGCCGCGAATCACGACTTCCGCCAGCTTTGCCGTAAACAATCCGTTTACGCCAAGCTTACGCGCCTCGCGGATCATTCTGCGGATCAGACGGCGCAGGACATAAGCCTGATCGACTTTGCCGGGGGTAATGCCGTCCGCCATGATAAATGTCGCCGCACGCGCATGTTCCACGACGATACGCTCGGAGCGGCTTCTTTCTTCGCCTTCCTGATGCGCCACGCCGCGAAGCTGGTCCAGCTCCGCAAACAGCGGAGCGAAAAGTTCCGTCTCGTAACAGCTCTTTTTCCCCTGAAGGATCGCCGTCACACGTTCAACGCCCATACCGGTATCCACATTCTTCTGCGCCAGAGGCTCAAATTTTCCATCGGCAGTTTTGTTATACTGCATGAACACGTCATTCCAGATTTCAACCCACAGCTTGTTCCTGGGATCAAAAGTCTCGGGAGCGGGAAGCGGACCGGTCCAGTAGAACATCTCCGTATCGGGACCGCAGGGACCGGTCTGTCCGGCGGGGCCCCACCAGTTGTCTTCTTTCGCACACTTTGCAATCCGTTTCTCCGGAATGCCGAGAGAACGCCATTGATTGAACGCCTCCTCATCGAACGGCGCATTTTCATCGCCCGCAAACACTGTCACAGCCAGCATTTCCACCGGTATGCCGAGATATTCTTTGGAGGTCAGGAACTCAAAACTGAACTCAATTGCCTCCTTTTTGAAGTAATCGCCAAGCGACCAGTTGCCCAGCATTTCAAAGAATGTGAGATGCACAGGATCGCCGACTTCGTCGATATCACCGGTCCGTATGCATTTCTGCACGTCGGTAAGGCGTGTTCCCTGCGGATGCTTTCCGCCGAGCAGGTAAGGAACCAGCGGATGCATTCCGGCAGTGGTGAAAAGAACGGTGGGATCGTTGTCGGGAATGAGGGAAGCACTCTTGATGACGGAGTGACCTTTGCTCTGGAAAAAGCTCAGGTATTTTTTTCTTAGGTCATACGCTTTCATTTGCCAAAATCTTTATTTAGATGAATTCTGAAATTAGTATCATTTCAAATAATATAGTCCCTGTTCCGGCAATATACAATACAAAGAGCTGCAAATTCACTCAAAAACCGGGGATTCCACCGGCGCCGGGAAGAAAACAGGAAAAATATCAAAAATGG
This sequence comes from Lentisphaeria bacterium, assembly GCA_003526375.1. GTDB lineage: Bacteria > Verrucomicrobiota > Lentisphaeria > Victivallales > UBA1829 > UBA11452. Next base: position 117,190 of record DPDG01000104.1, read on the forward strand.
ACTTGCCTATTTTCATTCCCGGAGTTAAGTTGTATTTCCGAAACTATCTGGAAGGAGCTTTGAATGTTTCGTTTTGCCTGTTTTATTCTATTCATTCCCGCACTTGTACTGCTGACCTCATGCATGGGATGGTTTGAAAGCGGCCCGGAACCGCTGACGCCGCCGTTTACAGAAACAGTCCCCGCACAATCCGTCAAGTTCGGCGCCGGGCCTGTCAAGGATACCGATGCAGTCAACATGATGATTACTGCCCTGACCATGACTCTGGTTTCACGGGGAGAGGGAGCCATTTCTTTCGCAATCACAGGAGAATCCAATGCGAAAAAGCTCGCGTTCCGTGTCATGCAGAAGATGGTGGACCAGAAACTTGCCGACTATGCGGTTTCAGAACCGCAATATATCGTCGGCTCTTTTGTCAATGAGGATCTGGAGTGGACATTGCGCATAGTCAAGGCGAATTCCGGTCAACGCCTCTTTTCAAAAATGATCCCGCTTCAGAAGAAAGAAAACTTCGGCAGGAAGACACCTCCCGCCGTTCAGCGGTGAAGGTTTCTCAGGCTTCCGGCTAATCTGCCGGAGGAAAACGCCCATTGCATATTATAACCGCCGCAGGGACCGGCAAGATCCAGAATCTCGCCGGCAAAGTAAAGCCCTTTCACAAGCCGACTCTCCAACGTCGCCGGATGAATCTCTTTCAAGGAAACTCCTCCGCGCATCGCCATAGCCTTGCCCATCGGACCCGCCCCGTAAACGGTCAGCGGCAAAGCCGTCAGATTGTCAAGCAGGGTGTCGCGCTGAACCGCCGGAAGATTGCACGCTTTCACCTCATAACACTCGGAAAGATCGCAAATCATATCCGCCACGGAGCGGACAACATGCCGCGCAAGGTGCGAACGGATCAGCTTCCAGCCGTCCTCGCGTCTCCAGCGTTCAAGTTCCAGAGCCCAGTCCTCCCTGTTCCATTCCGGGCGGACACAGAGAAACAGTTCCGAGTCACCGTTTTCAGCACAGACCGCGGCGGCGTCTCCGGCAAGGTCAAGCGCGGAAAAACCGGAAAGCCCCTCATGAGTGAAAAGCAGGCTCCCGACGGTTTCAAGCACACGATGCTTTCCCGTCTTCATAAAGAGCCGTGCCCGTTCAAGGCTGACTCCGGCAAGGGATTTGACCCAATCCTCGCGTATCAGAAGCGGAGCAACCGCAGGAAGCGGTTTTACAACAGTATGTCCAAGCATCTCCGCAAGTTTCAATCCGGAGGCGCTGCCGAGCCCCCTCCACGCCGGACCGCCCGCCGCGAGGATTACCGTTTCAAAGGGGATTGCAATCCCGTTGACGCGGATTCCGGAAACAGCGCCGTTTTCCGTCAGTATCTCCGAAACTTCGGATGATGTCTTGACGACAGCACGTGACGCTGTGAGAAAAGCATTCAGGATATCGCGCGCCCTGCCGGATTCCGGGAAATAGTAAAAGCCGTCCGTCAGTTGAACCGGAACGCCATGCGTCTCAAGGAAGGATACCAGCCATTCCCGCGGGGCAAAACGCAGAGCATCGCGCATGAACCTGCCGTTCCGCCCGAACTTCGACATAAACGCTTCCTGGTCCAGGATATTGGTAAAGTTGCAGCGCCCCCCGCCGCTTGCAAGCAGTTTGAGGGCAGGAAGATCCCTGCGCTCGAAGATCACGGGTATCCTCCCGTTTTCCCTGAGCGCCAGAGCAGCCGACAATCCGGCGGGTCCGGAACCGATGACCGCAACTTTATTCATATGAAACACCTGCAAAAAAAAGACCTGTCCTTTTACGGAACAGGTCCTTTGATAATGATCAGCAGAACTGATTAAAGTTCCTGGCCGACAGTCCAGCGGACGAACTTGTTGACCTTCACACCGGGAGCGAGCTTTGCCAGACATGTCTTGTCATCATGAATCCAGGGCTGGTTCATGAGGCAGATCTCGGTGTACCATTTGTTGATCTTGCCGGCAAGGATCTTTTCGATCATGTTTGCGGGCTTGCCTGCAAGCTGAGCCGCGGCGATCTCTTTTTCTTTCGCAATTGCGTCAGCGGGAACTTCGCTGGAGTTGACATACATCGGGCTGTAAGCCGCAATGTGCATGCAGATCGCCTTGAGAAGCTCCGGATCAGTCGTGCCTTCGACATCGATCATGATGCCGATCTTGCCGTTGCCGTGCATATAGGAGGAAACAATACCGGCAGACTCGAAACGGACCGCCCTGCGGAGAACCATCTTCTCGCCGAATTTGACGAAGAGTTCTTTCAGGTTGTTGTTTTCAAGTTCCTGAGCCTTTTCCGTGACATCGCCGTCACCGGATGTGGCGGCAAGAACGCGCCCGGCGGCTTCTTTGACATAGTCGAAGAATTTTTCATTGCCGGCAACGAAATCGGTTTCGCAAAGGACTTCGATCATGACAGCCTTGTTTCCATCGACCGCGGCAAAAACCTTGCCTTCTTTCGTCGCTTTGTCGGCACGCTTTTCAGCTTTTGCCGCACCGGTTTTGCGCAGATATTCGACAGCGGCTTCCATGTCGCCGTTCGTTTCCGTCAGGGCTTTTTTGCAATCCATCATGCCTGCGTCGGTTTTGTCGCGCAGTTCTTTGACCATTGCAGCAGTTATATTAGCCATTGTAGGACTCCTTTCAGATAGAATTGAACTTATTCAGCAGGTTTTTCTTCAGCTTTCGGAGCTTCCGCCGCGGCTTCCGCTTTCTTGGGAGCGGCTTTCTTCGCCGGGGCTTTCTTCTTCATTTCAGCATCAGTCGTGACTTCGACCTTTTCTTCGCCTTCCGCTTTGGGAGCACCGTCAACCGGTTTGCGGGAAGGACGCTTCGTGAACGCGCGCTTGCCGCCTTTGCCATCCCTGCCTTCACCCTTCGCGCTGCGGCGTTTGGGTTCATCCTTCGCTCTTTCAGCGGCAGCGGCTTCGGCTTTCGCCTTGTCCTCGGCGGCCTTCTTGCCGTAGAGCTCGGCGGCATCCTTGATCGTCTCAACGAACGTATCCATGATGACCTTGATGGACTTCACGGCATCGTCATTGGCGGCAATCGGGTAATCAATCGGTTCGGGATCGCCGTTTGTATCAACGATCGCAACGATCGGAATATTGAGCTTGCGTGCTTCCTTGACAGCGATTTCATCATGGCATACGTCAACGATGACGACCGCATCCGGAAGTTTCTTCATGGAAGCAATGCCGTCGAGGTCCCTGTGGAGCTTTTCGCCCTGACGGGAGAGAACAGCAATCTCTTTCTTTTTGAGCTTGTTGTTTTCACTGTTGACGATGGCGTCGATATCCTGCATTTTTTTGATGGATTTCTTGATGGTGGCATTGTTTGTGAGCGTTCCGCCCATCCATCTTTCCATCACGTAATTCATTCCGGTGGCTTCCGAAGCTTCACGCACAATCTGCTGCGCCTGTCTTTTCGTTCCGACAAAGAGAATCTTGCCGCCTTTCATGACACAGCCCTGCAGGAAATTGCAGGCGTCGGCGACCTGATGAATGGTCTTGGTGATGTCGATGATGGAGATACCGTTTTTGGAACCGTAGACATAATCTTTCATCTTGGGGTTCCAGCGTTTTGTCTGATGTCCGAAATGACATCCTGCCTCGAGAAGATCTTTTACTGTGAGAGCCATGATCGGCCGCCCTTTCTTTTGTTTCGACGCTTTCGCACGGACTTTATTCCTGTTTTGAGTCCGGCAAGACATCTTTATTGTTCTGGTGTAATGTGCGCCCCGGGTTGGTTAATGGGGAAGGCAACGCACGGCGAAGCCCGCACACGAACACTGAAAAGAGTAATTAAGATAGCATGAAAACGGAAAGTTTCAAGTCATAAGTCGCAAGTTTCAAGAAAAATACAGTGGAAAGTCAACCTGCGATACTTCTGCCGTAAGTCCGGCAGAAATACCAGCCTGCTCACAACTTGAAACTCACTTAGCGGTAGCGGTACTGCTGTTTGGGCATTTTGGGCTCTTCCAAAGCAAGAGCATACCACATTTCACCGAGTCCGGCGTTGGAAAAGTTCTTCGGCTTTTGATTCGCAAGAGCTTCCCAGTTCCGGACAATCACATCGTTTTCAACGCGCTTCTTCGCTTCCGTCATAACCTTGAACGCCTCGTCCGGCTTGTCCTGCTTCACCAGAATCCAGGCATATAAAGAATAAGGCAGGATGCAGTTCTTGCCCTTGAGACCTTTGCATTTCTTCCTGAAAAACTTGTCGATCCCCTCCTCATTGCGTTTATACATGCGCGCCATTTTCATCGCAATGGACTGCGGATCAAGCAGAAGCGATTTCGCCATCAGGCGGTCCGCCTCGTCATACCGCTTGAGCTGATAGTTGAACGCCATTTTCATCGTGTTGATCTGGCGTTCCATCAGAAAACTCCATTTGTAAAGCGGACGGAACAGTTCACAAGCCTCAATCGCCCGCTCAAGCCCCGCATTCTGTTCCTTTGTGAACTGCTGCATCATAAGTTTCGGGTCCAGCGGACGGCGCATGAACTGCTGTTGTTTACTCTCCAGTTTTTTCTGGACCTCCAGCATGATTCCCTGAATCTGAAGATTGATCTTCGTCGTTCTGCGACGGACAATCAGCGACACAGTGACCTGAACAATCAGCAGTGCGAGAACACCGAAAAAAGTTCCCCAGGACGGCGTAAGATGAAATCCGTAAATGGTTCCAAGCCCGACAATGATTCCGGCTGCCAGAGCACAAAGCAGTGTAAGCATTTTTTATTTCCTTGCATGAATTGTCATTAAAATTGAACAAAAGTCTTTAAATATAAATTCATATCCCCGATTAGTCAATTCCGAAAGAGCGAAAAGCCGGAAAAAGAAAACAGGGAAAGAACACGGCGTCACCTGAAACTGCCGAGAGGATTCAGAACCGTGTCAACGGCACTCAAGGCAGACGGAGCAAAATTCTGTTTCGCCCGGTAAGGACGGTATCTGACCCGCAGTTCGCCGTTCCCGACGGAAAGCGATTCCACGGAATCCAGCAGCTCCCGATGTGCCTGAGAACGCTGAAAGCTCCGCCAGTTCTCCTCCAGTTTGTCACGCAGAGCGCCCGGCATTGCCATATTGCCCATCCGGGTATTCCGGAATTGCAGGAACGATCTGCCGTCTTCAATCCTGAAATCCAGGTCAATTCTGAAATTCACACGGGAGCCGAACGGAGTCTTCATACCCGTGTCGTAACTGTAAAAGAGGCGGAATGAATCATCATTCAGTTTCAGTGCCGTATCCTGAAGCCTGACTCCGCCGATTTTCATATCCCTGGAAATCTGCCCGGAAAGGTTCAGCAACGTCTCCGTCAAAGCATTGAATTCGTCCCGGGTAAGGACAAGCTCCTGCGGCGGAGTATGTTCCGATGCATTGCGGATACGGGAAACCGCGCCGGCTGTTTTAAGCTGCGCCATCCGGTAATCCTGCGGATTGATCTCGGCAACAGGCGTCCTCCGAACCGAAGTATCGGTAAAGACACTCCGCACGGCAAAAAAGGCGATGACGACAATCAGAAGCAGGAGAGCAAAGACAATGCAGAATACGATTCCGGCTTTTCTGCGTCTGGAACTCATAACTGTCTCGGGATTCTGGGTTCGACAAACACGGCGGGACGAAGGTAAACCAAATCCTTGAGCGTCGTATTGAAATCACCCGGAGACGCAAGGATCAGCTTTGAAGCCTTCAGATGTTCCACCGGATTCAGCTTCTCCTCCACAGCACCGCCGGCAATCCTGCGGATCTGCGCCTCATCTTTGGCAAGACAGACGAATGCCTCAAAATCACTCAGTGCGTTCAGAGAATCTTTTCCGAGAACCGCATGGAAGGAATCAGGCTCATAAGACCCGTTCCGGTTTCCAAGCCCGAAAGCCAGAAGCTCATCCCGCCTGCCGTCGAACAGGGCAAGAACACGCTGCGCTTCCAGACCGGCAGTCGCAGCCAGCGCGGATGCGGTCGAAATCCCGCGACAGCGCACATTCTCCCGCCGGAAAGCCAGTCCCATCACAAACGACGAAGCAAGACGCAGTCCCGTAAATGAACCCGGACCGATTCCGACGCTCCACTCGGTAATATCATTGAATACGGCGCCGTGTTTTTTCAGGCACTCCTCCATCCATGACGGCAGGCCGGAGGCATTACGCGGCGGCAGTTGTATGAATTCATCAAAAATAACGGTTCCGTTTTCATCCGCAAGAGCGAAAGAAGCTTCGCTCCAAGAATAATCAAATCCTGCTCTGAGCATCGTCTCTGCACCGGCTTTCTCTGAAAATTAAAAAACAGGATGCCCTGTTCCGGAACATCCTGTCGCTGTGATCTGAACTTATACGCGCTCGACAACGATTTCGGGATCGACCTCCTCGCGGAGGATTCTCTGAATGCCGTCCTTGATCGTCATGGTGGCGTGGGGGCAGCAGCCGCAGGCGCCTTTGAGAGCGAGCCTGACTTCTTTGCCTTCGATCGAAACGATTTCAAGGTCGCCGCCGTCATTCTGGAGGTGAACCCGGAGTTCTTCGAGTTTTTCTCTTATGGTCTTTTCCAATTCTTCCATGATTGTTTTCCTTTCTGTTTCTGGTTGGCATAATCTAAACGCTGAACGGCAGGTTTGCAAGAACGTTTTCAGTATTTGCGCAGACATTCCGCCAGCGCTTTACTGAAAATCCGCATCTCCTCCACCGTATTGTCCGCCCATGTGGACACGCGCAATGCGCAATATGTTTCATTGGGGGGGTATCCCATCGCCCTGAGCGCCGGAGAACCGCCGCCCTCGGATTCGCACGCGCTGCCGGGGGCAACGGAAATCCTGTATTCATGCAACGCACGCGTCAGAATCGCCCCCTGATACGGCGGCAGAGTCATATGGAGAATATACGGCGACGAACGGCTCGCCTTGACCGTCAGGCGATATTTGACCCCTTCTTCCTCAAGGCAGGTGCGCAGGGTATCCTTGAGCTCGGCGGCATACACCGCATTCTCGTCAATCTCAAGCAGGAGCTCCGAAAGATGATTCGCCACCGTCATCGCCGCCGCAGGCACACAGCGCCCGATCCGGTGTTCCAGCGTACGGATGCGCTTCATGGATTTGTCCAGCACGGGACGGTAAACCAGTGCACCGCCGCTCGGACACCCGATCTTCTGCCCGGAGAGAGTCATGATGTCGAGCCGCGCTTCGGTCCATGGCACACGGATTTTGCCGATCGACTGGATTGTATCCGCAAGAAAAACCGCATTCGGCGCTTTTCTGTCCAGGATCCCGCGAATCGCTTTCAGATCCTGCAACGTCCCCGTTTCCGATTGAACGTGATGAACGGCAAGCAGCGCTGTATTTTCATTCAGAACCGCCTCAAGGGAATCCAGATCAAGCTGTCCATCCCTGCCCGCTTTACAGAAATGCAAAGCCCGTCCCTCCCGTTGTGCGACTCTGCGCAGAACGGATTCCAAAGCAGGATGCTCCAGCGGCGATGTGACGATATCACCCTTCCGTGTATGATATACCGCCCCCTCGACCGCGGTCAGAAGGGCGCCTGTCCCCGTATTCGTCCAGATCAGCGATCCGGTATCCGCCCCGCACAAGGCGGCGGAGAGGCGCAGTCCGGACTCCTTTAATGCACAGGCACATTCCGCACCGTGAAACCCCATGGACTCCTGATTCGCAAAAAAGCGAACCATGACGGCACGGTAAAAATCAATGGTATCGGAGTCACACGGACATGCCGCCGCATTGTCAAGGTAGACGGACATAGAGGCACCTCCTGTCTCTTATTCTTCGCGGATCTTGTTTTTTTCGCGTTCCCACCTGTCGCGAATCGAGGCAAACTCCGTGACCAGGGCATTTCTGATTTCTTCGGCTTTTACAGGATCGGTCTCTTTCGCCAGGCGCTGATCCGTAGAAAGCTGCGCCTCCGCGATTTTCGACTGGTAGATCTTATCAATTTCCGCAAGCTTCTGCTTCTTTTCTTCGGAAATTTCCTTGAGTTTTCCGCCGGTCCGCTCCAAAGCAAGCTCAAATGCACTTTTCATAATCATATTTCTCCTTGACTGATTGATTAAAAAACCGGAAAGATGAAAAAAAATTTCGTCTCCTCCTGTTCAACAGCATTGATCCATCAAATAGAAAAACAACGCGTTCAGCACGATTCCGTGCGAAATCGCACCGCTCCGCAAAAACTCCCTGACTTGCGACTGCGGGACAACCAGATGCTCGATGTCCTCGGTATCTTCCAACTGCGGCTCGGAAACCCGCCGGACATTGTCGATCTTCACCACATAACAGGTATTATGCTGAATCGCCGGATTCGGACAGACTTTCCCGATGATATGCGGATTTTCTCCCGCAAAACCGGTTTCTTCAAGCAGTTCGCGCTGCGCCGCTTCCAGCGGATCACTGTCCGCCCGGTCGATGCAGCCTCCGGGAACCTCAAGCTCGATCCGTCCTGAACCATGCCGGAACTGGCGGATCATCACCAGCTCCTTTTCCGGGGTTTCCGCCACGATCACCACCCAGTCAATCAGGTCCACCGTAATGAAGTCATGGACGGCTCCCGTCCGGACACATTCGAATGTCTCGGAAACCATCGTCATCACACCGGTCCGGCAGAGCTCGCGCCTGTTGCCGCGTGAAATCCATTTGTCCCCGCCGTCTCCGCTCATTTCTTATCAGTCACCACATGATTGAAAGGAACCGGCGGCACGAACTCGGAATCCGGAATATCGAGATTCAACTTGAACTCTTTCAAGGTGGAAATATCAGTCTGGTTGAGGCTGTATACGACGGAGGTCCTGGCAATCCTGATATCGTCAATCCAGACATAGCTCATGGTATTCGCGGAATAAAGATATTCCTTGCCGTCCACAGCATACATGATCGTTTCAAGCTTCTTGGTCAGGAACGTGCGCCCGTCCACATAAATGATATACGGGGCAATGCCGTCTACGCCGGGGTCACAGATCAGACGGTATGTTTTGGTGCCGTCCTTATAGGAAATATCAATCGTGACATGCTTGAAGATCTTCGTGATATTCACTCCGGGAGTCGCCATCTGCGTAAAAATGCGCACCAGCGAAAGCGGCAGTCCCGGTTTCAGTTTCTCGCTTCTGTTTTTCAGCAGATCCACGTTCCAGCCCTGCTCGCCGTTGAAGATCACGGCGGCGATCGCTTTTCCGTCCCGGTAAGTCGTTGTCCGCATCTTGTCGGGAGCCTTGAACTGAATTTCCGTGGCATAGTATTCTTTTTTTCCGGGTTTCACGGAAGAAAGGTCCTGCTTCATCATATAGGTTTTTGCATTCCTGTAATTTCCCTTGGGATCAGTCGCGTGATTCATTTTCGCAACCAGCTGCGCGACAGTCAGATCGGAAGGTTCCTGCGGGTCCAGTTCAAGCAGGTCGGGCCCGCATGCCGTCATTACGCCGCACACCAGCGCGGCAACAAACAATAAGATCAGTTTCTGCATGGGATTCATCTTTCCGGCTCCTTTGTTATAACTATCCTTCAAATGCGATTATACATTGTAAGTGGTCGAAGTGGCGGAACCGCCCGTTCCGGTCCAGACCGTATGGAAATACTCTCCGCGAGGCTTGTCGATCCGTTCATAAGTATGCGCCCCGAAATAATCGCGCATCGCCTGAATCATATTTGCGGGAAGCACCTCCGTGCGGGTTGCGTCATAATACGCAAGCGCACTCGAAAACGCGGGAACGGCGATTCCGCTTAACGCAGCGGACGCCACAACCTTGCGAAGCGGCTCCTGCGCTTTTGCCAGAGCATCGGAGAAGAACGGGTCAAACATCAGATTCGCAAGATCCCGGTTCGCAGTAAACGCCCGTTTGATGTCGTCAAGGAATTTCGCGCGGATAATGCATCCGCCGCGCCACATCAACGCGATATCGCCGTAATTCAGGTCCCATCCATATTCCCGCGATGCGGCGCGCATCAGTTGAAATCCCTGCGCATAGGAACAGATTTTCGACGCGTAAAGCGCCTGCCTTACAGCTTCGGCAAATCCTCTTTTATCCTGCGCTTTCGGAACCGCCGGCCCCTTCAGAATCTTCGCCGCCTCTACACGTTCCTCCTTGAGCGCGGAAAGACAGCGTGCAAAGACCGCTTCCGCGATCGTCATGGCGGGGGTTCCGAGGTCCAACGCGCATTCCGCAGTCCATTTTCCGGTTCCCTTCTGCCCTGCGCGGTCAAGAATCATATCAAGCACATATTTTCCGGTTTCAGGGTCTTTTTTCCGGAGAATGTCCGCAGTAATCTCAATCAGATAGCTGTCAAGCTCGCTTTTGTTCCATTCCGTAAACAGACCTGCCAGTTCTTCGGCATTGAACCCGCAAAGATGCCGCAGGAGGAACCAGGCTTCTGAAATCATCTGCATATCGCTGTATTCGATGCCGTTGTGAAGCATTTTAACGAAATGCCCGGAACCGTCCGGCCCAACCCAGTCGCAGCAGGGCGAACCGTCCGGCGCTTTTGCACTGATCGCCCGGAAGATTTTTTCAATATGCACCCATGCCCGCTTGTCTCCGCCGGGCATGATGGAGGGCCCGTGCAATGCGCCCTCCTCGCCGCCGGAAACTCCGGCTCCGACATACAGAATGCCTTTTGATTCCAGTTCTTTCGTCCGGCGCATCGTGTCCTTGAAGAAACTGTTGCCGCCGTCAATGATGATATCGCCGTTCTCCAGTTCCGGCACAAGCTGACCGATCAACGCATCGACAGGAGCCCCCGCCTTAACCATCAGCATAATTCTGCGCGGACGTTTCAACGAGGCGCAAAGCTCCGCGACGGAATGTGCAGGAATGATATTCCTGCCTTTGCCGCGTCCGTTCATGAAATCATCGGTCCTGGAACCAGTCCGGTTGTAAACCGCCACGGCAAAGCCTTTCGACTCCATGTTCAAAACCAGATTCTCACCCATCACGGCGAGCCCGGCAACAGCAATATCAGCTTTGGTTTTCATAGTCCACGTCCCCCCTTGGTTAAAGTTGCATGGAAGAATATAGCATTCCATATTGAAATTGCCAAAGACTATGAAAAGAAAATCACAACGATCTTGCAACCTTCCAATCAGTCCATTCCTTGCAACCCGCCTTTCTTTCGGCGGTGAAGGTTACGAAAATGAATTGGAGAAAATCCTGTATTTTTCTTGAAAAAGCGGCAAAACGTATAGATGCTTTCATAGCCGCAACTCCGTGCTATTTCGGAAAGAGGCATATCGGTTTGAAGCAGATGATGCCTGGCAGTCTCCAAACGTTTAGCATTGATATAATGCCCAAGGCTTTCTCCTGTTTCTTCCCGATATACCCGCCGCAAATTGCTCTCAGAAACATTCAGGAAATCTGCGATTTCCTGAATACCGAAAGGCACAGACAAATTATTGCTGATAAACTTATTGGTATTGAAAACCATTTTGGAAAAACTTCGCGGGCAGTAAGGCAACCCTTGTTTGGAAAGCACCATAAGGAGCCGGACCAGTTCCATGGCGAGGCAAATGGAATTTCGTGTTGTATAATATTCCAGCAGTGCCTCAAGATGCTCCCCGGCAGAGGATGAAACCTCTGCCAAAGGAAAAACCGGCAGATAAGGCTGTTCTGCTGCCAGTTCAAAAGTAATGAGCAGTCTTTCATAATATTCTGCCGTCGGCTCTAAATATCGGGACGAATGCGGGCGTATCAGCAATGCCATGCCTGGCTTCATGGGAAACATCTGTTGATCAACCGTATATATGATCTCAGAAAAAGCAATCACCAACTCATAACGGCTATGAAGATGAGATCGTTTCGGATGCCAGGTATGATAAAAGACCAGAATATTGTCCGGCAGAATAAAATCACGAGGCAAGAGTTGTCCCTGAAAAAATTCAGTCACAGGCGGCAAATCCTTAATTTTTGCCATTACATTTTTAATTGAATTCAACAAAATATCCCCTATTTTACGAATAATAATATCAATTATAATATCAAAGAATATGTTTTACAAGCGGATTTTAATCGAAATTGGTAATTTTTTAATCAGTCTGAACATTGCCGTTTTCAAAATTTCATTTATAATATATTAAATAATCAAAATAAGGAGATGGTATGAAAAGTTTTCATTGGAATTTTACTTTTTGGGTCGGCAAGGTAAGAAGTAAAAACAGACTATTTGAAAAAAGAAGTATTCTTCTTCATTATTCTTATTTTTATGCATTCATGAATTTCACTATTATAGAACTTCTCATCGTAATTTCGATCATCGCACTTCTGGCATCCATGCTTTTGCCGGTGCTCGGCAAGACCAAAAGTAAAGCTTACGGCACAAAATGTATGAATAATTGTAAACAGCTCGGATTTGCATTTGCCGGATATCACAACGATACCGATTTCTGGCCGGGTTCCAATATTGGAACAAACACATGGAACGGCATTACATACAAGGACGGATACATCAACTGGGCACAACTCCTGTATATTCAAGGATATTTGCCAAAAAACTGCGTAGGGAATCAACATGCAAGCGGAAATAAATATGCGACACTCGGCATTCTGGAATGTCCGGAATATTATAAAGGGAAAAATGTATTTCTTTCAGAAAAAGCAGGAACTTATGCCATTTTTTCCAGCGGATATTATGCCGCTTATGTTTATAATGCATGTATGTCCAATGGAGCAACAGCAAGCGATGAAAAGTATTTCGGAGTCGGAAGATTTTCTCCGACCAGCACAAAAGTCGGCCGCAAACTGTCACAGGTAAAATATCCTTCCAGTACGATGGTTGTCGGTGACGGAGATTACAGCGTGTACAGCGCCATCGGTTCTGATCAGGAAAAAAGATTTGCAAAACGTCATAATAATCGGATGAATATTCTACTGGGAGACGGTCATGTAGAAAATGTCTCTTACATCGTAAAAACATTTTATCTACTTTACAGTGGGGTCCCGCACAAGTAATATATATTTGATTTTACGCTCCATTTTCAATATTTATTTATGAGGAATGTCAAACTTGACACGAAAGAAGCAGTTTTATGAAAAATATGACAAAGAGGTGAAAATGAAGAAATATGACGACAAAATGACTGAGGTTGACTTCAAATGACAAATGCACTGAAAAGCCAATGGTTAATCATGGGCGTATTCATTCGGGCACCGAATTCCCCACAGTGTGTTTGTGAACCTATCCTCGTTGGAGCAAACACCAGGGGAAACTCTGCGTAATTTACAGTAAAATCGAGGGGGAGGGGAATTTTCATTGGTCAACTCCCGTTCAAATATTAACAAAATAAGCTCAAATACTCTCCGAAAGAAAGAACAAGTATTTGACAAAACCCATTTATGGAAAAGGACTTTAACTCTTATGAAAATGAAAGTTTGGATTTCGCTTCTTATCATTGGAACAATTATTCCACTTCATGCGGAAAATCTTTTGAAAAACCATTCCTTCACCAGCAGGAACGGTATCTTCCCCGATCAGTGGATACGCTTACAGGGTACTCCCTTCGACAAATGTTTCAAAACAGAAAACGGAATTCTGCGCATTTCAGAACAAACTCCGAATTATTTCAATGCAATCGCACAGGAAATTCCTATAGAACCCAGTCAAAGCTATTACTTCGAGATTGAATATAAAATGGATGCACAGATAAATCCGGCAGGCATCTTCTATACCTTTCTGGACGAAAACGGCAGAAAACTTCAGCCGGAACGTTTTCTGCTGTATACGAAAGAAGAAAGAAAGGACTGGACAAAATTCAGCTCCGTGATTTCAATCCCCGATCCTCTGAAGACACGAAGCATCAAGCTGGCATTCGTCAATTACAGCAAAGGCAGAAATCCAGACAACGCCATCTATTTCCGGAACCCGGTTCTTGAAGTATATACAAATCAGAAAATCATTCGTCCGGTACAAAATAAAACGGTGTCAAAAGAAAAACTGCCTGCCATACTTTTCACCCATAATCTGACCAATGCTCCCAGTGGAGTTCCATATCAGCTTGAAAAGGGAGAAATCGGATTCCTGCGTCTTGACACCAATGTTCTGAAATCACAGGCGGTGAATCTTGAAATTGAAGCTCCCGATGGAATCTCTTTTGAGTTGTATCTTCACAAGGGAAAACAAGGGAATATTCAAATTCCGAAGTCATCCGCTGGAAAAGAAAAGACTGTTTTCCACATTCCGTTCGGTTGCGTATGGCCTACATGGAGCAATACTCTGCTTTTCTCCGCAAGCAGGAATGTGCCGGATCAGTTTGAAATCAAGCTGAAATTCACCGCTGTGGCAGAAAAGCAAAGTTGGAACTACACTGTTCCCGTAAAGCAGATTCCATCCCCGCAAGTCAATAGACTGCCGGAACACTTTGCATACAGTGCATGGCAGGCATTTCCCGTTACAAGAATTGATCTCAATAATCCGGCAAACAGACTTGCCATACTCCTGAATGAAAACTGGAGGCGAAGCGGCTGGAAACACAATCCGGAACTAAGGGCTACGCGATATATTCCCTATCGTCCTTCACAATGGAAAGGACCGAAAATCAACATTCCCGAAGGACGCAGCATTTCCGGTGCTCCGGTTGATCTCTTCTGCGATACAGCCTTAATTGAAGCCGGTCCTGATTTTTACGCAGATCTGATTGTCAGAATGAAATATGAGAAACAGGTAAAGGAGGCGGCGCAGTTTGAACTGGATTATGAACCATATACGCAGGGTCCTGTTACAATCAGCTGTTTCTGTGAAAAATGCATTACGGCATTTGCAAAGGAGTTCAAACTGCCAGGGGAACTGACGGGAATAGAAATTCTCAGGAAACATGAAAAAGAATGGGTGAAATTTCGGACGAGACAGCGTGCAAGGATGGTGGAAACAGTTGTAAAAGGATTCAAAAGAATTAACCCTGCCATTCTATTCCGTTTCTGCTCCATGCCGCTCCCGCCAAGAATAAAGGATGAATATGAATACTTTAAGACTTATGGCATTGATCTGCGTCTTTACGAGCCGTTTACGGATATTCACACTCCAATGAATTATGACGATACACTTGATTTTTTCCGGAGCTTGGAACGGGAAGCGGCGGAACTGAAAAAAACACGGGCAACCATTGTTTCAAACGGATGGAGTGATGTTTCAACCAAAATTCCGGAACGATGCGCATTTCAACTGCTTGCCGCATTCTTCTGCGACAATGCCTATCCGGTCATCGGGCAAGGTCTCTTTGTGGCACAAGGCAATATCATTGCCGCCATAAAAGCAATGATGAATGATATTGCCGCTACTGAAACACTTTGGATGACCGGAACGCTGGATACTGCGGAGAAAATCAAAGTGCAAAAAGGTTTTCTTGCAGAAAACAACTTCTATCATTTCTCCCGTACGGCACCCGACGGCAGGAAATGGATACTGGCAATCAACAACAGTAGAAACGATAACGTTTATGCAAGAATCCAGCTGCCGCGCGGGGGAATGGAAGCAGCCGATCTTTTGAATCGTAAAGTGATCATCCCGGAAAATGACAGCTTCAATGTGAAACTGCATCCTTTGGAATACCGCCTGATTCAACTCTCACCGGAAGCAAAACATCAAGGATGGCAGAAAGAAAATTCCGCCCAAATCACCGGAGAAGAAAATACCGCAATTGCGGAATGGCAGAAAAGCTGCCAATCAATTACAAAAAACGGAATTGATTGCTGCATGAATCCGGATGGATATGAAATCAATACGCCTGCACAAAAAATTATTTTTAATATCAGAAAAGCGGCGGAAGGATGCTGGAGCGTTAAAGGCAAACCGGCGGCGACTTCAATCGGACGCTGTTTCTTCATGGATCGTGGCGCAGTCAGTCTTACCGATCTGCCAGCAGTTCTGGAATCCTGTAAAATACTGAAAGATGGTGTAACTGTTACATTCAGCAGTCAAGTAAAAACCAGACCTTATGACGGTCTGGTGATTCGTAAAACGTTTACCATTTACCGGGATATTCCCAAAGTTATTGTAAAACTTGCCATTGTGCCGGAAAAAGGATTCCGCATGTTTCGCTGCCGTGCTGTTACAGAAATTACGGCAGGCAAGGAAATCAAAAGTCTCAAAACTTATGCCAACCGGATTAAATATCTGGTTGGCAAGATTGAAGACCACTCCGGGAATCATGTAAGTTTTGTACGCAAAGATGCAATTTTTCCAAACAATGAGCCGTTTCTCAAACGTTTTACCAAAACAATCCTGCCATTGAAAGGAAATTCTTTCATTGCGACAGAAATGCAGACAGGAAACCGGATCAAAATTATAGCAAACAACATAGATCAACTCTTCTGCTGGCGAACGCATAACTGTGCCACAATGGAACTGATCTGGCCTGATGCCTACCCGCATTTCGATCCTCATCTGATCCGAACCTGGGAAGTGGTATATACACTGGAATACATCCACTGAAACAGATTCAGCAAGCCGACCGGTCAACGCATCGACAGGAGCCCCGCCTGAACCATCAGCGTAATTCTGCGCGGACGTTTCAACGAAGCGCAAAGCTCCGCGACGGAATGCGCAGGAATGATATTCCTGCCTTTTCCGCGTCCGTCCATGAAATCATCGGTCCTGGAACC
>DPDG01000104.1:133958-140244 GCA_003526375.1 Lentisphaeria bacterium
TTCCATATTGAAATTGCCAAAGACAAGAGAAAAAAAATTGAGAGAGTTCGTCTCTTATGGCAATCATTTGCAATATTTTTCGGAAATACTGTTCTTCGGATCAAACACTTTTTTATTCCTGCCATCCAAGATTGCCTCTATATCAATAGGCAGTATTCCATAATTCCTCCTGAAACGGCGGGGAGGACACTTAAAAACAGCAGAAAAAATTTTGGAAAAATGGTAGCGGGAGGAAAAACCGGTGCTTAAGGCAATTTCATCAATACTGAGTTTGCTATTAAGCAACAGGTTACGTGCTGTATCCAGTCTCAAATTTAAAATATACTGTTTCGGGGGGATACCGGTATGTTGTTTGAAAAGCCGTTGAAAGCAACTGACCGACATGCCAACCTTGCGTGCAAGCCGACTATTGTCCGGGACAACCGGAAAGCACTCCTCAATCATGTTTAATGCCTTGGCAACCCGGTCATCCATCGGATCGGAATCCGCTGATTCAAAAACACTTTCCGGAAGATTCAGCAAGACCTGAAACAACAAGGCGTAGAGGCTGATAACCCTCAAACTGTAATCTTCGCACCGTGTATTAAGAAGCTTCAGATATGGTTCCGCCGGAAACAGAATGGGGTGCGGAGGTATCTTGTCAAAGTACGGAACATTAACATGAAAGTCAATATAAAGATGTTCAAACGGACGGTTCATCTCCGTTCCGAAAAAGGTATGCGGAGGTATCAGAATCATCTGATCCCGGTTCAGATGCAGTATCTGGTTGCGCA
Organism: Lentisphaeria bacterium; assembly: GCA_003526375.1. Classification (GTDB taxonomy): domain Bacteria; phylum Verrucomicrobiota; class Lentisphaeria; order Victivallales; family UBA1829; genus UBA11452. Next base: position 134,732 of record DPDG01000104.1, read on the forward strand.
ACCGGAATTCGCTTCCATCTTCACTGTTCCAATAGAGATGCCAAAGCGGAAGACTCCGCATTGGTACGTTCCATGCCAGAAGCGGAACTTTTCCAAATTTGAAAATCTTGATATCCGGTGGGCTGATGGAACAGATCACTCCTTTAAAAAAAGCAGGATTTGATATTTTTTTAATTGAATTCAACATTTTTTTTATCCTATTTTCAAATATAATATAGAAGAGAAAAAAATGAAATGCAAAAGATAAAAAGATAAAAATCACAAAAGAAAGGACTGCTCATGAGAAAAAGTAGCTTACGGCTTATTTTACCTCTGCTGCCGCTCTGTATGGCTCTGAATGCTTCAGAAAAAACAGAGCATGAATTTGCACAATCCCAATGGACTTTCCAAGGGATGGCGAATACCGCAGTAACCGGGGAAACGTTTTACGGAGAATTTTCATCCCTGCCGGCAAGCTTGGTTTCAAAACCGCTCAATCCTCCTCTGAAGGCAGATGAAATCACCGGATTTTCTTTTCATCTCATTCTGACTCCCGGCTCTGCCGTTTCCCTCCGGCTTTGCTACAAACTCAAAGGAATGAAAAATTTTGTGGAAAGCCGGAGTTTCCTCTTTCCGCTGACACAACAGAAAAAAGCTCATTTTTATGAATTCAAACTTCCCCCGCAGCCGGAATTCTCGGGCACACTTGAAGCAATCAAGCTGGTATTTGAAGGAAAAGAGCTTGCACCGGGAGCAGCATTTTCGATTGATAACGTGAGATTTCTGCTTGGAAAAAGTGACAATGCAAAAATCAAAACAGATCGAAACGCGACCTTTGATCTTGCCGGAATTCCTCTGAGCCCGGAAAAGAAAAATTACAATTCGGCGCTGTTCAATTCCGCCGGCGCCATCCTGCTTGACGGCAAACCCCGCTTTCTGCTTGCCTGTGCCATTCCCTCACTTCCCAATTCATTAAGTGAAATGAAAAAAGCGGGGTTCAATACGGCGGGTCTTTTTTATCTGCCGGAGAAACGGACCCTTGCAGAGTTGAAAAGACTTGACCTTTATTTCGATATCAATCTGCCGCAACTGGGCGGAGAAACGGCGGAAGCTTATCGGAAACGAATCCATGGCACAGCAAAACAATACCCGGAAATTTTCGAGAGAGTCGGTTTTTATCATAATTATGATGAAGCATGTATGAGAAAAATTCCGGCAAAACATACAGCAATACTTTACAATACCGTGCGGGAAATCAAACCGCGTAGAACTGTACTGGTCACCCATGCACCACGAAACACCGTGGAAGAGCTGAAACCCTATAGTCGCGAGGGAGATGCCATCGCCGTCGATATCTATCCGGTCCCAGTCGGATATATGTCTGATCTGCGTAATAAGACAATGAGCTGTGTCGGGGAATATGCCGACAAGACTCTGAAATCCGCAGTCGGGAAACAGCCGCTCCTTATGTGGCTGCAGGGATACTCCCGCGGCGGATACCCGAATTTTCCGCAGACACGCTTCATGGCTTACAATGCGATCATGCACGGTGCGATGGGAATCTATTATTATGGGATCAATCATCTGGAGTGGCCCAACCCGATGTGGAACGTTCTCTCGAAGATCGGCAATGAACTGCGCTCCATGGAACCCGTGTTGACCGCTCCCTGGCTCTCTCCTCTGCTTCAAGATAACGGTGTCGAGCTTCGAGCACGGAAAAGCGGTGACGATTCCCGAAACGTAGTCTGGTTCCTTGCCAATACGCTTGATGTCCCGCGCAGAGTAACTTTGCGCCTGCCCCACGAAATTGACGGTTTATTTCAGGATTTTACCGGACGAAAAATAATGAAAAAAAATGATACTGTCATTCGGAATCTGAAACCGTTTGAAATACAACTTCTTTCAGAACGCGCTCTGATTCTGTCACCGTCTCCGACACCGGAAATCCCGGGCAGCCTTACGGTACTCTATCAGGGAGGAGATACAAAATTCATCTGGATGAAGGAACACCGCAGACACATCAATACCTGGGTCTGGTTCCGCCGCAGCTTCGAGCTGGCGGATACAACCGGTCCCGCAGAGCTTTTTCTGAGCGGTGACGACTGCTATCAACTTTTCTGCAATGGAAGTAAAGTAGCTGAGTTCTCCCAGTTCCCCGATGGAAATCGCTATTTAATCCGCCGATATGATTTAAAACCGTTTCTTAAGAAAGGGAAAAATACAATTGCAATTGCTGCCCGCCATGATTTAGGCAACGCGGGATTATGGCTGGAAGGTTATTTTGGAGTCGGGAAAATTGTCAGCGGGCGGGAATTCCGGGTTTCAGACAACTTTTTCCCCGGATTTGAACAGAACGATTTCGATGACAGCAGGTGGCGGAATGCGGATGAACTGGAAATATCCGGCAGTCCGGAAGCTGCACAAAAACATTTCTACCGCTATTTATTCATTCATCATGATGATCTGTCCCGTCTGGAACAATGCCGCAAATCGTCAGAGATAAAAGGGAGGTAACATTATGAAGCACAAATATGCAGATTTTACCCTTGTGGAGCTCCTCATCGTGATTGCGATCATCGCGATTCTTGCAGGAATGCTGCTCCCCGCGCTGAACAAGGCAAGGGAAAAAGCAAACGCAATAGCCTGCATCAACAATCTCAAACAGATGGGAAATGCCAATATGATGTACATCGGGGATTACGATCATTATGTTCGCCGTTCCAGGAATGCAACTTCGGACCTTGTAACCAACTTCCCGCAGCAAATGGCTCTTTACATGAAACTCCCGCTGGAAAAAGGCAATGGAAAACCGGATTACTTCTCTGGTGATTATATTGCACGTCCGTTTCTCTGTCCGTCATCGAAAAACAACCTTTATCAGACCACAGCTTATCGCTATGTCGCAGGAAAACGCGGTTCCAGCTATGCCGGTAATGTCGAACTGGTGCAGGGAATAACGGCAGGAGATGATACCTGGGGAATCAAGAGTTCCCTGGTGAAAAGACCATCCGGAAAATTTCTGTTTCTTGAAGCTGGGGAAAATGTGACCTACTATTATTCTCTCGGTGTCGATTGGAACACACATGACCGAGTCTCTTACCGCCATCCGTCAGGAGGCAATCCGACAATTACGATACCGGCTCTGGTTGGCAGCAAAAAAATGAACATCGGCTACGCCGACGGCCATGCGGAACTTTTCAATGGGGCTGTTACCTGCCTCGAATCAATCGGCAATAACCCGGCAGCCAATCCGAAAATGGCTTCACGTTGGATTGCAGAATATTGATTTTCAAAAATTCAAAAGAAAGAAAATGAAAAATGAAATTGCTCAAGGACTGTTTTTATCTCTGGGGGCAAACTCCGATGTCCCATCATGCAGGCAACAACTACAAGCTGCCCGGAATCAATCGGATGGACACGGCGGAAGGGTGTGACTTCTTTGGTATTGACCGTACATTCCGTGTCGCGATGGCGACAGGACCTGTGCCGCCATTCGATATGGAAAGCCAAAAATTAAAACATCTGAAAGAAGTGGTCTGGGCTGCAATCGGTTCGGGAAGTGTATTGCGCAATAATGAAGGGCTTGGCGATCTGCCGGAGGTATTGCGGCAAGCGGAAATGTTCCCGAATATTTCCGGTGCAATTCTGGATGACTTTTTCAACTCGGTCGAAGGATTCAAGCTGAACGGCAAAATTGCCCGTCACCCTGTTGAAAATGTAGAAAAAATGCGGGATCTGCTGCATGGTTTTCCCTTACGCAAACTGGATCTATGGCTGGTATTATACACCTATCAACTGGACTTTGCCATATCCGATTACCTGGGACTGTTTGACAAGGTTACTCTATGGACATGGAACGGATGTGATCTGGCTGACTGGCGGCGGAATTTTGAAAAAACGCGGAAAATGTTACCTGACACGCCGCTCTATGCAGGATGCTACATGTGGGACTACGGCGACAGAAAACCGCTGCCGCTGTCTGCCATGAAACGACAGCTTGCCGATTACCGCCAAGCACTGCTCCAAGGAGAAATAAAAGGAGTGATTCTTTGTTCCAACTGTATTGCAGACATTGGACTGGATACAGTGGAATATACCCGTACATGGCTACAGGCGCATGGAGAAGAAGAGGTTATTCCATAAGTTCAAGCAATTAAAAACTATAAAAACGCAGGAATATTTCATTCGAACAGAAACTTCCGTGTCACGGCTTTTCCCAGAGCTTCCCCGGAGGGAAGCGATAAGGAAAACTGCTTTGCCCCCAGGGAAATGTCCAGTCTTCCGAGGTTGCGATTCATCAGGCCGTCGGCGGCAGTGACTGATACAGAACCGTCCTCCCGCTTCAGGATCAATGCACATGGCGCCGATACCGAAAGTTTCCCCATGGATGTATTCACCTGGGTACCGGCATCGTAAAAAAGAGCCTGCACCGTCTGCCCCAGTTCCATCGCCTGCACCTGAACGGTATTGGCAAGAATCGACGGAAGTTTCTCCGGCACCTTGCCGCCGCAGGCGACAAAATAGGCATACGTCCCGTTCTTCACTTCGCGCCCATGGTCGATCCAGAGTGAAAACATCTCCTGTTCCGTTTCCACAGCGCCGGCATTTGCCTGGCTGAGCCCGCGCCAGTTGGTACGGCGGACTTCATGTTTGGAATGAATCTTTCCCGTGGTCGCGGACGGAAGCACTCCATACAGAAAACCGTTGTTGCCGTGCCAGTCAATCCCGTGGGCGGTAACAGGCTTTACCGCATTTTTCGCAAGGGTCTGCTCGACCGTGGTGAAAATACTGCCCTCGTATTCGGGCGCAAGATTTTCTATTCCCGCGCCGAGTGCGCAAAAGAGATCACCGAAAAAGAAGTAGCCCTTATTGGCACGGAGTTTCAATATCTCCGGATTCTCCTCGTGCCGCGACGGACGTTCCACAACGGAATCATTCACTTTATCAAAGATGAATCCCGCCACCGCATCACCGTCAGGGGCTGCGGCTCCTGCCGCAAATCTGCCCTGACTGCCGTAACCAAGCCAGTTCTCCACAGGCGACAGTTTTTTCGTCTGACGGGCAGTCGTTCCGGGAAGCATCGTCAACACGGCGCTGCCGAGCGCTTTGGCGCTCTCGCCCCCTTCCCGCTCAAAAAGAGTCTGCCCGTCGCAGGTGAAAAGATTGAAACCGTTGGCTCCGTCGAAATAACTTTCCAGCCCATTGGTGCGGCGGCTTGCCATATTGACAAATGCATAATATTCCGGCGTTTTGCGGATCAAGTCGTCATTATTGAAGAAATAACGTGTTCCATGATAGTTTCCCGCAGGATAGTTCAGCATGAAAAGGTTCTTCGCTTTCGCCTCGCGGCGGAATTGTTCCAGCTCCGCAATCTGCATCGGGTTCAAATAGTGACGGAAGCTGCGGAGCAGATTCTCAACCAGCGTCATGGAGGGAATTTCACGTTTTTTCGCATAATCGGGGCGCGCATTTCCGCGTTCCAGGACCGGCGGGATGGTGCCTTTATAAAAATGGGTCTTCACGGGAATTTGTGG